>NZ_DAMABV010000006.1:0-289304 GCF_031984885.1 Phenylobacterium sp.
TCGTACACCTCGCCGCCACCATGATCTGGCTGCGCTGAATGTCGATTCCGCCTAGCGCGGAGAGCCGAACGAGCCGTTAAAAGTGCAGCTTTTCCAGCTATTCCGTAGTTGTCGTGCGCGGCGCGCTGCGCAGCAGGAAGGCCGGGATGTCCGAGCCGAAGCCGACCACGCCGTCGCGGTCCTCACGACTGTCGCGATTGTCGCGACCGTCCCGATGGTCGCGGTCGCGGCGCGGACGCTCGCGGCGCGAGGGCTCGGCCGCCGCTTGAGCCGGCGCGGGAGCGGGAGGGGCGGCCGCCTTGGGCGCGGCCTTGGCCGGCGCTTCGGCGCGGGCGCGCGTGCGGCGCTTGGGCGCCTCGGCCTCGCCTTCGGCTTCGACGGGGGCGGCGACGATCGGCTCCATGGAGGCGACTTCGCCGTGGGCCGCGATCGGACGGGCGCGATCACGCCCGCCACGTTCACGCTCGCCGCCGCGCTCACGGCCGCTGCGTTCGCGGCCTCCACGTTCGCGGCTGCTGACGCGGCGCTCGTCCTTGATCGCGGCGAAGTCGACGCCTTCCAGCACGACCTCTTCAGGGACCTTGCCGATCAGCTTGAGCACCTTGTCGATGTTCTTGGCGTCGGCCGGGGTGACGATCATGAACGCCTCGCCGCTGCGGCCGGCGCGGCCGGTGCGGCCGATGCGGTGCACATAGTCGTCGGCGTGGTGCGGGACGTCGTAGTTGAAGACGTGGCTGACCGCGGGGATGTCGAGGCCGCGGGCGGCGACGTCGGAGGCGCAGAGCAGCTTGAGCTCGCCCTTGCGGAAGCTCTCCAGCGTGCGCATCCGGGTCGCCTGGTCCAGGTCGCCGTGAATGGGGCCGGCGTCGAAGCCATGCTTCTTCAGGGACTTGGCGACGATGTCGACTTCGGACTTGCGGTTGCAGAAGACGATGCCGGTGTCGACCTCGGCCTTCTCGATCAGCATGCGCAGGGCGGTGCGCTTGGCCTTCGGATCGGAGGTGGGCAGGCGGACGAGATGCTGGGTGATGGTTTCGGCGGTGGTGGCCGGCCGCGCGACCTCGATCCGCAGCGGATCGTTCAGGAACTGCTTGGTCAGCCGGGTGATTTCCGGCGGCATGGTCGCCGAGAAGAACAGCGTCTGCTTCTTGGCCGGGGTCAGCTTGAAGATGCGCTCGATGTCGGGGATGAAGCCCATGTCGAGCATGCGATCGGCTTCGTCGATCACCATGATCTGGACGCCGGTCATCAGCAGCTTGCCGCGCTCGAAGTGGTCGAGCAGGCGGCCGGGCGTGGCGATCAGCACGTCGACGCCGCGATCGAGCTTCAGCTCCTGGTCGCCGAAGGAGACGCCGCCGATCAGCAGCGCCCACGAGAGGGTGCGCTTCTGGCCCTTGGAGTACTTCTCGAAAGAGGCGGCGACCTGGTCGGCCAGCTCGCGCGTCGGGGCCAGCACCAGCGAGCGCGGCATGCGCGCCTTCGACCGGCCCGCAGCCAAGCGGTCGATCATCGGCAGGGTGAAGGCGGCGGTCTTGCCGGTGCCGGTCTGGGCGATGCCAAGCACGTCGCGGCCCTGAAGGGCGACGGGAATGGCCTGCGCCTGGATCGGGGTGGCCGTGGTGTAGCCGGTGTCGGCAACTGCCTGGAGCGTCGCGGGCGACAGGCCCAGTTCGGAAAATTCGGTCATTCAGCAGCAATGGGGGCGGAAGGCCCGTCCGGAGACGAGCTAGCGAACCGCGGCGGCGCAGACGGCGATCGTCGCGCGACGCGGAAGATACGGAGACATGGCGTCAAGTCAAACGCGTTCTGTCCCCTTGCAGTTCAAGGCGGGTCTTGAGGTTCGCCGATGTAGAGCGCGCGGACCTCGGCGGACGCATTCTGAGACACTGCTTGGCGGCCGAAAATCGGGGGTCGCAGGGCGAGCGTCCGAGACGTTGCGTGGCGGCGGCGCGCCTAGACGTCGAGGTCGTCGGCGGCGAACTCGGCGTTTTCCTGGATGAAGCGGAAGCGCAGCTCGGGCTTGCGGCCCATCAGCGCCTCGACCAGGTCTTCGACGGTTTCCTCGGCGCGGGGCAGGGTGACGCGGGCCATGGTCCGGGTGGACGGATCCATGGTGGTCTCCTTGAGCTGGCCGGGCATCATTTCGCCCAGGCCCTTGAAGCGGCCGATCTCGGGCTTCTTGCCCTTGTACTCGGTCGCCAGCAGCTCTTCGCGGTGGGCGTCGTCGCGGGCGTAGATGGTCTTGCCGCCGTGGCTCATCCGGTAGAGCGGCGGCAGGGCCAGGTAGAGGCGGCCGGCGCGGATCAGGTCCGGCATGGTCCGGTAGAAGAAGGTGATCAGCAGCGATGCGATGTGGGCGCCGTCGACGTCGGCGTCCGTCATGATCACCACGCGCTCGTAGCGCAGATCCTCTTCCTTGAATTTCTTGCCGGGCTGGACGCCGAGCGCCAGCAGCAGGTCCGACAGCTCCTTGTTGGCGACCAGCTTGTCGACCGAGGCCGAGGCGACGTTCAGGATCTTGCCGCGCAGGGGCAGGATCGCCTGGGTCTTGCGGTTGCGGGCCTGCTTGGCCGAGCCGCCGGCGGAGTCGCCTTCGACCAAGAAGATCTCGGTGCCGTCGGTGGCCTGGCCCGAGCAGTCGGCCAGCTTGCCGGGCAGGCGCAGCTTGCGCGTCGCCGAGGCGCGCTGGACGTCGCGGTCGCGGCGGCGCTTGAGGCGCTCCTCGGCCCGGTCGATGACGAACTGCAGCAGGATGCTGGCCGATTTCGGCTGGGCGGTCAGCCAGTGGTCGAAGGGATCGCGCAGGGCGTTCTCGACCAGGCGCTGGGCGTCGGACGAGGAGAGCTTCTCCTTGGTCTGGCCCTGGAACTCCGGGTTGGAGATGAACACGCTGACCAGGGCGCCGGCCTGGGCCACGACGTCCTCGGCGGTGATCAGGCCGCCGCGCTTCTCGCCGGTCAGTTCGGCGTACTGCTTCAGGCCGCGGGTGAGGGCGGCGCGCAGGCCGGCCTCATGCGTGCCGCCTTCCGGGGTCGGCACGGTGTTGCAGTAGGACTGCATGAAGCTGTCGGCCTCGCCGAAGCCGGCGGGGGTCCAGGTGACGGCCCATTCGACCTTGCCGGTCTCGCCTGGGCGCTCGTAGCGGCCGGCGAAGGGCTCGGGGGTGACGGTCTCGATGTCCTTGACCCGTTCGGCCAGGAAGTCGGCCAGGCCGTTGGGGAAGCGGAACACCGCCTCGGCCGGGGTCTGGTCGTGGATGCGCGAGGGATCGCAGCTCCAGCGGATCTCGACGCCGCCGAACAGGTAGGCCTTGGAGCGGGCCATGCGGTAGAGGCGCGCGGGCTTGAAGGCGCAGCCCTCGCCGAAGATCTGCTCGTCGGGCAGGAAGGCGATCGCGGTGCCCTTCTTGCGGGTCGCGCCGAGCTTCTCGATCGCGCCCAGCGGCTTGCCGCGGCTGAAGGACTGGCGCCACTCGAAGCCGTCCTTCCAGGCGGTGACGTCGACGCGCTCCGACAGCGCGTTCACCACCGAGACCCCGACGCCGTGCAGGCCGCCGGAGGTCTCATAGGCCTTGCCGGAGAACTTACCGCCCGAGTGCAGGACGGTCATGATGACTTCCAGGGCCGACTTGCCCGGATGCTTGGGGTGCGGGTCGACCGGGATGCCGCGGCCGTCGTCCTTGACGCTCAGGACGCCGTCGGCGTCGAGCTTGACCTCGATGACCTTGGCGTGACCGGCGACGGCCTCGTCCATGGCGTTGTCCAGCACCTCGGCGAACAGATGGTGCAGGGCGCGCTCGTCGGTGCCGCCGATGTACATGCCCGGCCGCTTGCGGACCGGCTCCAGGCCCTCGAGGACCTCGATGTCCTTGGCGGAGTACCCGCTGGCCGGCTTGTCGGTCAGCGCCGCCGGATCGGGACGTGGCTCATGGCTCTGCGCCAGCGGCGCAGCCGGCGCGGGGTTGAGGGCGTCGTCGAAGAGCGAAGCTTGGGGGGGAGCGGCCTGGGACATGCGACCTGAAAATGGAACGATTCGAGACCGCCCCATATGAATCGCGCCGGCTGCTAAATCAATGCGACCGGGCGGCGTAGCGTCGATGAGCGCTCGTAGGCCCCCGAACGGCCGCGATGGCGTCCGCTAGACGAGGGCGGCCGCCGCGGCGCCGCGACGGCGGCGGATGACGGCGCCGGCCATCACGAAGCCGGTGATCAGCATGGCCCAGGTCGAGGGTTCGGGAACCGGCGTCGGGAAGCGGGGCAGGGGACCTCCGGGCCGCGGCCCCGCGGCCGGGTCGGGCGCCACCAGCCAGTGCCACGGCGAGGGCAGGCGCGGATCGATCTCATAGAGCGTCGGCGTGCGGATGGCTTCGAACGGCAGGGCCTGCTCGACGCTGGTCTCGTGGATGGCGGACCGGGGCTCGGCCATGCCGGCAAGCTGGGTTTCCGGGAGCAGGACCTGTTTGGGGCGGCCGCGCGCGGGCATGAAATAGACCGGGACCATCTGCGTGGAGCCCGCGACGGGCGTGGCGACCAGCGACATCGCCCCGAGCGCGCTGGAGAGCAGGGCGGGCGTCATGGCCGGCAGCGGGATGACGATGGTCGCCAGCAGCAGACCAAAGAGCATCCTGTTCGTTGTCTTCTTCGACGTTCTTCGCATCGATTGAGCAGCCCCGCATCGCTGGACGCAATTGTCCTGAGGGACCGGGGAGCAAGTCGCGGGCCATCCGGCGGCGCGTCGCCATGCGCCGTGTGGAGCGGATTAAGATATTGTAAATAATTGTATTTCGGGGTTTCCAGTTCGCGCGCCGGCCCGTATCGGCATGCGGCGGGCGGGCGTCGCGCAGGACGAAAAACCGCAAGCTGTGCCGGAACGGGCCAGGGGGCCGGCGACGCCGACCCCCCTTTCGAGGCGTCAGTTCCCCTTGAGCACCAGCGGCGCGCTCGGCGCGTCGGCGGCGATGTCGGCGCCGTGGAAGGGCAGGCGGTGCCAGCCCTTCTTCGAATAGAGCCAGGTCTGGTCGGCGTAGTGCGGCGAGGCCGGATCGGTGGACTGGGAGTAGGACAGCACCGCGTCGGCGACCGGCCCCTTGTCGTCGAAGGTGACGACCTGGATGTAGCTGGAGCCGTGATAGGGCACGTAGCCGCCGGCCTTGGCGTCGAAACGGGCCTGTTGGGCGTTGAGCACGCCGTCGCTGCCTTCGCCGCCGTGAACCGGGATCTTGTCCTGGCCGCGGATCGTGAAGTGGTGGGCGCCGTAGGGCGCGTCCAGCGGGATGTTCTGGGCGGCCATCAACTCGACGGCGCCGGCCAGGGCCTGGCGCAGCTTGGCGGCCGTGTCGGGGGCGGTCTTGAGCCCACGCGGGGTGTTGATCGGATCGGCGGCGCTGAACGGCGTGACGTAGAGGTCGGCGATCTTCTGGGCCTGGCGCCAGTATTCCATCCAGAGCAGGGCGCCGACGCTGTCGTTGTCCATCCGGCGGTCCCACTTGGCCAGGATCGCGCAGGCTGGGCCGAGGTCGACGCTCTTGCCTTCTGCCGCGGTCGCGCCGCCGCCCTCGCAGGCTTTCAGCGTGTCGTCGAGGTAGAGTTCGGCGGCGTGGTTCTTGTTCCAGAACAGCATGGTCTTCACCGCGTCCTGGTCGAAGCCCTTGCCGGGCAGGCCGTCCGTACCGGCCAGGCGTGCGTCGATCTCGACGACGCCGGAGCGGGTGCGCAGGTTCTGCGGCGTGTCGACGAGCCCGACGATCGGAGAGTGGGCCGGCAGCGGGGCCTTGGCGTTGGCCAGCCAGAAGCTGTCGTTGCTGTTGGCCACGTAGTCGGTGCGGATCACGGCGGGCATGGTTGCGCCGGGCATCAGGCCAGGGGCGTCCCAGTCGCAGGCCGAACGCGAGCCGTCGAGCACGTAGACGCGCGAGGCGTCCGCCAGCCTGGCCGCGGCGGGGCTGGGCGCGCAGGCCTGCAGCTTCTCGGCCGAGACGTTCGGGGTGGCGGTGATGTCGGCGTAGAGCGCGTCGCCGTGGCGGTCGGCGGCGATGGTGTTGACCCACGGAATGCCCAGCGACGTGGTGATGAGGTCCTTGATCTCGCCGACCGACTTGGCGCGGCTGATGTCCAGCCAGGTTCCGGCCGCGGCGCTGTTGCCCTTGTTGGCGTCGCGCAGGGCGTAGGCGGTCTTGTCGGTCCAGGCGAGCCCGGCCTGGGGCATGACCACGACGGGGCCGTAGACGGTGGCGTAGTAGGTGCGGGTCTGCGGGCCGGCGGCGGTGTCGACGGTCACGGTCCTGCGATCCATGACGTGGCGCTTGCCGTCGACCAGGTAGGCGGTCGGGTCGGCCGGATCGAGCGCCAGTTCGAACAGGGTGAAGTGGCGGTCGGTGGAGACCGTGTGGGTCCAGGCCACGTCCTTGTTGAACCCGATCGACAGGCCGGGCGCGCCGGCGATGGTCACGCCCATGGCGTCGAACTTGCCCGGGATGGTCAGGTGCAGTTCGTAGAAGCGGTTGGTGGTCTCCCACGGGAAGTGCGGGTTGCCGAGCAGCAGGCCGGACCTGTTGGTCGTGGCGTCGCGGCCGAACGCCCAGCCGTTGGAGCCGAGGCCGATCTGCTCGGCCATATCGGGCAGGCCGACATTGGCGGCGGCCTTGGCCGGCGCCGCGGCGCTGGGCGGCGCCGCGGCGTTGGTCTGGCGCAGCCAGGCGCCGCCGCTGGCCTGGATCATCCGCTCTTCGTTCAGGCGCAGCATGTCGTCGACGCCGATGGGGCGGACCCAGGCGGCGTCGCGGCACTCGGCGGGGCGCTTCTCCTTCGGCGTGTCGGCCAGGTAGCGGTTGAAGCCGGCGACGTAGCCGTGGACCAGGGCGCGGTAGTCGGCGGGCCCCTTGTCGAGCTTAGCGCGCAGCGAGGCGATATCGTCCTGGGCGCGGAAGAAGAAGTCGCTCTCGAGGTTCTTGATGTCGGTGAAGGCGATGACGGTGGTGGCGTCGGGCCCGAAGCGCCTGGTCCGCTCGCCGTTCACGGTGACGATCTTGTCGGCGATCAGGCAGAGGTTGTCCTGCGCGAAGGCGTAGGCCTGGCCATAGCCGAGGCCGCCGAAGTCCTTCGCCGTCACATGGGGGATGCCGTACCTGGTGCGGACGATCTGGGCTTCGTAGGTCGCCGCGCCGGCGCTCGAAGCGATACCAGCGGCCAGCACCCACGCAGCGGCGCCCACAAGCAGCTTGTTCATGGCGTTTCCCCCAATTGATCCCTGCTTCGACTCGCAGGGTGAGCGGGGATGACGACGCAACCGAACGTAGTTCGTCAACGTGAAGCTTCACCGGGCGATGAAAAAGGGGCCGCGGATTGCTCCGCGGCCCCTTCGAAGATCGCCTCAGGCGGCTTCGATCAGCACGAATAGTACATGTCGAATTCGACCGGGTGCGGATGCAGTTGGAGGCGCATGACCTCCTGCATCTTCAGCTCGATGTAGGAGTCGATGAAGTCGTCGTCCATGACGCCGCCGGCCTTCAGGAAGGCGCGGTCCTTGTCGAGGTTTTCCAGGGCTTCACGCAGCGAACCGCAGACTTCCGGAACCTTCTTCTGCTCGCGCGGCGGCAGGTCGTAGAGGTTCTTGTCCTGGGCCGCGCCCGGGTCGATCTGGTTGATGATGCCGTCCAGGCCGGCCATCAGCAGGGCGACGAAGGTCAGGTAGGGGTTGCCCATCGGGTCCGGGAAGCGGGCTTCGATGCGCTTGGCCTTCGGCGAGTCGACGTGCGGGATGCGGATCGAGGCCGAACGGTTGCGGGCCGAGTAGGCCAGCTTCACCGGGGCTTCGTAGCCGGGCACCAGACGCTTGTAGGAGTTGGTGGTCGAGTTCGAGAAGGCGTTGATCGCCTTGGCGTGCTTGATGATGCCGCCGATGTACCACAGGCACATCTGCGACAGGCCCGCGTACTTGTCGCCCGCGAATAGCGGCTTGCCGTCGGCCCAGATCGACTGGTGGACGTGCATGCCCGAACCGTTGTCGCCGAACATCGGCTTGGCCATGAAGGTCGCCGTCTTGCCGTAAGCCGCGGCCACGTTGTGGATCACGTACTTATAGAGCTGCATCCGGTCGGCCATGGTGATCATGGTGTCGAACTTCAGGCCGAGTTCGTGCTGGGCCGGGGCCACCTCGTGGTGGTGCTTTTCCGGCTTCATGCCTAGCTCGCCCATGACGGCGAGCATTTCGCCGCGCAGGTCCTGGCTGCTGTCGACCGGGTTGACCGGGAAGTAGCCGCCCTTCGGGCCGGGCCGGTGGCCCATGTTGCCTTCCGGATATTCCTTGCCGGTGTTCGACGGCAGTTCGGTCGAGTCGTAGGAATAGCCGGTCTTGTGCGGGGCGGTCGACCAGCGCACGTCGTCGAAGATGAAGAACTCGGCTTCCGGGCCGAAGAACACGGTGTCGCCGATGCCCGACGACTTCACGTAGTTCAGGGCCGCCTTGGCGATCGAACGCGGGTCGCGGTTATAGGGCGTGCCGGTGTCCGGGTTCACGATGTCGCAGAACAGGCACAGCGTGGTCTGCTGGTAGAAGGGGTCGATATAGGCGGTGTCCAGGTCCGGACGCAGCTTCATGTCGGACTCGTTGATGGCCTTCCAGCCGGCGATCGACGAGCCGTCGAACATGGTGCCGTCGGTCAGGAAGTCCTCATCGACCAGGTCGATGTCGAAGGTGACATGCTGCATCTTGCCGCGAATGTCGGTGAAGCGGACGTCGACGTATTTGACGTCCTTTTCCTTGATCTGATCCAGAATGTCCTTGGCGGTCGTGGCCATGGTCTTATCCCCTTGAAGAAGTCCGATAGCAGTAGGTCTTAGACGGCTGCGGCGCCGGTCTCGCCGGTGCGGATGCGCAGGACGTCGGTGATCTCCGAAACGAAGATCTTGCCGTCGCCGATGCGGCCGGTGCGGGCCGCGCCGACGATGGCTTCCAGCGCCGCTTCGAGCTGGTCGTCGCTGACGACCACTTCGATTTTGATCTTCGGCAGGAAGTCCACCACGTACTCTGCGCCGCGGTAGAGTTCGGTGTGGCCCTTCTGGCGGCCGTAGCCCTTGGCCTCGATGACGGTCATGCCCTGGACGCCCAGCTCCTGCAGGGCTTCCTTCACTTCGTCCAGTTTGAACGGCTTGATGATGGCTTCGATCTTTTTCATTCCAAGCTCACTGGCCTCGCTAGGGACGGCGCCGCCGGGGGCGGTTGGCGGCTACGAGCACGCTCCAGGCAGGGGCGACAAGGGGGATGGGCTTGCGGTTCCGTCGCGGGAGCGTGCGATGATGTGAATGATGCATTTTTAGGCACACGGCGCCCAAATCACGATCAGCGCCGGAAACATACAGTTCGCGTCTGTTCGACGGCCCTCGCGGCGCGCGATCAGTCGCGCAGGGGAGAGAATGATGGACGAGCGGACACCAGTTCTCATCGGAGCGGGCCAATTCACCTATAGGGGCGATCCGGGCGCTTCGCCTTCCCCAACGGCATTGCTGAAGATTGCGGCGGAACGCGCCGCGGCGGACGCGGGCCTGCCCGCAGAGAAGCTCTCGCAGATCGATAGCTTGGCCGTCGTGGGCTTCACGATCGACGCGCCCGGCGGCGGCCGGCTTGTGCCGCACTCCACCAATCCGCCGGCGACCCTGGCCAGGCGGATCGGGGCCGATCCGAAATATGCGGTCTATTCGCACATGGGCGGCAACAGTCCCCAGCAACTGGTCAACACGGTCTGCGAGCGGATCGCCAAGGGCGAGACCGACTTCGCCCTGGTGGTCGGCTGCGAGTTCCTGGGCTCGGCCACCAAGCGGCTGACCAAGGGGCTGGGCTTCGCCGACTGGGACGACGCCGAGGACCTGCCCGAGCCGGACCGCATCGGCGATCCGCGTCCGGGCGTGACGCCTTACGAGGCCAAGCATGGCCTGGGGCGGCCCATCAACTGCTATCCGCTGTTCGAGAACGCCTTGCGGGCCCGGGACGGGCGTTCGATCCCCGACCACCAGAAGCGCCTGGGCGAGCTGTTCGCGCCCTTCACCCAGGTGGCTGCGAAGAACCCCGAGGCCTGGTTCCCGATCGAGCGCTCGGCGCAGGAACTGGTCGAGGTGACCGACCGCAACCGCATGGTCGGCTTTCCCTACACCAAGTACCTGAACGCGATCATGGAGGTCGACCAGTCGGCCGGGGTGCTGGTGGCCAGCCTGAAGACGGCGCGCGAGCTGGGCGTGCCGGAGGACCGGCTCGTCTACCTGCATGGCTGCGCCGACGCCTCGGACCTCTGGTATCCGCTGGACCGCCAGGACTTCCATTCCAGCCCGGCGATGCGGCTGACCGGCAAGCGGGCGCTGGACATGGCGGGGGTCGGGCTGGCCGACATCGGCCACATCGATCTCTATTCCTGCTTCCCGGTGGCGGTGGAGGTCGGGGCCGAGGAGCTGGGCCTGGCGCTGGACGATCCGCGCGGACTGACCGTGACCGGCGGGCTGCCCTATATGGGCGGGCCGGGCAACAACTACGCCATGCACTCGATCGCGGTGATGATGCAGCGGTTGCGGGACGATCCGGGCTCCTACGGCCTGGTGACCGCCAACGGCTGGTTCCTGACCAAGCAGTCGACCGGCGTCTATTCGACCAGGCCGCTGCCCGGGCCGTTCGAACGGCAGGACCCGAAGATCATCCAGGCCCAGATCGACGCCTTGCCGCACCCGGCTGTCATCGAAGAGCCAAACGGCGCGGCCACTATCGAGACCTACACGGTCGTCCACGGCCGCGAGGGCTACATGATGGGCATCGTCGTCGGGCGCGATTCGGAAGGCCGCCGGTTTGTCGCCAATACGCCGACGGACGAGGCGACGCTGGCCGGACTTGAGGCTAAGGAAGCGGTGGGCCGCACCGGGACCGTCAGCCGCTCCGAGGACGGGACCCGCAACATCTTCATACCGGATTGATTTCGATGTCCCGACTTTACCTGATCCGCCATGGCAAGCCGGCCGCCGTCTGGGGCGAGGCCGACGAGGACCCCGGTCTGGACGCGGCGGGCCAGGCGCAGGCGCAGGCGGCGCGGGACTACCTGATGAGCCTGCCCGAGGGCGAGCGGCCGACGCGCGTGGTCAGCTCGCCCCTGCGCCGCTGCCGCGAGACGGCGGCGCCGACGGCCGCGGCCCTGGGCGTCGAGCTCGAGATCGAGCCCTTCGTGGGCGAGATCCCGACGCCCCGGGCGTTGAGCGCCGCGGAGCGGCCCGCCTGGCTGCGCGGCGTGTTCCAGGGACGCTGGAAGGACGTCGAGGGCGATCTCGACTACGACGCCTGGCGCGGGGAGGTGGTGAAGGCGCTGCATTCGCGCGGGGGAACGGCGGTGTTCTCGCACTATGTGGCGATCAATGCGGTGATCTCGCATCTGGATGGCGACGAGCGCGTTCTGGTCTTCCGCCCTGATCACGCCTCGATCTCGACCTTGGAAACCGACGGCGAGCGCTTGACCTTGGTGGAGCGGGGGCGCGAAGCCTCTACCCAAGTCCTTTAGGTCAGACGAGGAGCGGCCGTGGCTGCGCGAAAGATTCTCACGGTCGCCGAAGTCACGGCCGCCGATCAGGCGGCGATCGCCGCGGGCGCGCCCGGCGTCGAGCTGATGGAGCGGGCGGGGGCCGCGGTCGCCGAGGTGATCGTCGAGCGTTTCCCCCAGTTGCCGGTCTGCGTGCTCTGCGGGCCCGGCAACAACGGCGGCGACGGCTATGTCGTGGCCCGGCTGCTCAAGGCGCGCGGCTGGCCGGTCGAGGTGAGGGCGCTGGCCGAGCCGCAGACGGCCGACGCGCGCGCCGCCGCGGCGGCCTGGGAGGGCGGACTGACGCCCTGGGACGCCCCGCTGGAGGCGCAGCTCTATGTGGACGCCATGTTCGGCGCGGGGCTCGCGCGGGCGCTGAACGGCGAGGCGGCGGCGATGGTCGCGCGGCTGGCCGCCCATCCCGAAACCGTGGTCGCGATCGACGTGCCCTCGGGCCTGCCGGGCGACACCGGCGCGCCGCAGGGGCCGGTGATCGTGGCGGGGCTGACGGTGACGTTCCACGCCAAGAAGCCCGCCCACGTGCTGCAGCCCGGGCATGAGCTGTGCGGCGAGGTGGTGGTCGCCGACATCGGCCTGGCCGACGGCCCGGGCCTACTGATCGAGAACGGCCCCGAGGCCTGGCTGGCGCGCTTTCCCTGGCCGCAGGCGAACTCGCACAAGCATGCGCGCGGACGGCTGGTGGTGGTGTCGGGCGAGGCGTGGAACACCGGCGCGGCGCGGCTCTCGGCGCGTGCGGGCCTGCGGATGGGCGCCGGGGTGGTGACCTTGCTCTCGCCCAGCGAGGCGCTGTCGGTGAACGCCGCGCATCTGGAGGCGGTGATGCTGAAGGGCTTCGACACCGAGGCCGAACTGGAACAGGCGGCCGCCGACGTGGACGCCGCGATCATCGGGCCGGCGGCGGGCGTCACCGAGAACACCCTGGTCAATGTGATGGCGCTGGCGCGGACCGGGGCGGCGCTGGTCATCGACGCCGACGCGATCACCGTCTTCCGCGACGACCCGGAGGAGCTGTTCTCGGTGCTGGACGTCGACGACGTGCTGACGCCGCATCCGGGCGAGTTCGAGCGGCTGTTCCCGGGACTGCTGCAGGATTCGCCCGAGCGGATCACCGCGGCGCGGCGCGCGGCCCAGCGGGCCGACGCCATCGTGCTGCTGAAGGGCGCCGACACGGTGATCGCCGCGCCGGACGGCCGGGCCTGCGTCAACGCCAACGGATCGCCCTGGCTGGCCACCGCCGGCTCGGGCGACGTGCTGGCCGGGTTCATCGGCGCGCTGATCGCCCAGGGGATGGAGAGTTTCGAAGCCGCCTGCGCCGCGGCCTGGATCCATGCCGAGATCGCCGACCTGCACGGGCCGGGCCTGATCGCCGAGGACCTGCCCGGCCTGGCGCCGAGCGTCCTGCGCCGGCTTTACGAGGGGCGCCTGGGCTAGGCTGTGGCCAGCCGGCCCGACCCATGCTAACGGCTGGCGCAGGATGACCTCGAACCTTCAGCGCGCAGCAGCCATCGTGGCTATCAGCCGTCCGGTAGCAACCGGGCGGACGATCATGCGTGTTTGGGAGGGCGGGAGCGTCTAGGGTTCGGCAACGAACCTGACGTGCAGCAGAAAACCCCTCCCGGCGACGGGAGGGGTTTTGCTTTTGAGGCCCAAGCCGACGCCGGACCGCGATCCGATCGGAGCCTTCCATGACCTCGCTTACCCCTGAACTCCTGGCGGCGCTGGCGCTCTTCGCCTTCGTCTCCTCGATCACGCCTGGACCCAACAACACGATGCTGATGGCCTCGGGCGCCAATTTCGGGTTCCGGGCCACGATCCCGCACCAACTGGGCGTGTCGGGCGGCTTCTTCCTGCTGGTGGTCGCCGTGGGGCTTGGGCTGGGCGGGCTGTTCGCCGCCTATCCGGGACTGCATGACGTGCTGGCGGTGATCGGCGGGCTCTATCTGCTGTGGCTGGCCTGGAAGATCGCCACGTCCACGGGGCTGGGCATGGGGGAGGCGGGCGCGCACCCGCAGACCTTCCTGCAGGCGGCCGCCTTTCAGTGGGTGAACCCCAAGGCCTGGGCGATGGCGCTGGGCGCGGTGACCGCCTATGCGCCGCGTGACAACTACGTGGCCAACATCCTCGTGGTGTCGCTGATCTTCGCGGTCATAAACCTGCCGTGCATCGCCAGTTGGACCGGATTCGGCGTCGGCCTGCGGCGGTTCCTGGACAAGCCGGCGGTGCTGCGCGCGTTCAACATCGGCATGGCCCTGCTGCTGGTGATCTCGCTCGTTCCGGTGGCCCTGGAGCTCATCGGCGGCTGAGCGGCGGCGGGCGCGGAACTCAGGAGATGACTTGCTGAGTTCCGCCGCCGCACGGTAGAGGGGGGCCTGCCTGCGGCTATGGCGGAATTGGTAGACGCAACGGTTTTAGGTACCGTCGGGAAACCGTGGGGGTTCGAGTCCCTCTAGCCGCACCAGCTCCTCTGCCTTCGTCGGCGCTGGCCGCCAGCATCGGACGGACGGTCAAGACTTCCGGACATTCCGACATTGAGACGCCGGGGCGCCCCGCCTACCTGGGGGCTCCAATCCGGAGTCGCGTATGCTTGAAATCCAGTCCGCCGATCGGCCCGATGCGGTCGCCGTCTCCGACGGCGCGGGGCCTGCCAAGCCTGCCTGGAACGGCATACTGACGCTCTCCCTCAGCGTCTTCGCGCTGGTCACCGCCGAGTTCCTGCCGCCTAGCGTGCTGACGCCCCTGGCGGCGGACCTGGGGGTCAGCCTGGGGGCCGCAGGGCAGGCCGTCACGGCCACGGCCGTCGTCGGGGCGTTCGCGGCCTTGCTGGTCCCGGTCTTCACCAGCCGTTGGGATCGCCGGCGGGTGATGCTGGGGTTGCTCCTGCTCCTCTGCATCTCGAACCTCATGACGGCTGCGGCGGCGAACCTGCCCATGCTGCTGGCCGCGCGGGTCGTGCTCGGGGTCAGCCTCGGCGGCTTCTGGTCGATGGCGGCGGCTACGGCGATGCGACTCGTGCCGATGCCGGTGCTTCCGCGCGCCATGTCGATCGTCTTCACGGGCGTGACCGTGGCGACGGTCTCAGCCGCGCCGATCGGAGCCTATGTCGGCGACGTCTGGGGGTGGCGCGCCGCGTTTCTGATCGCCGGGGTGGTGGGCGTCCTGGCTCTGGTCGGGCTCTGGTTCACGTTGCCGAAGCTGAAACCCACCGCGGTCGCCAAGCTGGCCGACCTGATGGAGGTGGCCGCGCGTCCCCGCGCGCTGGTCGTGCTGGCCTCCGTGCTGGTGGTGATCTCGGGCCACTTCGCCGGCTTCACCTATATCCGGCCGGTTCTGGAGCAGGTTGCGCGACTGGACGTCGCCGCTATCTCGCTGGTGCTGCTCGCCTTCGGCTGCGCCGGGTTCATCGGCAATTTCGTCGGCGCCTTCGTGGCGGAGCGCGATCCCAAGCTGGCGATCATCGGCGGCGCGGGCCTGATGGCCGCATCGATGGCGGGGCTGGTGCTGCTCGGGAGTTCGCCCTGGCTCGCGGGCCTGGCGCTGACGCTCTGGGGGCTGGCCTTCGCCGCCTTGCCGGTGGGCTTCCAGGCCTGGATGGTGACGGACGTGCCGGACCGGCCGGAACTGGCGGGCGGGCTGCTGACCGCCGCCTTCCAGGTCGCGATCGCCACCGGCGCCGTGATGGGCGGTCTGCTGGTCGACCGTTTCGGAGTGCTGAGCGCGGCGGTCTATTGCGGGATGGCCGCTGCGGTCGGCCTCTGCCTGGTGGCGGCCCTGCGCCGCCGCCGGGCCGCGCAGGAGGCGTCCTGCTACGCGGCCTAGGCCCGGCGTCGGACGAACGGCAAAGAAAAGCGGAAGCCTGGGCATGGTTCTGCCGGGCGCGCCACCACATCTCTTCCGATCGTTTGGATCAGGAACCGGTCAATTGCCCGATGCTAGCTTGCAGGCCCAGCTCAGTCCGCCGGTCTCGGACCTTCATCGGGCGATGGACGAGGACCCGCTGAGCCGCATCCTTAGGGACTTGAGGATCGTGGGCGTCTCCTACGGCTGCTGCCGGTTGTCGGCGCCCTGGGGCGTCAACTTCCCCAAGGACGGGACCGCGCGGCTGCATTTCATCATCGAGGGCGCCTGCTGGCTGCGGGTCGAGGGCCAGGAGCCGATGCGGCTGGACGCCGGCGATGCGGTGCTGCTGCCCAAGGGCACGACCCATTGCCTGAGCGACACCGAGCACGGCCGGACGACCTGCATCTCCGACATGCCGGTGCGGCCGATCGGGGACCGGGTCTACCGGCTGGATGGCCCAGCGGCGGCCACCGCGGTGATCGCCTGCTGCAACGTGCGGTTCCGCGAGCCCTGCCTCAATCCGCTGCTGGAGCTGATGCCGGTGGTGGTTTCGGTCGCGGGCGCGCGAAGCGATCCCACGCTGCCGGCGTTGCTGGCGGCGATGGCCGACGAGGTCCTTGACCAGAAGATCGGCGCGGCGACGGTGCTGTCGCGGCTGGCCGACGTGGTGATCACCCGGCTGATCCGGGCCTGGGTGCGGGACGGCGGGCGCGAGGCCGAGGGGTGGATGGCCGCCATCCATGACCCGAAGATCGGCCGCGCCCTGGCCGCGATCCACCAGGATCCGGCCAACGATTGGTCCATCGAGGCGCTGGCCCGCACCGCCGGCCTCTCGCGCTCGATGTTCGCCGAGCGTTTCACCAGGGTGCTGGGGCTTTCGCCGGCCCGCTACGTCGCGCGCTGGCGGATGTACCTGGCCAGCGCGCTGCTGGTCGAGCAGGGGTTGAGCATCGCTGAGGTCAGCGGCCGGCTGGGCTATGAATCCGGTCCCGCCTTCAGCCGCGCGTTCAAGCGGCACCTGGGCGTCTCGCCAGGCGCGATGCGGCTGCGGGCCGTGGGCGCGTCTGCGGAGATGTCGGCGCCCGCCTGACCCCTGGCGCGGGAAGGCCCGGCCGTCTTTGCGCTTGGACTGGGGCGTGCGAAATGACATAAGAGCGCCCGCTCGCCGCCGCTCCGTTCGGCGGCGACCACCTTTTCACCCCTAGGGCGGACCTGCCGGCGCGAGCCCGCGCCGCACTCCGAAATTCGAGAATGTCGATGCAGATCGTTGAAAAGTCTGGCGAAGGCCTGAGCCGCGTTTATGGCGTGACCGTTCCGGTCGCGGACCTGAACGAGCGGCTCGAGGCGCGGATCGTCGAGATCACGCCGCAGCTCAACATCAAGGGCTTCCGTCCGGGCAAGGTGCCCGCCGCGCACGTCCGCCGCCTGCACGGCAAGGCCCTGATGGCCGAAGTGGTCGAGCAGACCATCTCGGAAACCACCCAGAAGGTGCTGGAAGACAACAAGCTGCGTCCGGCCGGCGAGCCCGACCTGAAGCCGGAAGGCGACATCGCCCAGGTGATCGACGGCAAGGCCGACCTCTCCTACGAGATCGCGGTCGAGATCATGCCGGACTTCGAGCCGACCGACCTGAGCAAGATCGCCCTGACCCGCCCGGTCTACGAGCCCACCGAGGCCGAGGTCGACGAGGCGCTGGACGAGCTGGCCAAGCAGAGCCGCACCTACGAGCCGCGCACCGGCAAGTCGCTGAAGGCCAAGGACGGCGACCAGTTGCTGATCGACTTCGTCGGCCGCATCGACGGTGAAGCCTTCCAGGGCGGCACGGCCGAGGATTCGGAACTGGTGCTGGGTTCGGGCCAGTTCATCCCGGGCTTCGAAGAGCAACTGGTCGGCGCCAAGCCGGGCGACGAAGTCATCGTCAAGGTGGCCTTCCCGGCCGACTACCAAGCCGCCAACCTGGCCGGCAAGGACGCCGAGTTCACCACCACGGTGAAGGAAGTCCGCGCCCCGGTCGACGCCAAGGCCGACGACGCCCTGGCCGAGCGTCTGGGCGTCGAGAGCCTCGAGAAGCTCAAGGAACTGCTGAAGTCGAACCTGGAGTCGCAGTACGCCGGCGCCTCGCGCTTCAAGCTGAAGCGCGCCCTGCTGGACGTGCTGGACGAAAAGCACGACTTCCCGCTGCCGCCGAAGATGGTGGAAGCCGAGTTCAACGCCATCTGGCAACAGGTCCAGGCCGACAAGGAACGTGGCGGCCTGCCGCCGGAGGACGCCGAGAAGTCGGAGGACCAACTGCAGACCGAATACCGCAAGATCGCCGAGCGCCGCGTGCGCCTGGGCCTGGTGCTGGCCGAGATCGGCCGCGTCAACAACGTCCAGGTGACCGAGCAGGAACTGCTGGACGCCATGCGCCAGGAAGCCATGCGCTATGGCCCGCAGGCCCAGCAGATCTTCGACATGTTCCGCCAGAACGCCGGCATGCAGGCCCAGCTTCGCGCGCCGATCTTCGAGGACAAGGTCGTCGACCTGATCGTCGGCAAGGCCACGGTGAAGGACGAGAAGGTCTCCAAGGACGACCTTCTGAAGGAAGACGACATGCCGGAAGGCTACGGCGCCTAAGCGCCGACCGGCCCTTCCACGGACGCAGAAATCCCTCCCGGAAACGGGAGGGATTTTCTTTAGGACTATCGGTCACCTTGCGCTGGCCCCTCCGCCACGCGATATCGGAGGGGAACGCGGCTCTGCGTGCAGAGTCGATCCATTCAGAGAGGCTTCCCTTTATGCGTGACCCGCAGATCACCGCGCTGAACCTCGTGCCCATGGTGGTGGAGCAAACCAGCCGCGGCGAGCGCGCCTTCGACATCTTCTCGCGCCTGCTGAAGGAACGCGTGATCTTCCTCAACGGGCCGGTCGAGGACGGCATGTCGGCGCTGATCTGCGCCCAACTGCTGTATCTCGAAGCCGAGAACCCGAAAAAAGAGATCCAGATGTACATCAACTCCCCCGGCGGGGTGGTGACGTCCGGTCTCGCGATCTACGACACCATGCAGTACATCCGCTCGCCGGTCGTGACCCTGTGCATGGGCATGGCCGCGTCGATGGGGTCGTTCCTGCTGATGGCCGGCGAGAAGGACCAGCGCATCGCGCTGCCCAACAGCCGCATCATGGTGCACCAGCCGTCGGGCGGCTACTCGGGCAAGGCCTCGGACATCGAGCGCCACGCCGAGGACATCATCAAGACCAAGCGCCGGCTGAACGAGATCTACGCCAAGCACACCGGCCGTTCCTATGAAGAGGTCGAGGAAAAGCTCGACCGCGACACCTTCATGACCCCGGAAGAGGCCAAGGAGTGGGGCTTGGTCGACCACGTGATCGAGCGCCGCGCCGAGGACTAGGCGCGCCATGCCAGGTCACGTCCTCGTCGTGGGCGGAACCGGCATGCTGTCAGGACTTGTGGAGGCGCTCGCCGGCGACGGCGGGCGCCTTTCGCTTTTGTCGCGCCATGCCTCGCAGCGGCCCGGCGGGATCGACTGCGACTACCATGACGAGGCCGCGTTCGCTCGGGCGCTGGACGCGGCGATCGAGCGCAACGGGCCGGTCGAACTGGCCATCGCCTGGTTTCACACCCTGAAGATCGCCGCGCCCCGGCTGCTGGCGCAGCGGGTGAGGGGACGCATGTTCCAGGTGCTGGGCAGCGCCACGGCCGATCCGGCCTATCCGCACCGTCTGGCCGCCGCCGCAGCCGTGGCCGAGGGGCTGGCGGAATGCCGGCTGCGCCAGGTGGTGCTGGGGTTTCGGGTGGTTGACGGCGGATCGCGCTGGCTGACCAACGCGGAGATCTCCGGCGGGGTGCTGGAGGCGGTGCGGGCCGACCGTCCGCTGAGCATCGTGGGCCAGGTGGAGCCTTGGCCGGCTAGGCCGTGAGCCGCGCCCTGGTCGTGGCGACGAGTGCGGCCCGCCCGGGCTCGCCGGTGACGTCGAAGCGATCGAAGTCGCCGCCGGCCGCATCGCGCAGGTCGGCGAACAGGCCCTTGGGGTCTTCGTGAAAGTGCAGGAACGCCTTGGACCTGCGATAGAAGACGCCGCGCTTCTTCTCGACCATGCCGGGGAGGGCGCGAAGCTCGCCCAATAGCGGTTCGAGCTGATCTAGGGCGTGTTCCCCGGCATGCTTCATGCGCCTCAGTCCTCGCGGGGGTACTGTTGCGGCCGGGCGAGATAGTAGTCCGCCGCGGGCAGGCCGTCAGGCGCCTCCACGGCGGCGTTGAAGACGCGATCGTCGAAGCCGCCGCGCTCGGTGCGCTTGGCCAGGCGCCTGGCTTCGATCTCGGCCATCGACAGGCCGTGCGCGGCGGCCAGGGCGTGGATGACCTCCAGCACGTCGGCCAGTTCGCCGGTCAGCTCGGCCGGCGAGGTCGCCTCCCTGGCCTCCTGCGCTTCCTCGACCAGCTTTTCCTTAAGGGCCGCGACGAACTCCGCCTCGCCCAGGCGGCGCTCGAAGACGGCGAGGCCGTCGGCCCGCATCATGGCGGGCAGGCGGTCGCGGATCAGCTTCTGGACACGGAACCGCATCGCCCTAGGGAACGTCGTCGTCGCCGACGATCCCGCCTTCGTCCTCCCAGGCGCCGATGGCCTTCGCCTCCTTGCGGCTGAACTTGAGGCGCACGCCCGAGCCGAACCCGTCGCCGTCGTCGATGAAGAGCACCCCGAAGTCGTCCAGGGCGCGCAGGACGCTCTCCACCTCGGCCGTGACGTCCAGCGGGCCGTGGCCGTTGGCTTCGAGCTGTCGCAAGGTCTGGAGGTCCAGGCCGGCGCGGGCGGCCAGTCTGGCCTGGCTGACGCCGGTCAGGGCGCGGGCGGCGGCGATCTGGGCGCCGGAGACGACTGTGGTCATGGTTCCTCCAACCGAGGCGGGATCAGGGCTTTTCCTGGAAGACGCGGTAGCCGGGCTCGTCGGCTATGGCGAGCATCTCACGATCGCCGCTCGTATCGCCATAGGCGGCGCGAAGACGCACGCCGGGGCCGAACACCTGCTCGAGCCGGCGGACCTTCTCCGGGCCCCGGCAATTGGGGCCATTGAAGCCGCCGGTCACCCGGTCGCGGGCGTCGAACACCAGCTCCGTGCCGATCAGCAGGTCGGCGCCCAGCCCGCGGGCGAAGGGGGCGACCACGATCTCCGGGGAGGCCGTGACGATGACCAGCTTGGCGCGGCGCTGGCCCCAGCGGCGCCAGGTCCGCAGCGCGTCCGGGCGCAGCATGCGCGGGGCCATCAGCTCGGCGAAGGCGCGGGCGTCCGCCTCCAGGCGCTCGCGCGAGACGCCGGCCAGGAATTCCCGCGTGGCGGCGGCCTTGATGCGTCCGCGATTGCGGTGGCCGAGATAGGAGACGGCGGCCGGCAGCAGCTTGGCCAGGCCAAGATTGTAGCGCGCGGGACCGGCCCGCCACTTCAGAAAGGCGGTGTAGCTGTCGTGAGTGGTCAAGGTGCCGTCGAAGTCGAAGGCCACCACGCCAGCGTCTTCGATACGCTCGTCCAAGGATTCCACCTGCGCTCCGCCGATGCGTCGCAGTTGTCGTCTAGCCATATGTCCCCCAACACGCTCAGAATTTGGGCGTGTCAACTCAAACAAGACCGCTAACGCCGGGCCGGCCGTTTGAGGAGAGGCTTATGCGGCGTCAGGGCGTCTCACTTGCGCCACTTCAACACAATCCCATCTAGGGATTCGGACATGCCCGCCATCGGGCCCCGCCGACGCCAATTGTCACTGAAGCATGTCAGAGGCTTGTGATCGTGGCCCGGATCGGGGAATGTCAAGGATTAGACAACCCCGGGCACGTATCCTGCACTGATGGCGTCAGGGACGCCTCCGGGCCGAACGATGGCGAAGACCACGGTCTGCGTTGTCGAGAGAGTGAGAAACGAGCATGACCAAGGCCGCGAGCGGGGACTCCAAGAGCACGCTTTATTGCTCATTCTGCGGCAAGAGCCAGCACGAGGTCCGCAAGCTTATCGCGGGCCCGACGGTGTTCATCTGTGATGAGTGCGTCGAACTGTGCATGGACATCATCCGCGAGGAGCACAAGATTTCCTTCGTTAAGTCGAAGGACGGCGTTCCGACGCCGAAGGAGATCCGCGAAGTCCTCGACGACTACGTGATCGGCCAGGACCACGCCAAGAAGGTGCTCTCGGTTGCGGTCCACAACCACTACAAGCGCCTGAACCACGCGACCAAGAACAACGACGTCGAGCTGGGCAAGGCCAACATCCTGCTCATCGGGCCGACCGGTACGGGCAAGACCCTGCTGGCCCAGACCCTGGCCCGAATCATCGACGTGCCGTTCACCGTGGCCGACGCCACGACCCTGACCGAAGCCGGCTATGTCGGCGAGGACGTCGAGAACATCATCCTGAAGCTGCTGCAGTCGGCCGACTACAACGTCGAGCGCGCGCAGCGCGGCATCGTCTACATCGACGAAGTCGACAAGATCAGCCGCAAGTCGGACAACCCCTCGATCACCCGCGACGTGTCGGGCGAGGGCGTCCAGCAGGCGCTGCTGAAGATCATGGAAGGCACGGTGGCCTCCGTGCCGCCCCAGGGCGGCCGCAAGCATCCGCAGCAGGAATTCCTGCAGGTGGACACGACCAACATCCTGTTCATCTGCGGCGGCGCGTTCGCCGGCCTGGAAAAGATCATCTCGGCCCGCGGCCAGGGCACCTCGATCGGCTTCGGCGCCAAGGTGTCGGACCCCGACGACCGCCGCACCGGCGAGATCTTCCGCCAGGTGGAGCCGGACGACCTGCTGCGCTTTGGCCTGATCCCGGAGTTCATCGGCCGTCTGCCGGTGATCGCCACCCTGGACGACCTCGACGAGGCCGCCCTGGTGAAGATCCTGACCGAGCCCAAGAACGCCTTCGTGAAGCAGTACCAGCGCCTGTTCGACATGGAGAACGTCGGCCTGACCTTCACCGACGACGCGCTCAGCGCCGTGGCCCGCAAGGCTATCCAGCGCAAGACCGGCGCGCGCGGCCTGCGCTCGATCCTGGAAGGCATCCTGCTCGACACCATGTACGAACTGCCGACCTATGACGGCGTCGAGGAAGTGGTGGTCAACGCCGAGGTGGTGGAAGGCCGCGCCCAGCCGCTGGTCATCTACGCCGAGCGCCGCGACAAGGGCGGCGCCGCCTAGAGCCTGGGTGAGCGACCAATGATCAGGGGCCCCGCGGACATGCGCCGCGGGGCCCTTTTCGTTTCGGGCCGGCCGCCATGAGCCAGGTAGCGGTCCCGCCCTGCGACCGCGGCGTGGTCGAGGCGACAGCGCCCTGCGACGAGCCGTCGAACGGGCCGCTGGTGCTGGCCGGGACGGTGCTGGGCTCGAGCCTGGCGTTCATCGACGGCTCGGCGGTCAATCTCACCTTGCCGGTGATCCAGCAGCAGTTGGGCGGCGACGCGGCCGGCGCGCAATGGATCATGAACGCCTACGCCCTGATGCTGGGCGCGCTGGTCCTGGCCGGCGGAGCGGCGGCCGATCGCTATGGCCGGCGGCGGGTGTTCGTGGTCGGCGTGATCCTGTTTTCTGCCGCTTCGGCGCTTTGCGGCGCGGCCCCGAATCTTCCCTTGTTGATCATGGCGCGGGCGGTGCAGGGGATCGGCGCAGCCCTGCTGGTCCCGGCCAGCCTCGCCCTGCTGGGCGCATCGTTCGACGAGAAGGGCAGGGGCCGGGCGGTCGGGGTCTGGGCCGGCGCCAGCGGGCTGATGAGCGCGGTCGGGCCGGTGCTGGGCGGCTGGCTGACCGACACGGTGTCCTGGCGGGCGGTGTTCCTGATCAATCTGCCGCTGGCGGGGCTGGCGATCGGCTTCATCCTGGCGGGCGCCAGGGAGAGCCGCGCGCCGGCCGCCGGGCCGGTCGACTGGGCGGGGGCGGCCTGCGCGACCCTGGGCCTCAGCGCCGTCACCTGGAGCCTGACCCAGGCTTCGACCCAGGGCGCCTCGCCGCTGGCCTGGACGCTCGGCGGCCTGGGCGTGGTCCTACTGGCCGGCTTCCTGTGGATCGAGCGGCGGGCCCCAAGCCCGATGGTCCCCTTGAGCCTGTTCAGGAGCAGCGCCTTTTCCGGCGCCAACGGCCTGACCCTGCTGCTCTATGCGGCGTTCGGCGGGGCGCTGTTCTTGCTGCCGTTCCAGCTTATCCGGGTGCACGGCTATCCGGCGACGGCGGCCGGCGCCGCCCTGCTGCCGCTGTCGATCGGGCTGGCGGTGCTTTCGCCGATGGCCGGGGCGTTGTCAGCTCGGATCGGCGTGCGGGCGATGCTGACCATCGGCCCGTTCCTGGTAGCGGCCGGCTTTGCGGGCCTGGCCTGGAGCGCGCACGACGCGGGCTATTGGACAGGGGTGTTCCCCGGCCTGGTGCTGCTGGCCCTCGGGATGGGCGTCGCGGTCGCGCCGCTGACGGACGCGGTGCTGGGCGCGGTCCCGAGCGCCTATGAGGGCGCGGCGTCGGGCGTCAACAATGCGACGGCGCGGATCGGCGGCCTGCTGGCCGTGGCCCTGGCGGGTTTCGTCCTGGCCCCTGGTTCGGCCGGGGCCGAGGCCATGACCCAGGGCTATCGCTGGGCGATGTCGGCGGCGGCGCTGGGCGCGGCCGCCGCCGGGCTGATCGGGGCGATCACCATGCGGGCCGCAAAGCCCTGATGGTTACTTCTTCGCCGCGGCCGGCGCGCGCGGCTTCAACCGCTCCGTCCAGTCGAGGGTGGTCAGCCAATAGCTGTTGGTTCGCGGGAGGAAGCCGTCGCGCTTGCGCGCTTCCACCCAGCCGTTGAGGACGTTCAGCAGGTCCGCATCGCCCTTGCGGACGGCGAAGGCGTCGGCGGTGCGGGCCAGGGGCTCGCCCTCGACGACGACGTACCTCTCCGGGCTCCTGACCGCGACCAGGCGGGGGATCGGCGCCTTGTGGGCCAGGGCGGCGACGGCGCCGCCCTGCAGCGCGCGCTCGGCGGCCAGCAAATCGGGAAACTCCTCGACCGTCGCCGCCGGCAATTTCGAGCGGGTGAGCAGGACGGCGGGCGACCCGGCCACCGCGCCGATCACCACGTCGGCCTTGTCCAGGTCGGCCATGCGCACCGGCGCCGCGCCGGCCGCGACGATGGCCACTTCGCTTTCGCTGTAGGGCGTGGTGAACCAGGCTTGGCGCAGGCGATCCGGTTCGATGGCCAGGGAGGCGGAGATCAGGTCGCAGTCGCCCTTGCCCAGGCGGCTCATCATGTCGGCATAGCTGACCGGCACGAACTCGGGGGTGAGGCCGAAGTCGGTGGCCAGGCGCTGGCCGATGTCGATCTCGTGGCCGATCCAGCGCCCGGAGGGGGTCTTCATGGCGTAGGGCGCGCCCTCGACCACGCAGACCTTCAGAGAACCCCGCTTCGCCGCGTCGTCGAGCGTATCGGCCGTCGCCGGCGCGGCGATCAGGAACAGGCCCAGGAAAACGCCAGTCATCAAGCCGCGTCGCATGTGGATCAGCCCTCTCTAGCTCCAGCCTGGATGAGAATTCCATTGTCGGCGGATGACAAGGACTATTCTCAACGGAAGGTTGTTGGCGTTAGGGTGACGCTGCACGTCATCGGAGGTCGCTATGCGTGTCGGCTTGATGATCACGGCGGCCGTCCTCGGTCTTTGGACGGCGCCGGTTACCCCGGCTTACGCCGACTCCTATGTGGACTGCTCGTCTTCCGGATATGGCCGCAACTATTGCCCGATCAATTCGGGCGGCCGGGTCTGGCTCGACTACCAGTACAGCAACAACAACGGCCAGTGCATCGAAAACCAGACCTGGGGCTGGGACGGGCGCGGGGTCTGGGTCGACCGCGGCTGTCGAGGCCGGTTCCGGGTCGAGGACCGCTATGGCGGCGGCGGCAAGAAGGACAAGGACAATACGGCCGCGGTCGTCGGCGGGCTTCTGCTCGGCGGGCTGCTGCTGGGCGCCCTGGCCGCCAGCTCCAAGGACAACAACAGCGGGGGCGGGACGTCCGGCGACTCGCGCCAGGCGGTGGATAGCTGCTCGAACGAGGCGCTGAACCAGGCCTCGCGCTATGGCGCCCGCGCGCGGATCGACCGCATCACCTACGCCAGGCCCCAGGGCGCCGGCTACTCGGTGCAGGGCTACGTCGCCGCCGACGCCGGCCCGCGCACCATCACCTATAGCTTCAACTGCAATTACGACGGCCGCTACGCCAGCGTGGAGTTGAACTGATGCGCAGACAGATCGCCCTGGCGCTCGGCGCCCTCCTGCTGCTTCAGGCCGGTTGCGAGCGCAAACCCGCGGCGCCGCCGACGCCGCCTGCGGCCCCTACCGCCGCGCCGCCGGAAGCCCTCGCGGTTCCCGTGACGCCGCCGGAAGGCAGGTTCGACGCGATCAGCAACACCGCGCTGGGCGTGACCGGCGACATGACCGGCGCGGCCGGCGTCCTGACCTTCGCGCAGGGCCAGAGCTACGGCCTCGTCGGGGAGGGGCGTCTGAAGGGCTCGGACCCCTACGCCTCGACCAAGGCCAGCTTCGCCAGCCTGATCAGCGTCGCCGACAGCGCCGACCTCGAGGTGTTCAAGGTGACGAAGGAAGACCCGGCCAAGGCGCGGAACGGCGGCTTCTGCGGCAAGGGCGTGGCGACGACCTACCTGGTGACGCACCAGGGCGTCGACATCGGCGGCGCGCCGGCCCTGTTCGTGATGGCGTTCAAGGGGGCGTCTGCCCCAGGCGCGGCGTCCGCGGAGGCCGACCTCTGCGGGACCTTCATGTACGGCCCGAAGGCCGGATAGAGCGCGACGATATGTCAGGGACGCGCGAGGTTTGAAGCGCTAACACGGCGCCTTCGGAATCGCGGAAGGCCCTCATGCGTAACCTCGTCCTGACCACCGTGCTCGCCGGCGCCCTCTCGCTGGGCGGAGCCGCCCGCGCGGCCGAGCAGGTGGACCTGCTGATCGTCAACGCCACCGTGATCGACGTGGCGAACGGCAAGCTGGCGAAGGGCGAGGCGGTGGCCGTGCGCGGCGACAGCATCGTCGCGGTGCAGCCCACGTCGAAAGCCAGGGCGGCCTTCAAGGCCCGTCAGGTCGTGGACGCCAAGGGCCGGTTCGTGATGCCCGGCCTATGGGACAACCACGTCCACTTCGGCGGCGGCCCCGAACTGGTCGGCGAGAACAGGGCGCTGCTGCCGCTCTATGTGGCGCATGGGATCACCACGGTGCGGGACGCCTCTGGCGACCTGCCCCAGCAGGTGCTGGCCTGGCGCGGAGAGGTGGCGTCGGGCGCCCTGACCGGCCCGACCATCTATTCCTCGGGGCCGAAGATCGAAGGCCTGAAGCCGATCTGGAAGGGCACGCTGGAGGTCGGTTCGCCGGCCGAGGTCGACGCCGCGCTGGACAAGCTCCAGGGCATGAAGGTCGACTTCGTCAAGATCACCGAGAACACCCTGACGCCGGACCTCTTCCTCTACGCGGTGCGCCAGGCCAAGGGGCGGGGCCTGAAGACCTCGGCGCACATCCCGGCCGCGATCACCGTCGACGCCGCCAGCGAGGCCGGCCTCAGCTCCATCGAGCACATGGGTTATGCGCTGCGCCTGGGCTCTCCGGACGAGGCGCAGATCGCCGCCGACGTGGCGGCCGGCAAGATCACCAGCGGGGAGGCGACGGCCCGGACCCTGGCGTCCTTCGACGAGGCGACGGCCATGGCCGGCTTCCGACGCCTGGCGGCGCGTGGGACCTATGTCTCGCCGACGCTGAACGGCAGCCGCGTGACGGCCTATCTCGACCAGGACGACCACAGGAACGACCCCTACCTGGCCTATATCGGCAAGGGCCTGCAGGCCACCTACGCCTGGCGCGTGGAGCGGGCGGCCAAGGACGATGCGGAGGCCGTCGCGCGCCGCCATGCGGTCTATGAGAAGAACGCCTCGCTCGTGCCGATGCTGCAGCAGGCGGGGGTGTCGATCCTGGCCGGCACCGACGCCGGGTTCCTGAACTCGTTCAACTATCCGGGCGTGGGCCTGCACGACGAGCTGCAGATCTATGTCGATGCGGGCCTCACGCCGCTTCAGGCCTTGCAGGCCTCGGTGATCAACGGACCGCGCTTCCTGGGGCATGCCGATCGCTACGGCGCGGTGGCCGCCGGCAAGACGGCCGACATCCTGATCCTGGAGCGCAATCCGCTGAGCGACATCGCCGCGACCCGCGCCATCGGCGGCGTGGTGCTCAAGGGCCAATATTTCGACCGCAAAGCTCTGGATGAAATGTTGAAAAACGCTGCAAAAGCGGCCGAACAGTCTGGCGCCGCTTGAGTATCGGGCGTCATCTTCCCTAGACACTTCGCCGGGCATAATTGCGGCTGCGCTTGAATGACGGCCGGAAGCGTCCACATAAATGAACCGATAAGCCGCCTTCGAAGGCGGACGGGCCGTCCGACTCAGACGCATCGTCTGAAGTGACCGCGGTCCGGGGGCCGAGCCTGATCCCCCAACAGGCCGGCAGGAGTTTAAGAACGCATCATGTCCGAGATTAAGACCCTTCCCATTCTACCGCTGCGGGACATCGTGGTGTTCCCGCATCAACCGGTGCCGCTCTTCGTGGGCCGGGAGAAATCCGTACGCGCGCTCGAAGAGGCGATGCGGGGCGAAGGCAAGCAGATCCTTCTGGCGACCCAAAAGGACAAGGACGACGACGATCCGTCGCCCGAGGCCATCTATGACGTCGGGGTCGTCGCCACGGTTCTGCAGTTGCTGAAGCTTCCCGACGGCACCGTGAAGGTGCTGGTGGAAGGCAAGGCGCGCGCCGGCATCTCCCGCTTCACCGCGCAAGAAGAGTTCTACGAAGCCGAGATCGCCTTCATCTCCGAAGACGGCGCGGCCTCGCCCGAGGCCGAGGCGCTGTCGCGCGCGGTCGTCGAGCAGTTCGAGAACTACGTCAAACTGAACAAGAAGGTGCCGCCGGAGGCCCTGGCCTCCATGCCCCAGGTCGACGCGCCCGGCGAACTGGCCGACCGCATCGCCTCGCATCTCTCGGTGAAGATCGCCGAGAAGCAGAGCCTGCTTGAGATCTTCAACGTCGTGAAGCGCCTGGAGAAGGTCTACGCCCTGATGGAGGGCGAGATCTCGGTCATGCAGACCGAGAAGAAGATCCGGAACCGCGTGAAGCGGCAGATGGAGAAGACCCAGCGCGAGTACTATCTCAACGAGCAGATGAAGGCGATCCAGCGCGAGCTGGGCGAACAGGACGATCAGCGCGACGAACTGATCGAGCTCGAAAAGCGCATCAAGAAGACCAAGCTCTCCAAGGAGGCCCGCACCAAGGCCGAGGGCGAGCTCAAGAAGCTGCGCAACATGAGCCCGATGTCGGCGGAATCGACCGTCGTGCGGAACTACCTCGACTGGCTGCTCTCGATCCCGTGGGGCAAGACCAAGACCAGGCCCATCGACCTGAGCAAGGCCGAGGACGTCCTGAACCGCGACCACTTCGGCCTGGAGAAGGTCAAGGAGCGGATATTGGAGTACCTCGCCGTGCAGGCGCGGACCGGCTCGCTCAAGGGCCCGATCCTCTGCCTGGTCGGTCCTCCCGGCGTGGGCAAGACCTCGCTGGGCAAGTCGATCGCCGAGGCGACCGGCCGTGAGTTCGTGCGCGTCTCCCTGGGCGGCGTGCGTGACGAGGCCGAGATCCGCGGCCACCGTCGGACCTACATCGGCTCGATGCCCGGCAAGATCATCCAGTCGATGAAGAAGGCCAAGTCGACCAACGCCTTCTTCCTGCTCGACGAGATCGACAAGATGGGCTCGGACTATCGCGGCGACCCGGCCTCGGCCCTGCTCGAGGTGCTGGATCCGGCGCAGAACTCGACGTTCGGCGACCACTATCTGGAAGTCGACTACGACCTGTCGCCGGTGATGTTCGTCACCACGGCCAACAGCCTGAACATGCCCCAGCCGCTGCTGGACCGCATGGAGATCATCCGCATCCCCGGCTACACCGAGGACGAGAAGGTGGAGATCGCCAAGCGCCACGTCCTGCCGAAGCTGACCAAGGACCATGGCCTGACGCCGGAAGAATTCGTCGTTCCGACCGAGACCATCCGCGACCTGATCCGCTACTACACCCGGGAAGCCGGCGTCCGCTCGCTCGAGCGGGAACTGGGCAACCTGGCGCGCAAGACGGTTCGGGACCTGGCCCGCGAGAACGTCAAGTCGATCACGGTCGACGACGAGCGGCTGGCCAAGTACGCGGGCGTGCGCAAGTACCGCTACGGCGAGACGGACGAGGAGGATCAGGTCGGCATCATCACCGGTCTGGCCTACACCGAGTTCGGCGGCGACATCCTGACCATCGAAGCGGTCAAGATGCCGGGCAAGGGCCGCATGTCCATCACGGGCAACCTGAAGGACGTGATGAAGGAGTCCATCGCGGCGGCGAACTCGTATGTCCGCAGCCGGGCCACCCACTTCGGCATCGAGCCGCCGGTCTTCGAGAAGACCGACGTGCACATCCACGTGCCGGATGGGGCCACGCCCAAGGACGGCCCGTCCGCCGGCGCGGCGATGGCCACGGCCATCGTCTCGGTGCTGACCGGAATCCCGATCCGCAAGGACATCGCCATGACCGGCGAGGTCACATTGCGGGGCAGGGTGACGGCCATCGGCGGCCTGAAGGAGAAGCTGCTCGCGGCCTTGCGCTCCGGCGTGAAGACCGTGCTGATCCCGCAGGAGAACGTGAAGGACCTGGCCGACATCCCCGACAACGTCAAATCGGCGCTGGAGATCGTGCCGGTTTCCAACGTCGACGAGGTGCTGGCCCGGGCGCTGATTCAGCCCTTGACGCCGATCGAATGGAACCCTGCTGACCAACCCGCGGTATCGGTTCCGGCCGACGACGCCGCCGACGAGGCTGTGATCACCCACTAATCGGTGGAAAAATACGGTGAATCCAGGCGGCGCGGGGGCTTCCCGCGCCGCCTTTGTTTGACGGGCGAGAATCGACCGCCATAATCGCGCAACGCGAAGCAGCCTCGCGCTTCCGCGAGGGGTTCGCGGTTTGAGATAACGGGCTGGGAGAGACAAGAAATGACCAAGGCCGAACTCGTCACGGCGATCGCCGACAAGGCGGGCCTCAACAAGGCTCAGGCGAAGGACGCTCTGGAAGCGTTCATCGACAGCGTCACCGCGTCGCTGAAGGCGGGCCAAGAAGTCCGACTCGTCGGTTTCGGCAGCTTCGTGCCGGTGACCCGTGCGGCCGGCACCGCGCGTAATCCGCGCACCGGCGAGACGGTGAGCCGCCCGGCCTCCAAGACGGCGCGCTTCCGCGTCGGCGAAGGCCTCAAGGGCTCGCTGAACTAAGAACCGTCACAACGGTTACGTTCAAAGGCGGCCCCCCGACGCGGGGGTCGCCTTTTTTCGATTCTATGAGGGCGGCTAGCTCAGCTGGTCAGAGCACCTGGTTTACACCCAGGGGGTCGGGGGTTCGAACCCCTCGCCGCCCACCATTCCTCCACTTTCCGACGTCCGGGGCGCTGTATTCCAGTTGTGAGGGCGGCGCGATCGTAGCTCTACCGTAGAGTATCTGGCTCCCTCCCGATGTGTGGACTCAATAGTGCACGAGTTCCCATCCGCCGATCCTGACGTCTGGACTGGTTAATAACCCCTAATTGTCATTCTGAACCGACCGGGTTATGGTTAATTTTCTTGGAGCCATGCCCATGGCGATCCATGCAATCTGTCTCGTCAAGAATGAGTCGGATGTCGTCGCCCAGACGCTGGCGGCTGCTTCGGAATGGGCCGACAGCATCTACGTCCTGGACAATGGAAGCGAAGACGAGACCTGGGACCTCGTCAACGAGGCCGCGGCCGCCAACTCCGTGATCGTGCCATATCGACAGGATCCGAGCGCCTTCTGCGACAGCTTGCGGGACCGGGTGTTCACCCACTATCGCGATCGCGCCCGGCGGGGAGACTGGTGGTGCAAGCTCGACGCAGACGAAGCCTATGTCGACGATCCGCGGGAGTTCCTGGCGAGAGTGCCGCGCCGCTACAATGCGGTGTGGGTAAGCAGCTACAACTACCTCTTCACAGAACAGGACCACGCCTCGTACCTGCTCGATCCGGGCAGCTATGACGGCAGCCGTACGTGGCGCGAGGTGCTCCACTACTATGTGCCGTCGGGTTACAGCGAGGTCCGCTTCATTCGCCATTGGTGGGGCCTGGATCGTCTCCCCCCGGAAAATTGGGGGCCGATCTATCCCGAGCCGATCCGGCTTCGGCAATTCATGTACCGCTCGCCTGAACAGATCACGCGTCGGATGATGACCCGCGCGGAATCGATGCAACGGGGCGAATTCGCTCACGAACGGCGCGAGCGCTGGCGGCCCGACATTCCGGCTGATCAGCCGTTCCACTGGTCCGAGCGGTTGGCGATGTGCAGCGAATGTTACGTGGATCGGGGCGATGACACGCTGGTTCAGCAGCCGATCTCGAACCAGCCCGAGGCCGTCATTGGCCCCAATGCTGTAGGCGTGCTGTGGCGAAAAGCGAAGCGGCGGCTTGCCGCCTCGGCCAACCGGGCCGCCCCATTGAGGTTGGCGCTGCGCAGGATGTCGACGGCTCGGCCGGAGTAGGCATCGGCCAGCGTCACGTCATCCCGGCCCTCGCGAGCATAACTATCGTCCGACGCCGCTCTCCCCCATGGGGGCCGTGCGCTTCACATTTTGGGCTCACGGTCATGTGATCCGAACTCTCCCGGCGCTCCGCGGTTCTGGCCGCCGGAGGACAGGCGCCTCCAGACTCTAGCGACCCTGGGAGGGTGACCTAATGAAATCCAAGCTCCTTACATCGGCTGCCGCGCTGGCCATCGGCCTCGGCATGAGCACCATGGCCGTCGCGCAGGTCGACAACACGACGACCGACAACGGCTCGGCTGCGACAGTGACTCAGGCCAACACCGACAACTCGAACAGCTCGACGACCGACAACTCCGACAATTCAACGACCGACAATTCGAACAACTCGACGACCGATAATTCGAACAACTCCGACAATTCGAATAATTCGGACAACTCGGACAACTCGGACAACTCCGACAATTCGGATAACTCGGATAATTCGACGACCGACAACTCGAATAATTCGGATAACTCGAACAACTCCGACAATTCCGATAATTCGGACAATTCGAACAGTTCGACGACCGACAATTCCGATAACTCGGACAACTCGGACAACTCGACGACGGCCACCTACACGGCCGTCTCCACCCAGACCCTCAGCGGCACGGTCACCGGCGCTCCGGTCACCAACAACGGAGGGGATGGCGCGACCGGCACGATCACCACCGGCAACGCGTCGTTCGACGGCGCTGCGTTCGGCGGCATCCAGACGGCCAACGCCAACACCGGCCTCAACTCGCTGGGTCAAGCTGCGACGTCGCTTTCGGCGAACGCCAACATCAGCTTCGGTCAGTAAGCGTGATCTCGGGCCGGCGTCGCAGACGCCGGCCCGTCTTCGTTCCAGCGCCCGAGGAAGAGCTGGGGACTTGGAGGGAGCGATGTCCACGTCGAAGACCGGCTGGTTCGTGGGAGCCGCGATCGCCTCGACCGCCATGGCCGGCATGGCCCTGGCCCAGGAGACCACGCCTATCGCGCCGATCGACCCCGTCGCAGCGTCGCAACCCGCGATCAGCGAGGCTGAGCTCGGCGCCATCAGCGGCGGCGCCGGCGTGGTCGTCGAGGCGCTCTCGAACCAGCAACTGACCGCCAGCAATTCCGGCTCGGTGGAGGCCAATCAGGTCGTCACCGGCAATGTCGACTTCTCGACCGGCGACTACTCCGGGATCGGGAATTTCGTGGTCAACACCGGCAACAACAACAATCTGCAGGGCGTCATCAGCGTCAACATCGCCACCGGCGGCGTGCCCTAGGACGCCAGCCATGTGGTCAAGCCACCGACTTGTCCTGGCCGCGGCGCTGAGCGGCGCGGCGGCCCTGGCGGCGCCTGCGGCGGCGCAGATCGCCTTCACCGACGGCGGAGCGCTCTACGCCCTGGGCGGCGTGACCACGCTGCGCGACATGCCGTTCCGCACCGTGGTGCGCCAGCAATACGACTACAGTTGCGGCTCGGCCGCCCTCGCCACCCTGCTGCGCTTTCACTACGGGGTCGACGTCACCGAGGGCGAGATCTTCAAGGCGATGTACGTCCAGGGCGACCAGGCCCAGATCCGGAAGGTCGGCTTCTCGCTGCTGGATATGAAGCGCTATCTGGCCTCCAGGGGCTACAAGGCCGACGGATACCGGGTCAGCGCCGACGTCCTGGCGCACATGAAGTCGCCCTCGATCGCGGTCATCACGGTCGGGAGCTACAAGCACTTCGTCGTCATCAAGGGGGCCGGCGCGGGCCGCATCCTGGTCGGTGATCCCGCGCTCGGGATGAAGTCCTATCGGCAGGCCGACTTCGAGAAGATCTGGAGCGGCATCGTCTTCGGGATCCACGCCGGGCCGACGGACGGGCTCTACAACACCAGCGCCGAGTGGGCGTCCGTCCCGACCGCGCCGATGGGGCGGCCGCTCACCGACGACTCGCTCGCCGCCTTCACGCTGCAGTTGCCGCCGGTTTACCAGGTGGTGCAGGAGGGCCGGCCGCCGGCCGGCTTCTGAGGGGCGGCCATGAATTGCACCGCCTTCTTCGCCGCCTTGCTCCTGATCTTCGCCCCCGCGGCGCTTCCCGGCGTGGCGGCCGCCGAGGCCTTGGTCGCGGCCGCGCCGCTCACCGACGAGGAACTGGCGGCCGAGCGGGGCGGGCTGAAGTTGCCGACCGGCCTGGAGGTGGGGTTCGGCGCCTCGGTGCGGACCTTCGTGGATGGCGCGCTGGTGCTGGAGACCCGCCTGGTGTGGACCGACCAGGGCGCGGTGCAGAGCCAGTCGCCCTCGGCCATCGGGCCAGGCGGGCAGGGGGTGACCCTGTCGGGCGCCGCCGAGAGCCTGCCGGGCCTGGTCGTGCCGGGCGACGGCGGTTCGACGGCCGTGCTGCATGAACTGAACGCCGAACGCATCGCCAACATCGTCGTCAACACGGCCAGCAACCGCGACATCCGTCAGGAGGTGCAGATCGACCTGGCGATCCCCGAACTGACCCAGTTCCAGCAGTCGGCGCTCCAGGAGCGGGCCAACATCCAGATGCTCGACGCGGCCAATTCCGCGCTTCGGGACGCTGCGCTCCGATGATCCTCAGAACGTGTAGGGCACGCGGAGCGTCAGGCGCATGTCGGGCGCGTCGCTGGTGACCCCGAACTCGAAGCTGTTGATGAGCGTGAAGCGCTGGTTCAGCCGATAGGAGAGGCCCATCTGCAGCGCGCCGATCGACAGGCTGTTGGAGCTCTGGGTCGTCCCGTTGATCTCGGTGTCGGTGGGGAAGATGTAGTGGTGCGAATAGCCGAACGAGACGGAGAATTTCGGGTTCAGGGCCAGGCCGAAGCCGATGCTGGCGCTGAGGCCGTCGCCGGGGTCGACATTGCCGACGAGGATGTTGTCGCCGATCTGCTTGTTGACGTCCTTCCCGAAGCTGTGGAGGTAGCTGACGCCCCCGTAGATCACCGCCGGATCGGAGGGGTAGAGCATGGTGACGCCCAGTTCGCTCGCCCAGAAGCCTGAGCCGGTCGACAATTCCTTGGCGACCGCGAACCTGTCGAACTCCACGTCATAGGGACCGACGCCGGTGTCGGACTTGACCCTCAGGCCGGCGACGAAGATCGGCCAGCCGCCTTTCCCGCTGTTGATCTGGTAGCGGCCCGAGACCTCGATGTCGCCGATGTCGTTGGCGTCCAGTTCGAGCGTGCGGACGACGGCCTGGTCGGCCGCCGCGACGGTGGTGACGCGGTCGTGGCGATAGACATACGGGACGCGGGCCTCGACCTCGATGCGGTCCGTCAGCCCGTAGCGCGCCGATACCGAGCCGATGACGGCGTCGCGGTCGGCGTCGCCGGCCTCGATCAGGCCAAGATTGATGCCCGGCACGACCTCGACCCCCCGGAAGGTCAGCCGGTTGGCGCCGGTGCGGACATATTCGATCGCCGGGTCCACCACGAAGCGGCCCTTGGGGGTGAGCACGCCCAGCCGCTCGGGGATGGCGGCGACTTCGCGCGCCTTCTGCTCCGTCGTGGTCGGCGCCGGGGCCTCGCCGACCGGACCGGACGGCAGTTGCGCGGTCGTCCTGGGCGGCGGTCCCGCCGGTGGGCCCAGAGCGCCCGGCTGTTGCTGGGGCGCCGCGGCGCGACCGGCGCGGAGCTCGGCCAGATTGTCTTCGCGCCCGTCGCGCAGGGCCCGCAGTTCGTTCTGCTGCTGCTGGATCAACGCGGCCTGTTCGGACAGCTTGCGCTCCTGGGCGGCGAGGCGGGCGGACTGGTCCACCAGCAGCGCCTCGATGCGCTGGAGCTTGGCGTCGACGTCCTCGGCGGCGCGGGCCGGGGCCGTGCTGATCAGGGCGATGATCGTCGCGCCGACCAGCGTCAGGCGACGGAAGGGACAGGCGAGGCCGTTTGGTGTGGTCATCTGCACGGATCCGAACGTTGAGGGCCCCCGGTCGTTGCTGACGCAAAACGCCGAGCTTGGTGCGGGAGTTCATTCGCGCCTAGGCGTAGGTCGTCATGTCGGACTGGCGTCGTGGCGGATGCCGTCGGGCCGAGGGGAGTTCGTAGTCGAGGAGGTCGGCCAGGCGCCGGCGGGCTCGGCTGACCCGACTCTTCAAGGTGCCGACGGCGCATCCGCAGACCTCGGCCGCCTCTTCGTAGCTCAGGCCTGCGACCACGATGAGCAGCAGGGCGTCGCGGGTGTCGGGCGTCAACCGGTCCAGGGAGCGCAACAACTCGCCGAACCGAACCTGCCATTCCTGGCTCGGCGTGCACGCCAACTGCGCCGTGAGCCGGCCGTCGACGTCCTGCACGACGAACGGCCGCCGCGCGTGGCTTGTGTAGAAGATGTTGCGGAGGATCTTGTAGAGCCAGGCCTTGAGGTTTGTGCCCGGCTGGTAGGCGTCGCGGAAGCGCCAGGCCCGCACCAGCGTGTCTTGAACCAGGTCGTCCGCTTCGGGTCGGGACCGAGTGAGGCTCATCGCATAGGCGCGCATCATCGGTATCAGCGCGATGACGTCTTTCGGGAAACCATCGCTCATACGCACAGCCCTCTTCCGTGCGGGGCGCTCGCGGCCCCGTCCATGGTTCCTCCCCCTGTCCGAACTCAAGCGTCAGCCAGCCGCGAGGTTGGCGCGCCGGTTTCAGAGAACGTTGTTACTAGTCGCTCCAAATTGCGTATTCAAGGTGCGCGATGGTGTTGTGGGGTTTCGACCTGAGGTAAGCGTGCAGCAAGTTTTAGAAACGTTCGCCTTTTGTGTGTCGTATAGTTCCGCTTGTTAAGATATATTAAGGCGACTTCTAGTGAAGCTATTGTGTGAGTGGCGATCAATGTGCACGCATTTTGTGTCATTATAACTTAAGTTTATGGTGGATAGTCTAGCTTTCCGCTCTCTTCGTGAGAGCGGGTTGCTCGCGCGCCAGGGTCGCTGTCGAGGGCGCGTGGCCTCGGCGTTCGTGGGCCGCTTGTGTCCTGGGCGGGGAAAGGGCTAACCCACCGGCTGGACGCGCCGCGGAGAAGCTCTGACATGCACTACCGCGCCCTGGGCGGGACTGGCCTCTCCGTGTCGGAGATCGGCCTGGGATGCGCCAGTTGGTGGGGGCAAAAGGCGTTTGACGAGCGTCAGGCCCTGGGACTGGTGCACGCCGCGCTCGACCTGGGCGTCACCTTCTTCGATACGGGCGCGGCCTATTCCGGCGGCGAGGCCGAGCCCCGGCTGGGGCGGGCGCTGAAGGGCCGGTCCCTGGACCAGGTGGTGGTCGCGACCAAGGCCGGGACGTTCCATGACGGCCGCCGGGTGGCTCGTGACTTCCGCCCCGCGGCGATCGAGGCCAGCGTCGAGCGCAGCCTGCGCAATCTGGGCCTGGAGGCGTTGCCGCTGTTGCAGTTGCACGGGCCGGCGGTCGCCGAGCTGGACGACGGGATGCTGGCCATGCTGGAGGGGCTGAAGCGGCGCGGCCTGGTTCGGGCGCTGGGGGCCAACAGCTTCGATCCGGCGGTGATCGATCACATCGTCGGGCTGCCGCAGTTCGACGTGGTCATGGTCGACTACAATGTCCTGCGTCCCGAACGCGCTTCGCTGATCGCCAAGGCGGCGGGGCAGGGCAAGGGCGTGCTGGCCGGCATGGCCCTGGCCATGGGGCACGTCAACCGTCAGGTCCTGCGCCTGCGCGCGCCCCGCGACGTCTGGTACGCGCTGAGGGCGCTGAAGAACCATCGCGCCGACATCGCCAGGGGCGCGAGGTTCGGCTTCCTGGGCGAACTGCCCGGCATGACGGCCTCGCAGGCGGCGCTGGCCTATGTGCTGGCCGACGCCAACGTATCCTGTGCGGTGGTGGGCACGACCCGTATGGCGCACCTGGTCGAGAACCTGGACGCCTCGGGAAAGACGCTGGCGCCGGACGTCATGGCGCGGATCAGGCAGGCGCAGGGACTGGAAGCGGGGAACCGAACTTAGTTTGGTTTCAAAGGGTTGTTGTGGCCGGGCGCCGTTTGGGTTTTGATCGATCCAACGGCGTAGGCCACCGACCATGCGCCGATCACATAGGGAGATCGCGCGATGGCTGACGGCGCCATGAAGCTGGCCGACGAGGCGAGGGCACGCGCCTATTCAACGCCGCTGGACGAGTTCCACCCGGGCGATCCCGAGCTCTTCCGCACCGACACCCACTGGCCGTTCTTCGAGCGGCTGCGCCGGGAGGAGCCCGTCCACTGGTGCAGGGACAGCGAGTTCGGCCCCTATTGGTCGATCACCAAGTACAACGACATCATGGCGGTGGACACCAATCACGGGGTCTTCTCGTCGGAGGCGGCGCTGGGCGGCATCACCATCCGCGACGCGCGTCCCGACCTGCGGCGGCCCAGCTTCATCGCCATGGACCCGCCCAAGCACGACGTTCAGCGCAAGACCGTCAGCCCGGTGGTGTCGCCGGCCAACCTGCAGGTGCTGGAGCCGATCATCCGCGAGCGCGCCGGCCGCATCCTCGACGAGCTTCCGGTGGGCGAGACCTTCGACTGGGTCGACCGGGTGTCGATCGAACTGACCACCCAGATGCTGGCGACCTTGTTCGACTATCCGTTCGAGCATCGGCGGCGCCTGACGCGCTGGTCGGACGTGGCGACCTGCATCCCGATGCCCGGCGCGCTCTGCGAGACCGAGGAGGCGCGGCAGGCCGAGCTGATGGAGTGCCTGGCCAGCTTCACCGAACTCTGGAACCAGCGCGTCAACCAGCCGCCAGCCGGCGACCTGGTCTCGATGCTCGCCCATGGCGAGGCGACGCGGAACATGAGCCCCGACGAGTACCTGGGGAACATCATCCTGCTGATCGTCGGCGGCAACGACACCACCCGCAATTCGATCAGCGGCGGCCTGCTGGCCCTCAACCAGAACCCCGACCAGTACGACAAGCTGCGCGCCGACCCCTCGCTCATCCCCTCGATGGTCTCGGAGATCATCCGCTGGCAGACGCCGCTGGCCCACATGCGGCGGACCGCGCTGGAAGACGTCGAGCTGAACGGCAAGCTGATCCGCAAGGGCGACAAGGTGGTGATGTGGTACGTCTCGGGCAACCGCGACGACGAGGTCATCGACCGCCCCGAAAGCTTCCTGATCGACCGGGAGCGCCCGCGCCAGCACCTGTCGTTCGGCTTCGGGATTCATCGGTGCGTCGGCAACCGCCTGGCCGAGATGCAACTGCGCATCGTCTGGGAGGAAATCCTCAAGCGGTTCGCCCATGTCGAGGTGGTCGGCGAGCCGCGGCGCGTGCGCTCCAGCTTCGTGAAGGGCTACGAAACCCTGCCGGTGCGCATCCACGCCTGAGGCTGACGCGACGGCGCCCTTTCCCTGGGCGGGGAGAGGCGTAGTCTTCCCGGATAACAACGATAATCCAGGGCGGAGACGTGTCATGGCGGTGGACCTCGGGCCTCTCGACCGGGCGTTGGAGACGGCGCATCTGCCTGCGCTGTCGGCGGCGCTGGTGCACCTGACGGGCGATCCAGATTGGCTGCGGCCCGAGTGGCGGCCGACCTATACGCCGCTGTCGCGCGGCGAGACCGGGGTGCTGGAGGCCGAGCAGGCCCGGATGCGCAGTCTCGCCAAGGTCGCGATCACTAACTACCTGACCGGCAAGACCCCGATGGCGCCGACGCCGTCGCCCGAAATGGTCCGCCAGATGATGAGCTTCGTCGCCGGCGCGGACATTCCCGACGGCTATGGCGAGTTCCTGACCGACGAACTGGCGCTCGACGGTCATTCCTCCAAGGATCCGGACTGGTCGCCCGACCTGAAGACCGTGGCGCGGCGGCTGCACGTGCTGGTGGTCGGGGCCGGGATGTCGGGCCTGCTGACGGCGCTGCGCCTGGAGCAGGCCGGCGTGCCGTTCCAGGTGGTCGACAAGAACGCCGACGTCGGCGGCACCTGGCTGGAGAACACCTATCCGGGGTGCCGGGTCGACTCCTCCAATCACATGTACTCCTACAGCTTCGAGCCGAACCACTTCTGGCCGCAGCACTTCTCGACCCAGCCCGTGCTGCTGGACTATTTCCGCGGCGTCGCGGCCAGGCACGACCTGAAGAAGCACATCCGCTTCTCGACGACGGTCGAGGAGATGGTCTGGGACGACCGCCGCGGGGTCTGGAAGGTGCGGCTGCGCACGCAAAGCGGCGTCGAGCACGTCGAGGCCAATGCGGTGATCACCGCGGTCGGCCAGCTCAATCGTCCGCGCTATCCGGAGATCAAGGGCCGCGAGCGCTTCGCCGGCCCGGCGTTCCACTCGGCCGAATGGCGTCACGACGTCGACCTGACGGGCAAGCGGGTGGCGGTGATCGGCACCGGGGCCAGCGCCTATCAGTTCGTGCCGGAGATCGCCGGCAAGGTCGGCACCTTGACCGTTTTCCAGCGCACGCCGCCGTGGGGCTTCCCGGTGCCGCACTATCACGAGGACGTCCCCGAGGGGATGAACTGGCTGATGGAGCACGTGCCGTTCTACGACAAATGGTACCGGTTCTGGATGTTCTGGATGGTCACCGACGGCCTGTTGCCGATGGTCACCGCCGATCCGGCCTGGAGCGGCCCTCCGACCGCGGTCAGCGCGCTCAACCAGGGCTTCCGCGACATGATCGCCACCGCGATCGCGGCCCAGGCGCCCGATCGTCCCGACCTGGTGGAGAAGGTCATCCCGACATATCCGATCGGGGGCAAGCGCTCGCTGCTCGACAACGGGGTCTGGATGGCCGCCCTGCAGCGGCCGAACGTCGAGCTGGTGACCGAGGCCATCTCCGAGATCACCGAGACCGGGATCGTCACCGCCGACGGCGCCGCGCGCGAGTTCGACGTGATCATCTACGGCACCGGCTTCTACGCCTCGAAGTTCCTTTATCCGATGACGATCAAGGGGCGCGGCGGCGCCGACCTGCACGAGACCTGGGGCGGGGACGCCAAGGCCTATCTGGGCATGACGACGCCGGGCTTTCCCAACCTGTTCATGATCTACGGCCCCAACACCAACATCGTGGTCAACGGTTCGATCATCTTCTTCTCCGAGTGCAGCGTTCGCTACATCGTCGGCTGCCTGAAGCTGCTGGCCGAGACGGGCGCGGTCTCGATGGAGCCGCGGCGCGAGGTGCACGACGCCTTCAACGAGAAGATCGATGCCGGCAACCGCCTGATGGCCTGGGGCGCACCGCAGGTGACCAGTTGGTACAAGAACGAGACCGGGCGGGTCAGCCAGAACTGGCCGTTCGCCCTGGTCGACTACTGGCGGGCCACCCTGGCGCCCGATCCGAATGATTTCGTGCTCGCCAAGAGCGCGGAGCTGGTGAGCTAGGGTAGGGGAGAGAGCCAGATGAGCCAGCTTCAGGGCGGCTGCGCCTGCGGCGCCGTCCGCTACCAGATCAACCAGCCGCCCGTGGGCGTGGGCGTCTGCCACTGTCGCCAGTGCCAGTACAGTTCCGGCGGCGGACCGAACTATGTGGCCCTGGTCATGCGCGAGGGGTTCGAGGTGACCAAGGGAAGCCCGAAGGCCTTCGCCAGTCCGGGCGGCAGCGGCCAGGACGTCTCGCGCGCCTTCTGCCCCGACTGCGGCACGCCGCTCTATTCCGACCCGGTGGTGCTGCCGTTCATCGCCGTGAAGCTGGGCGGACTGGACGATCCGTCGGCGCTGTCGCCGGGCATGCACATCTGGACCCTCGAGGCGCCCTCCTGGCATCAGATGACCCCCGGCCTGCCGACCTTCGAGCGGGGCCCGCCCGGATAGCGATGGCGGCGGGCCTTCAAGGCGCTATAGCTGGCGTCCTGGATAGCCCGAGGTCGTCATGTCGCTGAAGCTCAATGTCGTCGTCTGCTCCACCCGCCCGGGGCGCGTGGGGATCTCCATCGGCCGATGGTTCGAGGGCTATGCGAAGGCGCATGGCGGCTTCGACGTCAGCCTGGAGGATCTGGCCGACTACAACCTGCCGGTCTTCGACGAGCCGCATCACCCGCGGATGAAGAAGTACGAGCACGACCACACCAAGGCCTGGAGCGCCAGCGTCGAGCGCGCCGACGCCTTCGTGTTCGTGACGCCGGAATACAATTTCGGACCGCCGCCCTCGCTGGTGAACGCGATGAACTATCTGGTGCTGGAGTGGCACAACAAGGTCGCCGGCTTCGTCAGCTACGGCGGCGTCTCGGGCGGCATCCGCGCCACCCAGGCCGAGAAGCTGATGATGACCAGCTTCAAGATCATGCCGCTGCCCGAGCAGGTGATGATCCCGATGTTCCCGCAGCACCTGGACGCCGAGAAGCGTTTCACCCCCAACGACATCCACGAGGTCTCGGCCAAGACCATGCTCGACGAACTGGTGCGTTGGGCCGGGGCGCTGAAGGCGATGCGCGAGGCCCCTGCGGCGTCCTAGGCGCGGCGACGTCTGAGCAGCCGGTCCAGCAGGACGAAGCCGAGGCCCGTGGCGAGGAAGAAGAGGCTCATCAGGGCCAGGTTCACGAGCACCTTGCTCATGCCAAGCTGCGAAACATCCAGGAACGGATAGGGGTAGAACCCAGAGAGCGGCCCGCGCGCCAGGCTGTAGACGCCGTAGGCCAGCGGAAACAGCAGCCAGGGGAGGGGCGAGGCGGCTCGCAGCGTCCCCTTGGGCGTGAAGACCAGCCAGTCGATCAGGAACAGGGCGGGCGTCACATAGTGCAGCGTCGTGTCGGCGACCCATTGCAGGCCCTGCGGCCGCCACAGGCCCTGCAGGACGACGATGTAGGTCGCGGCGGTGACGCTCGTATAGAGCACGATGGCCGTGCGGACGGCCGGCGCGCCGACGAACCGGCCGATCGGGCTGGCGGGCGCCACGACCGGGGCCGAGAGGGCTATGGCCGCCAGGAGGTTGCTGAGGATCGTGAAGTAGCTGAAGAAATTGACCGTGCGGGCGGCGAAGGCCGGTCCCGTCTGTCCCTGGACGATCAGATAGTACTGAAGCAGCAGTCCGAACCAGGCCGTCAGGGCCGCCAGGGTGCGGTAGAGCTTCATCTCGTCATCCTCCCGACGTCGCAGCAGGTGATCGCGCGTTGCGGGTGACGGTCAAGCCTGTCCGAGCGCAGGGGCTGCGCCGGGTTATGTTTCTGAGTTTTCAGGAAGAAGTGGCGCGAATGACGGGGCTCGAACCCGCGACCTCCGGCGTGACAGGCCGGCGCTCTAACCAACTGAGCTACATCCGCGTGACGGCGACGTCGCCGCGAGGGGCGTCTGATATGACCGCACCTGAATCGTGTCAACGACCAATCTCGCTGAGTTGTGGATAAACCGCCTCGGCCGGCGTTTTCCCGCAGGAAGGGCCGGGAGGGGGCTTAAGTGTTGCGAGTGATTATCAATCGTAATTTCTGTTCGAGGGAAGAACTGTGAGCCTGGATCACAGGCGCGGGGCGCGGATTTAACAGACGATGCAGGTTGCGCGCATTTGCGATACCACCGGTCGCACCACGCCGTTTGAACCCTGCGCGATGCTGGTCTAGAAGGGCGCGCGACTCCTTCGAGGATTCCATGAACGCCTTTCTTTTGCAGTATCTGCCCATCGTGATCTTCCTTGGGATCGCGACCGCCCTGGGCCTCGCATTCATCGTGGCTTCGGCCACGCTGTCTCCGCAGGCGCCGGACCCTGAGAAGCTGTCCACCTACGAGTGCGGCTTCAACGCCTTCGACGATGCGCGCATGAAGTTCGACGTCAGGTTCTACCTGGTCTCGATCCTCTTCATCATCTTCGACCTTGAAGTGGCGTTCCTGTTCCCGTGGGCGGTGTCGCTCATGAAGCTGCCGCAGGAGCTCGGACAGTTCGCCTTCTGGTCGATGATGACCTTCCTGGGCGTGCTGACCGTCGGCTTCATCTACGAGTGGAAGAAAGGCGCCCTGGAATGGGAGTGATCGTTCCCGCGGGTTCGGCCGGCCGTTCGACGGTCGAAGGCTACGACCCCAAGCTCCACGACCCGTTCTTCGACGGCGTGTCGAACGAACTGGCCGACAAGGGCTTCATCACGGCGGCCGCCGACGATCTGATCACCTGGGCGCGCACCGGCTCGCTCATGTGGATGACGTTCGGCCTGGCCTGCTGCGCGGTCGAGATGATGCAGGCTTCGATGCCGCGCTACGACCTGGAGCGCTACGGCTTCGCGCCGCGCGCCTCGCCGCGCCAGTCGGACGTGATGATCGTCGCCGGCACGCTCTGCAACAAGATGGCCCCGGCCCTGCGCAAGGTCTACGACCAGATGCCGGAGCCGCGCTACGTCATCTCGATGGGCTCGTGCGCCAACGGCGGCGGCTACTATTACTTCTCCTATTCGGTGGTGCGCGGCTGCGACCGGATCGTTCCGGTCGACATCTATGTGCCCGGCTGCCCGCCCACGGCTGAGGCGCTGGTCTACGGCGTGCTGCAACTGCAGAAGAAGATCCGCCGGACAGGGACCATCGAGCGATGAGCTGGCCCGTGACCGAAGACGCCCTGCAGGCGCAGGGCAACGAGATCCTGACCTCGGGAACCGGCGCGATCGCCGGTTTCCATGTCGCCTATGGCGAGCTGACCCTGACGGCGCCGGCCAACCGCGTGGTCGAGGCGCTGACCCAGTTGCGCGACCAGTTCGGCTTCCACCAACTGATCGACCTCTGCGGCGTCGACTATCCCGAGCGCGCCCAGCGTTTCGACGTGGTCTACCACCTGCTGTCGATGACCAGGAACAGCCGCATCCGGCTCAAGGTGCAGACCGACGAGGACACCCCGGTTCCGACCGTGACGGGCGTCTTCCCCTGCGCCGACTGGTACGAGCGCGAGGCGTTCGACATGTACGGGGTGTTCTTCGAGGGCCACCCGGACCTGCGCCGCATCCTGACCGACTACGGCTTCCACGGCCATCCGCTGCGGAAGGACTTCCCGATGACCGGCTATGTCGAGCTGCGCTATGACGACGAGCTGAAGCGGGTGGTCTATGAGCCGGTGAAGTCGGTCGAATACCGCAACTGGGACTTCCTCTCGCCCTGGGAAGGCGCCGAGTACGTGCTGCCGGGCGATGAAAAGGCGGAGGCGAAGTAATGGCCGACGACGCTTCGAACCCGGTCGCGATCCCGGAAACCCCGGTCCGCAAGTTCAACATCAACTTCGGCCCGCAGCACCCGGCGGCCCACGGCGTTCTGCGCCTGGTCCTGGAGCTGGACGGCGAAGTCGTCGAGCGGGTGGACCCGCACGTCGGCCTGCTGCATCGCGGCACCGAAAAGCTGATGGAGTACCGGACCTACCTCCAGAACATCCCGTACTTCGATCGCCTCGACTATGTGGCGCCGATGAACCAGGAACATGCGTTCTGCCTGGCCATCGAGAAGCTGCTGGGCCTGGAGGTTCCGATCCGCGGCTCGATCATCCGGGTGATGTTCTCGGAAATCGGCCGGATCCTGAACCACCTGCTCAACGTCACCACCCAGGCGATGGACGTCGGCGCGCTGACCCCGCCGCTGTGGGGCTTCGAAGAGCGCGAGAAGCTGATGGTGTTCTACGAGCGCGCCTGCGGCGCGCGCCTGCACGCCAACTACTTCCGCCCGGGCGGCGTCCACCAGGACCTGCCCGACGCGCTGATCCAGGACATCGGCGACTGGGCCGTGGCCTTCGAGCGCCCGATCCGCGACATCGACAAGCTGATCACCGGCAACCGCATCTTCAAGCAGCGCAACGTCGACATCGGCGTGGTGTCGAAGGAAGAGGCGATCCGCTGGGGCTTCTCGGGCGTGATGGTGCGCGGCTCGGGCATCGCCTGGGATCTGCGCCGCAGCCAGCCCTACGAGTGCTACGACGACTTCGAGTTCGACATTCCGCTGGGCGTCAACGGCGACTGCTACGACCGCTATCTCTGCCGTATGGAAGAGATGCGCCAGAGCGCGAAGATCATCATCCAGTGCGTTGAACGGCTTAAGAAAACACCGGGTCCGGTGTTGACCGAGGACAACAAGTTCGCGCCGCCGCGCCGGGGCGAGATGAAGCGCTCGATGGAAGCGCTCATCCATCACTTCAAGCTCTACACCGAGGGCTTCCGCACGCCGCCGGGCGAGGTCTATGCCTGCGTGGAAGCGCCGAAGGGCGAGTTCGGGGTGTTCGTCGTCTCCGACGGCGCCAACAGGCCGTACCGCTGCAAGATCCGCGCTCCGGGCTATCCGCACCTGATGGCGATGGACTGGCTGAACCGCGGCCACATGCTGGCCGACGTGTCCGCCATCCTCGGCTCGCTGGACATCGTGTTCGGGGAGATCGACCGTTGAGCGCGCCCGCTTGCATCAGCCCCTTCGACGTGGCCGAGGCCCAGCTCGAGGCGTACAACGCCCAGGACCTGGACGGGCATGTCGCCTGCTTCGCCGACGACGTGATCGTGGCCGACCTGAACGGGGCGGTGACGATCTCCGGGATCGACGCCTACCGCGCCAAGTATCAGCAGGTTTTCGCCGACTTCCCGCACAATCATGCCGAACTGCTGAACCGCATCGTGGTCGGCAACCGGGTCATCGACCATGAGCGGGTGAAGCGTTCGCCGGACGCCGATCCTTTCGAGGTCGCCGCCATCTACACCGTCTCGGACGCCAAGATCGTCCGCGTCGACTTCGTGAAGTGAGGATCGCTTGAGCGTTCGCCGCCTCTCTCCGAACCAGCCCGCCAGCTTCGAGTTCTCCGCGGAGACCCGGAAGACGGCGGAGTGGTGGATTTCCAAGTTCCCGGCCGGCCGCCAGCAATCGGCGGTCATTCCGATTCTGTGGCTGGTCCAGAAGCAGGAAGGCTGGGTCTCCGAGCCCGCCATCCGCACCGTCGCCGAGCTGCTGGGCATGGCCCAGATCCGGGTGCTGGAGGTCGCGACCTTCTACACCATGTTCATGCTCGAGCCGGTCGGCAGCCACGCCCTGGTGCAGGTCTGCGGCACGACGCCCTGTGCGCTGCGCGGCGCCAACGAGCTGATGGCCCATTGCAAGAAGCGGCTGGGCCCGAAGGATCACCTGTCGGCCGACGGCAAGTTCTACTGGCAGGAAGTCGAGTGCCTGGGCGCCTGCTCGAACGCGCCGATGGCCGCGATCAACGACTATTACTACGAAGACCTCACGGTCGAGACGCTCGACCAGGTGCTGGACGAGTTCGCCGCCGGCACGCCGCGCGCGCCGGGCTCGGTGATCGGCCGCCAGGGCTCCGCGCCCGACGGCGGCCCGCTGACCCTGAGCGACGCCTCGCTCTATGACGGGACGCGCGCCAAGCCGATCAAGTCGCTGCCCAACGCGCCCAAGCCGTCGAAGGGCGCGAAGGAGCCGGCCCAGTGAGCGGGATGATTTTGGTCGTGCGGGAAGCCCGCGCGAATAAGGGAGTTTAGGGGCCTTGGTCGGCATACTCCAAGACAAGGACCGCATCTTCACGAACCTCTACGGGCTCCATGACTGGGGCCTGGAGGGCGCGAAGCAGCGCGGCGCCTGGAACGGCACCCGCGAGATGCTGAAGCAGACGCCGGAATGGCTCTGCGACCAGATCAAGGCTTCGGGCCTGCGCGGACGCGGCGGGGCGGGCTTCGGCACCGGCCTCAAGTGGACCTTCATGCCCAAGCAGGAGAGCGAGCGGCCCCACTATCTGGTGGTCAACGCCGACGAATCCGAGCCGGGCACCTGCAAGGACCGCGAGATCCTGCGCAACGACCCGCACCTGCTGATCGAGGGCTGCCTGATCGCCAGCTACGCGATCCGGGCGCACACCTGCTACGTCTATATCCGCGGCGAATACGTGCATGAGCGCGAGCGCCTGGAGGCGGCGATCAAGCAGGCCTACGAGGCCAAGCTGATCGGCAAGGGCAACGTCCACGGCTGGGACTTCGACCTGCACGTCACCCACGGCGGCGGCGCCTATATCTGCGGCGACGAAACCGCGCTGATGGAGAGCCTGGAAGGCAAGAAGGGCCAGCCGCGCCTGAAGCCGCCGTTCCCGGCCGGCGCCGGCATCTACGGCTGCCCGACCACCATCAACAACGTCGAGTCGATCTCGGTCGTCGGCACCATCCTGCGCCGCGGCGCGGAGTGGTTCGCGGGCTTTGGCCGTCCGAACAACACCGGCACCAAGCTGATGGCCATCTCGGGCCACGTGAACAAGCCGTGCGTGGTCGAGGAGGCCATGTCGATCCCGCTGAAGCAGTTGCTCGAAGAGCACTGCGGCGGCGTCCGGGGCGGCTGGGGCAACCTCAAGGCGGTGATCCCGGGCGGCTCGTCCGTGCGGATGATCCCGGCCCACGAGGCCGAGACCGCGCTGATGGACTTCGACAGCCTCTCGGCGCTGAAGTCGGGCCTGGGCACCGCCGCGGTGATCGTGATGGACCAGTCCACCGACATCGTGAAGGCGATCGCGCGCCTGTCGTACTTCTACAAGCACGAGAGCTGCGGCCAGTGCACGCCGTGCCGCGAGGGCACCGGCTGGATGTGGCGGGTCATGGAGCGCATGGTCACCGGCGAAGCCGAGATGCGCGAGATCGACATGCTGCTGGACGTCGCCAGCCAGGTCGAGGGCCACACGATCTGCGGCCTGGGCGATGCGGCCGCCTGGCCGATCCAGGGCCTGTTCCGTCACTTCCGCCACGAGGTGGAAGACCGCATCACCCAATATCGGGCCGGAAGGCCGCATGTGCAGGGCGCCTCCCTGCAAGCGGCGGAGTAACCCCTAATGCCCAAGGCTAAAGTCAACGGCGTCGAGGTCGAGTTCGAACCTGGCATGACGGTTCTGCAGGTGGCGGAGCTGGCCGGGGAGGAGATCCCGCGCTTCTGCTACCACGAGCGCCTGAGCATCGCCGGCAACTGCCGCATGTGCCTGGTCGAGGTGAAGCCCGGCCCGCCGAAGCCGCAGGCGTCGTGCGCGCTGCCGGCCGCCGAGAACCAGGAGATCTTCACCAACACGCCGATGGTGAAGAAGGCCCGCGAAGGGGTGATGGAGTTCCTGCTCATCAACCACCCACTCGACTGCCCGATCTGCGACCAGGGCGGCGAGTGCGACCTGCAGGACCAGGCCATGGGCTATGGCCGCGACGACAGCCGCTACGCCGAGAACAAGCGGGCCGTCGAAGAGAAGTACATGGGGCCGTTGATCAAGACGGTCATGACCCGCTGCATCCAGTGCACGCGCTGCGTCCGCTTCATCACCGAAGTGGCCGGCGTGCCGGACATCGGTCTCATCTCCCGCGGCGAAGACGTTGAAATCACGACCTATCTGGACAAGTCGGTCGCCTCGGAACTGTCCGCCAACGTGATCGACCTGTGCCCGGTGGGCGCGCTGACCTCCAAGCCCTACGCCTTCAACGCCCGTCCGTGGGAGCTGAAGAAGACCGAGAGCGTCGACGTGATGGACGCCCTGGGCTCGGCCATCCGCATCGACAGCCGCGGCCCGGCGGTTCTGCGCGTGCTGCCGCGGCTGAACGAAGAGGTCAACGAGGAGTGGATCAGCGACAAGACCCGCTACGCGGTCGATGGTCTCTCGCGCCAGCGCCTGGACCGGCCGTTCATCCGCAAGGACGGACGCCTGCAACCGGCGACCTGGAGCGAGGCCTTCGAGCTGATCACCACCAAGGTGAAGGCCACGACGCCTGACCGCGTCGGCGTGATCGCCGGCGACGTGCAGGACGTCGAATCCATGAAGGCGGCCAAGGACCTGTTCGAGGCCCTGGGCTCGGCCAACATCGACTGCCGCCAGGACGGCATGGCGCTGGGCGCCGGTCCGCGCGAGAGCTGGCTGCTCAACTCGACCATCGCCGGCATCGAAGAGGCCGACGTCATCCTGCTGGTCGGGACCAATCCGCGCCTCGAGGCGCCGGTGTTCAACGCCCGCCTGCGCAAGCGCTGGCTGGCGGGCGCGCTGCGCGTCGGCGTGATCGGCGAGCAGGCTGACCTGACCTACAAGTACGACTATCTCGGCGCCGGCGCGCAGACCCTGTCGGGCCTGGGCCGCGCCAGGAACGACTTCGTCAAGGCGCTGAAGGAAGCCAGGAATCCGGCGATCATCGTCGGCGCGGGCGCCCTGTCGCGCGACGACGGCCAGGCGGTGCTCGCCGCCGCCGCCGCGGTCGCCAAGAGCTTCGGCATGACCTGGAACGTGCTGCACACCGCCGCCTCGCGCGTCGGCGGCCTGGACCTCGGCTTCGTGCCGGGCGAGGGCGGCAAGAGCGCCAGGCAGATGGTGCAGGCCGGCGCGCTGGACGTGCTGTTCCTGCTGGGCGCCGACGAGATCGACGCCAAGGCCAGCGACGCCTTCACCGTCTATCTCGGCACGCACGGCGACGCCGGGGCGCACAAGGCCGACGTGGTCCTGCCGGGCGCGGCCTATACCGAGAAGGACGGGATCTACGTCAACACCGAGGGCCGCGTTCAGTTCGGCTTCCGCGCGGTGTTCCCCAAGGGCGAGGCCCGCGAGGACTGGTCGGTGTTCCGCGCCCTGTCCGACCGCCTGGGCGCGACCCTGCCTTACGACACCCTGGTCCAACTGCGGGCCAGGCTCTTCGCCGACCATCCGACCTTCGGCCAGGTGGACTATGCGCCCGGCGCCGCCGGCGCGGCCCTGGACTTCGGCTTGCTGGGCGCGAAGGGCGAGCTTTCCGACGCCCCGTTCGAGAGCGCCGTGAAGGCCTTCCATCTGACCAATCCCATCGCCCGCTCCAGCGTGACGATGGCCGAGTGCGCCGCCGTGGCTTCCGGCGCCGCCAAGATCGCGGCGGAGTAGGGGCATGGACGCCAACACCTTCTGGACCACGCCCGGCGGCTGGACCCTGATCACGGTCGCGCAGATCCTGGCGGTCGTGCTGCCGCTGCTGGTGGCCCTGGCCTTCTTCATGCTCGCCGACCGGAAGATCTGGGCCGGCGTGCAGATGCGCAAAGGGCCGAACGTGGTCGGCCCCTTCGGCCTGCTGCAGTCCTTCGCCGACCTGATCAAGTTCGTGCTGAAGGAAATCGTCATCCCCGACGGGGCGGACAAGTTCGTCTTCCTGCTGGCGCCGGTCCTGACCTTCGTCCTGGCCCTGGTGGGCTGGGCGGTGATCCCGTTCGCGCCGGGGTGGGTGGTCTCCAACATCAATGTCGGCGTGCTGTACCTGTTCGCGATCAGCTCGCTGGGCGTCTACGGCATCATCATGGGCGGCTGGGCTTCGAACTCGAAGTACCCGTTCCTGGGCTCGCTGCGCTCGGCTGCGCAGATGGTGTCCTACGAGGTCTCCATCGGCTTCGTCATCGTCACCGTCATCCTGCTGTCGGGCACGATGAACCTGCAGAAGATCGTCGAGCTGCAAGCCGGCGGGTTCTGGAACTGGAACGTGTTCGGCGGTCCTGGCCTGACCAACCTGCCGCTGGCGCTGATCATGGTCCCGATGGCGGTGATCTTCTTCATCTCGGCCCTGGCCGAGACCAACCGCCCGCCGTTCGACCTGCCCGAAGCCGAATCCGAGCTCGTGGCCGGCTATCAGGTCGAGTACTCGTCCAGCCCGTTCCTGCTCTTCATGATCGGCGAGCTGGTGAACATCGTGCTGATGTGCGCCCTGATCTCGGTGATGTTCTTCGGCGGCTGGCAGGCTCCGATCGATCTGCCCTGGGTGGCCAGTTGGCCGCCGACGGTGCAGAGCTTCTATGGCCTGATGTGGTTCGTGCTGAAGATCTGCTTCTTCTTCTTCCTGTTCGGGATGGTGAAGGCGATCGTGCCGCGCTACCGCTACGACCAACTGATGCGCCTGGGCTGGAAGGTCTTCCTTCCGACCTCGCTCGTCGCCGTCGCCTTTGTCGCGGCGTGGCGCGTTTTCGGTCCGGGGGGTGCATGAGGACCGTCATGGCCAGCATCCTTCTGATTTCCCTTTCGGCCTGCGCCAGTGCGCCGGGCGGCCCCGACGTGGCCGGCGGCGTGGCCAGCTACGATGCGCTGAAGTCCGCCAGCGCGGCCTGCGCCGCCAGGGGCGGCGAACTGGTCCGCAGCGACGAGGGCTCGGGCAAGCGCATGACCGACTACGCCTGCAAGAGAAAGTAACCGCGAAATGATGCAGCGAATCTCACAAGCAGTCAGGGGCGCGGCCCTGATGGACTTCGTCGGGGCCTTCGGCCTGGCGATGAAGTACATGGTCAAGCCGAAGGCGACCGTGCAGTACCCGCACGAGCGCGGCCCGCAGTCGCCGCGCTTCCGCGGCGAGCACGTCCTGCGCCGCTATCCCAACGGGGAGGAGCGCTGCATCGCCTGCAAGCTGTGCGAGGCCATCTGCCCGGCCCAGGCGATCACCATCGAAGCCGAGCCGCGCGACGACGGCAGCCGCCGGACGACCCGTTACGACATCGACATGGTCAAGTGCATCTACTGCGGCCTGTGCCAGGAGGCATGCCCGGTGGACGCCATCGTCGAGGGCCCGAACATCGAGTTCGCCGTCGAGACGCGGGAGGAGCTCTACTACGACAAGGAGCGCCTGCTCGCGAACGGCGACCGCTGGGAACGGCAGATCGCGAAGAACCTGGAACTGGACGCGCCCTACCGGTAGTCACCGGGCGCATCCTTGAAGACACCACCTTCGCCAGCGTCGGGCTCTCCGGCGAAGGCGGGCAAAGTAAACTAAGGGGCTGAGAAAAGCCGTCATGGCCTTGGCGATCGCATTCTACCTGCTGGCGGCGGTGACCGTGGGCGCAGGGTTCGGGGTGGTTTCCTCCCGAAATCCCGTGCACTCGGTGCTGTTCCTGATCCTCAGCTTCTTCTCGGCCGCGGGCCTCTTCGTGACCATGGGCGCGGAGTTCCTCGCGATGCTCCTCGTGGTGGTCTACGTCGGGGCGGTCGCGGTGCTCTTCCTATTCGTCGTCATGATGCTCGACGTCGACTTCGCGGCGCTGCGGCAGGGCTTCGCCCGCTACATGCCGCTGGGCGGCCTGGTCGCCGGCGTCCTGGCGATCGAGATGATCGTGGTGGCCACGGCCGTCGCGACCAGCGGGACGCCGAAGGCCGACGCGCCGCAGGTGTACGCCGACGTCTCGAACATCGAGACCATCGGGCGGGTGCTCTACACCGACTACGTCTACTTCTTCCAAGCCGCGGGGCTGGTGCTGCTGGTGGCCATGATCGGCGCCATCGTGCTGACCCTGCGCCACAAGCCGGGCGTGCGCCGCCAGGTCATCGTCGACCAGGTGGCCCGGACGCCGAAGACCGGCATGCGCGTCGTTCAGATCAAGCCGGGGCAGGGGATCGAGCAATGATCATCGGGCTCACCCACTATCTCGCGGTGGCCGCGATCCTGTTCACCATCGGGGTGTTCGGGATCTTCGTGAACCGCAAGAACATCATCGTCATCCTGATGTCGATCGAGCTGATCCTGCTCGCGGTGAACATCAACCTGGTGGCGTTCTCGGTCTACCTGCACGACGTCGTGGGGCAGATCTACGCGATGTTCGTCCTCACCGTGGCGGCCGCCGAGGCCGCCGTCGGCCTCGCCATCCTTGTCACCTTCTTCCGTAACCGCGGCGACATCTCCGTCGACGACGTCTCGATGATGAAGGGCTGACGGACCACAACATGACACCGCAGTCTCTGATCACCACTGTCGTCTTCGCGCCCCTGGTCGGCGCGATCGTGGCGGGCCTGTTCGGCCGCCGCATCGGCAACGTCGCGTCCCAGTCGATCACCACCGGCCTGCTGCTGCTGTCGGCCGTGCTGTCGTGGACGATCTTCAGCCAGTGGACCTGGGGCGGGCTCGAGCCCTTCACGCTCCAACTGCTGCCGTTCATCAACATCGGCGACTTCCAGTCGAACTGGTCGATCCGGCTCGACGGCCTCTCGGCGGTCATGCTGGTGGTCGTCACCAGCGTCTCCTCGCTCGTCCACGTCTATTCGTGGGGCTACATGGCCGAGGACGACTCCAAGCCGCGCTTCTTCGCCTACCTGTCGCTGTTCACCTTCGCCATGCTGGCGCTGGTGACCGCCGCCGACTTCATGCAGCTATTCTTCGGCTGGGAAGGCGTGGGCCTGGCCAGCTACCTGCTGATCGGCTTCTGGTTCAAGAAGCCGACCGCCAACGCCGCCTCGATCAAGGCCTTCGTGGTCAACCGGGTCGGCGACTTCGGCTTCGCGCTCGGCATCATGACCGTCTTCTGGATGTTCGGCACGATCCAGTTCGCCGAGCTGTTCCCGAAGATCCCGTCGATGGCGAACGAAGGCTGGTGGTTCGCCGGCTCGTACTGGCACGCGGTCGACTTGGCCTGCGCCCTGCTGTTCGTCGGCGCGATGGGCAAGTCGGCGCAGTTCTTCCTGCACACCTGGCTGCCGGACGCCATGGAGGGCCCGACCCCGGTCTCGGCCCTGATCCACGCGGCGACCATGGTCACCGCCGGCGTCTACATGGTCTGCCTGCTCTCGCCGATGTTCGAGTACGCGCCCTACGCCAAGCAGATCGTCACCCTGATCGGCGCGGTCACGGCGCTGTTCGCGGCGACCGTCGGCCTGGCGCAGAACGACATCAAGCGGGTCATCGCCTATTCGACCTGTTCGCAGCTCGGCTACATGTTCTTCGCCGCCGGCGTGGGCGCCTATCAGGCGGCCATGTTCCACCTGTTCACGCACGCCTTCTTCAAGGCCCTGCTGTTCCTGGGCGCCGGTTCGGTGATCCACGGCATGCACCACGAGCAGGACATGCGGAAGATGGGCGGCCTGTGGAAGTACCTGCCGGTCACCTATGCGGTGATGACCATCGGCACCCTGGCGATCACCGGCTTCGGCCTGCCGAACCTGCACCTGGGCTTCGCCGGCTTCTATTCGAAGGACACCATCATCGAGAGCGCCTTCGCGGCCGGCCAGCAGTTCGGCGGCGTCGCCTACTTCGCCTTCGTGGTCGGGGTCTTCGCGGCCGGCCTGACCGCTTTCTACTCGTGGCGCCTGGCGTTCATGACCTTCCATGGGACCGCCAAGTGGAGCCATGACGATCACGCGCATGACCATGCGCACGCCCATGGCGACGACCACGCCTCCTCGGCGCAGATCGAGACCCATGACGAACCGCTGGCCGATCACGACCACGATCATGGCCATGGCCATGGCCACAAGCCGCATGAGAGCCCGGTGATCATGCTCGTGCCGCTGCTGCTGCTCGCCCTTGGCGCGGTCGCGGCCGGCTACGTCTTCGTCGACCATTTCGTGGGCGAGGGCTGGCGCGAGTTCTGGCGCGGGGCGATCTTCAACGGCGCGGACAACCACATCCTGGAGCACGCCCACCATTCCCCGACCTGGGTGAAGTGGGCGCCGCTGGTGGTCTCGGCCCTCGGCTTCGCCGGCGCCTTCTACGTCTACATCATGCGCGAAGGCCTGGGCGCGGCGATCGCCGCGCGGAAGGGCCCGCTGTGGACCTTCCTCTACAACAAGTGGTTCTTCGACGAGATCTATGAGGCGACCTTCGTGCGGGCGACCAAGTTCCTGGGCGACCTGTTCTGGAAGGGCGGGGACCAGAAGATCATCGACGGCCTGGGGCCGGACGGGGTCTCGGCGCTGTCCTACACGATCGGCCGCCGGGCCGGCCGTCTGCAGACCGGCTACGTCTATCACTATGCGTTCGTAATGCTGCTCGGCGTGGCGGGACTGCTGTCCTACGCGCTGTGGGCCTGGCAAGCTTAAGGGGGAGGGCGATCCCATGACCGGTATTCTCTCCCTGACGACCTTCACGCCGCTGATCGGCGTGGCGGCCATCCTGTTCCTGCGGGCCTTCCGCTCGCAGGAGGACGCGCAGACCATCGCCGCCGTGAAGTGGATCACCCTGGTGACCACGCTCGCGACCTTCGCGCTCTCGGTGCTGCTGGTGATGCAGTACGACCCGGCCAATCCGGGCTTCCAGTTCGTGGAAGACCATCCGTGGTTCGCCGGGCTCCACTACCGCATGGGCGTGGACGGGATCTCGATCCTGTTCGTGCTGCTGACCGCGTTCCTGATGCCGATCTGCATCGCCGCGTCGTGGTTCTCGATCGACAAGCGCGTGCCGGCCTACATGATCGCGTTCCTGGTCCTGGAAACGCTGGTCATCGGCGTGTTCTGCGCGCTGGACCTGGTGCTGTTCTACCTGTTCTTCGAGTTCGGCCTGGTGCCGATGTTCCTGATCATCGGCATCTGGGGCGGCAAGAACCGGGTCTACGCGGCCTACAAGTTCTTCCTCTACACCCTGCTCGGCTCGGTGCTGATGCTGGCGGCCATCCTGGTCATGATCAGCGTCGCGGGCACCGCCTCGATCCCCGAGCTGATGAACTACAAGTTCGACGAGCACCTGCAGACCTGGCTGTGGCTGGCCTTCTTCGCCTCGTTCGCGGTGAAGATGCCGATGTGGCCGGTGCACACCTGGCTGCCCGACGCCCACGTCGAGGCGCCGACGGCCGGCTCGGTGATCCTGGCGGGCATCCTGCTGAAGATGGGGGGCTACGGCTTCCTGCGCTTCTCGCTGCCGATGTTCCCGCAGGCCTCGGACCTGTTCACGCCGCTGGTGTTCGCCTTGAGCGTGATCGCGATCGTCTACACCTCGCTGGTCGCCTTCCGTCAGACCGACATCAAGAAGCTGATCGCCTATTCGTCGGTCGCCCACATGGGCTTCGTGACCATGGGCATCTTCGCGGGCAACGCGGTCGGCGTGCAGGGCGCGGTCTTCCAGATGCTGAGCCACGGGGTGATCTCCGGCGCGCTCTTCCTCTGCGTCGGCGTGGTCTATGACCGCATGCACACCCGCGAGATCGCCTTCTACGGCGGGCTGGTGAACCGCATGCCCTGGTACGCGGCGACCTTCATGCTCTTCACCATGGGCAATGTCGGCCTGCCGGGCACCTCGGGCTTCGTCGGCGAAATCACCACCATGGTCGGCGTCTATCACGTCTCGACCTGGACGGCGGTCGTCGCGGCCACCGGCGTGATCTTCTCGGCGGTCTATGCGCTGACCCTCTACAAGCGGGTCATCTTCGGCGAGATCACCAACCCGGCCCTGGCCGACATCACCGACCTCGACTGGCGCGAGGTGGCGATTTTCGCGCCGCTGATCGCCATGACCCTGTACCTCGGCGTCTATCCGGCCGCCGTCTTCGATCTGACCCAAGCCTCGGTCGACAATCTCGCCGCGGTTTACCGCGCGGCCATCGGCGGGTGAGGACCTAAAGTCACATGACCTTCTCCCAAGACCTCGCTCTCGCCACGCCGGAACTGATCCTGGCGATCGGCGCCCTTGGCCTGCTGGTGGTCGGCGCCTTCGCGCCGCGCGCCACCACGGCCCTGATGCTGGCCTCGATCGGCGCGCTGATCCTGGCCGCCTGGGCCGCCGCCGTCGGCCCCATCGGCCGCGGCTTCTCCGGCGGGCTGATCTCCGACAACGCCTCGGCCTTCGCCAAGGTGGCGATCTACCTGGCCAGCGCGGTGGCCATCGTGCTCGGCCAGAAGTGGTTCGAGCGCAAGGCGATCCGCAACTTCGAGTTCCCGATCCTGATCCTGCTGGCCGCGCTCGGCATGGGGATGATGGCGTCGGCGGGCGACCTGATCTCGCTCTATATGGGCGTCGAGCTGCACTCGCTGGCGCTCTACGTGCTGGCGGCCATGCACCGCGAGAACGCCAAGGCGTCGGAAGCGGGCCTGAAGTACTTCGTGCTCGGCGCGCTGTCCTCGGGCCTGCTGCTCTACGGCGCCTCGCTGATCTACGGCTTCGCCGGCTCGACCAAGTTCGACGAGATCGCCGCCGTGGTCCAGGGCGGCGCCAGCACCGGCGTGCTGTTCGGCCTGGTGTTCCTGATCTGCGGCCTGGCGTTCAAGGTCTCCGCCGCGCCGTTCCACATGTGGACCCCGGACGTCTACGAAGGCGCCCCGACCCCGGTCGTGGCCTTCTTCGCCGGCGCGCCGAAGCTGGCGGCCATGGTGCTGTTCGCCCGCGTGCTGGCCGAGGGCTTCGCCGGCGCGGCCGAGCAATGGCGCCAGATCCTGGTGGTCATCGCCCTGCTGTCGATCTTCGTCGGGGCTTTCGCGGGCCTGGCGCAGAAGAACCTCAAGCGCCTCTGGGCCTACTCCTCGATCGCCAATGTCGGCTACGCGGTGCTGGGCCTGGCCTCGGGCAACGCCGAGGGCATGCAGGCGATGCTGATGTTCATGATCCTCTACATGATCGACGTCACCGGCTTCTTCGCCTGCCTGACGGCGCTGTCGCGCGACGGCCGTCCGATGGAGACGATCGACGACATGGCCGGGCTGTTCAAGGAACGCCCCGGCATCGCCTTGGCCATGACGGCGTTCTCGCTGTCGGCCCTGGGCCTGCCGCCGTTCTCCGGCTTCTGGGCCAAGTTCTACGTCTTCAAGGCGGCCCTGAACGTCGGCGAGCCGATGATCGTGGTCGCTGCGGTGCTCGGCCTGGTCGGCAGCGTGGTCGCGGCGTTCTACTACCTGCGCCTGATCAAGGTGATGTGGTTCGACGTGGCCCCCAGCGGCACCGACGCCCCGCCGCGCGAAGCCCAGGTGGTGGCCATCAGCGCGGCGCTGTTCACCTTCCCGGTCGTGATGGGCGCGCTGATCTTCCTCGATCCGCTGGCCAAGGCCGCGGCGGCGGCGTTCGGACTCGCCTCCTAGGTGGCAAGCCACCCCCCGATCGAGGCCTATGACGAACTGGACTCCACCAACGCCGAGGCGCGGCGACGCGCCGAGGCGGGGGAGACCGGCCCGGTCTGGATCACGGCCCTGCGACAGACCGCAGGGCACGGGCGCCGGGGGCGGCCGTGGACCACGTCCACCGGCAACCTGGCCGCCACCCTGCTGCTGACCACGGCCAAGCCGGCCGGCGAGGCGGCGCAGCTCTCCTTCGTGGCGGCGCTGGCCGCCGCCGACCTGGCGCAGACCTGCCTGGGGCCGGGCGCGGCGCGGCTGAAATGGCCCAACGACGTCATGGTCTATGGCCGCAAGGCGGTCGGCATCCTGATCGAGTCCGGGACGCGGCCCGACAGCGCGCTGTGGATGGCGGTCGGCATCGGCATCAACCTGGCGCAGGCGCCGACCGACGTCGAGCGGCCGGCGACCTCGTTCGCCGAGCACATGGCCACGCCGCCGCCCGCGCCGCTGGACGCGCTGGAGGTGCTGGCCACGCGGTTCGAGCACTGGCGCGCACTCTGGGCGTCCGAGGGCTTCGGGCCGATCGCCGAGGGCTGGACCGCCCACGCCCATGGCCTGGGCGAGCCGTGCGTCGCGCGGTTGCCCAACCAGACCCACACGGGAATCGCCGAAGGGCTCGATCTGGACGGCGCCCTTCGCCTGCGTCTGGACGACGGGACCGTGCTGCGGATCACCGCCGGCGACGTTTTCTTCGGGGAGGCTTGAGACCGATGCTTCTGGCCATCGAACAGGGCAACACCAACACGCTGTTTGCGGTGCATGACGGCGAGAGCTGGATCGCCCAGTGGCGCGCGGCGACCGATTCCAGCCGAACCGCCGACGAATATGCGGTCTGGCTCTCGCAACTGCTGCACATGGCCGGGTTGCAGTTCGGGGTGCTGGACGCCTGCATCATCTCCAGCGTGGTGCCGCAGTCGATCTTCAACCTGCGCAACCTGGCGCGCCGATACCTGCATGTCGAACCGCTGGTGATCGGCGAGAACGCCGACCTGGGCATCGAGGTGCGGATCGACAAGCCGTCGGAAGCCGGGGCCGACCGCCTGGTCAACGCCCTGGGTGCGCACATCGTCTATCCGGGCGATCTGATCGTGATCGACTCCGGCACCGCGACCACCTTCGACGTCATCGCCGCAGACGGCGGGTTCGAGGGGGGTGTGATTGCGCCCGGCATCAACCTATCTATGGAAGCGTTGCACTCCGCGGCCGCCAAGCTGCCGCGCGTGGCGATCCAGAAGCCGCAGCGCGTGGTGGGCACCGACACGGTCGGCGCCATGCAGTCGGGCGTCTTCTGGGGCTATGTGGCCCTCATCGAGGGACTGATCGCCCGGATCAAGGCTGAACGCGAAAAGCCCATGACCGTTATCGCCACGGGCGGCGTCGCCTCGCTGTTCCACGGCGCCACCGCGGCCATCGACCATTTTGACCCGGACCTGACGATCCGGGGCCTACTTGAAATTCACCGCCGGAACACGGCGGCAAGGACGTAATGAAAGCAAAAGACCAAGACGAACTCGTCTTCCTGCCGCTCGGCGGCTCGAACGAGATCGGCATGAACTTCAACCTGTACGGCTACGGCCCGGCGCATGCGCGCAAGTGGATCGTGGTCGACCTGGGCGTCACCTTCGGCGACCAGACCACGCCGGGCGTGGAGATCATCCTGCCCGACCCGGAATTCATCCTCGAGCACGCCAAGAACATCATCGGCATCGTACTGACGCATGCGCACGAGGACCATATCGGCGCGGTGTCGTGGCTGTGGCCGCAACTGCGCGCGCCGCTCTATGCGACGCCGTTCACCGCCTTCCTGCTGCGCGAGAAGCTGCGCGAGAACGAGGACTGCGCCGACGCCGAGATCACCGAGATCCCGCTCTCCGGCAAGATCCAGCTCGGGCCCTTCGAGGTCGAGTTGATCACCCTGACCCACTCGATCCCCGAGCCGAACGGCCTGGCGATCCGCACGCCCCTGGGCACGGTGCTGCACACCGGCGACTGGAAGATCGATCCGGACCCGGTGCTGGGCTCGGTCACCGACGAGGCGGCGATCCAGAAGCTGGGCGACGAGGGCGTCCTGGCCATGGTCTGCGACTCGACCAACGTCTTCGTGGATGGGGAGTCGGGCTCCGAGGCCGACGTGAAGGAGGCCCTGGCCGGCCTGATCGGCGGTCTGTCCGGCAAGGTGGCGGTGGCCTGCTTCGCCTCCAACGTCGCCCGGATGGACAGCGTGATCCGCGCCGCCGAGGCCGCGGGCCGCAGCGTCTGCCTGGTGGGCCGCTCCATGCACCGGATGGCGGCGGCGGCGAAGTCCGTCGGCCTGCTGGACGGCGTGCGCGAGTTCCTGTCGGAGCAGCAGGCCGCCGCGATGCCCGAGAACGAGGTGCTGTTCCTCTGCACCGGCAGCCAGGGCGAGCCGCGCGCGGCGCTGTCGCGGATCGCGGACGGGGCGCACCCGCATGTGAAGCTGGGGGCGGGCGACGCCTGCGTGTTCTCCTCGCGGGTCATCCCGGGCAACGAGATCCCGATCCGCAACCTGCAGAACCGCCTCGCCGACCGCGGGGTGCGGCTCTACACCGAGCGCGACCATCCGGGCATCCACGTCTCGGGCCACCCGTGCCGGGACGAGCTGGCGCAGATGTACAGTTGGGCGCGGCCGCAGATCGCGGTGCCGACCCACGGGGAGCGCCGCCACCTGCTGGAACACGCCGCCTTCGCCAAGGACCTGCAGGTTCCGCAGTCGGTGGCGCCGCGCAATGGCGACATGGTGCGCCTGGCGCCCGGACGGGCCGAGATCATCGACGAGGTGCCCGCCGGCCGGATCTATGTGGACGCCGGGGTGCTGACGCCGGAGAACGGCGACGCCCTGCGCGAGCGTCGCCATGCCGCCTACAACGGCGTGCTGGCGGTCAGCGTCGTGCTGGACGGCCGCGGCAAGATCGCCGCCGGACCGCAGGTCAGGGCGCTGGGCCTGCCGGCGGACGACGACTATCCGATGGACGAGGTCCTCGATGACCTGGCCAAGGAAGCCAGCCAGGCGCTGGGCCGCCTGCAGGGCGAGCAGCGGGAGTTCGACGAAGAGGTCGAGACCGTGATGTCGCGGGCGGTGAAGAAGGCCAGCCAGCGGATCTGGGGCAAGCGGCCGGTGGTCGAGACCACGGTGCTGCGGCTCTAGCGGCTTCCGCCACGTGATCTCGCGCGGCGCTTCGGAGAGGTCTATACGGCTGTCATGATCGGAAGACTGAACCACGTCGGGGTCGCGACCCCCTCCATCGCCGAGTCCGTGAAGCTCTATCGCGACGTGCTGGGCGCGACGAACATCACCGAGACCAAGGCGATGCCGGAGCAGGGCGTCTATGTCTGCTTCGTCGACCTGCCCAACAGCCAGATCGAGCTGATCGAGCCGCTGGGCGACGATTCGCCGCTCATTGGCTTTCTTGCGAAGAACCCGGCCGGGGGGCAACACCACGTCTGTTTCGAGGTGCCCGACATCATCGCCGCGCGCGACGACATGCGGGCCAAGGGCGCGAGCGTGCTGGGCACGGGCGAGCCGCGGATCGGCGCGCACGGGACGCCGGTGATCTTCGTCCATCCGAAGAACATGGGCGGGGTCCTGGTCGAGCTGATGGAATCCCCTAAGGACGCGCACTGATGACGATCTTCACCGGCATCGCGATCTACTTCACCATCTGGTGGACGGTGCTGTTCTCGGTCCTGCCGATCGGCGTGACCAGCCATGCCGAGGCGGGCATCGACAAGGGCGACGGGGGCGATCCCGGCGCGCCGGTGGATCCCAAGCTGAAGAAGAAGTTCATCACCACGACCATCGTCGCGACGATCCTGTGGGTGATCCTGTTCTTCGTCGTGAAGTACGACCTGATCAAGCTGCCGGACGTTCCGGCTAGCTGGCGCTAGGGCTGGGCGCGAGCGCGGATTGAGCGCCGGGCCCCGGGGCTCGCCCAAGTTTTAGGCGAAAGCGCGATTGAGCGTCGGCCGGGGCGATCGGCGCGGCGCGGGCCGTGTAACTTCGGTTACCCCTGAACTCAGACACAGGCAGCCGGCTGGCCGCCCGTGGCGTTTTCCCCGACAACTTGAGGGCCGCCCGGCCACCGGGCGGCCTTCTTTTCGCTCCGCATACATGGCAAAGCTGGGCGACTTGGCCGCTGCGGCCGCTGATGATCGGGACACCTCCCCAGGCATGAATCCTTCGAGACCTTCGTCCAACGGAGCGGTCGCCGCGTGAGTACGCCGTCGACCAACGGGACGCTGAACGGCCGCGCGCCGCCCTTCGGCCAATGGGAACGCTCGGTGGCGGCCCGCTACCTGCGCGCCAAGCGCAGCCAGGGCGGGGTGGCGCTGATCTCGATCATCTCGTTCGTCGGCATCATGCTGGCGGTGGCGGTGCTGATCATCGTGATGAGCGTGATGAACGGCTTTAGGGCCGAGCTTCTGTCGCGGATCCTCGGCTTCAGCGGGCATCTCTATGTGTCGGGCGGGGTGCTGACCGCGCCCGATCGCGAGGCGGCGATCAGGAGGATCTCCGATCTGCCCGGGGTCATCCAGGTGACGCCCGTGATCGAGGCGCAGGCCATGGCCCTGGGCGCCGGCCAGATCAGCGGCGCCATCGTGCGCGGCATCACCGCCAAGGACCTGAAGGCGACCAGGATCGTCTCGGACAACATCACCCGCGGCAGCATGGCCGGGTTCGACGAGGGCGAGTACGGCGGCGACATGATCCTGGTCGGCGACCGCCTGGCCCAGACCCTGGGCGTGCAGCCGGGCGACGAGCTCAGCCTGGTCTCGCCCAGCGGCGGGGCGACGGCGTTCGGGGCGACGCCGCTGCGCAAGGCCTACACCGTGGCCGGCACCTTCACCGTCGGGATGAGCGAGTACGACCAGGCGTTCATCTACATGCCGCTGGAGCAGGCCCAGCTATTCTTCGGCCGCGACGACGGGCTCGACTACATCGAGATCAAGCTGAACGACGCCGACAGGGCGATCGCCATGAAGGGCGACGTCGCCCGGGCCGCCGGGCCCTCGGCCCTGGTCACCGACTGGACCGAGAAGAACTCGGCCTACTGGGGCGCGCTGAAGGTCGAGCGCAACGTCATGCGCCTGATCCTGATGATGCTGGTGGCGATCGCCGCCATGAACATCATCTCGGGCCTGGTCATGCTGGTGAAGAACAAGGGGCGCGACATCGCCATCCTGCGGACCATGGGCGCGGGGCAGGGCTCGATCCTGCGGATCTTCTTCATGTCGGGGGCCGCGGTCGGCGTGCTCGGCACCATCGCCGGCCTGCTGATCGGTTCGCTGTTCTGCATCTTCATCGGCGAGATCCAGCAGTTCGTGGAGTGGGTGACCGGGGCCGAGGTCTTCAACTCCGACATCTACTTCCTCACCCGCATTCCGGCGAAGATCGACTGGCAGGAAGTGGCCGTGATCACCTTCTGGGCCCTGGCCATGTCGTTCCTGGCGACCCTGCCGCCGGCCTGGCGGGCCTCGCGTCTCGATCCGGTGGAGGCGCTTCGCTATGAGTAATCCCGTCCTGACCATCCGGGGGCTGCGGCGCACCTACCAGAGCGGCGACAAGACCCTGACCGTGCTGGACGGCGTCGACCTCGACGTGCGGCCCGGCGAGATCGTCGGCCTGATCGGCCCGTCGGGGTCGGGCAAGTCCTCGCTGCTGCACGCCGCCGGCCTGCTGGAGCACCCGGACGCCGGGCAGATCAGCATCGAGGGCCGGGACTGCTCGGACCTCAGCGACCGGCAGCGGACGCGGGTGCGCCTGGCGACCATCGGCTTCGTCTATCAGGCCCACCACCTGCTGGCCGAGTTCACGGCGCTCGACAACGTGGCCCTGCCGCAGATGATCGCCGGGCGCTCGCGCCGGGCCGCGCGGGAACGGGCGCGCGAGCTGCTGACCAGCCTGGGGCTGGGCGAGCGGGTCGAGCACCAGCCCGCCCAGATGTCCGGCGGCGAGCAGCAGCGGGTGGCCATCGCCCGGGCGCTGGCCAACGCGCCGCGGCTGCTGCTGGCCGACGAGCCGACCGGCAATCTCGATCCGCACACCTCGGGCGCCGTGTTCGACAGCCTCTACGCCCTGGCCCGCAGCGAGGGCGTCGCGGCCCTGGTGGCGACCCACAACCTGGAGCTCGCCAAGCACATGGACCGCGTGGTGGCGCTCAAGGACGGCCACCTGGAAGAGCAGGTCCAAGGCGCCTTCTAGCCGCAGCCCGCCTCGGCCGTGGGTTCGGACGCCCTCGCGCGCGCGACGCCAAACCGCTTGACGGTGAGAACAAAACGGGAAATAAGAACAAGAACAGAACATCCACAACGAGGACGTCGCAGATGGTTCGCTTGGCTCGGGAATCGCTGGCCTTTGTTTCGGTCGCAGGGTTTGTGTGGATGATGTGCGCGGTGGCCCAATTGGCCGCCTGATCTGGGAGGCGAGGGGTGAGCGAAGCGGTGAACGAGGGTTTCGTCCACCTGCGGGTCCGCTCCGCCTATTCGCTGCTCGAGGGCGCGATCAAGGCCGACAAGGTCAGCAGCCTGGCCAAGGCCGCCGAGATGCCGGCGGTGGCCCTGACCGACCGGGCCAATCTCTACGGCGCGCTGGAGTTCTCGGTCACCAGCAAGGATGCGGGCGTCCAGCCGATCATCGGTTGCGCCCTGCCGGTCACGGGGATCGGCGGCGGCCAGACCGAGCGCTGGGCCAAGATCCCCACCATCGTGCTGCTGGCCCAGAGCGAGCAGGGCTATCTCAATCTCAGCGAACTGTCCTCGCGCTGCTACCTCGACGCCGACGGCAGCGAGGACGTCTCGGTCTCCTGGCGGAAGGTGGTCGAGCACAATGAGGGCCTGATCCTGCTGTCGGGCGGGGTCGACGGGCCGGTCGACCCGCTGCTGGCGGCGGGGAAGATCCCCGAGGGCAAGGCCGCCCTGGCCGAGATGGCCCAGGTGTTCGGCGACCGCTTCTATGTCGAACTGCAGCGGCATGGCCTGCCGTCCCAGGCGGCGGCGGAAGGCGAGCTGGTCGCCTTCGCCTACGACAACGACATTCCGCTGGTCGCCACCAACGACGTCTATTTCGCCAAGCGGGAGATGTACGCCGCCCACGAGGCGCTGCTGTGCATCGCCGACGGCGCCTTCATCATGCAGGACGAGCGTCGCCGGGTGACGCCGGAGCACTGGTTCAAGCCGGCCGCCGACATGCGCGCGCTGTTCGCCGACCTGCCGGAAGCCTGCGACAACACCCTCGACATCGCCCGGCGCTGCGCCTTCATGGTGAAGAAGCGCGATCCCATCCTGCCGCGGTTCGACACCGACGGCGGACGCTCCGAGGCCGACGAACTGGCCCACCAGGCGCGCGAGGGGCTCAAGGCGCGGATCGCCAAGGGGCAGGCCTCGGCGATGCCGGTGGAGGACTATGAGGCGCGCCTCGAGCGGGAGATCGGGATCATCACCCAGATGGGGTTCCCGGGCTACTTCCTGATCGTTTCGGACTTCATCAAGTGGGCCAAGGACCACGACATCCCGGTCGGTCCCGGGCGGGGGTCGGGCGCCGGCTCGCTGGTCGCCTATGCGCTGACCATCACCGACCTCGACCCGCTGCGCTATGGCCTGCTGTTCGAACGCTTCCTGAATCCGGAGCGGGTCTCGATGCCCGACTTCGATATCGACTTCTGCCAGGAGCGCCGCGAAGAGGTCATCACCTACGTCCAGCAGCACTATGGACGCGACCGGGTGGCGCAGATCATCACCTTCGGCACCCTGCAGGCTCGCGCGGTGCTGCGCGACGTCGGGCGGGTGCTGCAACTGCCGCTGGGCCTGGTCGACCGCCTGGCCAAGATGGTGCCGGCCAACCCCGCCAACCCGGTGACCCTGGCCAAGGCTATCGAGATCGAGCCGCGCCTGCGCCAGGCCAAGGAGGAGGACGAGGCGGTCAAGCAACTGCTGGAGACGGCGTTGCAGCTTGAGGGCCTCTACCGCAACGCCTCGACCCACGCCGCCGGCGTGGTGATCGGCGACCGGCCGCTGACCGAGCTGACGCCGCTCTACCGGGACCCGCGCTCGGAACTGCCCGCCACCCAGTTCAACATGAAGTGGGTCGAGAGCGCCGGGCTGGTGAAGTTCGACTTCCTGGGCCTGAAGACGCTGACGGTGATCGACCGGGCGGTGAAGTTCCTGCGCAAGCGTGGGGAGGAGATCGACTTCGCGACCCTGCCGGTGGACGACGCGGCGGCCTATGAGGTGATGTCCAGCGGCGGCACCGTCGGGGTGTTCCAGTTGGAAGGGCAGGGGATGCGCGACACCCTGCGCCAGCTTCGCCCGGGCTCGATCGAGGACGTGACCGCCGTCGTCTCGCTCTATCGCCCCGGCCCGATGGACAACATCCCGGCCTTCATCGACTGCAAGTTCGGCCGGCGCGAGATCGACTACCTGCACCCGAGCCTGGAACCGGTGCTGAAGGAGACCTACGGCATCATCGTCTACCAGGAACAGGTGATGCAGATCGCCCAGATCCTGGCGGGCTACTCGCTCGGCGAAGCCGACCTTCTGCGCCGGGCGATGGGCAAGAAGAAGAAGGAGGAGATGGACCTGCAGCGCGCGCGGTTCGTCTCCGGCGCCGAGGCCAAGGGCGTGCCGGCCGAACAGGCCGGGTCGATCTTCGACCTGGTGGACAAGTTCGCGGGCTACGGCTTCAACAAGAGCCACGCGGCCGCCTACGCCTATGTCTCGTACCAGACCGCCTGGCTGAAGGCGAACGCGCCGGTCGAGTTCTTCGCGGCCTCGATGAGCCTCGATATCTCCAACACCGACAAGCTGGCGGTGTTCTACCAGGACGCCAAGCGGTTCGGCGTGAAGGTGCGCAGCCCTGACGTGAACCGCTCGGGCGCCGACTTCGAGGTGGAGGACGGCGAGGTGCTCTACGCGCTGGGCGGCATCCGCAACGTCGGCCAGCAGGCCATGGAGCACGTGGTGGCGGTCCGCAAGGCGGGCGGCCCCTTCAAGGACATCTTCGACTTCGCCTCGCGGGTCGATCCCAAGCAGGTGAACAAGCGGACCTTCGAGACCCTGGCCCGCGCCGGCGCCTTCGATTCCATCCACCCGGACCGGGCGCAGTTGCTGGCGGCGGCCGAGCTGCTGGCCGGTCTCGGCCAGAGTGTGGCGTCGCAGGAAAGCTCGACCCAGGGCGCGCTGTTCTCGGACGGCACCCACCACCTGGTCGACCAGGTGCGCAAGAAGATGCCCAAGGCCGAACCCTGGACGCCGGTGCAGCGGCTGGACGAGGAACTGGCGGCGGTCGGCTTCTACCTGTCGGGCCACCCGCTGGACGACATGGTCACGGCCCTGCGTCGGCGCCGCACCGACCTGCTGGCCGACGTGATCCCCAAGGCCGAGGCGGGCGCCGAGGCGTTCCGCATGGCCGGCGTCGTGCGCCGCAAGCAGGAACGGGCCTCGCAATCCAGCGGCGAGAAGTTCGCCTTCGTCACCCTGTCGGACCCGACCGGGGAGTACGAAGTGCTGTTCCCGCCGGAATCGCTGCGCAAGTGCCGCGACCTGCTGGAGCCGGGCAAGGCGGTGGCGATCAAGGTGCGGGCCAAGGCGCGCGACGGCGAGGTCCGGTTCTTCGGCGACGACGCCGAGCCCGTCGACAAGGCGGTCGAGAACGCGGTGGCGGGCCTGCGGGTCCATGTGGCGCCGCGCAGCGCCGAGATCGAGGCGCTGAAGAAGCGGCTGGAGAACGTCGCCAACCCGCGCGGCGGGGAGATCATCCTGGTGGCCAATATCGAGCGCGGCCGCGAGGTGGAGCTGAAGCTCCCGGGCCGCTTCAACCTGGATGTCTCGGTGCGCGGCGCGTTGAAGACCGCGCCGGGCGTGGTCTTCGTCGAGGATATCTAGCCGCCGTCAGCGCAGGTCGATGTAGCCCGGCGGCTTGGCGGGCTTCTGGTAGGCGTCGACGCCGCCGCGGTTGGAATAGACCGACGAGCCTTTGTACGGCTTGAAGGGCTCGGGCTGATGCATGGTCGGCGGCTTGGGCGGTTCTGGAAAGCGCGGCGTCGCGGGGCTTCCATAGTGTGGCGACGGAGCGGGCGCGCCGTAGACGGGCGGCGTATAGGGGCGATAGCTGGGCGCAGGTCCCAAGGTTCCCGTGGACGGCTTCAGCGTGCCGCCAGGCGAACCGAAGGTTCCCTGGGCCAGCAGCCCAAGCCCGACGCCGAGCGCTACGATAGGTGTCATGTGCCGCCTCCCACCCTTGCAAGATGCGGCGGAACGGCGTTCTCCGCAAGCCGGCGAAGGCGGCGCGCGGCGTGCAAGGCTTGCATTTTCTCCGCTCAGCGCCTATTTGCCCGGCTCATTCCACACGCAGGTGTTTGGCGACGTACGGGGAGACATCCCGCCCGTATCCATTCCGGTCCTCCATCTGGAGGGTTTGCCTGCGGCGGTTAACCGGAAAAAGGACGAAAAAGCCGATGGCGCTTCCTGAATTCTCCATGCGTCAGCTCCTGGAAGCTGGCGCCCACTTCGGTCACCAGACCCACCGCTGGAACCCGAAGATGGACCGCTACATCTTCGGTTCGCGGTCGAACATCCACATCATCGACCTCTCGCAGTCGATCCCGCTGCTGCACCAGGCCCTGGTGAAGGTGCGCGAAGTCGCCGCCGCCGGCGGCCGCGTGCTGTTCGTCGGCACCAAGCGCCAGGCGTCCGAGCCGATCGCCACCGCCGCCAAGCGCAGCGCCCAATACTATGTGAACCACCGTTGGCTGGGCGGCACGCTCACCAACTGGCGCACCGTGTCGGGTTCGATCCAGCGCCTGCGCGACCTGGAAGGCATGCTCGAGGGCGAAGGCCAGGGCCGCGGCAAGAAAGAACTGCTGCAGATGACCCGCGAGCGCGACAAGCTCGAGCTCAGCCTGGGCGGCATCAAGGACATGGGCGGCATTCCCGACCTGATGTTCGTGATCGACACCAACAAGGAGTCGATCGCCATCCAGGAAGCCCGCAAGCTGAACATCCCGGTCATCGCGATCCTGGACACCAACTGCGATCCGGACGGCATCACCTATCCGATCCCGGGCAACGACGACGCCGCCCGCGCGATCCAACTGTACTGCGACCTGATGGCCGACGCCGTTCTGGACGGCCTGGCCGCCGGTCAATCGGCCGCCGGCGTCGACCTGGGCGCCTCGGTCGCGCCGGTTGAGCCGACCCTGGCTCGAGAGCTTACGCCGGAGCCGCAAGCGGCCCCGGCCGCCGAGGCTCCGGCCGCGGACCAGGAACAAGCCGGCTAAGACGCATTCGTGCGTCTTACTCAGCTTGACGAAAAACGATCATGGCCGGGCCCTATCAGGGTCCGGTCAAACCCATTCTGACTGATAAGGAGCTGACCATGGCGGAGATCACCGCTGCGCTGGTCAAGGACCTGCGCGAAAAGTCCGGCGCTGGCATGATGGACTGCAAGAAGGCCTTGCAGGAAAACAACGGCGACATGGAAGCGGCCGTCGACTGGCTGCGCACCAAGGGCCTCTCGAAGGCCGCCAAGAAGTCGGACCGCGCGGCCGCTGAAGGCCTGGTGGCCGGCAAGCTGAGCGACGACGGCAAGACCGGCGTCCTGGTCGAACTGAACGCCGAAACCGACTTCGTCTCGAAGAACGAGCTGTTCCAGACGGCCGCCCGCGACTTCGCGGTCGTCGGCCTGGAGGTCGAAGGCGTCGACGCCATCACCGCGGCCAAGACGGCCAAGGGCGAAGTCGTCAGCGACGTGATCACCAACCTGATCGCGACCATCGGCGAGAACATGCGCCTGCGCCGCTCGGCTCGCCTGTCGGTGGGCGAAGGCGCCGTGGCCCTCTACCTGCACAACGCGCAGGGTGAAGGCGTCGGCCGTCTTGGCGTGCTCGTGGCGCTGGAAGGCGCCGGCGACCAGGCGGTGCTGAAGGAAGTCGGCCGCAAGATCGCTCTGCACGTGGCCGGCACCCCGACCCCGCCGCTGGCCCTGACCGAGGGCGACCTCGATCCGGCCGCCGTCGAGAAGGAAAAGAAGTTCCTGACCGACCAGGCGCTGGAATCGGGCAAGCCGCTCGCCGTCGTCGAGAAGATGATCGAAGGCCGGATCCGCAAGTGGCAGGAAGAAGTGGTGCTGCTGAAGCAACCCTTCGTCATGAACCCGGATCAGACCATCGAGCAACTGATCGCCGAGACCGCCAAGGAAACCGGCTCGCCGGTGGCCGTGAAGGCTTTCGTGCGCTTCGCCCTGGGTGAAGGCGTGGAAAAGAAGCAGGACGACTTCGCCGCCGAAGTGGCGTCGATGACCGGCCAAGCTTAATTCCATTCGATCGAGCCTGTCGGGGGCGCCGTGTGTTCGACGCACACGGCGCCCTTGGTTTATGTAGTACCCAGCCAGATTCTCGCCGGAACCCGCCGATGCCCGAAGCCAAGCCCCGCTACAAGAAGATCCTCTTGAAGATGTCGGGCGAGGTCCTGATGGGCGAGTCGCTCTTCGGTATCGACACCAAGACGATCGAGGCGGTGGCCGAGGACATCAAGGAAGTGGTCGATCACGGGATCGAGCTCTGCCTGGTGGTCGGCGGCGGCAACATCTTCCGCGGGGTCTCCCTGGCCGGGAAGGGCATGGACCGGGCCAGCGCCGACTATATGGGCATGCTGGCCACCGTGATGAACGCCCTGGCCCTGCAGGGCGCGCTCGAGAAGATCGGCGTCTACACCCGCGTCCAGTCGGCGATTCCGATGGAGGCGGTCTGCGAGCCCTACATCCGCCGCCGGGCGCTGCGGCACCTGGAGAAGGGCAGGGTGGTGATCTTCGCCGCCGGCCTGGGCGCGCCGTTCTTCACCACCGACACCCCCGCGGCGCTGCGGACGGCCGAGATGGGTTGCGATGCGCTGTTCAAGGGCACCAGCGTCGACGGCGTCTACACCGCCGATCCCAAGAAGGATCCGAGCGCCCAGCGCTACGAGACGCTGAGCTATCAGGAAGTCCTGGCCAAGGACCTGCGCGTGATGGACGCTTCGGCCATCGCCCTGATGCGTGACAATCAGATCCCGATCGTGGTCTTTTCCATCCGCGAGCGGGGCAACTTCTTCAAAGTTCTGAAGGGCGAAGGCGTCTTTACGACGATCGCCTGATCCCTTTCCCGAGTTAGACGACAAATCTAGGAGAAATTCCTATGGCTGCTGCGGAAAAGCCGGTCCTGGCGCGATATCGGGACCGCATGGACAAGGCGATCACGGCCCTGAAGGACGAGTTCGCGAGCCTGCGGACCGGGCGGGCTTCCGCCAGCCTGCTGGACCAGGTGATGGTCGACGCCTACGGCTCGAGCGTGCCGCTGAACACGGTGGGCTCGGTCAGCGTGCCCGAGCCGCGCTCGATCAGCGTCAACATCTGGGACCGCGGCCTGGTGGTCTCGGTCGAGAAGGCGATCCGCAATGCGGGCCTGGGCCTGAACCCGGTCGTCGACGGCCAGAGCCTGCGCGTGCCGATCCCGCCGCTGACCGAGGAACGCCGCAAGGACCTGGCCAAGATCGCCGGGAAATACGCCGAGCAGCAGAAGATCGCGATCCGCAACGTCCGCCGCGACGCCAACGACGACCTGAAGAAGGCCGAGAAGGACAGCGTCATCACGCAGGACGAGCAGCGCCGCATGGAGACCGAGATTCAGAAGTTTACCGACGAGGCGATCAAGCGCGTCGACGAAGCCTTGAAAACCAAAGAACAAGAGATCATGCAGGTTTAATCGTCCCAGTTGGATCGAGGACGAACGGGAACCCATGGCCACGATCGATCAAGAGCAGCCCGCGCCGCACGCGCCCCTGCACGTGGCGATCGTCATGGACGGCAACGGCCGCTGGGCGAAGCGCCGCGGCCTGCCGCGCCAGGTCGGGCATCCGAAGGGCGTCGACGCCATCCGGCGCGTCGTCGAGGCGGCGCCCGCCCAGGGCGTGCGCTGGCTGACCCTCTATGCGTTCTCGACCGAGAACTGGCGTCGGCCCGCCGGCGAGGTGGCCGAGGTCATGCGGCTGCTGAAGCTGTATGTGAACTCCGATCTCGACAAGTTGGCGCGTGAGGGCGTGAAGGTCCGCATCCTGGGCCGCCGCGCCGGCTTGCCGCCGGACGTCGCCGAGATCGTCGAGCGCGCTGAGCGCCAGACGGCGCACAACGACAAGTTCTTCCTGCAGGTCGCGTTCAACTACGGCGGCCGCGCCGACCAGGTGGACGCCGCGCGCGCCCTGGCCGCCGAGGCCGCCGCCGGGCGGCTCAAGCCCGAGGACATCACCGAGGAGCTGCTGCAGAGCAAGCTGTCGACGAGCGGCCTGCCGGATCCCGACCTGGTCATCCGCACCAGCGGCGAGCAGCGGCTTTCGAATTTCCTGCTCTGGGAGACGGCCTATTCGGAGTTCGTCTTCCAGGACGTGCTCTGGCCCGACTACAATGCCGACTATCTGCGGGCGGCGATCGAAGAATTCCAAAAGCGCGAGCGGCGCTACGGCGGCGCCGTGGCCGATGATGTCCTTGCCGCAGGCTAGACGCTTCGATTGGGCCAATCTGGGCGTTCGCGTCGCCTCCGCCACCGTCCTGGTGCCGGCGGTGCTCGGGGCCGTGTGGTTCTCGGACCTGCCGGGCCTGCGCTGGATGTTCCTGGTCCTGGTCGCCATCGCGGTCGCCCTGCTGGCGATCGAGTGGGGCGCGATGACCGCGCCGACGGCGCCGGTGCGGGTCTCCACCGCCCTGACGGTGGCGATCCTGGCGGCGGCGTTCCTGGCCTATCAGAAGCACATGCCCCTGGCCTGGGCGGCGGCGGCGCTGGGCGCGGCCGCAGCAGCCCTGGTGGCCCGCGGAGTGGCCGAGAGACCGACCAATGCGGCGTTCGGGGTCATCTATCTGGCCATTCCCGTCGTCTGCCTGGTCTGGCTGCGGGGCATGCCCGAGGGCCGTCAGTGGACGATCCTGCTGTTCGTCGTCGCCTGGGCGGCCGATATCGCGGCCTTCGCCGTCGGCAGCGCCCTGAAAGGGCCCAAGCTCTGGCCGCGGTTCTCGCCCAACAAGACATGGTCGGGCTTCATCGGCGGCCTGGCGGCCGCGGCGGCGACGGGCGCGGCGATGGCCGCGTTCAGCGCCATCGTGCTCAGCGTGCCGGCCGGCGCGTTGATCGGCCTGCTGGGCGGCCTGGCGACCATGGCCGGCGACCTGTGGGAATCGATGCTGAAGCGCCGCTTCGGCGTGAAGGATTCCGGGGACCTGATTCCGGGCCACGGCGGTTTGCTTGATCGGGTCGACGGTCTGATGTTCGCCGTGGTCGTCCTGGCCGCGGCGCGGCTGATCAATCATTGGGGATGGGCGCATTGACTTTGCCTCGCCGCGTCAGCGTTCTGGGTTCCACCGGCTCGGTCGGCGTCTCGACCCTGGACCTGCTGGATAAGGCTGGAGCGGAGGTCGAGGTGACCGCCCTGACCGCCGGCAAGAACGTCGAGCGGCTGGCCGAGCAGGCCCTGCGCTGGCGGCCCAAGCTGGCGGTCGTCGAGGACGAGGCCAGGTATGGCGAACTGCGCGAGCGCCTGAAGGGCTCCGGCGTCGAGGCCGCCGCGGGCGCGGGCGCGGTGGCGGACGCCGCCGCCGCCGAGGCCCAGTGGGTGATGTCGGCCATCGTCGGGTTCGCAGGGCTGGCCCCGACCATGGCCGCGGCCAGGGCGGGCGCGGTGATCGGCCTGGCCAACAAGGAGAGCCTGGTCTGCGCCGGGCCCTCGCTGCTGCGGACCGCCAAGTTCGCCGGCGGGGCGGTGATCCCGGTCGATTCCGAGCACTCGGCGATCTTCCAGGTGCTGGACCCGATGAACGCCCAGCATGTGAGCCGGCTGATCCTGACGGCCTCGGGCGGACCGTTCCGGGGCTGGACCCTGGAGCAGATGGCCCATGCCACGCCCGAACAGGCCGTGGCGCACCCCAAGTGGGACATGGGCGTCAAGATCTCCATCGACTCGGCGACCATGATGAACAAGGGCCTGGAGATGATCGAGGCGGCCTACCTGTTCTCGATGCCGTCCGAGCGCGTGGACGTCCTGGTCCATCCGCAGTCCATCATCCACAGCCTGGTCGAATATGCCGACGGATCGACGCTGGCGCAGCTTGGCGCGCCCGACATGCGCACGCCGATCGCCTGCGCCTTCGCTTGGCCCGATCGGCTGCCCTGGCCGGCCCCGAAGCTGGATTTGGCCGCCATCGGACAATTGACCTTCGAAGAACCGGACCTGCGCCGTTTTCCCGCCTTGAAGATCGCCAAAGAAGCATTGGCGGCCGGTGGGGCCGCGCCCGCGGTGATGAACGCCGCCAACGAGGTCGCAGTGGCCGCTTTCCTTGACCGCAAGATTGGCTTTCTCGATATTGCCGCCACGGTGGCTGAGACCCTCGAACGCGTCGAGACTCAGGGCCTTGTCGCGGGGGCGGCACATGGCGACACGCTCGAGAACGCAAGGCATACCGATACGCTGGCGCGCCGCGTCGCCGGCGAGGTCGTCGCCGGCCTGGGGCGCTAGGCCCGGAGGAGTGACAGCAGGTGCTTGATTTCATCCTCACCGCCCTGACCTTCATCGTCCCGTTCGTGCTGGTGCTCGGGCTGGTCGTGACGATTCACGAGCTGGGCCACTTCCTGGCCGCCAAGATGTTCGGGGTGGCCATCGACCGGTTCTCCATCGGCTTTGGCAAGGCGATCGCCGCCTGGACCGACAGGTCCGGGGTCGAATGGCGCGTCGGCTGGATCCCGCTCGGCGGCTATGTGCGCTTCACGGGCGACGAGAACGCCTCCAGCGTGCCGGACTCCGAAGACCTGGACGCCATGCGCGAGACGATCGCGCGGCGCGAGGGCCGGGACGCCGTCGCCCGCTATTTCCATTTCAAGCCGCTCTGGCAGCGCGCCATCGTGGTGGCCGCCGGGCCGATCGCCAACTTCGTGCTGGCGGTGGCGCTGTTCGCCTCGCTGCTGCTGGCGTTCGGCCAGTATGTGCTGCCGGCGAAGATCGCCTCGGTGCAGCCGGGCAGCCCGGCCGAGGCGGCCGGCTTCCGGGCCGGCGACCTGATCGTCGAGGCCGACGGCCGGCGCATCAAGGGCTTCGACGAGGTCGCCGAGATCGTGCAGGTCCGCGCCAACGTCCCGACCGCCTTCGTGGTCGAGCGGGCAGGGCGGCAGGTCGAGATCAGCGCGACGCCGCAGTGGGTCGAGCGCACCGACTCCCTGGCCGGGACCCGCCGGCAGGGGATGCTGGGCCTGACGCCCGCCCAGACCCGCGACGACTTCGAACACGTCCGCTACAACCCGCTCGAGGCGCTGGCGGGCGGCGTGCAGCGCACCTGGCGCACGCTGGAGACCACCGTCTACTACCTCGGGCGCATGGTGACGGGCCAGGTTTCGCCCGATCAGCTCAGCGGGCCTCTCGGAATCGCCCGAATCTCCGGCAAGGTCGCCCAGGCTGGAGCGGAGGGCGCGCCCGACGTCGGGGGAATGATCCTCGGCAGCGGGGTGAACCTGCTCCAACTGGCGGCTTTCGTTTCGGTGAGCATCGGCTTCATGAATCTGCTCCCAATCCCTGTCCTGGATGGGGGCCACCTGCTGTTCTACGCCTACGAGGCGGTGGCCCGTCGTCCGCTTGCGGCGAGGGTGCAGGCGGCGGGCTACCGGGTGGGGCTTGCGCTGCTCCTGGGATTGATGTTGTTCGCGACCTGGAACGATCTGCAGCAACTGCGTGTGTTCAAAATCCTTGGCGGCGTTTTCTCCTGAAACCCGCGCTTTTCCATTGACGGCTGATACGATGCAAAGACCCCGCGCTAGCCGCGCCGCGCTCGCCTCCGGCCTCGCCTTGTTGATGGGCTCGACGGCGCTTGTCGTTCCCAGCGCCGTGCTGGCGCAGGAACAGGCGACGCCGCCTGAGTCCCAGGACATGGGGCAGCAGTCCGGCGTGGTCCAGCGGATCATCGTGCGGGGCAACGAGCGGATCGAGCAGTCGACCGTGCTCTCCTACCTGCCGATCCAGCCGGGCGAGACCCTGGATCCGGCCAAGGCCGACCTGGCGCTGAAGACCCTGTTCCGCACCGACCTCTTCGCCGACGTGAAGATCGATCTGCAGGGCTCGGACATGATCGTGACGGTCGTCGAGAACCCGATCATCAACAAGGTGGTCTTCGAGGGGAACTCGGGCCTGAAGGAAGACAAGCTGCGCGACGAGGTGACCGTGCGCCCGCGCGGCATCTTCACCCGCGCCAAGGTCCAGCAGGACGTGCAGCGGATCGTCGAGCTCTATCGCCGCTCGGGCCGGATCTCGGCGACCGTGACGCCGAAGATCGTCGAACTGCCCCAGAAGCGCGTGGACCTGATCTTCGAGATCAACGAAGGCCCCAAGAGCGGCGTGCTGCGCGTCAACTTCCTGGGCAACCAGGAGTTCTCGGACAACGACCTGCGCGACGTGGTCGTGACCGAGCAGAGCAGTTGGTACAAGTTCTTCTCGAACAACGCCAACTACGACCCCGACCGCCTGGAATACGACAAGGAGCAACTGCGCAAGCACTACCGCAACCGCGGCTTCTACGACTTCCGGGTGGTGTCGGCGATCGCCGAGCTGGCGCCCGACAAGAACGGCTTCGTCGTCAGCTACACGCTCGACGAAGGCAAGGAATACAGGTTCGGCAAGATCTCGGTGGAGACCGAGCTGCAGAAGCTGGACAAGAACGTCCTCCAGCAACTGGTGCCGATCCGTTCGGGCGAGATCTATCAGGACGAGAAGATCGAGGCGGCGACCGACTCGCTGACCTTCGCGGCCGGCGCCGCCGGCTTCGCCGCGGTGGACGTGCGTCCGCGCTACACGCCCAATCGCGAGACCGGCCTGGTCGACGTGGTCTTCCAGGTGCGCGAGGGACCGCGGGTCTATGTCGAGCGCATCGACGTGACCGGCAACACCCGCACCCTGGACTACGTGGTCCGCCGGGAGATGAACCTGGTCGAGGGCGACGCCTACAACCGCGCGCTCGTGGACCGTTCGCGCAACAACATCCGCGCGCTCGGCTTCTTCAAGGACGTCACCATCAACGAGGCGCCGGGCTCGGCGCCCGATCGCACGACCCTGCAGGTCCGGGTCGAAGAGCAGCCCACGGGCGAGCTCTCCTTCAGCGCCGGCTACTCCTCGGTCGACCAGTTGATCCTCGACCTGGGCGTCACCGAGCGGAACTTCCGCGGTCGCGGCCAGAGCCTGCGGGCCCGGGTGTCGGTCGGTTCGCTGCGCCAGCAGATCGACTTCGGCTTCACCGAGCCGCGTTTCCTGGGCCGCGACCTGGGCGCCGGCGTGGACCTCTATTCCTACCGCTACGACCTGACCGAGTACTCGGCCTATAAGACCGTCACCGTCGGCGGCAACATCCGCATGGCGTTCCCGCTGACCCTGAACTCGCGGATGTCGACCCGCTACACGCTCCGCCAGGAAGACGTGCAGATCGACGACGCCTACTGCGATCCGACCATGCCGCTGGTGTCGCTGTCGCTCTGCGCCCAGCGCGGCAAGTACCTGACGTCGCTGATCGGCTACACCTACCTGTACGACCGCCGGAACGATCCGATCAATCCGACCCGCGGCTTCCGCTTCGACGTCAGCCAGGACCTGGCCGGCATCGGCGGCGACGTGAACTACATCAGTACCGAAGCCACCGGCGGCTGGTACTACGGCTTCAACAAGAACTTCATCCTGAGCGTGACCGGCCAAGGCGGCTATATCGCCGGCTGGAGCGGCGATACGGTTCGGGTCAACAGCCGGTTCTACAAGGGCGGCAACAACTTCCGCGGCTTCGAGACCGCGGGCATCGGCCCGCGCGACACGAACTTCGGACGGTCGGACGCCCTGGGCGGCCGCGCCTACGCCATCGGTTCGGCCGAACTGACCATCCCGACCTTCCTGCCCGAGCAGTACGGCATCAAGGCCGCGCTGTTCACCGACGTCGGCACCCTCGGCCTGCTGGACGACAAGGACAAGCTCAAGGCCGACGGCACCGTCGACCCGCTGATCCACGACGACCTGTCGCTGCGGGCCTCGGCCGGCCTCTCGGTGTTCTGGCGCTCGCCGATGGGCCCCATCCGATTCGACTTCAGCCAAGTTTTGGCCAAAGAAGACTACGACAAGACCGAAACTTTCCGGTTCTCCACCTCAACCAGGTTCTAAGTTCACCTCATGACGATCAAAGCCCTTGTCGCGGCGACCTGCGTCGCCGCCATCACTGCTTCCGCTTCCAGCGCGGCCTTCGCGCAAGCGGCTGCGCCCGCCGCCCCGGCGGCGCCTGCGGTGACTCACGGCCCGGCGCTGCCCGGCGTCTGCACGGTCTCGGTGGAAGGGGCGATCGGGACCTCGACGGTCGGCAAGTACGTCCAGACGCGTCTCCAGCAGATCGCGACCCAGGTCGAAGCCGAGCTGACCGCCGAGCAGAACGCCATCCAGAACGAAGCCAAGACCCTGGAAGGCCAGCGCGCCTCTCTCGACCAGAACACCTTCGAGACCCGCGCCGCGGCCCTGCAGGTCAAGGCCAACGCCTATCAGCGCAAGGAACAGCAGCGTAGCCGCGAGATGCAGGCCACGCAGCAGAAGGCGCTGGGCCGGGTCTATCAGGAACTGTCGCCGATCATCGGCCAAGTCTATCAACAGCGTCAGTGCAGCCTGCTGATCAACCGCGAGAGCGTCGTGATCTCGAACCCGGCGATGGACATCAGCCAGCCGGTCGTGACCGCGCTGAACGCGAAGATCACCCAGTTCACGTTCGACCGCGAGCGCCTCGACCAAACCACCGCGGCTCCGGCCGCGGCTGCGGCGCCGGCGACCCGCAAGTAGGGCGCGACTCGCGATAAAGGCGGGTCGAGCTGAGGAATCCCATGCCCGACCCCCGATTCTTTGAAGACCTCGGCCCTGTCACGCTCGCAGACCTGGCGAGCCTGACAGGCGCCGAACTCGCCGCTCCGGATCAAGGCCAACGCCAGGTCCGCGGCGTCGCCGTCCTGGCCAGCGCCCAGGCCGACACCGTCACCTTCCTGACCGACAAGAAGTACGCGGCCGACCTGGCCGTCGTGAAGGCGGCTGCGGTCTTTCTGACGGCCCGCGACAAACACCTGGCGCCGGAGGGCTGCGTGGCCCTGGTGACGCCGACCCCGCAGGCGGCCTACGCCGCGGCGGCCAACCGGCTGCACCGGGCGCGTCGCCACGTCGGCCGCGAGGCCGTCTCCGCCGACGCCGTGCTGGAGGAGGGCGTTCTGCTGGCCCCCGGCGCGGTGGTCGGTCCAGGCGCGCGCATCGGGGCGCGGACCGAGATCGGCGCCAATGCGGTGATCGGGCCGGGCGTGACCATCGGCCGTGACTGCGTGATCGGCGCCAACGTCACCCTCGGCTTCGCCCTGCTGGGGGACCGGGTCAGGATCCTGGCCGGCGCCGTGATCGGCGAACCGGGCTTTGGGGCGGCCGGCGGCGCCAAGGGCGTCGTGGACATCCCCCAGCTTGGCCGCGTGATCCTGCAGGACGGCGTCACCGTCGGCGCCAATAGCTGTATCGACCGCGGCGCGTTCGACGACACGGTGATCGGCGAGAACACCAAGATCGACAACCTGGTGCAGATCGCCCACAACGTGCGTGTGGGACGGAACTGCGTCATGGCTGCGCACACCGGCATCTCCGGCAGCGTCGTGATCGGCGACGGCGCGGCCTTCGGCGGCCGGGCTGGCGTCGCCGACCATGTGAACATCGGCGACGGCGCCCAGGTGGCGGCCGCGGCCGGCGTGTTCCGCGACATCCCCGCAGGCGAGACCTGGGGCGGGGTGCCGGGACAACCCATTCGACGCTGGATGCGGGAGGTGGCTTGGCTGTCGCGCTCCGCCAACCGCAAAGGAACGGAAAAATGAGCAACGACGCGGCGGTGGCCGAGGTCTCGATCGATATTTCTGAGATCCTCGAGCGGATCCCGCACCGCTATCCGTTCCTGCTGGTGGATCGCGCCGAGGCCTATCGGCCCAACGAATCCATCGTCGGCATCAAGTGCGTGACGATCAACGAGCCGTTCTTCCAGGGGCACTTCCCGGACTACGCGGTGATGCCGGGCGTGCTGATCGTCGAGGCCATGGCCCAGACCGGCGCGGTGCTGATGTCGAAGACCCTGAACGTCGATCGCGCCGGCAAGACCATTCTGTTCACCTCGGTCGACAACTGCCGCTTCCGCCAGCCGGTGCGGCCGGGCGACGTCCTGCGCATGCACGTCAAGGTGCTGCGCGTCCGCGGGGGGCTGTTCAAGTTCGAAGGCAAGGCGATGGTGGGCGAAAAGACCGCTGCCGAAGCGGAGTTCGCCGCCATGCTGGTGGAAACCCCATGAGCATCGAAGTTCATCCCAGCTCCGTCGTCGATCTCAAGGCCCAGTTGGGCGACGGGGTCGTGATCGGTCCGTTCTGCACGGTCGGCCCGAACGTGACGCTGGGCGCGCGGACCAAACTGATTTCGCATGTCGTGGTCGCGGGCGTGACCACGCTGGGCGAGGACAACGCCGTCTATCCGTTCGCCATGCTGGGCGGCCCGCCGCAGCACACCGCCTACAAGGGCGAAGACACCCAATTGGTCATCGGCGACCGCAACGTCGTGCGCGAGCACGCGACGATGAACACCGGCACGGTCGGCGGCGGCGGGATCACCAGGGTCGGCTCGGACGGCCTCTACATGATCGAGAGCCATGTCGGGCATGACTGCGTCGTCGGCGACCAGGTGATCCTGACCAAGCAGGCGACCCTGGGCGGCCACTGCGAGATCGCCGACTTCGTCATCGTCGGCGGCCTGGCGGCGGTCCACCAGCGCACCCGCGTCGGCCGTCACGCGATGATCGGCGGCCTGGCCGCGGTGGTGAAGGACGTCATCCCCTACGGCTCGGTCTGGGGCAATCACGCCCACCTCGAGGGCCTGAACCTGCTGGGCCTGAAGCGGCGCGGCTTCAGCCGCGAGACCATCAACACCATGCGGGCGGCCTATCGCATGCTGTTCGCCGACGAGGGCACCTTCCAGGAACGCCTGGACGACACCGTCGAGACCTATTCCGACACGCCCGAAGTCATGGAGATCATCGACTTCATCCGCGCCGACGCCAGCCGTCCGCTCTGCCTGCCGGAGCGGGAGGTCTAGGGCGTGCAGAAGCTCGGCCTGATTGCGGGCGGCGGGAACCTGCCGGTCGAGATCGCGCAGCACTGCGAGCGCGCCGGCCGCCCGTTCTTCATCATCCGCCTGAAGGGCTTCGCCGGCGAGGAGATCGCCCGATTTCCCGGCGCCGACATCGGCATCGCCGAGCTCGGCAAGTGCTTCAAGGCGCTCAAGCGCGCCGGCTGCAAGGCCGTGACCCTGGTCGGCACGGTCGATCGGCCGGACTTCAAGTCGCTCGCCCCCGACCTGCGCGGCCTGATGGCCTTGCCGGGCGTGATCGCCGCGGCGCGCCAGGGCGACGACGCCCTGCTGCGCCAGCTCCTGGGCGAGTTCGAGAAGGAAGGCTTCGCCATCGAGGGCGCCCACGAAGTGATGGGCGACCTGACCCTGGGGGCCGGCCCGCTGGGCGCGGTCACGCCGAGCGCCGAGCAGATGGCCGACGTCCAGCATGCGCTGCGGGTGGCCCGCGCCATCGGCCAGCTCGACGTGGGGCAGGGCGCGGTCGTCTGCGACGGCCTGGTCCTGGCCGTGGAGGCGCAGGAGGGCACCGACGCCATGCTGCGGCGCGTGGCCGAGCTGCCGCGCGCCATCCGCGGAACCGCCGAGGCGCCGCGCGGCGTGCTGGCCAAGGCCCCCAAGCCGATCCAGGAAACCCGCATCGACCTGCCGACCATCGGCCTGGGCACGATCCAGCGCGCCGCCCAGGCGGGCCTGGCCGGGGTCGCGGGCGAGGTGGGGAGGCTGCTGGTGCTCGACCGGGAGGCCGTGATCGCCCTGGCCGACGAACTGGGGCTGTTCGTGGTGGGCGTGGAGCCGCCCGAAGCGCCGTGAGCAAGCCGCTGTGCGTCATGCTGGTGGCGGCCGAAGCCTCGGGCGACGACCGTGGCGCGGGCCTGGCCAGGGCGTTGCGCGCGCGTCTGGGCGAGGGCGTGCGCTTCGTGGGCGTCGGCGGCGAGCGGATGGCCGCGGAAGGCGTCGAAAGCCCCTTCGACATCGCCGAACTGTCGATCCTGGGCCTGCTGGAGGGCCTTCTGGCCTACCGCAAGGTGGTCGCCCGGGTCGAGGACACGGTGGCCCTGGCGCGGCGCGAGAAGCCCGACGTGGTGGTGCTGATCGACTCCTGGGGCTTCACGCTGCGGGTGGCGCAGCAACTGCGCAAGCTCGATCCCAAGCTGCCGCTGATCAAGTACGTCGCCCCGCAGGTCTGGGCGACGCGGCCGGGCCGCGCCAAGACCCTGGCGGCGAGCGTCGATCACCTGCTGTCGATCCACGTGTTCGACGCGCCGTATTTCGAGGCCGAGGGCCTGCCGGTCACCTTCGTCGGCAACTCGGCCCTGACGCTGGACGTCTCGGGCGCCGACGGCGCTCGCCTGCGCGCCCGGCTGGGAATTTCGCCCACCGCGCCGGTGCTGCTGGTGCTGCCGGGAAGCCGGCCGGGCGAGATCAGCCGGATCCTGCCGCCGTTCGCGGACGCGGCGGCGATCCTGAAGGTGCAGCGTCCCGACCTGGAGGTCGTCATTCCGGCGGCCCCGACCGTGGCGCAGGCGGTCAAGGCGCAGGCCGCCTCCTGGGCGCACGTCGTCGAAGGGGAGGACGCCAAGCTCGACGCCATGAAGGCGGCGACCGTCGCCCTGGCCTGCTCGGGCACCGTGACCACGGAACTGGCCATGGCCGGCGTGCCGATGGTCGTGGGCTATCGGCTGGGCGCGATGACCCACGCGATCCTCAAGCGCCTGATCCGCACGCCCTACATCACGCTGTTCAATATCGCCGCCAAGGACTTCGTGGCCCCCGAGCTGGTGCAGGACGACTGCAATGGCCCGGCCCTGGCCCGCGAGGTCGCCAAACGCCTGGATGACCCCGCCTTGCGCGAACGCCAGGTCGAGGCGCAGACGGCCGCGCTCCTGAAGATGGGCCGCGGCGGCCCCGATCCGTCGGAGGCCGCGGCGGACGCCGTCCTGAAGGTGCTAGCCGCGCGATCTTAGCGGCGTGGCGTCCAGCACGTAGCGTTGGATCTCCGGCGCGGCGGCGCAGACGTGCATCTCCGACCAGGTCGGATTCACCGTGGAGACGCCCAGCTTGCGCAGCGCCGGGAAGAAGCGGTCCTCCAGGTACTCCTTGAGGTCCTCCTCGTTGTCCCAGATGTCGACGGTGTGCGCGCCGGCCTCATCGAAAGACGCCATGTGCAGCACGCATCCCGCCGGCGGGTTTTGATCCCAGCCGATCTCTGCGCGCACCTGTTCGTACATGTCGCGGGTGATGTGGGGCTCGTTCAGTTTCGCCATGAACGCCATCGGCGTGCTCCTGTGGGTTGGCGCAGTCCAGCTTACGAGCATCGGGCGGCGCTGCAACCCAGGCGTATCCCTAAGAAAAAGCCCCGCCCGGCGGACCGGACGGGGCTGAATTCTCAGGCGCCGTGAAGCGGCTTAGCGCTTGTCGACCGAGATGTAGTCGCGCTGGGCCGAGCCCGTATAGATCTGCCGCGGGCGGCCGATCTTCTGCGACGGATCCTCGATCATTTCCTTCCACTGGCTGATCCAGCCCACGGTGCGGGCCAGGGCGAACAGCACGGTGAACATCTCCGGCGGGAAGCCGAGGGCGCGCAGGGTGATGCCCGAGTAGAAGTCGACGTTCGGATAGAGCTTGCGTTCGATGAAGTACGGGTCGTTCAGGGCGACCTTTTCCAGCTCCATCGCGACCTTCAGCAGCGGGTCGTCCCCGTGGCCGACCTCGGCGAGCACTTCGTGGCAGGTCTTCTGCATCACGGTCGCGCGCGGGTCGTAGTTCTTGTAGACGCGGTGACCGAAGCCCATCAGGCGATAGCGGCGGTCCTTAACGCCTTGAACGTACTCGGGAATACGATCGACGGTGCCGATCTCCTTGAGCATGTTCAGCGCTTCTTCGTTCGCGCCGCCGTGGCTCGGGCCCCAGAGGCAGGCGATGCCGGCCGCGATGCAGGCGAACGGGTTGGCGCCCGACGAACCGGCCAGGCGGACGGTCGAGGTCGAGGCGTTCTGCTCGTGGTCCGCATGCAGGATGAAGATGCGGTCCATGGCGCGGGTCAGCACCGGGTTCGGCTTCCAGTCCTCGGCCGGGACCGAGAAGCACATGCGCAGGAAGTTTTCCGAGTAGGACAGGTCGTTGCGCGGGTGCACGAACGGCTGGCCGCGGAAGTACTTGAAGGCGCGGGCCGCGATCGTCGGCATCTTGGCGATCAGGCGGTGCGACGAGATCATCCGCTGTTCCGGATCATCCACGTTGGTGCTGTCGTGATAGAAGGCCGACAGCGCGCCGACGGCGCCGACCATGATCGCCATCGGGTGGGCGTCGCGGCGGAAGCCCATGAAGAACCTATCGAACTGCTCGTGCAGCATCGTGTGATAGGTGATGTTGTGCTCGAAGGTCTCGAACTCCTTGGCGTTCGGCAGGTCGCCGTTCAGCAGGAGGTAGCAGACCTCGAGGAAGCTCGACTTCTCGGCCAGTTGGTCGATCGGGTAGCCGCGATGCAGCAGGATGCCCTTGTCGCCGTCGATGAAGGTGATCTTGCTCTCGCAGCTCGCCGTCGAGGTGAAGCCCGGGTCATAGGTAAAGACGTCGGCCTCGGCGTAGAGTTTTCGGATGTCCACGACGGCGGGGCCGTCCGTACCCTTGAGGATCGGCAGCTCGACCGACTTGCCGTCGAAACTCACCTTAGCCGTGTCGCCCATGCCATTCCTTCCGTCTTGCAGGAGTTAAACGCCCGTTTCAGGGTGCCTTATAGCGCCTTATGCAGGCTGTGAAAGCGCGTCGTCGAGACGCCCCAAACTTTCCGGTTTCCCAAGGCTCACAAGGGCTCCGGCCAGATCCGGGGCCGGTGAGCCTCCCGAGAGGACGCCGCGTAAGGCCGGGCCGAACTTGCCCATGCCCACGCCCTCGGCTTCGGCGAAGCCGCGCAGGGCCGCCTCCAGGGTCGGAACCTCCCAGGTCGCCTGGCCGTCCAGGTGCGCACGCAGGCGCAAGAGCCGGCCCCGGGTTTCGTCGGTGAGCAGGCCCTTGGCCTTCTCGGGCAGTTCGAGCGGGCGGCGCTTGAGCGCGAACACCGTCGCGTCGGCCAGTTCGAGCATGGTCTTGGCGCCGTCGCGGACCAGCGGAACGGTCCGCTCGATGATCACGTCGTCGCCGTCGTGCAGCGGGAAGTCGCGGCTCTTGTGGACGCCGACGACCAGCTTGGCCAGCCGCGCAGGCTCGGCCTGGCGGATGTAGTGGTTGTTCAGGTGGTTCAGCTTGTCCCAGTCCAGGCGGGCGGGGGCGCCGACCACGTCCTTGACGTCGAACCAACTGATCGCCTGCGCGTCGGAGAAGATCTCGTCGTCGCCATGGCCCCAGCCCAGCTTGGCCAGGTAGTTGCGCATGGCTTCGGGCAGATAGCCCATGTCGTCGAATTCGCTGACCGCCTGGGCGCCGTGGCGCTTGGACAGCTTGGTCCCGTCGGGGCCATGGATCAGCGGCAGGTGGGCCCAGACCGGAACCTCCCAGTCCATCGCCTGATAGATCAGGGTCTGGCGCGCGGCGTTGTTCAGGTGGTCGTCGCCGCGGATCACATGGGTGATGCCCATGTCATGGTCGTCGACCACGACGGCCAGGTTGTAGGTCGGGCTGCCGTCGGAGCGCAGCAGGATCAGGTCGTCCAGGGTCTTGTTCTGGAAGGTGACCTGGCCCTTCACCTGGTCGGCGATCACCGTCTCGCCTTCGAGCGGGCTCTTCAGGCGCACGACGTAGGGCTGGCCTTCGTCATAGTTGCCGGCGCCGCGATCGCGCCACGGCGAGCGGATCACGCGGCCTTCGGCGCGGGCGGCCTCGCGCTCGATCTCGAGCTCGTCGGGGGTCATGTAGCAGCGATAGGCGCCGCCGCGGGCCAGCATCTCCTCGACCACCGCGCGGTGACGGTCGGCGCGGGCGAACTGGAACACCGGCTCGGCGTCCGGCTTCAGGCCCAGCCAGTCGAGGCCGTCGAAGATCACCTGCACCGCCGCGTCGGTCGAGCGCTCGCGATCGGTGTCCTCGATGCGCAGCAGGAACTTGCCCCCGGTATGCTTCGCATAAAGCCAGTTGAAAAGCGCCGTCCGGGCCGTGCCAATGTGCATGGAGCCGGTGGGCGAGGGGGCGATCCGGGTGACGACGGGACGGTCGGACATCGAGGTGGAGGCTGTGACTTTGGCTGGCGCGCCTGACGTGCGCGCGGCGCCTCTTAACACGCGCTTTTCGCCCCGTCCCGGTTTTCGCCGCGTCGCAACATGGTTTGGCGATCAAGCCTCCGTGCAGACGACGAGCCTTTGGGCGCCGGTCGCGTTCGGGGGCGGCGCGGCGGTCTACCTCGCGCTGCCGGGCGAACCCTTGGCGATCGTGGCCTTCATGCTGCTGGGTATGGCCGGGGCGATGCTGCTGGTCTCGTCGCGGCTGAACCTGGGCCGTGCGGCCACCGTGGCCCTGGTCCTGGCGGCGTTCGCCCTCGGCGGCTTCGCGGCGGCCAAGCTGCGCACCCAGGCCGTTCGCGCCCCGATCGCGCCGGCCGGCGGGGGCGTTCGGCTCATTGAGGGCTTCGTCGTCGACGTCGCCAGCCCCGGCCAGGGCGGCGCGCGGCTGGTCATCGCGCCCATCGCCATCAGTGGCCTTGCGCCCGAGGCGACCCCCATCCGGATCAGAATCACCTTGCGGGACGACGACGCCCTGCCGGCGCCGGGGAGCACGGTGTCGGTGAAGGGGATGATCAACGCCCCGCCGCCGCCCGCCAGTCCCGGTTCCTACGACTTCGCGCGCGACGCCTTCTTCGACGGGATCGGCGGGGTGGGATTCGCGCTGACGCCGGTCGCCGAGATCGCCGCCGCACCGTCGCCGCCCTGGCGGCTGGCCCTGCAGATGAAGATCAACGCGATCCGATGGGCCCTGGCCAAACGCATCGTCGCGGAAATGGGCGTGGAAAGCGGTGGGCTGGCGGCGGCGATGATCACCGGCCACGAGGCCTTCGTCCCCAGGGAGCAGGTCGAGGACCTGCGCGCGTCCGGCCTGGCGCACATCATCTCGATCTCCGGCCTCCACATGGCGATCGTGGGCGGGTTCACCTTCGCGGCGGTGCGGCTCGGCGTCGCGGCCTGGCCATGGGCGGCGCTGCGGGTGTCGTCCAAGAAGCTCGCCGCTGCGGCCGGCCTGCTGGCGGTGCTGCTCTATCTGGTGATCTCCGGCGCGCCGAGCCCGGCCGAGCGGGCGGCGATCACCGCCGGCGCCGCATTCCTGGCGATTCTCGTCGATCGGCGGGCGATCAGCCTGCACACCCTGGCCATCGCGGCCCTGGTGATCCTGGCGCTGCAGCCGGAAGCCGTGGCCCAGCCGGGCTTTCAGATGTCGTTCGCCGCCACGGCGGCCCTGGTCGCGCTCGCCGAAGCCTGGCCGCGGCCGGCCAAGGAGATCAACACGCCCTGGCCGATCCGGGCGGTGCAGGCGCTCGGCGTATGGACGGCGGCCAGCATCGGGGTGAGCTTCGTCGCCGGCCTGGCGACCGGGCCGTTCGCCATGCAGCATTTCAACCGGGTCTCGACCTTCGGGCTGGTGGCCAACCTGCTGACCGCGCCGATCTCGTCGTTCCTGATGATGCCGGCCCTGGCGGTCGGGGCGGTGCTGGCCCCGCTCGGCCTGGGCGCCGTGCCCCTGGCGGCGGCGGACGTGGCCATCGACACCATGAACCTGATCGCCTCCTGGGTGGCGGGCCTGCCGGGCAGCCAGCGGATCTTCGCCAGCGCCCCGGCCTGGACGCTGCCGGCCGCCTTCGTCGGGATCCTCTGGCTCTGCCTCTGGAAGGGGCCGCTGCGCTGGCTGGGCCTGCCGCTGGCGCTCAGCGTCTGGCTCTGCCCGCGTCCGCCCGCGCCCGATGCGTGGATATCCGCCGACGGGGCGACGGTGGCGGTGCGGCGTGGCGACCAGGCGGTGCTGCTTCGTCCCGACGCCAAGCTCTTCGCGGCCGAGCTGTGGGCGCGCCGGCGGGGCCTGAGCGTGGCGAGCCAGGAGGCGCGGGACGCGGGCTACGACTGCGATCGCTGGTCGTGCGCGCCGCGCCAGGCGATCGCCGATCCCCGCATCGCCGCGATCTTCACCCGCCGCGTCTCGACCATCGAGAAGAAGCAGCCGCTGTTCTGCCAGTGGGCCGAGGTGGTGGTCGTCCGCGGTGACGCCCCGCCGTGCCCGGCGGCGCTGACGCTGACGGCGGCGGACTTCGCCAGGGGCGGTTCGGCCGAACTCTATCGGACGGCGGCGGGCTGGCGGATCGTGTGGGCGCAGGACCTGCGCGGTCAGCGGCCCTGGAGTCGCTGAGCCGCGATCAGTGGTAGCGGCGGATCAGGCCGACCAGGCGGCCCTGAACCTGGACCTGGTCGGGTCCGAAGATGCGGGTCTCATAGGCCGGGTTCGACGCTTCGAGCGCGATGGACGCGCCCTTCTTGCGCAGGCGCTTCAGGGTGGCTTCCTCGCCCATCACCAGGGCCACGACGATGTCGCCGGAGTTGGCCGTGTCGGTCTTGCGGATCACCACATAGTCGCCGTCGAGGATGCCGGCGTTGATCATCGAATCCCCGGCGATCTCGAGCACGAAATGCTCGCCCGCACCGAGAATGGTTTCCGGCACCGGGATCCGGTCGCGTTCCTGCTGGATGGCTTCGATCGGGGTGCCGGCGGCGATGCGGCCGAGGATCGGCAGTTCGCGGGTGTCGTTGGCGATCGGCATGGCCGGCGCCTCGCCGCCCTCGACCAGTTGCGGCTTGAAGGGCGAACGGCCCTTGGGCGGGGCGGTGGTCGTGGCCTGCTGCGGCAGCTTCACCACTTCCAGCGCCCGGGCCCGATGGGGCAGGCGGCGCAGGAAGCCGCGCTCTTCCAGCGCGGTGATCAGGCGGTGGATGCCTGATTTCGACGCCAGGTCGAGCGCTTCCTTCATCTCGTCGAACGATGGCGAGACCCCGGTTTCCTTGATCCGCTCATGGATGAACATGAGAAGTTCGTGTTGTTTACGGGTGAGCATGGCTGTCGAGCCCTTGAGAACAAAGCGCTAACGTCACGAATGTTCTCTAGGTGTTCTAGGTTAATGTCAAGTTACCGTTGAGCCTTTGAAAAGCCAGGCTTTTTCGGTCGCAAGACGGCCGCCCGGGCGACTCAGCCGAGCAGGGCGCGGGTCGCGGCGGTCACGTCGGCCTGCCGCATCAGGCTCTCGCCGACCAGCATCGCCCGTGCGCCGCAGCGCTCCAGCCGGGTGACGTCCAGCGGCGTGAAGATTCCGCTTTCGGTGACCAGCAGGGCGTTGGCGGGCGTGGCCTCGGCCAGCCGCTCGGTGATGGCCAGGTCGGTCTCGAAGGTCCGCAGGTTGCGGTTGTTGACCCCGACCAGGGTCGCGCCGAGCTTGCCGGCCCGCGCCATCTCGTCCTCGTCGTGCACCTCGACCAGGGCGTCCATGCCCAGGCGGGCGGCCTCGGCCATCAGGTCGGCGGCCAGGGCGTCGTCGACCATGGCCAGGATCACCAGGATGGCGTCGGCGCCCAGGGCGCGCGCCTCGGGGACCTGCCAGGGATCGACCAGGAATTCCTTGCGGATGGCGGGCAGGGCGACGGCGTCGCGAGCGGCGGTCAGGTACGCATCGGCGCCCTGGAAGCTGGGGCCGTCGGTCAGCACCGACAGGCAGGCCGCGCCGCCGGCCTCGTAGGCGCGGGCGAGGGCGGGCGGATCGAAGTCCTCGCGGATCAGGCCCTTGGACGGCGAGGCCTTCTTGATCTCGGCGATCAGGGCCAGCTTGCCGGGGGCGTGGGCGCGTTCCAGGGCGGCGCGAAAGCCGCGCGGCGGGGACGCCGCCTGGGCCGCGGCCTCGAGCTCGGCCAGCGACCGCGCGGCTTTGCGTTCGGCCACTTCCTCGCGCTTGTAGGCGGCGATCTTGTCGAGGATGTCGCTCATGGCGTCGTGGTGACCTCGACGAGCTTGGCCAGGGCGGCCTTGGCGCGGCCGTCGTCGATGACCTGGCCGGCCAGTTCGACGCCCTCGCGCAGGGTTTCGACCTTCTCGCCGACCAGGAAGGCGGCGGCGGCGTTCAGCAGCACGATGTCGCGATAGGCGCCGTTCGCGCCGTCCAGCAATTCGCGCAGGGCGACCGCGTTCTGGGCCGGCGAGCCGCCGGTCAGGTCGGCCAGGGCCGAGCGGGGCAGGCCCACGGCCTCGGGCGTGATGGTGAACAGGCGCACCTGGCCGTCGCGGTACTCGGCCACGCTCGTCTCGCCCGTGGTGGTCATCTCGTCGAGCCCGCCGCCATGGACGACCCAGGCCCGCTCGGCGCCCAGCGCGCCCAGCACGCGGGCCAGCGGCTCGACCCAGCGGTCGGCGAAAACGCCCATCACCTGGCGCTGGGCGTGGGCCGGATTGGTCAGCGGGCCCAGCAGGTTGAAGATCGTGCGGAAGCCCAGGTCGGTGCGGATCGGGGCCACGTGGCGCATGGCGCTGTGGTGGGCCGGGGCGAAGAAGAACGCGACATTGGCCTCGTCCAGCGCCCGCAACTGCTGCTCGGCGGTGGCCGCGAGGTTCACGCCCAGCTCGGTCAGCACGTCGGCGGCGCCCGAGCGCGACGACACCGCCCGGTTGCCGTGCTTGGCGATCTTCAGCCCGCCGCCGGCGGCGACGAAGGCCACGGCGGTGGAGACGTTGAGCGTGTGCAGCCCATCGCCGCCGGTGCCGCAGACGTCCATCACCTGGAACGGATGGTCGAGGGTGACGGCGGCCTTGCGCATGGCGCGGGCGCAGGCGGTGATCTCGCCGGTCGTCTCGCCGCGCATGCGCATGGCGGTGACGGCGGCGGCGACCTGCGCCGGGGTGGGTTCGCCCCGCAGGCAGGCGGCGAAGAACTCGCCGGCGTCGTCCTCGGTCAGGGTTCCACCGTCCGCGAGGCGGCCCAGAAGCGGCTTGAAGGCGTCGGACATGTCTTAGGCGTCGACCTGGGGCTCAACGCCCGCGAGCTTGAGGAAGTTGGCCAGCATGGCGTGGCCGCCTTCGGTGGCGATGGACTCGGGGTGGAACTGCACGCCGTGGACGGGCTTGGCCTTGTGCTGGAAGCCCATGATCTCGCCGTCCTCGGTCCAGGCGGTCACCTCCAGCACCTCGGGCAATGTCGACTTCTCGACCGAGAGGCTGTGGTAGCGGGTGGCGGTCACCGGCTCGGGCAGGCCCGCGAAGATCCCCTTGCCCTCGTGGTGGATGGCGCTGGTCTTGCCGTGCATGATCGCCTTGGCGCGCACGACCTCGCCGCCATAGGCCTGGCCGATCGCCTGGTGGCCCAGGCAGACGCCCAGGATCGGCAGGTCGTCGGGCGCGGCGGCCAGCAGCTCCAGGCAGATCCCCGCCTCGTTGGGCGTGCAGGGGCCGGGCGAGAGCAGGACGCCCTGCGGCTTCAGGCCCAGCGCTTCTTCGACGCTCAATGCGTCGTTGCGATAGACGAGCGTCTCCGCCCCCAGCTCGTTCAGATAGTGAACCAGGTTGTAGGTGAAGCTGTCGTAGTTATCGATCACCAAGATCATAAGGGTTCTCTAGGCTTGGCCCGCCCCGACGCCAAGCCCCCGATTGCCGGGGCCGCGCGTTGGCGGGATGCTGTGTTCATGACGCCGACCGATTCCGCCCTCGACCCTGGCCAGATGGCCTATGCGCGCACCCTGCTGCGGACGCCGGTCTATCGCGAGCGGGCCTGGCCGGCCCTGGGGGCGGCGGCTTTCGCGGCCGTGGCGGCGCTGGCGCTCGCCGTGGCCATGATCACCGCGCCGCCGGTGACGACCACCCACGTGGTTGAACGCGCGCCCTAGACGAAGCGCCAGGACTCCTCGGCGGCGCGGCGCAGGGCGCGGGCCTTGTGCAGGGTCTCGTCGTACTCGGCGTCGGGATCGCTGTCGGCGACCACCCCGCCGCCGGCCTGGACGTACATCTGGCCGTCCTTGAAGCAGGCCGTGCGCAGCACGATGCAGGTGTCCACCGAACCGTCGGCGCCGAAGTAGCCGACCGCGCCGGCATAGGCGATGCCGCGCTTTTCGATCTCCAGCTCGTCGATGATCTCCATGGCCCGCACCTTGGGCGCGCCCGACAGCGTGCCGGCGGGCAGGGCGGCCATCAGCACGTCGATGGGATCCAGCCCCTCGGGCGCGTCGCCCTCGACGTTGGAGACCAGGTGCATGACGTGGCTGTAGCGCTCGACGAAGAACGAGTCGGTGACCCGCACCCGCGGCCCGCGTGAAACCTGCTGGGGCTCGTTGGCGCCCTGGTTCTTCAGCATCGCCACCCGGCCGACGTCGTTGCGGCCCAGGTCGAGCAGCATCAGGTGCTCGGCCCGCTCCTTGGGATCGGCGATCAGCTCGGCCTCCAGCGCGCGGTCCTCTTCCGGGGTCGCGCCGCGCGGGCGGGTGCCGGCGATCGGGCGGATGGTGATCTTGCCGTCGCGCAGCCGCACCAGGATCTCGGGGGACGAGCCGGCCAACTGGAAGTCGCCGAAGTTCAGGTAGAACAGGAACGGCGAGGGGTTCATCCGCCGCAGCGAGCGGTAGAGCGCGAACGGATCGAGCGTGAAGGGCGCGCGGAACCTGTGGCTGGGCACCACCTGGAAGATGTCGCCGGCCAGGATGTAGTCCTTCGCCCTGGCGACGATGCGGTGATAGTCCTCGCGGCTCACCGGGGTGGTGAAGCGATCGGGCTCGGGGCTGGCCGCGCCGGTGAGCGGCGGGGCCGCGCCCTTCAGGTCGGCGGCGACCTCGGCCAGGCGGGCCTTGGCGTCCTCATAGGCGGCCTTGGCGGTGATCTCCGACGGACGCACCGTCGTCACCAGCACGATCTCCTGGGCGATGGCGTCGAAGATCGCGACCATCGAGGGGCGGATCATCAGCCCGTCGGGCAGGTCCAGCGGATCGGGATTGACGTTCGGCAGGCGCTCGACCAGCCGGATCATGTCGTAGCCGATGGCCCCGAACACGCCGGCCGACATCGGCGGCAGGCCTTCGGGCAGGTCCAGCCGCGAGCGGGCGACCAGGTCGCGCAGCGAATCCAGCGCCCCGCCGGCCTGAGCCTGGAAGCGGCCGGCGGCGATGTCGGGCCCGACCGCGATCTCGGCCTTGTCGCCGCGACACCTCCAGACGAGGTCGGGCTTCATGGCGATGACCGAATAGCGTCCGCGGTGCGCGCCGCCCTCGACCGACTCGAACAGGAAGGCGTAGGGCCGCCCATGGGCGATCTTCAGATAGGCCGAGACCGGCGTCTCCAGATCGTCGATCAGCCGGGTCCAGACGACCTGCGGCGCGCCTTGAGCGTATTTCGCCTCAAAGTCCGCAAACGCAGGATCGATCGTCACTTCGCCTTCTCCGTCTTGGCCGCCGGTTCAGCGGCCTTCGCCTTTTCGATCGGCGGCAGGCCCAGGGCCGCGCGCGCCTTGTCCGGATAGACCTGGGCCTTGACCTCGGTGCGGGCCGCCTTGCGGGCGGCCGCGCCCAGGTCGCGGAACAGCGCCATGGTCACCTGCGGGCGCACGTCCTCGGTGATGCGCGCCAGGGTCGGGCCGCTCGGCGGGCGAACGGCTTCCAGCTTGCCGACGATCAGGCCAAATTGCGTGCCCTCGGCGGTGAACACATCGCCCTGCTTGACGCTGAACGCCTTGCCCAGCGCGTCCCGCGACAGGGCCGTGCTCTGCGCCGCGTTCTGGCGGTCCAGGTTGGCGACATGGACGACCTTGGCGCCGGCCGAGGCGGCGACGGCCTCGAGGCTTTCGCCCTTCCTGACGCGGGCGGCCAGCTCGTCGGCGCGGGTCTGCATGCGCTTGACCAGTTCGCGCATCATCCAGAAGCGCGAGAGCTGCGGCTTGACCTCGGCCAGGGGCGGCAGGGCCTTGGGGATGACCCGCTCGACGCGGACGGCGAAGTAGTTGCCTTCGCCGGCGTCCTGGACCTCGCTCTCGCCCCCGGCGGGGAGGCTGTAGGCCAGTTCCAGCATCTTCGGCGTCAGGCCGGGCACGGGCTGGCCTTGCTGTCCCTGGCCCTGCTGGGTCACCGGGCCGAGGGTGAAGGTCGGCACGCCGGCCTTCTTGGCCGCCTCGATCAGGTTGGCGCCGTCGGCGCGGGCGTCCTCATAGGCCTGGCTGAGGGCGTAGACCTTCTCGGCCGCCGCATCCTTGCGCAGCTCGGCTTCGATCTGCGGCCGAACCTGGTCGAGGGTCACCGCCTGGCCGGGGGTGATCTTCACGACCTTGACCACAGCCATGCCCAGGTCGCCCTGGATGGTCGAGATCTGGCCTTCCTTCAGCGCGAAGGCGCCGGCGCCGACGCGCTTGTCGGCGACCGCGCTCTGCGGCCGGTCGGCATAGTTGATGGCTTCGACGCCGGTCGACTTGGCGACCGCGGCCGGATCCTCGCCCTTGGCCAGGCGGTCGGCGATCGCCTGGGCCGCGGCGGCGTCCTTGGCCGGAATCTGGACCAGGGTGCGGGTTTCGGGCCGCGACAGCGTGTCCTTGCGGAACTCGAAGCGCTTCTGGACCTCGGCCGGGTCGATCGGAAGATCGCCGCTGACCTGGGCCGGGGTGAAGGCCACGACCGTCAGGACGCGGAACTCCGGCAGGGTCATCCGGTCGGCGTTCTCCTTCATGAACGCCTCAAGCTGCGCGTCGGTCGGCTGGGCCGGCTGGGTCACGCTGCGCGGATCGATCATGAAGTAGCCGACGTCGCGAGCTTCGAGCTCGTAGATGGCGCTCAGCGCGCCATAGGCCCGCGGCACCCGCAGGCCGTTCACCATCGCCGCGGCGGTGTGGCTCTCGGCGATCTGGTCGCGCAGCAGCGTCTCGAAGCGGGCCGGGTTAAGGCCGTTCTCGCCCAGCCGCTGCTGGTAGAGGGTCTTGTCGAAGGCGCCGGACACCGGGTTGAAGAAGGCCGGGATCTTGCGGAGTTCCGACTCCATCAGTTGGTCCGAGGGATGGACGCCGATCTTGCGGAGCATCTCGCCGAACGACTCGCGGGTGGCGATTTCGTCCATCAGCCGCACGTCGAGGCCGGCCTGGGCGGCCTCCTCGATGCTGATCGGGCGCTTGGTCTGCTCCTCGGCGCCCTTGCGGAAATTGTCGAACTCCCGGCGGAAGTCCTGTCCGGACACGTGGCGGGAGCCGGCTTTCACCACATCGTTGGTGAAATTGCCCTTGAAGGCATCGTTGACGCCGAAGATCGCGAAGCTGACGACCAGCAGGCCGATCAGCACGGCGGCGACCCAGGATTTGGCGAATTGTCGGGTGGCGGACAGCATTTGACCCTACCTGAGCCCCTTCGGCGCGATTGTGGAACGGCGGGTATAGTGGAGGCCGCTTCCCCCCCGCAAGCACGTGACAGAACAAGCTGCATAGCTTAACGGCGCTGCGACCCACGAAATGCGAGGCAAGACATGACTTCTCCGACCCCTTTGATCGCCGGCAACTGGAAGATGAACGGGGTCGCGGCGTCGCTTGCGGAAGCCCAGGCGGTCGCTTCGGGCGTCGGGTCGGCCAAGGCGCGCGTGGCGATTTGCCCCCCCGCGACGCTGATCGCGCGGGCCGCCGAGGCGCTGAAGGGCAGCGCCGTGCTGGTCGGCGGCCAGGACTGCCGGGCCGAGGCGTCCGGCGCCTTCACCGGCGACGTGGCGGCTGAAATGCTGGCCGACGCTGGCGCCGGCCTGGTGATCCTGGGCCACTCCGAGCGCCGCGCCGGCTATGGTGAGACCGACGCCGTGGTCGCAGGCAAGGTGGGCGCGGCGCTGCGCGCGGGGCTGGAGCCGATCGTCTGCGTCGGCGAAACCCTGGCCGAGCGCGAGGCGGGCGACGCCCTGAGCGTCGTCACCGGGCAAGTGAGGGGATCGCTGCCGGCCGAACTGGCGGGCAAGGCGTTCTCGGTGGCCTATGAGCCGGTCTGGGCGATCGGCACGGGTCTGACCCCCACCACGCCGCAGATCGAGGAAATCCACGTCGCCATCCGTGCGACCCTGGTCGAACTGTTCGGCGAACACGGCAAGAGCGCGGCGATTCTCTATGGCGGCTCGGTGAAGCCGTCGAACGCGGCCGAGATCCTGAACGCGGCCGAGGTCGGCGGCGCGCTGGTCGGCGGCGCCTCGCTGAAGGCGCAGGACTTCCTGGGCATCATCAACGCCCTCTGATCGGGATTAGCCGGGCGGGCCCTTCAGCTCGACCGTATTGCCCTCGGGGTCCTTGATGTAGATCGAGGGCCCTTCGCCGTCCGCGCCGAAGCGCGGCGCCTGTTCGCCGATCTCGACCCCGTGCGCGGCCAGGTGCGCCAGGATCGCCGCCGCATCGAAGGGCCTGACGGCCAGGGCGAAGTGGTCGAGGTTACGCCCCTCCGGGCCCGGCGCGGCCCCGCCCATCTGGCCGAGCTTGCCGTCCACCGTCACCAGGTCGATCAGCGAGGCGCCGGCGCGAATGTGGGTGAGGCCAAGCTCGGGCCGATCCCATTCGACAGGGCAGCCGAGCACGTCGCGATAAAAGGCGACCATCCTCTCCTTGTCGACGACGCGCAGGACGATGTGATCGAAGCCGGTGGTGCGTATCGGATGGGTCATGGGTTTTAGTTATGCAGCGGGCGCACGCATTCTAGAGCAGCAGGCCGAACAGCCGGCAGTCGCGATGCTCCCCATCGCGCAGGATGTGGCCGCGCAGCAGGCCTTCCTCCTGGAAGCCCAGCTTCTCAAGCAGCGTGTCGGACCGCAGGTTGCCCAGATGGGTGCGCGCCGACAGCCGTCGCAGGCCCATGGTCGCGGCATGGCTCACGACCGAGCGCATGGCCTCCAGCGCATAGCCCTGGCCCCAGGCGCCGCGCCCCAGCAGGAAGCCGATCTCGGCCCGCTTGTGCCAGCGGTCGATGTCGGAGAGGTCGCAGGCGCCCAGGAACTCGTCGCCCAGCGTGCGGATCGTCCAGTGCGCGGCCTTGCCGGCCTGCGCCTCCGCCACCTGGCCCTCGACGATGGCGCGCACCAGGTCGGGATCGTCGACCTCGGGGATGTCCCAGTGGGCCATCACCTCCGGGTCGCTCAGGATCGGAAACAGCAGTTCGGCGTCCGCCACCGCCAGCGGCCGCAGACTGAGACGTTCGGTTTCGAGAATCATGGGCTTGCCCGCGCGATGCGACGCCCTAGCTATGGCCTTACGCGCATCCAAGTGGTAGAGCGCGCGCTTCATTTCGGCACGGGTGACCGGCCGGAGGCATTGGATACGTCATGCTGCTCGGCATTCTGCTCACTGTTCACGTCATCGTCTGCGTCGCCCTGATCGCGGTGGTCCTGCTGCAACGCTCCGAAGGCGGCGCCCTCGGCATGGGCGGCGGCAACACCGGCTTCATGACCGCACGCGGCGCGGGCGACCTGCTGACCCGCACGACCTGGATCCTGGGCTCGATCTTCTTCCTGCTCAGCCTGACGCTGACCATCCTGGCCGGCCAGGAGCGCGGCTCGTCCTCGGTCGTCGACCGCATCAAGGTCCAGGGCATCGATCCGAGCACCCTGAACCAACCGTCGGTCCCGCAGCCGACGGCTCCGGCCGTCCCCAGCGACGCTCCCGCGCCGCTGACCGCGCCGACGCCGCAGGTCCGCAGCCCGTTCGAAGGGCCCGCCCAGGCCCCGGCGGCGCCGTCCAACCCTTAAGCCTCAGAGTCATCGTGAGATCTCAAGAAAAGCCGCTCCGGCGGCTCTCTCGGCGTTTGCGCGCGCGGGTTTCCGCAGAACCGCGCTTTCAATCCACAGCCTTTGGCGAATCGCCGCAGGGCGCCCGCAGCGAATCACTGGTACTCTGAACGCCCATGGCCCGGTACATCTTCATCACCGGCGGCGTGGTCTCCTCCTTGGGAAAAGGTCTCGCGTCCGCCGCCCTTGGCGCGCTCCTGCAGGCTCGCGGCTACAAGGTCCGCCTGCGCAAGCTCGACCCCTATCTGAACGTCGATCCGGGGACCATGAGTCCCTATCAGCACGGTGAGGTCTTCGTGACCGACGACGGCGCCGAGACCGACCTCGACCTGGGGCACTATGAGCGCTTCACCGGTGTGAACGCCACCAAGGCGGACAACATCACCACCGGCCAGATCTACAAGACCATCATCGAGAAGGAGCGCCGCGGCGACTATCTCGGCGCGACGGTCCAGGTGATTCCGCACGTCACCGACGAGATCCGCAACTTCGTCCTGTCCGATCCGGGCGAGGGCGTCGATTTCGTGCTGGTCGAGATCGGCGGCACGGTCGGCGACATCGAGGGCCTGCCGTTCTTCGAGGCGATCCGCCAGCTTGGCCAGGAACTGCCCCGCGGCCATGCCTGCTACATCCACCTGACCCTGCTGCCGTACATCAAGACGGCCGGCGAGATGAAGACCAAGCCGACCCAGCACTCCGTCAAGGAGCTGCGCTCGATCGGCATCCAGCCCGACATCCTGCTTTGCCGTTGCGAGCAGCCGATCCCGGCCGGAGAGCGCCGCAAGATCGGCCAGTTCTGCAATGTGCGCGAGAGCGCGGTGATCCAGGCGATGGACTCGCCGAACATCTACCACGTGCCGCTCGACTACCACGCCCAGGGCCTGGATCGCGAAGTGCTGTCGGTGTTCGGCCTGCTGGACACCGCGCCGGCGCCGGATCTGTCGCGCTGGCAGTCGATCTCCAACACCCTGACCAACCCCGACGGCGAGGTGAACATCGCCATCGTCGGCAAGTACACCGGCCTGACCGACGCCTATAAGTCGCTGGTCGAAGCCCTGGTGCACGGCGGCGTCGCCAACAATGTCCGGGTCAAGTTCGACTGGATCGAGGGCGAGGCCTTCGAGCGCGAGGAGGGGCTCATCTCCGAGCGCCTGACCGGCGTTCATGGGGTGCTGGTGCCCGGCGCCTTCGGCGAGCGCGGCTCGGAAGGCATGATCCGCGCCGTGCGGTTCGCCCGCGAGCACGAGATCCCTTACTTCGGCATCTGCTTCGGCATGCAGATGGCCATGATCGAGGCGGCCCGGAACCTGGCCGGCATCAAGCAGGCCTCGTCGACCGAGTTCGGCCCGACGTCCGAGCCGATCGTCGGCCTGATGACCGAGTGGGTGCGCGGCAACGAGCGTGAGATGCGCAAGGAAGGCGACGACCTGGGCGGCACCATGCGCCTGGGCGCCTATGAGGCGGTCCTGACGCCCGGCTCCAAGGTCGAGGGCATCTATGGCGGCTCGACCATCAGCGAGCGCCACCGGCACCGCTACGAGGTCAACATCGCCTATCGCGACGCCATCGAGAACACCGGCCTGTCGTTCTCGGGCCTCTCGCCCGACGGCGTGCTGCCGGAGATCTGCGAGCGCAACGACCACCCGTGGTTCGTCGGCGTCCAGTTCCACCCGGAACTGAAGAGCCGGCCGTTCGATCCCCACCCGCTGTTCACCGGCTTCATCGGCGCCGCCAAGGAGCGCAGCCGGCTGGTCTAGGGCGCCGCCATGCTGCCCCTCTGGGGGAGCTGTCAGCCGCCTCGGCGCTACGCACCGATCCACCTCCCCCAAGGGGGGAGGATCTTGAAGGCTGGCTGGTGAGTTCTACTCTCCTCATGCTCACCCGCGACGACGTCCGCCGCATCGCCCTGGCCCAGCCGGAGGCCTACGAGGCCGATCATCACGGCATGCCGTCGTTCCGCGTCGGCAAGAAGATCTTCTGCACGATCCACCAGGACCGGCCGCGGGCGATGCTCAAGCTCGATCCGGAGGACCAGCGCAATCTCAGCGCGGGACGGCCAGGCGTGATCGAGCCGGTTCCGGGCTATTGGGGCAGGAACGGCTCGACCTTCGTGTGGTTCGAGCGAATCGAAGAGGCCGATCTGGCCGGCCTGATGCGCATGGCCTGGGCGCAGATCGCGCCGAAAGCCTTGCAGGCAAGGGTTTCACACGGGATTCACAAGGGTGGTTGAAACCGCGGACGTTTTCCGGCATACACCCGCGCTCACGTCGGCGGCCGCTCGTTCGGCCGCCTTCTCCATTTTCTACGCCTGCGAGATTTTCCGATGGCCGTTCCGAAGCGAAAAGTATCCCCCTCGCGGCGCAACATGCGACGCTCGCACCACGCGCTGGGCGCCAACTCCTATGTCGAAGACAAGGAAACCGGCGAACTGAAGCGCCCGCACCACGTCGACCTGAAGACCGGCATGTACAAGGGCCGCCAGGTCATCACGCCGAAGGCCGACTAAGCCTCCGACGTTCCGGCCCTCGCGCGCCGGCGAGTTTTCGAAAGCCCCCGTCCGGGATGCCGGGCGGGGGCTTTTGCATGGGACCGGCCGGCTGGCGATTTGCCCACACGGGCGAAGGTGGCTAAACGGTCCGCGCCTTTCCCGCCCAAGACCTGGAGCTCCCATGACCGAAATCATCGACATCACAGCCCGTGAAATCCTGGATAGCCGGGGCAATCCGACGGTCGAGGTCGATGTCGTCCTGGAAGACGGCTCCCTGGGTCGCGCGGCGGTGCCGTCGGGCGCCTCCACGGGCGCGCACGAGGCCGTGGAGAAGCGGGACGGGGACAAGAGCCGCTATGGCGGCAAGGGCGTCCTGCAGGCGGTGGAAGCCGTCAACGGCGAGATCTATGACGCGCTGTCGGGCTTCGACGCCGAGGACCAGCGCCGGCTGGACCAGCGCCTGATCGAGCTGGACGGCACGCCCAACAAGGCCCGCCTGGGCGCCAACGCCATCCTCGGCGTCAGCCTGGCGGCCGCCAAGGCCGCGGCGATCAGCGCCGGCCTGCCGCTCTACAAGTATGTCGGCGGCGTTTCGGCCCGCGTCCTGCCGGTCCCGATGATGAACATCATCAACGGCGGCGCCCACGCCGACAACCCGATCGACATCCAGGAATTCATGATCCTGCCCACCGGCGCCCCGACCTTCGCCGAAGGCCTGCGCATGGGCGCCGAGATCTTCCATGGCCTGAAGAAGGCCCTGAAGGACGCCGGCCACAACACCAATGTCGGCGACGAGGGCGGCTTCGCCCCCAACATCGGCTCGGCCGAAGAGGCCCTGGCCTTCATCGTCAAGGCGGGCGAGGCGGCCGGCTACAAGGCGGGCGAGGACTTCCAGTTGGGCCTCGACGTCGCCTCGACGGAGTTCTTCAAGGGCGGCAAGTACGTGCTGGAAGGCGAGGGCAAGACCCTCGATCCGGCCGGCATGGTCAAGTACCTGGAAGGCCTGGTCAAAGACTTCCCGATCGTCAGCATCGAGGACGGCGCCGCCGAGGACGATCTGGAGGGCTGGAAGCTGCTGACCGAGACCCTGGGCGGCAAGGTGCAACTGGTCGGCGACGACCTGTTCGTGACCAATCCGGCCCGCCTGGCCATGGGAATCGAGAAGGGCCTGGCCAACTCGATCCTGGTCAAGGTCAACCAGATCGGCACGCTGTCGGAGACCATGGACGCCGTCGATATGGCGCACCGCGCGGCCTACACCTCGGTGATGTCGCACCGCTCGGGCGAGACCGAGGACTCGACCATCGCCGACCTGGCCGTCGCCATGAACTGCGGTCAGATCAAGACCGGCTCGCTGGCCCGTTCGGACCGCACCGCCAAGTACAACCAGCTCCTGCGCATCGAAGAAGAACTGGGCGACCAGGCGATCTATCTCGGCGCCAAGGCGCTCAAGCGCCTCTAGGACCACGCGATCGGCGGCGGGCAGGATTTTTCGCATCCGGCCCGCCCATCCGGTGTTTGTAACCGGAAATTAAGCACGTTTGCGTGAGATGTCGCTGATCAGGAGTCTTGAATTCGACCGTGTTCGCGCGCTTCCGCTCATATCTGCCGACCGCGGCGCTCCTGCTCCTGATCTGCTATTTCGGGTACCACGCCTTCGCGGGCGAGCGTGGCCTTCTGTCGTCCACGCAAAGGGATGCGGCGCTGGCCGCCAAGTCCAAGGAACTATCCGAGCTGCGCGCCCAGAGGCAGGACCTCGAGGCCCGCGCCAGGCTTCTGCGCGATTCGAGCCTGTCTGCTGACCTACTGGAAGAACGTGCCCGTTCCCTGCTAGGTTTCGGCCACCCGAACGACTATGTGGTCCGCGTGAAGCCCTAGGGCGGATTCGTTCGTTCATTAACGACCCGAAAAGCGCGGAATTTAACCGTGCGAAATCATTCCTGCGGGAGAGACAGATGGCGCGTGGGCAAACAGGCTCCGCAGCTAAGCGGAAGAATAGTGACGCCAGCGCGGATGGCGTCGCCGGAAGCCCTGTGACCAAGGACGAGCTTCTCAAGTACTACCGCGACATGTTGCTGATCCGGCGCTTCGAGGAGCGGGCCGGGCAACTGTACGGCATGGGCCTGATCGGCGGTTTCTGCCACCTCTACATCGGCCAGGAAGCCATTGCCGTCGGCGTGCAGGCGATCAAGGAGCCTGGCGACCAGGTGATCACCGGCTACCGCGACCACGGCCACATGCTGGCCTGCGGCATGGACCCCCGCGAGGTGATGGCCGAACTGACCGGCCGCGCCGGCGGCTCGTCCAAGGGCAAGGGCGGGTCGATGCACATGTTCTCGACCGAAGCCGACTTCTACGGCGGCCACGGCATCGTCGGCGCCCAGGTGGCGCTCGGCACGGGCCTGGCCCTCGCCAACCACTATCGCGACAACAAGAAGGTCTCCTTCACCTACTTCGGCGACGGCGCCGCCAACCAGGGCCAGGTCTATGAGAGCTTCAACATGGCCCAGCTCTGGAACCTGCCGGTCGTCTACGTGATCGAGAACAACCAGTACGCCATGGGCACCTCGATCGAGCGGTCCTCGTCGGAAACCCACCTCTACAAGCGCGGCGCCTCGTTCCGCATTCCGGGCGAGGAGGTCGACGGCATGGACGTTCTGGCGGTCAAGGCCGCCGCCCGGAAGGCCGCCGACCATGCGCGCTCGGGCAATGGGCCCTACATCCTCGAGATGAAGACCTACCGCTATCGCGGCCACTCGATGAGCGATCCGGCCAAGTACCGCACGCGCGACGAGGTCGACGAGGTCCGCAAGACCCGCGACCCGATCGACCACGCCCAGGAACTGCTGGCCAGCAAGGGCTGGGCCGACGAGGCCGCGCTCAAGGCCATCGACGCCGAAGTCAAGGCGATCGTCGCCGACGCCGCCGAGTTCGCCCGCACTTCGCCCGAGCCCGAAGCCTCGGAGCTCTACACGGACGTCTATCTGGAGGCCGCCGAGTGACCGACGTCCTTATGCCTGCGCTTTCCCCGACCATGGAGGAAGGCACGCTCGCCAAGTGGCACGTAAAGAAGGGCGACGCCGTCCGTTCGGGCGACGTCATCGCCGAGATCGAGACCGACAAGGCGACCATGGAGGTCGAGGCCGTCGACGAGGGGACGATCGAGGAGATCCTGGTTCCCGAAGGGACCGAGGCGGTGAAGGTCAATACGCCGATCGCCCGCCTGTCCGGCGACGGGGCGCCCGCCGCTCCGGCTCCGGCCCAGTCCTCCGGCGAGCCCGAAAAGGCCGCTCCCGAAGCCGCTCAGCCGCAGCCCGAGGGCGAGGCCACGGCGCCGGTGACCCCCAAGGTCGAACTGCGCGACCCCGAACTTCCCGCCGACGCCAAGCTGGTCAGGACGACCATCCGCGACGCCCTGCGCGACGCCATGGCCGAGGAGATGCGCAAGGACGACAAGGTCTTCCTGATGGGCGAGGAAGTCGCCCAGTACCAGGGCGCCTACAAGGTCTCGCGCGACCTGCTGCAGGAGTTCGGCGACAAGCGCGTCATCGACACCCCGATCACCGAGCACGGCTTCGCCGGCCTGGGCGTCGGCGCGGCGATGGCGGGCCTCAAGCCGATCGTCGAGTTCATGACCTGGAACTTCGCCATGCAGGCGATCGACCACATCATCAACTCCGCCGCCAAGACGCTCTACATGTCCGGCGGCCAGATCAAATGCTCGGTCGTGTTCCGCGGTCCGAACGGCGCAGCCGCCCGCGTCGGCGCCCAGCACAGCCAGGACTACTCGGCCTGGTACGCCCAGGTGCCCGGGCTGAAGGTCGTGGCGCCTTACGACGCCGCCGACGCCAAGGGCCTGCTCAAGGCTGCGATCCGCGACCCGAACCCGGTCGTCTTCCTCGAGCACGAGATGATGTACGGCCAGGAGTTCGACGTTCCGCAGGACATCGACTGGGTCGTGCCGATCGGCAAGGCCAAGGTCCGCCGCGAGGGCAAGGACGTCACCATCACCGCCCATTCGCGGATGGTCGGCCTGGCCCTGAAGGCCGCCGAGGAACTGGCCGCGGAAGGCATCGAGGCCGAGGTCATCGACCTGCGCACCCTGCGTCCGCTGGACCATGAGACCATCGTCGAGAGCGTGAGGAAGACCAACCGCCTGGTCACCACGGAAGAAGGCTGGGGCCCGATGGGCGTCGGCGCCGAGGTGGTGGCGCGGGTCCTGGAGCACGCCTTCGACTATCTGGATGCGCCGCCGACCCGCGTGCACCAGAAGGATGTGCCGCTGCCCTACGCGGCCAATCTGGAAGCCCTGTCGCTGCCCTCGGTCGAGGACATCGTGAAGGCGGTCAAGGCGGTCACCTACAAATGACCGCCGGAACCATCGCCGCCCGTCCCGCTCAGCGTCTGAGACCCGCCCATGTCCATTGATGTTCTGATGCCCGCGCTCTCCCCGACCATGGAGGAGGGCACGCTCGCCAAGTGGCACGTGAAGAAGGGCGACAAGGTCGCGTCCGGCGACGTCATCGCCGAGATCGAGACCGACAAGGCGACCATGGAGGTCGAAGCCGTCGACGAGGGCGTCGTCGAGGACATCCTGGTGCCTGAGGGCTCGGAGGGCGTGAAGGTGAACACCCCGATCGCCCGGCTGTCCGGCGAGGACGGCGCCTCCGCGCCGCCGCCCAAGGCTGAGGCGAAGGCCGAAACGCCCAAGGCCGAAACCCAGAAGACAGAGACGCCCAAGGCCGAGCCGGCGTCGGCTCCGAAGCCCGCCCCCGCCGCGCCGGCGCGAGCGTCGGGCGAACGGATCTTCGCCTCGCCGCTGGCCCGGCGGATCGCCGAGCAGAAGGGCCTGGACCTCGCCCAGGTGCAGGGGTCCGGCCCGCATGGCCGGATCATCAAGCGCGACGTCGAAGGCGCGACGCCCCAGGCCGCCAGGCCGGCTGCGGGCGCAGCGACGCCCGCCGCGGCGGGCGCCCCGCGTCAGGCGCAGACCCTGGCCCAGATGGGCATTCCGGACGGGAGCTACGACCTCATTCCGCTGGACGGCATGAAGAAGACCGTCGCCCGCCGGATGACCGACAGCTTCCGCGACGTGCCGCACTTCCCGCTGACCATCGACCTGGAGATCGACGGGCTGCTGGCCAGCCGCGCCAAGATCAACGCCATGCTGGAGAAGCAGGGCGTGAAGGTCAGCGTCAACGACCTGGTGATCAAGGCCGCCGCCGTGGCGCTGAAGCAGGTGCCGGAGGCCAACGCTTCCTATTCGCCTGAAGGCATCGCCATGCACCACAACGCCGATATCGCCATGGCCGTGGCCATCGATGGTGGATTGATCACGCCGATCATCCGCAAGGCCGAGACCAAGGGCCTGGCCCAGATCGCCGCCGAGGCCAAGGACCTGGCCGAACGGGCGCGGACTCGAAAGCTGAAGCCCGAGGAATTCCAGGGCGGCACCTTCTCGATCTCCAACCTGGGCATGATGGGGATCAAGTCGTTCAACTCGATCATCAACGAGCCGCAGGGCGCGATCCTGTCAGTCGGCGCGGGCGAGCAGCGGCCGGTGGTCAGGAACGGCCAGTTGGCGATCGCCACCCTCATGACCGTCACGCTGACCTGCGATCATCGCGTGGTCGACGGCGCCATCGGCGCGCGTTGGCTGCAGGCCTTCAAGGCCCTGATCGAAGATCCCATCACGATGATCGTCTGAGGCAGAGCACATGGATTTCGACGTCATCGTCATCGGCTCGGGCCCGGGCGGCTATGTCACGGCCATCCGCGCCAGCCAGCTCGGCTTCAAGACCGCCATCGTCGAGCGCGAAGCGCTGGGCGGGGTGTGCCTGAACTGGGGCTGCATCCCGACCAAGGCCCTGCTCAAGTCGGGTGAAGCCTACGAGAACCTCGGCCACCTGGCCGACTACGGCCTGACGGTCGAGAAGGCGAGCTTCGACTTCGCCAAGGTCATCGAGCGTTCGCGCAAGGTCGCCGCCCAGCTCAATTCGGGCGTCGGCTTCCTGATGAAGAAGCACAAGATCGAGGTCATCGAGGGCGTCGCCAAGCTCGAGAAGGGGCAGGGCGCCCCCAAGGTGGTGGTGGCGCTGAAGGCCGGCGGTTCGCGGACCCTTCAGGCCAAGCACGTGATCCTCGCCACCGGCGCGCGGGCGCGCACCGTGCCGGCCGTCGGCATGGAGCCGGACGGCGAGCGGGTCTGGACCTATCGCGAGGCTATGGTCCCGAAGGCCGCCCCCAAGTCGCTGATCGTCATCGGCTCGGGCGCCATCGGCATCGAGTTCGCCAGCTTCTATCGAGCCCTGGGTTCGGACGTGACCGTGATCGAGGCGCTGCCGCGCATCCTTCCGGTCGAGGACGAGGAAGTCTCCAAGGCCGCCCACAAGGCGTTCGAAAAGCGCGGCCTGAAGTTCCGCGTCGACGCCAGCGTCAAGAAGCTCTCCAAGTCGAAGACCGGCGTCTCGATCGACCTGGAGGCCGGCGGCAAGGCCGAGACCCTGCAGGCCGACGTCGCCATCGTGGCCATCGGCATCGTCGGCAATGTCGAGGACCTGGGCCTCGAAGCGCTGGGCGTGAAGATCGAGAAGACCCACGTGGTCACCGACGCCCATGGCGGGACCGGCGTGCCTGGCCTCTACGCCATCGGCGACGTGGCGGGGCCGCCCTGGCTGGCGCACAAGGCCAGCCACGAGGGCGTGCACTGCATCGAGCACATCGCCGGTCTGAAGCCGACGAACCTGAACTCGCCGATCCCCGGCTGCACCTATTCGAACCCGCAGATCGCGTCGGTCGGCCTGACCGAGGCCCAGGCCAAGGAGCAGGGGATCGAGGCCAAGGTCGGCCGCTTCCCGTTCAAGGTGAACGGCAAGGCGATCGCCTCGGGCGAGACCGACGGCTTCGTGAAGACGGTCTTCGACGCCAAGACCGGCGCCCTGATCGGCGCGCACATGATCGGCGCCGAGGTGACCGAGATGATCCAGGGCTTCACCCTGGCGATCACGCTGGAAGCCACCGAGGCCGAGGTGTTCGCCACGGTGTTCCCGCACCCGACCATGAGCGAGGCCATGCACGAGGCCGCGCTCGACGCCTATGGGCGCGTCCTGCACATCTGACGGCGAAAGATCCTCTATGCTTCGTCATGGCCGGGCCGGCAGGTCCCGGCCATCCATAGACGCCGAGCCTCGCCGAAAACCCTCGGGCGCATATGGATCCCCGGCACGCCTACGCGGCCGGGGATGACGATCGGAGGAGGCGGGTTCAAGGCGACGGCCGTATGCTATGGCCCGGCTCGGCCTAGTGGCGGGTGGGCGAAGGCTCAGGCGGCGCGGCGCCCGTCGGCCTCGGCCATCCGCGTGATCGCCACGTAGTCGGTCTTGCCGGTGCCAAGGACGGGAATCTCGGTGACCCGGATGATCTTGCGCGGCACGGCCAGTTCGGGCGCGCCGATCGCCTGGGCGTGAGCGACCAGCGGGGCGGAGTCGGCGTCGCGCCGGTCGGTGACCAGCACCAGCCGTTCGCCCTTCTTCGGATCGGGCATGGCGATCACCGCATGGCGGCTGTCGGGCCAGACCGCGGTGGCGATGTCCTCGGCGGCGGTCAGGGAGACCATCTCGCCGCCCACCTTGGCGAACCGCTTCACCCGGCCAAGGATCTTGATCCAGTCGTCGTCGGTGATGTCGACGACGTCGCCGGTGTCGTGCCAGCCGCCCGGCGGCGGTTCGAGGCCGGTTTCGGTGAGGTAGCCGGCCATGATGTTGGGGCCGCGCACGAACAGCCGCCCGCCGCCCGGAATGCCCTCGACCTTTTCCAGCCGCGCCTCGATGCCGGGCAGCAGGCCCCCGACCGTGCCGCGGCGATTGTCGGTCGGCTTGTTGACCGCGATCACCGGCGAGGCCTCGGTCGCGCCGTAACCCTCCAGCACGGGCACGTCGCCGAAGCGGTCGCGGATCAGGTTGTGGGTCTCGTCGCGCACCTTCTCGGCGCCGCAGACGATGAACTGGAGGCCGGAGAGCTCGTCGCGCTCGGCGGCGCGGGCGTACTGGTTGAGGAAGGTGTCGGTCGCAAACAGGATCGAGGCGCCGGTGTCCTTGATCAGCGGTGGGATCTGCTTGACGTGCAGCGGCGAGGGATACTCGAACGCCTTCATGCCCTTCATCAGCGGCAGCAGCACGCCGCCGGTGAGGCCGAAACAATGGAACGTCGGCAGCGGATTGAACATCACCCACGACGGATCGAGCGGGATGTGGGCGGCGACCTGCTCGACATTGGCGATCAGGTTCGACTGGCTGAGCACGACCCCGCGCGGCGCGCCGAAGCTGCCCGAGGTGAACAGGATCACCCCCGGGTCGGACGGCTTGGTCTCGGTCCTGAAGCGCTTGGGGAAGGTCGCCGCGGCGGCGGCGAACAGCTTGTCGGCCAGGCCGACCTGCTCGCGCACGTCCTCCAGGTAGGTGATCGCCGCCAGCGGCTCGAGCGCGTCGATCAGGTCGTGCAGCTTGCCCTGCTCGATGAAGCGGTGCGAGGTCAGCACGCGCTTCACCCCGGCCAGTTCGCAGGCGGCCTTCAGGTTCCGGATGCCGGCGGTGAAATTCAGCATGGCCGGCGTGCGGCCGAACGCGTGCAGCGCGAAGAAGGTCACCACGGCGCCGGCGCTGGCCGGCAGCATGACGCCGACCCGCTCGCCCTGAACGGTCATGGCCGAGATCTTGCGGCCCAGCGCGAAGGCCGCGCGGATCAGGTCGGTATAGCTGAGAGGCTTGCGCTCCTGGTCCTCCAGGATCGGCTTCTTGGCGCCATAGGTGGCGCGGGCGTCGACAAGCGCATCGAACAGTGAGCGCTCGCACGAACGCGGATCAAAAGAACGCGACAAAGGCGAAAACCTCCCCGAACGTCTCGCCGATTATTATTGGGCGCGAGCCTATAGCCGACGCCTGAGCTTGAAAAGATATGTAACAGGTCGTGAGCTTCGGCTGCCGCGTCAAGTGCGGCGGACGCCCTAAGGTCTTGCCTCGACAGCCGAAATCGCCGCGGGCGCGCGCCCGGCGGCCCGTTCGGCGACGAACCTCTCTAGCGTCGCCAGCCATGGCGCGCGCCATGGGTCGGCTTCCAGGTGCAACGCGCTGCCGGCGCCCGGCAGCGCGGTCGCCTGGCAGGTCGGCAGCCGCGGACACAGGCCCGCCGCCCGCCCTGTGGGGTTGATCATCAGCACCGGCGTTCGAACCTGCGGCGCGCCCGTCTCCAGCAGCCGGCTGGCCGCCTCGAACGCCTTGGTCCAGCCGAGGCTGGGGCCGGCCAGCCGCAGATCGGGGTTCGCGGTCATCCAGGCCTGTCCGACCTGGCCGCGCCAGGCGTCGTGAGTGCGGCGCGCGCCAAGGTCGTCGGCGGTCTCGCGGCTCCACGGCTTCCAGCCCGCCGGCGGCGTGTCGGCCCGGCGGACCGGGCCCAGCAGGCGCCTCGCCGGCGGCTCGGCCAGGCGGGGCGAGCTGGCGACGACGCCGTCGACCTTGAGGCCCGAGCGAACCGCGCCCAGCGCGACGACCACGCCGTCGTCATGGCTGAGCACGACCAGCGGCGCGTCGGGGGAGGGCCGGATCACGACCCTGACCAGTTCGCGCAAGGCGGCGGCGTCCGGATCGAAGGTCGGCGTGAAGCCCAGGTCGCGCGGCAGCACGTAGCGCCCCGAGCCGCCCTGACCGGCGCGGTCGAGGATCCAGACCGTGGCGCCGCGGTCGATCAGGTCGGAGGCGGTCTCGAACCACATCTCGGCGGTCTCGCCATAGCCCGGCACGATGACGACGATCGCCGTGGGGACTCGCCGCGTGCTGGCCACGCCATAGCGCTGCACGGGTTTATCGCCGACGCCGATATAGCCCCAGGCCCAGCCTTCGGGCGGGTAGAAGCGCGGCGCCAGGGCGGCCGGGGTGCGGCTCTCGGCGAAGGGTTCGCGCCCGCCGTCGCGCCCGCAGGCCGCGAGCGAGAGAACCAGAGCGGCGAGCAGGCAGGCGCGAACCATGGCCGAGTTTGACCATGCGTCGCCGGGCCGCTCAATCACGCCTTGATCCTGAGGGAGAGAAAGCCGATCTAGGCCTTATGGCGACCGTCATCGACACCATCGGGGGGCAGCGGCCCCGGCATCCCGAAAAGCAGTCGCGTCCCGATACGCCCGTTCTGCGCAAACCCGAGTGGCTGCGCGTGCGGGCTCCGGGCTCGCCCGGCTACAATGCGACGCGCTCGATCGTGAAGGAGCATGGGCTCACCACGGTCTGCGAAGAGGCCGCCTGCCCGAACATCGGCGAGTGCTGGACCCAGAGCCACGCGACCATGATGATCATGGGCGAGATCTGCACGCGGGCCTGCGCCTTCTGCAACGTCAGCACCGGCAAGCCGCTGGCGCTCGACCCGACCGAACCGGCGCGGGTGGCCGATGCGGTCCTGAAGATGGGCCTCAAGCACGTGGTCATCACCTCGGTGGACCGCGACGACCTGGCAGACGGCGGCAGCGCCCACTTCGCCGCGGTGGTCCACGCCATCCGGGCGACCGCGCCGGGCACGACCATCGAAATTCTGACGCCGGACTTCCTGCGCAAGCCCGCGGCGGCGGCCGAGATCGTGATCGATTCCAAGCCGGACGTCTTCAATCACAACCTGGAAACCGTGCCGCGGCTCTATCTCTCGATCCGCCCCGGCGCGCGCTACTACCACTCGCTGCGCCTGCTCGAGCGGGTGAAGGAACGCGACCCCAACCAGTTCACCAAGTCCGGCCTGATGGTCGGGCTCGGCGAGGCCAAGGAGGAGGTCATGCAGGTGATGGACGACATGCGCTCGGCCGGCGTCGACTTCCTGACCATCGGCCAGTACCTGCAGCCGACCCGCAAGCATGCCGCCATCGACCGATTCGTCACGCCCGAGGAGTTCAAGGCCTACGAGGAAATCGCCCGCGCCAAGGGCTTCCTGATGGTCTCGGCCAGCCCGCTGACCCGCTCGTCGCACCATGCCGGCGAGGATTTCGCACGGCTCAAGGCGGCGCGGCTCGCCAAGGACGCGGCGGCCTAACCGCTTGCCGCGCTACCACATCGAAAAGGTGCTGCCCTACAGCCCCGACCAACTGTTCAAGCTGGTCGGCGACGTCGACGCCTATCCCGACTTCGTGCCGTGGATTCAGTCCATGCGGACCTGGAACGCCCGCGCGGAAGGGGAGGGCGTCACCCTGGTGGACGCCCAGGTGGCGGTGGGCTTCTCGTTCCTGAAGGAGAAGTTCGCGACCCGCGTGCGGCGCGACGCCCAGGAGCGGCAGATCGACGTGCAACTGCTGTCGGGGCCGTTCAAGCACCTGGTCAACCGCTGGCGGTTCGTCGAGACGCCGGGCGGCGCGAAGATCGAGTTCGACATCGACTTCGAATTCAAGTCGCGGCTGCTGTCGGGGATGCTCGCGGCGAACTTCCACCACGCCGTCGACAAGCTGATCTCGTGCTTCGAGGGGCGGGCGAAGACGCTCTACCCGGCCTAGGTCATCCGGTCGCGCAGGGCCTGCAGGGCGGCCTGCACCGCCTGTTCCTGGATTTCCGCGCGCGTGACGCCGTCGAACAACTCGGCGCGATGCATCAGCGCCTGGTTCGAGCGGGCCGTGGCGATGTGCACCGTGCCGACGGGCTTCATCGCGGTTCCCCCGCCCGGCCCGGCGACGCCGGTGATGGCGACCGCGACATGGGCGTTCGAGGCTTCCAGCGCGCCCTCGGCCATCATCCGCGCAACGGGCTCCGAAACGGCGCCTAGATCGGCGATGAGGTCGCCGGGCACGCCCAGAAGCTCCTGCTTGGCTCTGTTCGTATAGACCACGAAGCCGCGTTCGAAGACGTCCGAGGCGCCGGGGATCGAGCAGATCGCGCCCGCCACCAGCCCCCCGGTGCAGCTTTCCGCCGTCACGATCCGCAGCGAGCGCTCGCGCGCCTCGTCGATCAGCAGTCGCGCCAGGGTTTCGATCTCCAGGGAAAACATGCGGCGACTCCAGCGGCCTCTAGGCAATGACGAAGGCAGACCACAACATCGGCCGCGCCCGCCACACAAGCCGATTCGAACCCATGACCGCACTCGATCAGGCCGAACGGCCCGCAGCTTCCGTCTCGCCGGCCCTTTTCGCGGTGACGACCTTCGCCAGCGCGGGGCTGGTGTTCATGGTCCAGCCGATGGTGGCCAAGCTGGTCCTGCCGCTGCTCGGCGGCAGTTCGTCGGTGTGGAACACGTCGATCGCGTTCTTCCAGACCGCGCTGCTGGTCGGCTACGGCTACGCCCACCTGCTGCAGAAGGTGCGCTCGGTCCGCATCCAGGCCCTGGTCCACGTCGCGGCCCTGCTGGCGGCGGCGCTGGCGCTGCCGCTTCGGGTCACCGAGCTGCTGGGAGAGCCGTCGTCCGTCTACCCGTCGCTCTGGCTGCTCGGCGTCCTGGCGGTTTCGATCGGCGCGCCCTTCGCGATCCTCTCGGCGACCGCGCCGCTGGTGCAGGCCTGGCACGCCAGGACCGTACATGCCGAGACTGGCGCCGAGCCCTACGTCCTCTACGCAGCCTCGAACCTGGGGAGCCTGCTGGCCCTGCTGGCCTACCCGGCGCTCGTCGAGCCCCTCGCCACCCTGCGAGGGCAGACAGTGGGCTGGAGCGCCGGCTACGTGGCCTTCGTCATGCTGATGGCGACGCTGGCGCTCTTCGTGTCGCGCGCTCGCGCGGCCGCGATCACGGCGCCTGCGGCCGGCCTGGCTCCTGCGCCGACCTGGCCTCAGCGGGCGATCTGGGTCGGACTGGCGGCGATCCCGTCGAGCCTGATGCTGGGCGTCACCACCCACATCACCACCGACGTCGCCTCCGCCCCGTTCCTGTGGGTGATCCCGCTGGCCCTCTATCTGGCCACCTTCATCATCGCGTTTTCCAGCAAGCCGATCATTTCCCAGGAAACGACCCTGCTGCTGCAGGCTGCGGCGGTGGTGGCGTGCGCGGCGATGTTGCCGTTCAAGTCGATGAATTTCCCGCTGCAGATGTTCGTGCATCTGACCGCGTTCTTCCTCACCGCCCTGATGTGCCACCAGGCATTGGTCGCGCGCCGGCCCGACCCGGCTCACCTGACCGAGTTTTACCTCTGGATGTCGTTTGGCGGCGTGGTCGGCGGAGCGTTCAACGCCTTCCTGGCGCCGGTGCTCTTCAACAACGTCTGGGAATATCCGTTGGTCCTGGCGCTCGCCTGCCTGGCCCGGCCCGGCCTGGGGCCGATCGAGCCCTGGCGGTGGGCGACGCTGGTGATCGGCGCGGCGGCGGCCGCCATCGCGCCGGTCGTCGCCCTCAGGATGGGCATGGACGCCGAGCTCAAGGCCGTGGTCTTCGGCCTGCTGGGCGTGTCCACGGTCTGCGCCTTCCTCATCCGGCGACGGATGATCGTGTTCTTCGGCGCGGTGGTCGTGCTGTCGATCTCGGCCGAGGCGATCGGCGATCGGGTCGATGTCCGCCAGAGCTGGCGCAGCTTCTTCGGAGTCCTGCGCCAGTCGGAAATGCCGGCCCCGCGCATGGAGGGCCAGCTTCGGATGCTGTCGCACGGCACCACGCTGCACGGCGCCCAGGCCCAGAACCCCAAGTACATGTGCCGCCCGCTGGTCTACTACGCGCCGGAAACGCCGATCGGCCAGGTGTTCACCCATGAGGTCCAGGCCGCGCGGCCGTTGACCGTGGGGGCGGTGGGCCTGGGGACCGGCGCGGTGGCGGCCTACACCCGGCCGGGCGACCGCCTGACCTTCTTCGAGATCGATCCGCTGGTGATCCGGCTCGCCACCGATCCCAAGCACTTCAGCTACACGACCACCTGTGCGCGCGGGAAGATCGACTACGTGCTCGGCGACGCCCGGCTGACCCTGGCCAAGCAGCCGGCGGGGGCGTTCGACATCCTGTTGATCGATGCGTTCTCGTCCGATGCGGTGCCGGCGCACCTGCTGACGGTGGAGGCGATGAAGGGCTATCTCTCCAAGCTGAAGCCGGACGGCGTGCTCATCGTCCACCTGTCCAACCGCAACCTGGAACTGCGCAGCCCGGCGATGGCCGTAGCGGAGGCGGCCGGGGGCTTTGCGCTGATCCAGCGTCATAGCCCCGCCAAGGACAGTCCGCCCCTGTGGGAGTCGGCCGAGGACGCGCTGATCGTGACGCGCAGCCTGGCGGCGCTGGCGCCCTACGAGGCCGACGGGCGTTGGTCGCAGACCGATCCGACGGTCACGCGGCCCTGGACCGACGACTACACGAACCTTCCCGGGGCGATGTACGCCGAGATGAAGATGAAGTGGCCCTGGCTGCCCTAGATCTTTAGGCGGGGGTCTCCACCGAGACGATCGCCTGGGCCAGCAGGCCCTCCTGCCGGCCGGTGAAGCCCATGCCCTCGGTGGTGGTCGCCTTCACGCTGACGCGGTCGATCGGCACGCCGAGCAGTTCGGCCAGGCGCTGGCGCATGGCGCCGCGGTGGGGGCGGATCTTGGGCCGCTCGCAGACCAGGGTGACGTCGGCGTTGATGATCCGGCCGCCCTTGCCGGCAAGGATGTCGACCGCGTGCTGAAGGAACCTGTCGGACGCTGCGCCCTTCCATTGCGGATCGGAGGGCGGGAAGTGTTCGCCGATGTCGCCTTCGCCGATCGCGCCCAGGATCGCGTCGGTCAGGGCGTGCAGCCCCGCGTCGGCGTCGGAGTGGCCGATCAGGGTCTGGTCATGGTCGATGCGCACGCCGCAGAGCCAGACGGCGTCGCCGGGCCCCCAGCGATGGGCGTCGATTCCCTGGCCGATGCGGGTGATGCGCGCGCCGCCCGCCAGTTGCTCGGCCATGGCGAAGTCCTCCGGATAGGTCAGTTTCATCAGCCGCGGGTCGCCAGGCGTCATCACCACCCGGCCGCCCGCCTTCTCGACCACCGCGGCGTCATCGGTGGGCTCGGCGTCGGCGGGCCAGGCTGCGTAGGCGTCGAGCAGGGTCGCCAGCCGGAACGCCTGGGGCGTCTGGGCGCGCCATAGGCCGTCACGCGGCGCCGTTTCCGAGATCACGCCATCGGCGCCGCGCTTGAGCGTGTCGGCCATCGGCAGGGCCGGCACGGCGCCGTCCGCCGCCGCCAGCGCGGCCAGCAGCGTCTCGACGTGGTCACGGGTCAGAAGCGGGCGGGCGGCGTCGTGGACCAGGACCGGCGCGTCGGCCGCGCCCGTGAGCGCCTTGAGGCCGGCCTGGACGGAGTCGGCGCGGGTCGAGCCGCCGCGGACCACGGAGACGCTATCGAACGGACGCAGCAGATCGGCCGCCTCATCCACCCAGCCGTCGGCGACGACGACGACAATCTGCCGCGCCCCGGCGGCGGCGAAGGCCTCGATCGACCACAGCAGGATCGGGCGTCCCCCCAGGCTGCGCCAGGGTTTGGGCGCTCCTGGACCGGCCCTGGTGCTGGAGCCTGCGGCGACGATGACGGCTGAGAAAACCATCCGGCTTGTTTAGGGAGGTTACCGGCCCTGTCTAGGCTTTACGGCGGTGCACAATTTGCCTAAAACTGAGGCGGTAGGGGTGATTACAAAATGAGCAATACGCTCAGGATCGGGGACGTGGAAGTCGGTGGACGCGCTTGGATCGCGCCCATGACCGGCGTGTCCGACCTGCCGTTCCGCAAGGCCGCCAGCAAGCTGGGCGCCGCATACGTGGCGACCGAGATGGTCGCCTGCGCCGAATTTTCGAAAGGCCGCCCGGACGTCGTCCGGCGCGCGGCGGTGGGCGAGGGCCTGCCGCTGATGGTCGTGCAACTGGTCGGCCGCGACCCGGCGCACATCGCGCAGGGCGCGCGGCTGGCGGCCCAGGCGGGGGCCCAGATCATCGACCTGAACTTCGGCTGCCCGGCCAAGGAAGTGACCGGGGTGCTGTCGGGCTCGGCCCTGATGCGCGAACCGGACCTGGCCGAGTCGCTGATCGCCGCGGCGGTCGACGCCGTCGACGTGCCGGTGACGGTGAAGATGCGCCTGGGCTGGGACGCCTCGTCCCGGAACGCCCCCGACATCGCCGCCCGGGCGCAGGCCCGCGGCGTGAAGGCGGTGACGATCCATGGCCGGACCCGCTGCCAGTTCTACAAGGACAGCGCCGACTGGAGCGCGGTGCGTCCGGTCACCGAGGCGGTCTCCATCCCGGTGATCGTCAACGGCGACATCACGGACGGCGAGAGCGCCAGGCAGGCGCTGGCCGCCTCCGGCGCCGACGGCGTCATGGTCGGTCGCGGCGTCTATGGCCGCCCCTGGGTCGCGGCGCAGGTCGAAGCCGAACTGGCGGGGCGCAGCTTCAAGGAGCCGCAGGCCGAAGAGCGCCTGGCCATCGCCCTCGAACACTTCCGTGACAGCCTGAACTTCTATGGCGACCGGCTGGGCCTGCGCATCTTCCGCAAGCACCTGGCCTCCTACATCGAAAACGCGCCCTGGCCGTCGTCGGCCGAGGCGCGACGGGCGGCGCGCTCGACGCTCTGCCGCCTCGACGATCCGGCGGAGGTCGAAACCGGCCTGACCGCTCTGTGGCGTGACCCCCAACCGAGACTTGCCGCATGACAAACCAGACCCGAGCGGCGCCCCCCGGCCTGGACCTCGACGTCCTGAAGGCCAGCGCTTTCGACGTGTCTCCGGAACCGGCCCTCGTGGTCAGTCGCGACGGGGCGCTGGTCGCTGTCAACGAGGCGGCCGAGGCGCTGTTCGGCCAGGGCCTGAGCCTGTTGACCCGCGGTCGCTTCGGCGCCGCCCTGCCGCCCGGCTCGGCGCTGGTCTCGCTGCTGGACCGGGCGCTGGAGGAGGGGGTTCGGGTCCGCGAGCGTGGGGTCGAGATCAGCCTCTTCGGGCATCCCTCGTTCGAGGCCGACGGCGCCGCTGCGCCGCTGGCCGATGGTTCGGTGCTGCTGACCCTGCATGTGAAGGGCGGAGCCCTGGGCGGCGAGCGCACCGGCGCCGAGCAGGCGGGCCTGCGGACCATCGTCGGCCTGGGCCACATGCTGGCCCACGAGATCAAGAACCCGCTGGCCGGCATCCGTGGCGCGGCGCAACTGCTGAAGACCGGCGCCAAGGCCGAGGACGCGCCCCTGGCCCAGTTGATCGTCGACGAGACCGACCGCGTCCGGCGGCTGGTCGACCGCATGGAGGCGTTCTCGGACGACGCCTTGCCCGACTGCAAGCCGATCAACATCCATCAGGTCCTGGACCGGGTGAAGGCGCTGGCGGCCAACGGCGTGGCCGACGGCCTGACTCTCACCGACGACTACGATCCCTCGCTGCCGCCGGCCTATGGCGATGAGGACCAGCTCATCCAGATCTTCCTCAATCTCGTGAAGAACGCCGCCGAGGCCGCCCACGGGCGTGGCGACGGGCGCGGCGCGATCACCGTCCACACGGCCTATCGCCACGGCGTGAAGGTGCGCGCCGCCAAGGGGCACATCCTGCGCGGCGCGCCGCTGGAGGTCCGCGTGCAGGACAACGGCCCGGGCGTGCCGGCGCACCTGCGCGAAAGCCTGTTCCAGCCGTTCGTGAGCACCAAGACCCATGGCGCGGGCCTTGGCCTGGCCCTGGTCGCCAAGTTGGTCGCCGGGCACGGCGGCCTGATCGATTTTGAGTCCGAGCCGGGGCGCACGACCTTCCGTGTGCTCCTGCCGATCGCGTCTGAAGAGGATAAGCCGGCATGAATGCGATAACGAACGCCAGCAAGAAGATCCTGATCGCCGATGATGACGCGTCAATCCGGCTGGTGTTGAGCCAGGCCTTCACGCGGCTGGGTTATCAGGTCCGGGCGACCGGCAACGCCACCACCCTGCTGAAGTGGGTCTCGGACGGCGAGGGGGATCTGGTCGTCACCGACGTGGTGATGCCCGACGAGAACGTGTTCGACGTGCTGCCGCGCATCCGCAAGGAACGCCCCCGGCTGCCGGTGATCGTGATGAGCGCCCAGAACACCCTGCTGACGGCGGTGAACGCCGCCGACGCCGGCGCCTTCGACTACGTCTCCAAGCCCTTCGACCTGGACGACATGACCTCGGCTGCGCGCCGGGCCCTGTCGCGGCCGGCCGACACCGAGGCCTCCAAGGCCCAGGCCCGCGCGGTCCGCGACGAGCGGCTGCCGCTGATCGGCCGCTCGGGGCCCATGCAGGACGTCTATCGCACCATCGCGCGCCTGGTCGGCGCCGACCTGACGGTGCTGATCCTCGGCGAGAGCGGCACCGGCAAGGAACTGGTGGCCCGCGCCCTGCACGACATGGGGCGGCGCAAGGACGGCAAGTTCGTGGTCATCAACCTGGCCGCGGTGCCGCGCGAGCGGGTCGAGGCCGAGTTGTTCGGCCGCGACGACGGCGACTATGGCAAGCTGGTCGAGGCCGATGGCGGCACGCTGTTCCTCGACGAGATCGGCGACATGCCGCTGGACGCCCAGACCCGGCTGCTGCGGGTGATCGACGGCTCCGAGCAATCGGTGAACCCCAAGACCGGCCGCCCGCCGAACGTGCGCATCATCGCGGCGACCAATCGCGACCTGCGGGCCCTGATCCAGCAGGGGCTGTTCCGCGAGGACCTGTTCTTCCGCCTGAACGTCGCGCCGCTGCGCCTGCCGCCGCTGCGCGACCGGACCGAGGACATTCCCGACCTGGCCCGCGCCTTCCTGCTGCGCGCCAACCGCGAGGGCCTGCCGGCCAAGACCATCGACTCCAGCGCGCTGGAACGCCTGAAGCTGCACGGCTGGCCGGGCAATGTCCGCGAACTCGAAAACCTGATCCGCCGCATCTGCGCCCTCTATGCCGAGGAACTGATCACCGCGCGGATCGTCGAGCGCGAACTGGCCGACCAGCAGCCGGCCATTCCGGGCCACGAGGGGCCGGTCACCCTGGCGACCCTGGTCGAGCGCCACCTGGGCGGCTACTTCGCCGAGCAGCCCGACGGCGTGCCGCCGGCCGGCCTCTATGACCGCGTGCTGGAGGAGGTCGAGCGGCCGCTGATCCAGCTCACCCTGGCCGCCACGCGCGGCAACCAGGTCCGCGCCGCCGAGATCCTGGGCCTCAACCGCAATACGCTGCGCAAGAAGATCCAGGACCTGGGCGTCGAAATGGCCCGCGGCCGCCGCTAGCGTATCTTCCGCTGAACCGGAAAGGGTCTAGGTCTCGGGTTCGATGAGCGCCGAGTAGACGAGGGTGCGCAGCTCCCGGCGGATCGGATAGGCCGACGAGGGGAGGACCTGGGTCATGAACACGACCGCCAGGTCCTCCGCCGGATCGACCCAGAAGGCGGTGCTGGCCGCCCCGCCCCAGTAGAACTCGCCGTCGCTGCAGGGGACCAGCGTCCGCGGCGCATCCTGGACGACCGCGAAGCCCAGGCCAAAGCCCACCCCGGCGTTGGTCGCCTCCGAGAACAGCGAGCGCGATAGCTGGGTCAGGTCCTTGCCGTCCGGCAGGTGGTTGACCGTCATCAGGTCGAGGGTCTTGGGCGCGATCAGGCGATGGCCGTCATACTCGCCGCGGTTCAGCAGCATCTGGCAGAACTTCATGTAGTCCGCCGCGGTCGAGACCAGGCCGCCGCCGCCGGAGACCAGGGACGGCGCGCTCAGATAGCTGCTGGTGGCCGGATCGTCCTGCAGGTCGAGCCCGCCCTTGGGCGTGGCGTTGTAGCAGGCGGCCAGCCGGCCGCCCTGGCCGTCGCGGACCTGGAACCCGGTGTCGGTCATGCCGAGCGGGGTGAAGATCCGCTCCTGCAGGAACTGCTCGAACGGCACGCCCGAGATCTTGCCGACCAGATAGCCGAGCACGTCGGTGGAGACCGAGTAGTTCCAGGCCTCGCCCGGAGAGAACTCCAGCGGCAGGGCGCCTAGCGCCGCGATCATGTCGTCGAGCGGCATGGTGCTGCCGATCTCGCCCACGCCTGCCTTGCGATAGGCGGCGTCGACATTGGTGCGGTTCTGGAAGCCGTAGGTCAGGCCCGAGGTGTGGCGCAGCAGGTCGACCATCTGCATTGGCCGCGCGACCGGCTTGGTCAGGAAGCCGCCGGTGATCCCGGCGCTGAAGACGCCGAGGTTCGCCCATTCGGGGATGAAGCGGTGCACCGGATCGTCGAGCGCGACCTTGCCTTCCTCGACCAGCATCATGAAGGCGACCGAGGTGACCGGCTTGGTCATCGAATAGATGCGGAAGACGGTGTCGGCCTCCGCGGCTAGGTCCCGTGCGAGGTCGCGCTTGCCGCCGACGAACTCATGGACGATCTCGCCGTGCCGCGAGATCACCACCTGGGCGCAGGGCATGCGGCCGGCCGTCAGGTACTTCTCGGTGAGGAAGCGGTCGAGCTTGGCAAGGCGGTCGGGGCAGAAGCCAAGGGAGCGGGGATCGGCCATTTGGGGTCCTGGACATGCGAAGACTGGGCCGCGCCAACAGAGCCGAACCGCAGGATCGCGCCAAGTCCCCAAACGCCGGCGGGGGGAATTTCCAGGCGAGCGGCGTTGGACCTCGCCCCGGCGAGGCCCAACGACAGGGCTCAGGCCCCGGCGGTCTCGCCGGCCGGGCTGGCCACGGCGCGCGCGCGGCGGCGCGCCTCGACCGCCATGGCCAGTTCCTCGAGCAGTTCGACCGACGCGTCCCAGTCGATGCAGCCGTCGGTGATGCTCTGGCCGTAGACCAGCGGCTGGCCCTCGACCAGGTCCTGGCGGCCGGCGACCAGGTGGCTCTCGATCATCACCCCGGCGATGCGCTGGTCGCCGGCGGCGACCTGGGCGGCCACGTCGCGGGTGACGGCGGGCTGGTTCTCCGGCTTCTTGCCGCTGTTGGCGTGGCTGACGTCGATGATCAGGCTCTGGCGCAGGCCGCTGGCCGCCAGTTCCGCGCAGGCCGCCGCGACGCCGGCGGCGTCGTAGTTGGGAGCCTTGCCGCCGCGCAGCACGACATGGCTGTCGTCATTGCCGCGGGTGGCGGCGATGGCGGCGCGGCCGTCCTTGCCGATGGCCAGGAAATGGTGCGGCTGGCTGGCCGCCTTCACCGCGTCGACGGCGATGCGCAGGTTGCCGTCGGTGCCGTTCTTGAAGCCGATCGGGCAGGAGAGGCCGGAGGCCATCTCGCGGTGGATCTGGCTCTCGGTGGTGCGCGCGCCGATGGCGCCCCAGGCGACGAGGTCGGCCAGGTACTGCGGGGTGGTGACGTCCAGGAACTCGACCGCCGCCGGCAGGCCCAGCGCGTTGACCTCCAGCAGCAGCTTGCGCGCCAGCGGCAGGCCCTCGTCGATGCGGAAGGTGCCGTCCAGGTGCGGGTCGTTGATCAGGCCCTTCCAGCCGACCGTGGTCCGCGGCTTTTCGAAATAGACCCGCATGACGATCTCCAGCCGATCGGCGAAGCGCGTGCGCTGCTCGGCCAGTCGCCGCGCATAGTCCATCGCCGCGACGGGGTCGTGGATCGAGCAGGGGCCGATCACCACCACCAGGCGGTCGTCCTCGCCGTGCAGGATCTGGTGAATCTTACGTCGGGAATCCGACACAAGCGCGCTGACGTCGTCGCTCGTGGGAAGGTCGCCCATCACCTGCGCCGGCGAGGCGAGGGGCTTGATGTCGATGATACGAAGGTCGTCGGTGGTCACTGGTGCGCTCCGGGGTGTTGCAGGGTCCGGCGGCGCAAAAGAAAAGCCGCCAGGTGCTGGCGGCTGGGTGGGTCTTGCGTCCTATGACAGCTTGCTGTCGCGCGATCCCCTTCCTCCGCCAGCGGCATCGGAATAGCCAAAATACCAAAACGAATATTGGCTGGTGGCGAGGATCATCGGGCGCACCGATAGCGCATCGCACGGGCGCTGTCATCCCCGCGCTAATGTGAAGCCTGGGCGCAACATCACTGTTGAATTTGGGGCACAGGCCATTAGGTTCGCCTGGCAATGGCGTTCTTGAGTCACGATGGCGGAACTCACGCGACGCCCGCCGCGCGGTTCTGGCGGGCGCTGCAATCACGCTATGTGCTCGGCGGCGGCTACGCCCTGGCGGCGGTGCTCACCGCGGTCGCCATCCTGCTGGCGGCCTCGCCGCCCGAGACCGGGCCGCTGGCCCCGGCGTCCAAGAACATCCTGGCGATCCTGGCGCTGAACCTGGTGCTGATCCTGGCCCTGGCGGCCCAGGTCGGCTTCCGGGTCACGACGATGCTGCGGGCGCGCTCGACCGATCCGGCGGCGCGTCTGCACGTGCGCTTCGTGGCCCTGTTCGCCCTGGCCGCGGTGGCGCCGGCCATGGTCGTGGCGCTGTTCTATACGGTGCTGGTCAATCGCGGCGTGGAGAACTGGTTCTCCGAGCGGGTCCAGACCGTGGTCGAGAACTCGGCCACGGTGATGCGGTCCTATGTCGACGACCAGACCCGGTTCGTGGACGACCACGTTTCGCTGATGGCCGCGGACCTCAACCGCGCGGCCCCTGCGCTGCAGGTCAGCCCGGTCACCTTCAGCCACTTCCTGGCCTATCAGGCCTCGTACCACGCCTTTCCGGCGGCCTATCTGATCGACCGCGAGGGGCGGATCCTGGCCCGGGCCGAGGCGGTCGACGCCGCGGCGTTCCAGACCCCGCCGCCGTCGAGCTTCGCGGCGGCGGACGAGGGCGTGATCTCCGTCTCGCCGAACCTGACCCGGGCGCTGTTCAAGCTGTCGGCCTATCCGGACGCCTATCTCTACGTGACCCGGCCGGTGCAGGCGGGCATCGTCACCCAGTTGCACGAGGCCGACCGGGCCGTCACCGCCTATCGAGAAGCGGCGGAAAGTCGCGCGCGGATTCAACGGGTTTTCGCGCTTTCCTACATCGAGACCGCCATGCTTGTGCTGGTCGGGGCCGTGTGGCTGGGCATGGGCGCCGCCAGCGCCATTTCCGCGCCGGTGGGCCGGCTGGTGCAGGCGGCCGGACGCGTCGCGGGCGGCGATCTCGACGCGCGGGTCGACACCTCCAAGGACCCGGAGGAACTGGCGGTGTTGTCACGTGCTTTCAACAGCATGACGCATGATCTTCAGGCTCAGCAAGCCGCGCTGAAACGCGCCGGCGACGAGGCCGAGGAGCGGCGGCAGTTCATCGAGACCGTGCTGGCCGAGGTGTCGGCCGGCGTGATCGGCCTGGACTCCGACGGCCGGATCTCGGCGGTGAACCGCCAGGCGCGGATCCTGCTCGAACTGGTGGAAGGTCAGACCAGCGGGCGCCGGCTGCACGACGTGGCGCCCGAGTTCGTGGCGATCGCCGAGCGCGCCGACGCCGTGGGCGAGGCCGAGGAGGAGGTCGATGTGTCCCGGGCGCGCGAAACCCACCGCCTGCGCGTCCGCGCCAGCCGCTCGGAGGGCGGCCTGGTGCTGACCTTCGACGACATCACCCGCCTGGTCTCGGCCCAGCGCAACGCCGCCTGGCGGGACGTGGCGCGCCGGATCGCCCACGAGATCAAGAACCCGCTGACCCCGATCCAACTGTCGGCCGAACGCCTGCGCCGCAAGTTCCGCAAGGACGTGGCGCCGGACGACCTGGAGACCTTCGATCGCTGCACCGACACGATCGTGCGCCAGGTCGACGGCATCGGCCGGATGGTCGATGAGTTCTCGTCCTTCGCCCGCATGCCCGCGCCCAAGTTCGCCGAGCAGGACGGCGTCGAACTGGTCCGCGCCGCGGTGTTCGCCCAGCGCGTCGCCAGCCCCGACATCGACGTGGAACTGCTGGACCCCGCGCCGGCGGTGACGCTGGTCGCGGACGGCCGCATGCTGGCCCAGGCCCTGACCAACATCCTGAAGAACGCCTCCGAGGCGGTGTCGGCCCGCACCGCGGCCGAGCCGGGCGTGAAGGGCAAGATCGCCGTGCGCCTGATCAGCGACGATCAGGGCGTGCAGGTGATCGTCGAGGACAACGGCGTCGGCCTGCCCGACAAGGACCGCGACCGGCTGACCGAACCCTATGTGACCACCCGCGAGAAGGGCACGGGGCTGGGCCTGGCGATCGTCAAGCGCATCCTGGAAGACCATGGCGGCGAACTGATTCTGACCGATGCGACCGACGGGCGCGGCGCCCGCGCGGTCTTGAAACTACCCACGGCGGCGCCGGCGCGTTCCGGCGCCGGTGCAGGACCTGAGCTATCGACGGCTCAAGACGCAGGAGTGATGTGATGGCGGCTGATGTTCTGGTGGTCGACGACGAGGCGGACATCCGCGAGCTGGTCGCAGGCATCCTGTCGGACGAAGGCTATGCAGTGCGCACGGCCACGGACTCCGAGAGCGCGCTGGCGGCGATCAAGTCGCGCAAGCCGGCGCTGCTGATCCTCGACATCTGGATGCAGGGCGGGGGGATGGACGGCCTGGAGTTGCTGGACCTGGTCAAGACCCTGGACGCCGACATCCCGGTGATCATGATCTCCGGCCACGGCAACATCGAGACGGCAGTCAGCGCCATCAAGCGCGGCGCCTACGAGTTTCTGGAGAAGCCGTTCAAGTCCGACCGGCTGCTGCTCTGCGTCGAGCGCGCCCTGGAGACCAGCAACCTCAAGCGCGAGAACCGCCGCCTGCGCGCCCAGACGATCCAACCCGAGGGGCTGATCGGCAAGTCGGTCGTCACCCAGCAACTGCGCGGCCTGATCGCCAAGCTGGCCTCGGCCAACAGCCGCGTGCTGATCGCGGGGCCCCCGGGCTCGGGCAAGGAGACGGTGGCGCGGCTGATCCACTCGGCCAGCCCGCGCGCCCGCAACGAGTTCGTGGTGATCAGCGCCGCGGGCATGACGCCCGAGCGCGTCGACACCGAGCTGTTCGGCGAGGAGCTGGAGAGCGGGCGTCCGGCCAAGATCGGGGTCTTCGAACGCGCCCATGGCGGCACGCTGTACCTCGACGAAGTGGCCGACATGCCGCGCGAGACCCAGAGCCGCATCCTGCGGGTCCTGGTGGAGCAGCGCTTCCGCCGGGTCGGCGGGGAACAGGACGTGCAGGTCGACGTCCGGGTGGTTTCCTCGACCTGCCGCGACCTGCGCGAGGAGATCAATGCCGGCCGCTTCCGCGAGGACCTGTTCCATCGCCTGAACGTGGTGCCGGTGAGCGTGCCGGGGCTGTCGGAGCGCCGCGAGGACATCCCCGAGCTGATCGATTACTTCGTCAACCGGATCTGCGAGGCCACCGGCATGCCGCGCCGCCGGCTGGCGGACGACGCCCTGGCGGCCCTGCAGGTGCGCGCCTGGCCGGGCAACCTCAGCCAGTTGCGCAACAATGTCGAACGCATGCTGATCCTGGCGGCCGGCGATCCGGGCGAACCGATCAGCGCCGAGATGCTGCCCAACGACGCCGTGGTCAACGACCATCCCTCCAGCCTGGGGGCGGAGAAGATCATCGCCCTGCCGCTGCGCGAGGCGCGCGAGGTGTTCGAGCGCGAGTACCTCAACGCCCAGATGCTGCGCTTCTCGGGCAATATCTCGCGGACCGCCGCCTTCATCGGCATGGAGCGCTCGGCCCTGCACCGCAAACTGAAGTCCCTGGGCCTGTCGGGCGCCAGGCCCATGGAAGAAGAGGACGCGTAAGGTGGGGCGTATCGCCTATGTGAACGGGCAGTTCGTGCGGCACGGCGAGGCCGTGGTGCACATCGAGGACCGCGGCTATCAGTTGGCCGACGCCGTCTATGAGGTCTGGGCCCTGTTCGACGGCAAGCTGGCCGACGCCGAGGGGCACTTCGCTCGCCTCGAACGCAGCCTGGGCGAACTGCGCATCCCCATGCCGATGAGCCGCGCGGCCCTGACCATCGTCCTGCGCGAGGCGGTCCGCCGCAATCGCGTCCGCGAGGGGCTGCTCTACCTGCAGGTCGGCCGCGGCGTGGCGCCGCGTGGTCACGCCTTCCCCGACGAGCCGGTCGCGCCGAGCGTGGTGATCACCGTGTCCCCCGTCGATCGCGCGGCGAGCGAGGCCAAGGCCGCCCAGGGCGTCAAGGTCGTCACCACCCCTGAGAACCGCTGGGGCCGCTGCGACATCAAGACCGTCGGCCTGCTGCCCAACGCCCTGGCCAAGCAGGCGGCCAAGGAGCGCGGCGCCGCCGAGGCCTGGTTCGTGGACGACCTGGGTTTCGTCACCGAGGGCGCCTCGTCCAACGCCTGGATCATCGACGCGGGCGGCGTGCTGCGCACTCGCGACACCAACGCCAACATCCTGCGCGGGGTCACCCGGCGGACCCTGCTGGACGTGCTGCGCGACGAGGGACTGAAGGTCGAGGAACGGCCGTTCACGCCGGACGAGGCGGTCTGCGCCAAGGAGGCCTTCATCACCGGCGCGGGCAGCCTGGTGCTGCCGGTCGTGGCGCTGGACGACAAGCCAATTGGAAATGGTGTGGTCGGACCGGTGGCGATGAAGCTCCGTCGCCTCTATATCGAGCGCGCGAGGGCGACGGCCGTCTGATGCGAGCGGCGCGATTGCGCCGGTCACACGGGCCGGTCTAGCCTCATGCATGTGTGTGGGGGGCGTGTTGCCTCCCGAACAGAAAAAAGGGCGACAAGCCATGTCCGGCAACGAAAAGAAACAGAATCTCCAGGACACGTTCCTGAACAGCGTCCGCAAGTCGAAGACCCCGCTGACCATCTTCCTGGTCAACGGCGTGAAGCTTCAGGGCGTCGTGAGCTGGTTCGACAATTTCTGCGTGCTTCTGCGTCGCGACGGCCAGTCGCAGCTCGTCTACAAGCACGCCATCTCCACCATCATGCCGGCGCAGCCCGTTCAACTCTATGAGCCGGCGGAAGACGAGGCCGATTGACCTCCAAGTCCATCGAACGTGAAGCGCCCCCTCAAGGGGCGCTGGTCATTCATCCCCAGCGAGACGGCCGCGACTCCGCGCGCAGCGCTCAGGCGCGCCTGGAGGAGGCCGTCGGCCTCGCCGAGGCGCTCGACCTGGAAATCAGGGACGCGATCATCGCGCCCCTGCGCAAGCGCACGCCCGCCACCCTGTTCGGCAGCGGCAAGGTCGATGAGATCGGCGAGCTCTGTTTCCAGCTCCAGGTCGACGTCGCCGTGGTCGACGACGCCCTGACGCCGGTCCAGCAGCGGAACCTGGAGAAGGCCTGGCAGGTGAAGGTCATGGACCGCACGGGCATGATCCTCGAGATCTTCGCCCGCCGCGCCCGGACCCGTGAAGGCATCCTGCAGGTCGAGCTGGCCCGGCTCTCCTACGAGCGCTCGCGCCTGGTCCGCACCTGGACCCACCTGGAACGCCAGCGCGGCGGCTTCGGGGTCATGGGCGGCCCCGGCGAAACCCAGATCGAAACCGACCGCCGGCTGCTGGCCGAGAAGATCGGCAAGCTGAAGCGCGAACTGGTCGAGGTGCGGCGCACGCGCAACCTCCAGCGCGGCGCGCGCCAGCGCCATCCGTTCCCGGCCGTGGCCCTCGTCGGCTACACCAACGCCGGCAAGTCGACCCTGTTCAACCGCCTGACCAAGGCGGACGTGATGGCGGCCGACATGCTGTTCGCCACCCTCGACCCCACCTTGCGGATGCTGGACCTGCCAGACGGCCGACCGGCGATCCTGTCGGACACGGTGGGTTTCATCTCGGACCTGCCGCACGAGCTGGTCGAATCCTTCCGCGCCACCCTGGAAGAGGTGAAGGAAGCCGACGTGATCCTGCACGTCCGCGACATCGCCAGCGAGGAGACCGACGCCGAGGCGCAGGACGTCCGCACCGTGCTGGAGCGGCTGGGGATCGACGTCGCCGAGCGCAACCTGATCGAGGTCTGGAACAAGGCCGACCTGCTGGAGCCCGAAGCTCGCGAGCAGGCCGCGGGCGATGCTCGCCGGCATCATCCCCAGGCGGTCCTAGTCTCGGCGGCGAGCGGCGAGGGGTGCGATGCGCTGCTGGCGGCGATCGCCCGGCTGGTGGACGACGCGCCGCCGGTCTCGGTCAGCCTGACGGCGGCGGACGGGGCGGCGGTGGCCTGGCTCTATCGGCACGGCCGGGTCATGGACCGGGTCGATGACGACGAGGGCGGGGTGCGCATCGCCGTGCGGCTCAACGCCCAGGCGCTCGGCCAGTTCGAGCAACTGTTCCCGAAGGCCGAGCTGACCTCGCTCTAGGCCTTCTCGGCCAGCTTCGCCGCGTCCCAGAGCGCGTCCATCTCGGCCAGGTCCGACTGGTCGGCGCGCTTGCCGCGCTTGGCCAGTTCGGCCTCGATGAACTGGAAGCGGCGCGCGAACTTGGCGTTGGTCGAGCGCAGCGCGTCTTCCGGTTCCAGGTCCAGCTTGCGGGCCAGGTTGGCGCAGACGAACAGGATGTCGCCCAGCTCGTCGCGCATCCGGGCGACGTCACGGCCGGCGGCGATCTCGTGCTCCAGCTCGGCGGTCTCCTCGCGCAGCTTGTCGAGCACGAACGAGACGTCCGGCCAGTCGAAGCCGACGCGCGCGGCGCGGGCGGTCAGCTTCACGGCGCGGGTGAGGGCCGGCAGGCCGACCGGCACGTCGTCCAGCAGGCTGTTGTTCTTGCCCTTCTTCGCCCGCTCCTGGGCCTTGATGACCTCCCAGGCGCGGGTCTGTTCGGCGCTGGTGCGCTGCTCGTCCTCGCCGAAGACGTGCGGGTGGCGGCGGATCATCTTCTCGGAAATGGCGTCGGCCACGTCGTCGAAGGCGAAGGCGCCTTGCTCCTGCGCCATGCGGCTGTGGAACACGACCTGCAGCAGCAGGTCGCCGAGTTCTTCCCTCAGGTCGCCCAGGTCGCCGCGTTCGATGGCGTCGGCGACCTCATAGGCCTCCTCGACCGTATATGGGGCGATGGTCGCAAAGGTCTGCTCCAGGTCCCAGGCGCAGCCCCCATCGGGGTCGCGCAGCCTCGCCATGATGGAGAGCAGGCGGTCGATAGGGCGTTCGTTACTCGGCGGGGCGGGTGGCGACATGGATCTCTTCGGTGATCTTCGGTTCGGCGCCCATTTCGGGAGCAGCTTCGGCGAGGCCGGACTCCTTCATATCCCGAGCCGCCAGGCCGGCGCGAATCTGCGCGTGGCGCTCCGAGGTCAGCGGGAAGCCCCAGACGATCACGCTGGCGGCGATCGACATGGCGGCCGGCACGGCGGCGAACAGGATGGCCAGGCCCTGCAGCCCGGTGTCGACGCCCTGGCCCTTGGGATCGAAGCCCATGAACTGCAGCAGTGGGAAGCTGATCCCGACAGCGGCGGCCGAGCCGACCTTCACCGTGCCCGAGAGGATGGCGTAGAGCAGGCCCGTGCGGTCCACGCCGCTGGCCAGGCGCTCTTCGTCGCCGATGTCGGCCATCATGGCGCGCAGCAGGAAGGCGCCGGCCGCGTAGGGGACGCCGATCAGGAACATCAGCGTCGCCGCCGGAAGCATCGCGCCCTGCGGGATGACCAGCGAACAGAGGGTGAGGGCGGCGTAGACGACCCCCGACACGGCCAGGGCCCGGTGCTTGGAGATCTTGTAGGAGAGCCAGGTCCACAGCGGCGCGCCGACCAGGCCGCCGATGAAGTAGATCAGCAGCAGCAGGCTGGCCTCGGTATGGGTGAACCCCTTCACGCGGCCGAAGAAGAAGAAGAACAGCGCGCCGGTAATCGCCGGCCCGGTGCCGATCAACAGGTCCGCCACCAGGATGCGCACGACGGTCGGCCGCTTGAACAGCGCCAGATATTCCCGGAAGCCGGACTTCCTGACCTCCGAGGTGACCTTCGGCTCGGGCACGCGCCAGAGCGCGAGCGCCACCGTGATCGGCATGAGAATGACGATGAACCAGCCCATCGCCTGGACGCCGGCGCCATGGCCGGTGACGCCGAGCAGCGGGAGCAGGGCGGGGAGGGTCAGGACGAAGATCATCCCGACGACGTTGCCGGCCTGCCACCAGGCATAGATGCGCGATCGCTGGTCGTATTGCGGCGAGAGGACCGCGGCCCAGGCCAGTTGCGAGAGCCCGGCGATCGAGACGCCGGCATAGACCACCAGCAGCCAGATCCAGAGGTAGAGCGACGACACCCCCGGCTTGGCCATGAACAGCATGTAGGACGCCAGCATCAGCAGCGGCGCGCTGATGCCGAACCACAGCTTGAAGCGTCCGAACCGCGAACGGGTGCGGTCCATGACCCCGCCGATATAGGGGTCGAAAGCCATGTCGAGCAGGCGCACCAGCATGAACGCCGTGCCGACGGCGGTCAGGCTGAGGCCAAGCTCGTTGGCGTAGTACTCGGGGAGGTAGACCACGAGCGGCAGGCCCAGGCCCGCCAGTGGAAGACACGGGGCGGCGAGCGCCGCCAGGGTCCAGTTGGAACGCCTTTCCGCCTGCGCGGTCATCTCACTCATCCCCTATGCGCCCGGATCTACTGGCGTCCGGCGAGCGGCGCGATGTGAACCCTCAAGGCCCGGGGTGGCAAGGCCTATCGGCGTTATCGGCGGGCGTACACGTTGCCGCGGCCCAACTGGTAGGCGAAGCGTCCGATGGCGTACTCGGCGTCCGACCAGGTGGTGGTCATCTTCGATTGCCGGATGTCGGTTTCGTACCAGTCGTAACGGACCGGCGTGACCTCGCCGTCGACCGAGATGGCGCGGCCCTCGATCTTCGCGCCGCCCGTTCCGAAGCTCTGCATCGACAGGCCCGGCTTGTCGCCGAGCTGCTTGAAGGTGGGGCGATTGGGGCGCGCGTCGACCAGGGTCAGCTCCAGCCGGCCGCCGGCCAGGACGCCGGTGCGTTGCAGCTCGCGTTCCGCGTCCTTGCGCAGTTCGGCGGCCAGGCGCTCGACGTCCCTCAGTCCGTATTCCTCCGTGGCCTTCTTGTGGAGTTCGGGGCTGAGCTTGACCTCCACGCTGGAGACCGTCGGCATGGGCTCGGCAAGGGCCGATCCGGCCAGGGCGAAGGTGGCGAAGGCGGTGAAAATCAGGGCGCGCATGTGAGGCTCCGGGGGAAAGAGGCTATGCGATCTGCACCTCAGATAAGGTGCAGGGGGATTGTCGCAAAGTCATCACCCAAGCGTGACCGTAGTGTGGCGATCGCCCTGTCCGCTGGCGCAACCCCACGCTGCGATCAGGCTTGACCTGAGTGGGCGGGCGCCCAAGTCTGCGGTCGGGGTTGGGCTACGCATGTTCAATGGTCTAATGGAGACGACCTGTGGCGCATAAGTTCGAAATCTACAAAGACAAGGCCGGCGAGTTCCGGGTTCGCTTCAAGTACAACAGCGAAACGATGTTCTCGACCGAGGGCTATTCGTCCAAGGCCAGCGCCCAGAACGCGATCGACTCCATCAAGAAGAACGGCCCGGAAGCGCCGGTCGAAGACAACAGCTAGGCGGATGTCGTCGCCGGGCGTGCGAGTTCATCGCGCGCCTGGGCGGCGATCTCGAACGAGCGCACGCGCGCAGCATGGTCATAGACCTGCGCGGTGACCATCAGTTCGTCCGCCCCGGTGCGGCGGACGAAATCGGCCAGGCCCTGACGCACCCGCTCGGGCGAGCCGACGATCGAACAGCTCAGGCTCTGGCGCAGCATGGCGCCGCCGATTTCGTCCAGTCGCCCCTCCGGATCGTCGACCGGCGCGGGCAGCGGCCCGGGACGTCCCTGACCCAGGTTGATGAAGGCCTGCTTCAGCGAGGTGAACAGCCGCTGCGCCTCGGTGTCGGTGTCGGCGGCGGTGATGTTCACACCGAGCATCACATGAGGTTCGGCCAGATACTTCGACGGCCGGAACTGGCTGCGATAGACGTTGAGCGCCAGCTCAAGCTGGGCCGGGGCGAAGTGCGAGGCGAAGGCGTAGGGCAGGCCCAGCGCCGCGGCCAACTGGGCGCCGTAGGTGCTGGAGCCCAGCATCCAGAACTCCACGTCGAGGCCCGCGCCCGGAACGGCCCGGATGATCTGGCCCGGCTTGACCGGCTCGAAATAGTTCATCAGCTCGATGACGTCGCGCGGGAAGTCGTCGATGTCGCCGGCCAGGGTGCGGCGCAGGGCGCGCGCCGTCGCCTGGTCGGAACCCGGGGCGCGGCCCAGGCCCAGGTCGATGCGTCCCGGATAGAGCGAGGCCAGGGTGCCGAACTGCTCGGCGATGACCAATGGCGCATGGTTGGGCAGCATGACGCCCCCGGCGCCGACCCGGATCGTCGAGGTCGCTTCGGCGACATAGCCGATCACCACGGACGTCGCGGCGCTGGCGACGCCGGCCATGTTGTGATGCTCGGCCAGCCAATAGCGCTTGTAGCCCAGGCGCTCGGCGTTCCGGGCCAGGTCGCGGGTGTTGCGCAGCGACTGGGCGGCGTCGCCGCCTTCGACGATCGGCGAGAGATCGAGAACCGAGAGATCAACCATCAGCGCGATATAGGCGCTTTGGCGGCCGCTGCGAGAGGCCAGGCTTCGCCATGAGCGAAATCCTCAGGTCGAGCGCCGATTAGCGGAAGAGGGCGAGCAGCAGCGACGGCGCCTGGTTGGCGATCCGCAGCGCCTGGATGGCCAGTTGCATCTTGACGTCCAGGGCCACCAGCCGGGCGCTTTCCTTGGCCATGTCGGCGTCCACCAGGTTGCCGATGCCGGAGTCGTAGCTGTCCTGCAGCTTGGCGCTCATCTCCAGTTGGCGATCCAGCGACTTGCCCCCGACTCCCAGCTTGGAAAGCGCCGCCGACACCTTCTGCGACGAGGCTTCCAGCGCCTTGATGTCGGCCGACGTGACCCCGCCCATCAGGTCGGCGAGGGTCGAGGAGATCGCCGCTCCGGTGGTGGAGAGGTCGATGTGGTCGACGTTGATGGTCAGCGAGGCCTTGGTGTTCGCCAGGGCGCGGACCTCGCCCGTCGAGCCGGCCGAGATCAGGTTCACGCCGTCGAAGCTGGCGTTGGCGGCCACCAGGTCGATCTGGCGGCGCAGGGCGACATACTCGTCGTTGAGCGCCTGGCGGCTTGCGGTGCTGAGCCCGGCCTCGGTCGCGGCCAGCGCCTTCTCCTTCATCTGCGAGAGGATGTCGGAGATGGTTTCGCCCGCGGTCATGGCGGTGTCGACGATCGACTGCCCGCGCTGGAGCGAGCTCATCACGGCGTCCAGCGACTTGGACTCGGCCCGCATGTTCTGGGCGATCGCCCAGATCGCCGGATTGTCCTTGGGACCGGCGACCTTCAGGCCGGTCGAAATCCGCCGCTGGACCTGGGCGTACTCGGTGCTGATGGCGTTGAGGCTCTGCAGCGCGATCATCGCGCTGGTGTTCGTATTGACGCTGTTCAGCGGCATGACGAAGCCTCGGTTCAAGGGAGCGAACGCGCAGCGCCTTCGCCAGGGCGTTTTGCCCTGGCTCGACCCTAGCCCCTTCAGGGTTGCCTCTTCGTTACGCAGCAATGTTAGCGTGCAGGGGGCTCTGGAGCAGGGCGGGGCGGCTCCGGGGCGATGGAGCCGCCCCTGCGGCCGCGCGGGCTTTGGGGGAAAGCGCGGCCGCATGGGATCAGAACCGATAGGCCGCGCTCACCATCAGGCGGTCGCGCTTGCGGTCGTCCTTGAAGTTGGTGCGGTCGTACTCGGCCCGGACCGCCACATTGTCCGAAAGGGCGTATTCGGCGCCGACCCCGAACAGGGCGCCGTTGGCGTCCTTGTCGTTGTGCAGCACGGCGCTGTTGTTGCTGAAGCGAATCTCGCGCTCGAACTTCTCGCGCGCCCAGCCGGCCCGGCCGTAGACCATCAGGTTGTCGGTCGCCACCAAGCCCAGACGCCCGGTGACGTCGTAGCCGACGCCCGGATCGACCTTGACCCGCGCGGTGTCGACGCGGCTCTCGATCTTCTTGTCGCCGTTGCTGACGCCGGCTTCGACGCCCAGCACGACGCGCTCCGACAGCTTGATGTCGTAACCGACGAAACCGCGATAGGTGAAGCCCTTGGCGTCGTCGTCTGCCTTGCGGGTGAAGCCGGGGATATTGTCCTGCGATTGCAGCTTCGAGCCGCCGACGCCGACGCCGGCATGGAAGCCCTGGAACGGTTCGGCGCTGGCCGCCGTGGCGCCGAGCGCGAGCGCCGCGGCGAGGGGGCTGATCCAGAATTTCATAGTCAAATCTCCTCGGAAGCGCGGCCGCAACTCGACCGTGCGAGCCTGGAGATGCGCCTCCATTGTGGAGCTTGGACGCAGGGCGCGCAGAGCCGCGGCGAAGGGATCGCGGGGCGCCCTAGGCGGGCAGGCGGATCTCGAAGCAGGCGCCGCCGCCGGGCCGCGCGAAGGCGCAGGCCGACCCGCCGTGCGCCTCGGCGATCGCCTTGACGACGGCCAGGCCCAGGCCCGTGCCGCCGGCGTCCCGCGAACGCGACTCGTCGGCCCGCCAGAACCGCTCGAACACCCGGTCTTCGTCGCCCGGGCGCAGGCCGGGGCCGCGATCGAGAACCCGCAGATAGACCGTGCCCTCGCCCCGGCGGGTCTCCACCCGCGCCACGCCGCCGGCCAGCGCATAGCGGCGGGCGTTCTCGAGCATCACCAGCAGCACCTGGCGCAGCCGCGCCGGGTCCGCCCTGACCGGGGCCGGACGCAGGTCCCGCTCGATCGCCAGGCCCGAGGCGTTGAGCTCGGGGGCCAGCGCGTCGATCGCCGCGTCGATCTCGACCGCCAGGTCCAGATTGGCCGGCTGCAGCAGCAGGCGCCCGGCCATGGCCAGGCTGAGCGTGCGCAGGTCCTCGACGATCTGGGCCAGGGAATCGACCTGCAGGATCAGGCCCGCCAGGCCCTTGCTGTCGGGCGCGAACACCCCGTCGGACATCCCCTGCAGCCGGCCGCGCAGCACGGTGAGCGGCGTGCGCAGTTCGTGGGCGATGGCCGCGACGCTCTCGCGCATGTCGCGCTCGGCCCGCTGCATCTCCTCGGCCATCAGGTTGAAGTCGGCGATCAACTGGTGGGTCTCGCCGGCGCCGCCGCCCGTCTCGGGCTGGATGACGCGCGCGCCCAGGTCGCCGCCGGCCACCCGGCGGGCGGTCGCGGCCACCCGATGCAGCGGCTCGCTGATGCGCCGCGCGAACCACAGGGCGGCGGCGACCCCGGCGGTCAGGGCGATGGCGCCGCAGACCGCCAGCGCGCCCAGCTCCATCAGGCTCAGTTGGGCCTCGATGGCCTTGTAGACGTCCAGCAGCGATTGCAGGTCGCCCGGCTGCGGGAGCGTGTTCTCCTCGATGGCGTGATAGGCGGCCAGCGCCCCGGGCGGCAACTGCAGCCGGATCAGCTTGTCGAACAGCAGGTAGAACAGCGTCATGCCGCCGGTCATGATGATCACCGACAGCACGACGACCGCCGTCATCGCCGCCACAAGCTGGGCGCTCAGCTTCCACGGCCGGCGAGGCAGGCGGCCAAGACGGCTCATGTCAGGTGCGACAGGCGGTAACCGACGCCGCGGACCCCTTCCAGCAGGTCCGGCGCCCCGGCCGCTTCGAGCTTGCGGCGCAGGTTGGAGACATGGCTGTCGACGGTGCGCTCCAGCGCATCGCCGTCCGGCAGGCAGGCGTCGAGCAGCTCGGCCCGGCTGAACACCCTGCGCGGCGCGCGCGCCATGTGCTCCAGCAGCCGGAACTCGGTGAGGGTCAGGTCCAGCGGCCTGGTTCCGGTCTCGCCGACCACGGCGGCGGAATAGGCCTGGGGGTCGATTTCGAGCGGACCGAGGCGCAGCAGCGGCGTGACGCCCCGCGCCCGGGTCCGTCGCAGCACCGCGCGGGCCCGGGCGACCAGTTCCAGCGGGTTGAACGGCTTGACCACATAGTCGTCGGCGCCGATCCGCAGCGCCGACAGCTTGTCCAGGTCCTCGGCCAGCGCCGTGGCCATGATCACCGGCGTGTCGCCGCGGCGGCGGATCTCGGCCAGCACTTCGAAGCCGTCGGCCTTGGGCAGCTTGACGTCGAGCACGACGAGATCGGGACGCAGCATCCGATGATGCTGCAGCGCGGTCACCCCGTCGCCGGCCCGGACGGTGCGAAAGCCGTCCCGGCCCAGATAGGCGTCGAGAATTTCGGCGATCTCGGGCTCGTCTTCGACGATCAGGATGAGGGCGTTGTCCATGGATTCCATGAGCCGGGCGATTGTGGAGGTTGTGCGCAGAACCGCTTCAGCCCGTGCGCATCCGCCCGTGGGACGCTCACGACCGGCTGTCGGGTGCGTATAGCTTGATGAGGTCCAGCGCCAGCCCTTGCGCGGCGCGGCTTCCGGCGCCGGCGGCGTTGGCGGCGGTCATCACCGCCAGGCCGCGCTGGGGGGCGACGACGGCCACCGCGTGCCAGAGCGTGTTGGAGCCTTCGTGCAACAGCACCGGGCCGCGGGCCCAGGGCCTGTGCTGGAAAACGCCCCAGCCCAGCGCGTAGTCGTTCTGTTCGCCGGTCGGGGCGGTGGTCAGGGTGCTGATGCTGGTGCGCGTCAGGAACCCCGCGCCGTCGTTGAGGAACAGGCGAACGAAGCGCGCCTGGTCGGCCAGGGTCATGTGCAGCGTGCCGGCAGGACCCAGGACGGCCGGATTGTCGGCGTGGGGCAGGGCCGGATCGATCGCCTCGCCGACCCCCAGTCCCAGAAGCCCGGCCCGATGTCCCCACGGGTTCTCGCCGCGCGGGGCGCCGTAGCCGGCGGAGTTCATCCCGAGCGGGGCAAGCAGCCAGGTCCGGATGGCGTCCTCCCAGCATTGGCCGGTGATGCGCTCGATCGCGGCGCCGGCCAGGATGTAGTTGGCGTTGGCGTAGGCGAACCGCTTGGCCGGACCTTCAGGCGGGGCCCCGAGCGCGCGAGCCGCCAGCTCGGTCCGCTGGTCGAGGACCGAGCGCGGGCTTCGCCTGGCCGCCCGTCTGGCGTCGACCAGGCCCCGGTCCTTGAGGCCTGAGCGATGGCGCATGAGGTCGACCGCCGTGACCGTGTCCCAGGCCGGATCGAGCCGCAGGTCGGGGAAGAAGTCGGTCAGCGGGGCGTCCCATCTCGCCAACTCGGCCTGGACGAGGCGCGCATAGAGGGCGGCCGTCATCGCCTTGGCGTTCGAGCCCAGGTGCCAGCGGTCGCCATGGGTCACCGGCGTTCCGCCCCGCTTGCGGCGCACGCCTTGCGCTCCGGACCATACGAGCCCGGCCCGCGTCACGACCGCGGCGGCCAGGGCCGGGACGCCCGACCATCGCAGGCGGCGCTCGAGCAGGCGCGCGGCCTGCATGGCCAGATTCGTCAGATTGGGTTCGGCGGCGGGGACGGGAGCTTGCATGGGCGGCTTCTCGGCGGGCCGAAGCAAGCTGAAGCCGGTTTGTGCACCTGCCGTGGATGCCCGATGGCGGGGTCGTGAACGCAACCCCCGCGCGCCCCGGCGCCGGCTGCACCTGCAAATCCTGAGGGATTCGCCGATGCCTTGCGTATAGATGATGGGACGCTTCCGGAGTCGTTTATGAACCATCCCTTGGATGAACTGGTCGAAGGCCTGAGATCCCAAGGCCCTGACCGCGATCTGAGCCAGCTCGAACCTGCCGTCTGGCGGCGGATCGGCGGCGCGCGCATCGAACGCGCCTCGACCTTCGGCTTTGCGCCGGTGCGCATGGCCTCGGTGGTCATGGCGCTGGTGGTCGGCGCCGCGGTGGGCGGCGCCTCCGCCATAGCCGCGGCTTCCGCCCCGCAGGAAACGTCGGTCTTCGCCCTGAACAGCCGCCTTGCGCCGTCGACCCTGCTGGAAGCCCGCCGGTGACCGGACTGCGCGGCGCTATTCTCACCGTTCTGCTGGCGGCGATCGCGGCGGGCCTCGGCGCCTGGGGCGGCGCCACCTATGTCGTGAACGCCAAGCGCGAACCCTCGCTGCACGAATTCATGCACGACCGTCTCAGCCTGTCGGCCGAGCAGCAACGCAAGCTCCAGGCGATCGAGCGCGAGTTCTCGATCACGCGAAGCGCCCGGGAGGCCGAAATGCGGATGGCCAACGCCGAGCTGGCCGGGGCCATCGACGCCAAGCACGAGTATTCCGCGGAGGTGCGCACCGCGATCGAGCATTTCCACGACGTGATGGGCGAACTCCAGAAGGAAACCATCGTCCACATCCTGCAGATGCGGGCGATCCTGACCCCCGAGCAGGCCGCGATCTTCGATAGACGCGTGTCGGAGGCCCTGACTGAAGACGCCAAGTGACCGGGGCCGACGATCCCTCGGACGCCGAACTGGCCCAGCGGGCGCTTGGCGGCGAGGACCACGCCTTCACCCAGCTCATGCGCCGCCACAAAGAGTGGCTCTACCGTTTCGTCCGCCGCTATGTCGGCGACGCGGACGCCGCCTACGAGGTGGTGCAGGAGAGCTTCGTGGCGGCCTGGCGCAATCTGCCGCGCTATGACGGAGCGCGCTCGTTTCCAAGCTGGATGCGAGCCATCGCGCTGAACAAGTGCCGCGATCGGGGCCGCCGCGAGGCGGTTCGCCGCGTCGTCTTCGGCGCGAACTTGGGCGTCGGCGAGGAGGTGGAGCTTGCGCCCGATCCCGGGCCTCGCGCCGACAGCATGATGATCGCCGCCCAGCGCAAGCGCGCCCTGGACCGCGCCATCGCCCTGCTGCCGGCCAAGCTGAAGGAGCCGCTGATCCTCACCGCCTTCGAAGACCTTTCGCAGCAGGCCGCGGGCGAGCTGCTGGGCGTGTCCGCCAAGACCATCGAGACCAGGGTCTATCGCGCTCGGCGCAGGCTGGCCGAGCTGCTCAAGCTGGAAGATTTCGACCGTGGCGGGTGAGGGAACCGCATGGCCCGCGCGTATCCAGGTCTGACCCGCCCCTTGACCCTCCCACGATGGGAACCTGTTTCCTCTCCGACAATGACTGACAGTACCTGTACCCGACCCGTCGGCGCCCCTGCGCGCCTCACGGGCGTCGCCTGCGATCCGAAGGGCCGTTCATGAAGGATTTCGACCGACGTCAACTGCTGCGCGGGGCGTCCGCGCTGGGCGGCGGGGCGGCCTTGAGCGCTCTGTTGCCGGCCTGGGCCCAGAGCGGGACGCCTGGGGTGACCTCGACCCTGCCGACCGTCTCCGGCGAGACCATCTCGCTGAGCGTCGGCCACACGGCGTTCAAGGTGGACGGCCGCGCCGGCCACGCCGTCACCGTCAACGGCACGGTGCCCGCGCCGCTCGTGCGCCTGAAGGAGGGGCAGACGGTCCGGCTGTCGGTGACCAACAATCTGGACGAGGACACCTCGATCCACTGGCACGGCCTGCTGCTGCCCTTCGAGATGGACGGCGTGCCCGGCGTCAGCTTCCCCGGCATCAAGCCGGGCGAGACCTTCGACTACGAGTTCAAGGTCCGGCAGGCCGGCACCTACTGGTACCACAGCCATTCGGGCCTGCAGGAGCAGATGGGCCACTACGGCCCCATCGTCATCGACCCGGCGGGCGAGGATCCCGTGCAGTACGACCGCGAGCACGTGATCGTGCTGTCGGACTACAGCTTCATGCACCCGCACGAGATCTTCCGGAAGCTGAAGGCCCACGCCGGCTACTTCAACATGCAGAAGCAGACCGTGGCCGGCCTGATGAAGGGGCAGGACCAGTCGTTCAAGGACCGCAAGGAGTGGTCCAGGATGCTGATGGACCCCACCGACGTTCTCGACGTCACGGGGTCGACCTACACCTTCCTGGTCAACGGCCATGGGCCGAAGGACAACTGGACCGGCCTGTTCACGCCCGGCGAGCGCGTGCGCCTGCGGTTCGTGAACGCCGGGGCCATGACCATCTTCAACGTCCGCATCCCCGGGCTGAAGCTCAGCGTCGTCCAGGCGGACGGCCAGAACGTCATGCCGGTGGATGTCGAGGAATTTCAGATCGCTCCAGCCGAAACCTACGACGTCGTCGTCCAGCCGGCCGACGATCGCGCCTACACGCTCGTGGCCGAGGCGGCCGACCGCTCGGGCATGGGCCGGGCGACCCTGGCGCCTCGCCTGGGCATGACCGCCGAGGTCCCGCCGCTGCGCAAGCGGCCGCTGCTGAACATGCGCGACATGGGCATGGACCACTCGGCCATGCCCGGCATGGAAGGCATGGAGATGGACCACTCGGGCATGTCGATGCGCGATCCGCGCAATGCGCCGCAGGTGAAGCTGGGGCCGGGCGTGCAGATGATCTCGCCCATGCCCGCCGATCGCACCGGCGATCCGGGGCAGGGGCTGGAGGACGTCGGGCACAGGGTGCTGACGCTCAAGGACCTCGTCTCGCTCGATCCCAATCCCGATCTCAGGCCGCCCTCGCGCGAGCTGGAGATCCACCTGACCGGCAATATGGAACGCTTCATGTGGGCCTTCGACGGGGTGAGCTACAGCCACCTGAAGGACCCGATCCCGTTTCGCTACAACGAGCGGGTGCGCGTGGTGCTGGTCAACGACTCGATGATGGCCCACCCGATCCACCTGCACGGCCACTTCTTCGAGGTGGTCACCGGCAATCCGGGGCGACATCCGCGCAAGCACACCGTCAACGTGCTGCCGGGCGGCAAGGTGGCCTTCGACCTCACCGCCGACGAGCGCGGCGACTGGGCCTTCCACTGCCATCTACTCTACCACATGCATGCGGGCATGTTTAACGTCGTCACCGTGCGTCCTCTGGAAGGAGACGCCGCGTGAGCCGTTACCTCGCCGCGGCCCTCGCGCCGTTCGTCCTCGCCACGCCCGCCGCCGCCCAGCACGCCGGTCACGCCGTGCCTGCTCCGGTCGACCCGCACGCCGGCCACAGCATGCCTGCGCCGGCTCCCGATCCCCATGCCGGGCACGACATGTCCGGCCCCTCGAACGTGCCGCCCGCCGCAAGCGAGCCCGCGCCGCCGGCGCCGGGCGACTACGCCGCCGAGCGGTTCCATGATCCGGCCGCCATGGCCGCGGCTCGCGCCCAGCTCGCCAGGGAACACGGTGGCGGCAAGGCCTGGAAGTTCATGCTCAGCACCGCCGAGGTCCGTCCGGCCTCGGGCGAGGACGCCTACGCCTGGGAAGGCGAGTTCTGGTACGGCGGCGACGTCAATCGCCTGGTCCTGAAGTCGGCGGGCGAGGGGGCGTTCGGCGGCGACCTCCATTCCGCCGAGGCCCAGGTGCTCTATTCGCGGGCCATCGGCCCTTACTTCGACCTGCAGGCCGGCGTGCGTCACGACTTCGAGCCGGGGCCCTCGCGGACCTACGCCACGGTCGGCTTCGAGGGCGTCGCGCCCTACTGGTTCGAGCTCGAAGGCGCCGCGTTCCTGTCGGACAAGGGCGACCTGTCGGCCCGGTTCGAGGGCGCCTACGACCTGCGCCTGACCCAGAAGCTGATCCTGGAGCCGCGCGCCGAGGTCGAGCTGGCCGCCCAGGAGGTCCGCGAGCTCGGGATCGGTTCGGGCTTGACCAGCGCCGAGCTCGGCCTGCGGCTGCGCTACGAGTTCCGCCGAGAGTTCGGCCCCTATGTCGGCGTCGCCTATGAGCGAAAGTTCGGTGACACCGCCGACCTCGCCCGCGCCGCCGGCGAGGACGTCGAAGACACCCGTTTCGTGCTGGGCGTGCGCGCCTGGTTCTAGTCGTCGCGCCGCGGGCGCGCAGCTTTCTGGAGATCTGACATGAAGACCATGCTCATGGCCCTGGCGGCCCTCGGCGTCAGCGCCGCCGGCGCCCTGGCTCACGGCCAGGATCACGGCGACCACGCCGGCCACGCGGCGCCCGCCGCGGCCGGGACCGTCGAAGGGACCGGCGTCGTCAAGAAGGTCGACGCCAAGGCCGGCTCGGTGACCATCGCCCACGATCCGATCAAGGCGCTGAACTGGCCGGCCATGACCATGCCGTTCAAGGTCGCCGACAAGGCCATGCTGGCCCAACTGAAGACCGGCGCGAAGGTCCGCTTCGACCTGAAGGGCCAGGTCATCACCGCCATCCGCCCGCAATAGGATCTGGCTCCCCCGGAGCGCGGTTCCGGGGGGGCTCGCCTTGAGCGCCGTCAAATATTCGCGCCGTGTGCGGAAAAATTTTGAGGGGTATGAGAAGGCTGCGCGTATCCGCAATGAGCGACGATGGGTCGCTGTGCTGGCGCAATCTGTCTGCGCCAAGGTGAGGGGATCGGCGCAGTGAGAACGGGATAGATTGAGTTAGGTCGATAACGCGGACGGATACACGCCATGCGGTAGCCGTTGGGGCGGGGATAACTGCAAGCCACATATCGGGATGGAAATCGCCGCGCCGGCCAAGGTCGTCGTGCCGGTGATATGCGGCTGACGAAATCGAAAATCGTCACGTGAAGCTCCCAGCAAAGATCCCGTCTGCACAATGCTAAATATGTATAGACATTTGCCGTCGACGGTCCGCCGCGCCGGCCGTGGGTGCTTGGAAAAGCCGGGAGGGTGGCTCCGAGTACTTGATCAAAGGGGGTAGCTATGAATCGTTTTTCCAAGCGTCTGCTGCTGGCGAGCGCGATGGTCACCGGCGCGATGGCCGGAACCTCGGCGTTGGCGCAGAGCGCGGGCGACGTCGAAGAGGTCGTCGTCACCGGCAGCCGCATCAAGCGCGAGGACATCACCGGCGTCGGCCCAGCCACGGTGGTCAGCATGGAGCAGATCGCCAACACCGGCGTGACCAATGTCGAGACCCTGCTGCAGCGTCTCCCGGCCTCGGCCGGCGCGGCCGGCGGCCAGGGCAACGCCTACTGGACCGGCAACGGCTACGGCACGGCCCAGGTGAACCTGCGCGGCCTGGGCATCAACCGCACCCTGACCCTGATCAACGGCCGCCGGGTGGTGAACGGCGGCACCGGCGCCAACAGCGCGCCTGACCTGAACATGATCCCGACCGCGATCATCGGGCGGATGGACATCCTCAAGGACGGCGCCTCGGCCATCTACGGCGCCGACGCCGTCGCCGGGGTGGTCAACATCATCACCATCGACAACTTCGAAGGGCTGAAGCTCTCCGGAAAGTACGGGATCACCGACGAGAACGACGGCGCCGAGTACACGCTCGACGCCCTCTGGGGCCTGCGCGGCGAGCGCGGCAGCGTCACCGCCGGCCTGACCTATCAGAAGACCGAGGCCGTGAACCTGGCCAGCCGCGCCGCCTGCGGGCTGGGCGAGGTCGGCGGCCAGTTGGTCTGCGTTTCCAGCGCCGCGACCATCGGCGGCCGCGCCGTCCTGCCGAACGGCCAGCAGATCAACTTCAACCAGACGCCGGGCGGGAACGGGGATTTCTACGAGCCCTACAGCGCCGCCAAGCACAACTTCAACTCCAACCCCTACCTGAACGCGGTCTCGCCGATCGAGCGCATCAGCACCGCGGTGCTGGCCAAGTACGACCTGAACGACAAGGTCGAGCTGTTCGGCGAGTTCTTCTTCACCCACCGCGAGAGCAACCAGATCGCCTCGCCGGGCACGCTGCGCAATCTGGCGATCGCGGCCGGCAATCCGACCAACCCGACCGGCCAGGACATCACCGTGGTTCAGCGGCGCCTGGCCGAGCCCGGCCCGCGGCAGTTCTTCCAGGAGACCGACACCTATCGCCTGGTCGCCGGCGCGCGCGGATCGATCGTCGGGGACTGGACCTGGGAAGCAGCGGTCAACTGGGGCCGCAACACCGGCGTCGACGGCATGACCAACATCGCCAACCTCGAGCGGGTCAACAACTCGATCAACACCGCGATCTGCAGCACCGGCGCCGGGGCGGCGATCCCCTGCGCTGACTACCTCGGCTACGGCGACCTGACGCCGGACGTGCTCAAGTACATCCTGTTCACGTCCCGCGACACCGGCGGCAACGAGCAGCGCAGCTTCACCGCCGACGTCACCGGCACGGTCTTCCAGTTGCCGGCCGGACCGCTGGCCGCCGCGGCCGGCGTGGTCTGGCGCGAGGAGAAGGGCTGGCGCAATCCCGACGCCCTGACCGTGCTGGGCATCGCCAACACCAACCAGCAGGATCCGATCTCGGGCGAGGTGACCGCAAAGGAAGCCTACCTGGAACTCTCCGCGCCGGTGGTCGCCGACCTGCCGCTGGTCAAGCGCCTCGATCTCGACGCGGCCATCCGCTACTCGGACTACGACTTGTTCGGCAGCAACCAGACCTACAAGATCGGCCTGAACTGGACCCTGGTCGACAGCCTGCGCCTGCGCGCCACCTACGGCACCGGCTTCCGCATCCCAAGCGTCCCCGAGCTGTTCGGCGGCGTGGCCGAGGGCAACCTGACCACGACCGACCCATGCAGCCGCTATTCGGCCAGCGGCAACGCCACCCTGATCGCCAACTGCCAGGCCTCGGGCGTGCCGGCCGGCTACGTCCAGCTCGGCACCACCGTCCTCACCACCGTCGGCGGCAACAGCAACCTGCAGCCCGAGACCGCCGAGACCCTGACCCTGGGCCTCGTCTGGCAACCGACCCAGGTCGGCGGCCTGTCGGTCACGCTCGACTATTTCGACATCAAGATCGAGGACGCCATCCGCTCGATCCCGGGCTCGACCAAGCTGTCGGTCTGCTACGCCTCGCCGGGCATGACCCACCCGTTCTGCGGCCCCAGCAACTTCACCCGCAGCCCGCTGACGGGCGAGGTCAACTACCTGTCGGCCCAGCCGGTCAACACCGGCCAGGAGCGCATGAAGGGCGTCGACATGGGCGTCCGCTACGACTTCGATGTCGGCGAGCGCCGGGCCAGCCTAGACTGGAACACCACCTACCTGTCGGAATACGTGGTCACCCCGTTCCCGGGCGCCGATCCGATCATCTTCGACGGCCATATCGGCGGCGGCAACGGCGGCTATCCGCACTGGCGCTCCAACGCCACGTTCTCGCTGACCGACGACAAGTGGACCGGGACCTACTCGGTGCAGTGGATCGGCGAGGCGACCGACTTCAACGCCAAGCCGGGCGCCATCGGCTACAAGACCCCCGACGTCTTCTACCACAACGCCCAGTTCGCCTATCGCCTCGGCGACCAGGCCGACATCGCCGTCGGGATCGACAACATCTTCGACGAGAAGGCTCCGTTCATCCAGAGCTGGACCGACGGCAACACCGACACCATGACCTACGACCTGCAAGGTCGTCGCGGTTATGTGCGCCTGACCTACCAGTTCAACTAGGTTGGCGCACGGCGCCGGGCGGGCTGCCCCACGGCCCTCCCGGCGTCGGCCTTTTCCGAGAGATTTCCCAGATGCGTTTGCCGGCCCTGGCTCGCAAGACCCACAAGTGGCTCGCCCTGATCATCGCCGTGCAGGCGATCTTCTGGACGGTGAGCGGCCTCTACATGACCGCGGTCCACATCGACATCATCCATGGCGACCATCTGGTGCGCGCCCCGCGTCTCCAGGCCCAGCCCCTGGCCGCGCTGGTGGAGCCCGGCTCCCTGGTCCCCGGCGGAACCCGTTCGGTGCGCCTGGACACCCAGCTCGGCCAGCCGGTCTACATCGTCGACGCCGTTCCCGGCCGCATGCTCTTCGACGCCCGCGACGGCCGACTGCTCTCGCCGCTGGACGAGCAGGCCGCCCGCGACCGCGCCGTGGCGCTCTATGCGGGCCAGGGCGGCGTCTCGAAGGTCGAGCTGCTCGACGCCGCGCCCAGCGAGATCAAGGGGCGTCCCGTCCCGATCTGGCGCGTCGAGTTCGAGGGCCTGTGGAAGCCGACGCTCTACATCTCGCCCCTGAGCGGCGAACTGGTCGCCAAGCGCCACGATCTTTGGCGCATCTTCGATTTCGTCTGGATGTTCCACATCATGGACTACGAAGAGCGCACGGACATGAACAACACGCTGCTGCGCGTGGCCACCTGGATGGCCGTCGCGACCTCGGCCACCGGCGGCTGGCTGCTGCTCTACAGTTTCCGCCGCCGGCGCCGCGCGCGTAAGACCGCTTAGGGGATCGACCGATGTTTCTGATCCGCACGCTTCACAAGTGGTTCGGCCTGGTCCTGGGCCTCCAGATGCTACTCTGGTCGGTCAGCGGCGCGATGATGGCCCTGCTCGACCACCACAGGGTCTCGGGCGAGGGCTCGCTCCGCGAGGCCGCCCCGGTCATGCTGCCGGCCCAGACCCTGCCATTGTCCCAGGCGGCGGCGGCGGTGGGCGAGCCGGTCCTCAGGCTGCGCCTGAAGCCGCTCGGCCAGGGCCATGTCTACGAGGCGACGACCCCTTCGGGCGTCAAGCTGCTCGACGCGCTCACCGGCGCTCCGGTGACGATCGACGCGGCCAAGGCCGGCGCGCTCGCCGCCGCCGCCTTCGCCGGTCCCGAGGGCGTCGCCTCGATCCGCAGGGTCGAGAAGCACGACGTCGAGTCGCGCACCGCCCAGTTGCCGGCCTGGCGGGTGGAGTTCGCCGACAAGGAGAAGACGACGCTGTTCATGTCGGCGGCCAGCGGCGAGATGGTGCTGCTGCGCAACGACACCTGGCGGCTGTGGGACGTCTTCTGGATGATCCACATCATGGACTACACCAAGCGCGAGAGCTTCAACCATCCGCTGATCGTCACCGTCGGCACCGGCGTCACCTGGCTGGCGCTCAGCGGCATGATCCTGCTGTTCCGCAGCTTCCGCCGCCAGGACTTCGCCTACGTCCTCGATCCCATCGACCGCCTGCGCGAAGGCCGCTCGAAGGGCTGACCCTGCGCGCTTGGGCGGCCTGGATGTCGATGGTCGCCGTCTAGCGCAGCGTCGCGTTGAGCCTGGCCAGGGCTGCGGCGCCAGGCACGAGTTCGCGTTCGCTAAGGCTGTTGAGGGGCGCATCGACCGTGCCCAGGTTCTCGTGCAGGTCGCGCGCCTCGGGGTCGAGGAACAGCAGCCCGGTGACGATCTCGCCCAGCGCCTGGCGGGACTGGAGATAGGCCATCGCCCCGACGCGGTCCGACGGGTCGTAGTGCTCGGCCAGCTTGTGCAGGTGCAGGATCGAGCCGTCGTGCTGGGCGACCGGCACGGTTTCACCGGGCGCATAGTCGATGGTGATCGTCTCGCGGGCGGGAACCAGGTCCATGCGGTTCACCGCTTCGTTGTGCTCGCGGACATAGTCGTAGGACTTGGTCGATCCGGCGTGGTTGTTGAACTGCACGCAGGGGCTGATGCAGTCGATGAACGCCGCGCCCTTGTGGCTGAGCGCGGCCTTGATCAGCGGCACGAGCTGGGCCTTGTCGCCGGAGAAGGAGCGGGCCACGAAGGTCGCGCCCATCTGCAGCGCCAGGCTGACCAGGTCGATCCCGGCGTCGTGGTTGATCACGCCCTTCTTGGACTTCGAGCCCTTGTCCGAGGTGGCCGAGAACTGGCCCTTGGTCAGGCCGTACACGCCGTTGTTCTCGACGATGTAGAGCATGTTGACGCCGCGGCGGATCGAATGGGCGAACTGGCCCAGGCCGATCGAGGCGCTGTCGCCGTCGCCCGACACGCCGAGATAGATCAGGTCGCGGTTGGCGAGGTTGGCGCCGGTGAGCACCGAGGGCATGCGCCCGTGCACGGTGTTGAAGCCGTGCGAATTGCCCAGGAAGTAGTCCGGCGTCTTGGATGAACAGCCGATGCCGGAGAGCTTGGCGACGCGATGCGGCGGCAGGTCCAGCTCATAGCAGGCCTGGATGATCGCCGAGGAGATCGAGTCGTGCCCGCAGCCGGCGCACAGGGTGGAGACCGAGCCTTCGTAGTCCCGGCGGGTGTAGCCGAGGGCGTTGGTCCTGAGCTGGGGGTGATGCAGTTGAGGCTTGGTGATGTAGGTCATTCGGCGGCCTCCGGCATCGGCTTGCGCTCGCTCATCAGGCGCTGGACCGTGTCGGCGATGAAGCGGGCGGTGATCGGCGTTCCGTCGTAGTGCAGCACCGCCGTCAGCCGCGACGGATCGATGTCGCCCTCGTTGATCAGCAGCGTGCGTAGTTGAGCGTCGCGGTTCTGCTCGACGACGAACACTCGGTCATGCGCGGCGATGAAGGCGAAGATCTCGTCGGCGAACGGGAAGCCGCGCACCCGCAGCGCGTTCAGGTGCAGGCCGGAATGCTCCAGCGTCTCCAGCGCCTCGTGCATCGCCGGGGAGCTCGAGCCGAAATAGATCACGCCCTCGCGCGTCTGGCGCTGGGCCTCGCGGCGGATCGGGGCCGGAACCAGACGGCGCGCGGTGTCGAACTTGCGCAGCAGCCGTTCCATGTTGCCGACATAGACCGACCCCTCTTCGCTATAGCGGGCGTAGGGATTGCGCGACGTGCCGCGGGTGAAATAGCCGCCCTTGGTCGGGTGGGCGCCCGGATAGGTGCGATAGGCGATGCCGTCGCCGTCGACCTCGAGGTAGCGGCCGAACTCGACGCCGGCTTCCAGCTCGTCGTAGCCCAGCACCTTGCCGCGATCGAGCTTGCGGTTGTCGTCCCACTCGAAGGGCTTGGTCAGCCACTCGTTCATGCCGATGTCGAGGTCGAGCATGACGAAGACGGTGGTCTGCAGCCGGTCGGCGAGGTCGAAGGCCAGGGCGCCCATTTCGAAGCACTCGCCGGGATCGGCCGGCAGCAGCAGCGGATGCTTGGTGTCGCCGTGACCGGCATAGGCGGCGGCCAGCAGATCGGCCTGCTGGGTGCGCGTGGGCATGCCGGTCGAGGGGCCGCCGCGCTGCACGTCGAAGATCACCGCCGGAATCTCGGCGAAGTAGGAGAGGCCGATGAACTCGGTCATCAGCGAGACGCCGGGGCCGGAGGTGGCGGTGAAGGCGCGCGCGCCGTTCCAGCCTGCGCCGACCACCACGCCGATCGAGGCGATCTCGTCCTCGGCCTGGACGATGGCGTAGCGCGCCTTGCCGGTCTCCGGATCGGTCCGCAGATCCTCGCAATAGCCGGTGAAGGCCTCGGCCAGCGAGGTCGAGGGCGTGATCGGATACCAGGCGCAGACCGTCGCCCCGCCATAGACCGCGCCCAGCGCGGCGGCGGAATTGCCCTCCACGAAGATGCGGTCGCCGACCTTGTCGGCGCGGCGCACCTTCAGCCGCAGGGGCTGGAGGTTTTCCTGCACATAGTCGCGGCCCATGTGCAGGGCTGCGACATTGGCGGCGATCAACCGGTCCTTGCCGGCGAACTGCTCGGCCAGCAGTTGCTCGATCACCCAGATCTCGATGTCCAGCAGCGCCGCCAGCGCGCCGACATAGATGATGTTCTTGAAGAGCTGGCGCTCGCGCGGAAGCTGATAGGCCGCATTGCACATCGCCGTCAGCGGCACGCCGACCACGGTGACGTCGTCGCGGAACTTCGACGGCGGCAGCGGCTTGGTGGAATCGTAGAACAGGTAGCCGCCGGGCTCGATCTCGGCCACGTCCCGGTCCCAGGTTTGCGGGTTCATCGCCACCATCAGGTCCACGCCGCCGCGGCGGCCCAGGTGGCCGGCCTCGGTGACGCGCACCTCGAACCAGGTCGGCAGGCCCTGGATGTTGGAGGGGAAGATGTTGCGGGCCGCCACCGGCACGCCCATGCGCAGGATCGCCTTGGCGAACATCCCGTTGGCGCTGGCCGAGCCGGATCCGTTGACGTTCGCGAACTTGACGACGAAGTCGTTCAGCGCCTCTAGCGGCATGATCCCCCCGCATGGGTCATTTCCAACAGGAACTTCTGCATGTCCCAGGCTCCGGTGGGGCAGCGCTCGGCGCAGAGGCCGCAGTGCAGGCAGACGTCCTCGTCCTTGACCATCACCCGCCCGGTCGGCAGGCCGCCGGAGACGAAGAGGGCCTGTTCGAGGTTGAGCGCCGGCGCCTTCAGGCGGCTGCGAAGGTCGTCCTCCTCGCCGTTCTCGGTGAAGGTGATGCAGTCGGTCGGGCAAATGTCGACGCAGGCGTCGCACTCGATGCAGGCGCTCTCGGCGAACACCGTCTGGACGTCGCAGTTCAGGCAGCGCTGGGTTTCGCGATAGGCGGTGGCGCGGTCGAAGCCCAGTTCGACCTCCAGGCGGACGTCCTTCAGCGCCTCGCCCTTGTCGCGTAGCGGCACGCGATAGCGCGTGTCGTTGGCCGGATCGTTGTCATAGCTCCACTCGTGGATGCCCATCTTCTGGCTGGTCATCGCGACGCCGGGCGGCGGGCGGACCATGAGGTCCTCGGCCTTGCAGAACCTGTCGATCGAGATCGCCGCGTCGTGGCCGTGGGCGACGGCCCAGATGATGTTCTTGGGCCCGAACGCCGCGTCGCCGCCGAAGAAGACCCTGGCCTCCGTCGACTGGAAGGTGAGGGGATCGACCTTGGGCATGCCCCATTCGTCGAACGCCAGTCCGATGTCGCGTTCGATCCAGGGGAAGGCGTTCTCCTGGCCGACCGCCACCAGCACGTCGTCGCACTCGTAGTGTTCGTCCGGTTCTCCGGAGGGGACCAGGCTGCGGCGACCCCTGGCGTCGTATTCGGGGCGGACCTTCTCGAACGTGACGCCGGTCAGCCTGCCGTTCTCGTGGGTGAAGGCCTTGGGGACGAGGTAGTTGAGGATCGGGATGTCCTCGTGGATCGCGTCTTCCTTTTCCCAGGGGCTGGCCTTCATCTCCTCGAAGCCGGAGCGGACGATGACCTTCACGTCCTCGCCGCCCAGCCGGCGCGAGGTGCGGCAGCAGTCCATGGCGGTGTTGCCGCCGCCCAGCACGATGACGCGCCGGCCGATCTTCTCGATGTGGCCGAACGAGACGTTGCTGAGCCAGTCGATGCCGATGTGGATGTTGGCGGCGGCCTCTTGCCGGCCAGGCAGATCCAGGTCGCGGCCGCGCGGCGCGCCCGATCCCACGAAGATCGCGTCATAGCCCTCGGCGAGCAGGGCCTTGAGGCTGTCCACGCGCTCGCCCAGGCGCATGTCCATGCCCAGGCCGGTGATGTAGCCCACCTCCTCGTCGATGACCTCCTCGGGCAGGCGGAAGCGCGGAATCTGGCTGCGGATCATGCCGCCCGCCTTGGCTTCGCCGTCGAAAAGCGTCAGCTCGTATCCGAGCGGGGCCAGGTCGCGGGCGACGGTGAGCGAGGCGGGGCCTGCGCCCACCAGGGCGACGCGCTTGCCGTTCGACACCGCGACGGGAGCGGGCAGCCGGCCCGTGATGTCCTCCTTGTTGTCGGCGGCGACGCGTTTCAGGCGGCAGATGGCCACCGGCTCGTCCTCGACCCGGCCGCGTCGGCAGGCCGGCTCGCACGGGCGATCGCACGTCCGCCCGAGGATTCCCGGAAAGACGTTCGACTTCCAGTTGACCATGTAGGCGTCCGAGTATCGGCCTTCGGCGATCAGGCGGATGTACTCTGGAACAGGTGTGTGGGCCGGGCAGGCCCACTGGCAATCGACGACTCTATGAAAGTAGTCAGGCCCCTCGGTACTGGTGCGCTGCACAATCGCTTCCTTCCCACACGCCGTTCTCTCGCGGATGCGCAGACGAGGGTCAGTGAAAGCAGACTCGCCTTACCGCGACGCAGCGTTCGCAAGGATGGTAGGACCCTATCGCGGCGTGAGCCAATACATTTCTTGATCGCGCCGACATCTCGGCTTGCATTTTGGCGACTGGTCGACAGCTAGGCGGCACGCTCCCAACCAGCCGGACCCGCGCGTCGCCTGGCCGCTCAAGATGCCGTGATTTCGGGCGAATTCCGGGCCTGGAACGCGAACCAGGGCTTGGTTGTCATAAAGCTTTGCTTAACAGTCTCGCCCGCCATCACAAGGAGGTCCTCCGATGCCGAACCGTCCGTTCGAAGTCGCGTCCCCGTTCGAAGACGCCGAAGTCGCCGAGAGCGCGATCGACGCCCTGATCGATGAGTCCCCCGACGCGGAGGAGATCAACCTTCGCCGCGCCCAGGCCGAGCACGCCGAGAACCTGCGTCTCGCCCGCGCGCTCTAGGATCTATTTGTCGCGCTTGCGCAACAGGTGGCGAAGGGCGGCCACGCCGGCCGGCGCGACCAGCACCAGGACCAGCAGCAGGTAGATCAGGCGGGCTTCGTCGGGCACGGCGCTAGACCTCGTCGTCATTGGGAATGTTGAGCAGTTCGCCGCACGCCTTGCAATGCACGGCGTCGACGTCGTGTCGGCGCAGGCCGCAGGTCGGGCAGGTGAAGCGGATCTTGTAGGGCCGGAACAGCGCCTGGGCCAGGCGCACGAACAGGGTGATCCCGGTCAGCATGGTGACGATCGAGATCACCCGGCCCCAGGTTCCAGGCAGGGTGATGTCGCCGAAGCCGGTCGTCGTCAGGGTGGCGATGGTGAAGTAGAGCGCGTCGATATAGCTGCCGACGCCCTCGGTCCGCGCGAAGCTCGTATAGACGAAGCCCGTCATGATGAAGATGAAGGTGATCAGGGTCGAGGCGGCCCTGGCCACGTCTTCCCAGCGCGTCTCGTTGTAGCGCCGCCCGACGGTGTCCCAGAAGAACTCCGAATGCACCAGGGTCCACAGGCGCAGGACGCGCAGGAAGGCCAGGTTGAACAGCCACAGCGGGAACAGCAGGGTGACGAGGACGAACAGGTCGACCCACGTCACCGGGCGCCTCATCCAGGCTCCGAGGTTGTCGCTGGCCAGTGCGCGGGCCGCCAGGTCGATCGCCAGCACGAAGGCCATCGTATAGTCGACGAACAGGAACACCGGCGTCTCGCGCAGCAACGGCGCGGCGATGAAGAAGGCGATCATCACCACGTCGATGGCGATCACCGTCAGCCGAAAGCGCACCGACCGCTCGGACTTGCCGAAATAGAGTTCGTGCAGCCGCGCCCGGACGCGCGGCGCCAGGCGGCGCTGGCCAGGTTCGGGGAGTGGAGCTGCGTCGGCGGGCATCGGGCGACCATAGATCGGCCGCCGGGGAGGGGAAGGGGAGAACGGCGTTCGCCCGTCAGCCTTCGCCCTTCAGCCTTCGCCCTTCAGCGCCTCGTAGGCCTCGACGGCCTCCATCCATTCCAGCTCCGCCGCCTCGAGCGCTGCTTCGGCCATCATCCGCTGGCGGGCGAGGTCGGCGGCCTTGGCCGGATCCTGGCTGAACACCTTGGGATCGGTCAGGGCCGCGTCGATCTGGGCCAGGGCCTGGCTGGCCTTGGCCAGGGCGGCCTCGGCGGCCTCGGCGCGGCGGCGGGCGGTTCCCGTGGGGACCTTGGCCTTGGGCGCCGGCGGCGGCTTGGGAGCGGCCACGGGCTCGGGCTCGCGGACCTGGGTCGGGGCCTTGCCGGCCTGCCTGGCCCGGTCGATCACGAACTTGGCGTAGTCGTCCATGTCCCCCTCGAACGGGGCGATCGTGCCGTCGGTGGCCAGCCACAGGCGATCGGCGACCAATTCCATCAGCGAACGGTCGTGGGTGATCAGGATCACCGCGCCCTCGTAGTCGTTCAAGGCGTCGAGCAGGGCGCGGCGGCTGTCGATGTCGAGGTGGTTGGTCGGTTCGTCGAGGATCAGCAGGTGCGGCTTCTCGGCCGCGACCAGGTTCAGCAGCAGCCGGGCGCGTTCGCCGCCGGACAGGTTGGCGACCGTGGTGTCGACCTTCTCGTGGCCCAGGCCGTACTGGGCCAGGCGCGCGCGGCGGCTGGCCTCGGAGGCCTCCGGCATAGCCTGGCGGATGATGTCCAGCGGCGTGTCGTTAGGATCCAGCGCCTCGATCTGGTGCTGGTGGAACCAGCCGACCTTCAGCCGCGCCGAGCGCTTCAGTTCGCCGCTCTGGGCGTCCAGCGCGCCGGCGACCAGCTTGGCGAAGGTCGACTTGCCCGCGCCGTTGACGCCGAGCAGGCCGATGCGGTCGTCCAGGTCCAGGCGCAGGTTCATGTTCCTGAGGATCGGCGGGCCGTCGGCATAGCCCGTCGATACCCCCTCCAGACGCACCAGCGGCGGCGCCAGCGGGCGCTCGGGCGAGGGCAGGATGAAGGGCGAGGTGTGCTCGATCACCACCGCCGAGACCGGCGGCAGCTTGGCCAGCATCTTCAGGCGCGACTGCGCCTGGGTGGCCTTCGAGGCCTTGGCGCGGAAGCGGTCGACGAAGGACTGCAGGTGGGCGCGCTGGGCTTCCACCTTGGCCTTGGTGGCCTCCTGCAGGCGGGCCTTCTCCTCGCGCTGGCGCTCGAACTGGTCGTAGCCGCCGACATAGAGCGTCAACTTGCCGTCCAGCAGGTGCAGGATGTGGTCGCAGGAGTTGTTCAGGATCTCGCGGTCGTGGCTGATGATCACCGCGGTGTGCGGGTACTTCTTCAGCCGGCTTTCCAGCCAGAGCGCGCCTTCCAGGTCGAGATAGTTGGTCGGTTCGTCCAGCAGCAGCAGGTCGGGCTCGGCGAACAGGGCCGCGGCCAGGGCCACCCGCATCCGCCAGCCGCCGGAGAACTCGGCCATCGGGCGGGTCAGGTCGGCGTTGGAGAAGCCCAGGCCCGAGAGGATTTCCGCCGCGCGGCTCGGCGCACGGTCGGCGCCGATCTCGGCCAGGCGGCCGTAGATGTCGCCCATGTGCTCGGGATCGGCGGTCTCCAGCTCGTGCAGCAGCCGGGCGCGTTCCTCGTCGGCCGCCAGGACGGTGTCGATCAGCGGGACGGGGGTGGCCGGATGCTCCTGGTCCACCGATCCGATCCGGGCCTGCTTGGGATAGCCGATCTCGCCGTCGCCGGCGTGCAACTGGTCCAGGATCAGCTTGAACAGGGTCGACTTGCCGACGCCGTTGCGCCCGACAAGCCCGACTTTGGCGCCCACGGGAACGCTGACGCTCGCATGGTCGAAGAAGCGGCGGCCCCAGGAGTCGAAGGTAAGGTCGTTGATTTGCAGCATGGCGAGCGCGGGGGCTTAGCAGAGCGCGCCGCGGAAGGCGACCGTCGTGCGCTTGGCGTTGTCACATCGGGCGGTTATAAGCCCGCCACCCGCGCGGAGCCCCGCGCCTCCCCAAGAATAAGACAAGCAAAAGACATGACCGAACGCACCTTCTCGATCATCAAGCCGGACGCCACCAAGCGGAACCTGACCGGCCAGATCAACGCCGTGATCGAAGGCGCCGGCCTGCGCATCGTCGCCCAACGCCGCATCCGGATGACCGAGGCCCAGGCCAAGAAGTTCTACGAAGTCCACGCCGAGCGCCCGTTCTACGGCGAGCTGGTCGAGACCATGACTTCGGCTCCCGTCGTCGTGCAGGTGCTGGAAGGCGAAGGCGCCGTGGCCAAGTATCGTGAAGTCATGGGCGCCACCAACCCGGAACAGGCCGCCGAAGGCACGATCCGCAAGCTGTTCGCCCTGAACGTCGGCGAAAACTCGGTCCACGGTTCGGACAGCCTGGACAACGCCAAGATCGAGATCGCCCAGTTCTTCACCGACGACCAGATCGTCGGCTAAGCGCCACGGGAACGGCTAAGCTCCGGCCGCGTTGAACAAGCGCGGCCACGAGCCCCACTCGGTCCCTCCAGCGGACCAGCCGCAAAGACAGGCCCCGTTCGGCGACGCCGGGTGGGGCCTTCTTGATTCTGGATGCTCAGCGCGGCCGGACGATCTGGGTCGGCCGAAGATGCGGCGAGTGAAACCGATCGTACTTGTCGGCGAGTTTCAGGTGCATGGCCGCGTCCAGCAGCCGCGCGCCGCGCAGTCCGCTCGGCGGCGGATCGGCGCTCAACGCGCGCCAGAGGCTGACGGCCTCTCGATGCAAGCGTTCATTGCGGTCCATGCTGTCCATGCCGGTTCGAACAACGTACACGCACTGAAGTTCCGCCAGAACTTGGTTAACGATTCGCAAAGTCCTGGAAGTTGTATTTGAGTTGGCTGGAGTTTTCGGCCTTCCGAACACTTAAGCTTGAGGCTGTGGGCTGACGTAGCGGCATGGCTTTCCCCCATGGTGGCTTTGGGCTAGCTGGATCGAAACCCGAGGCGAACTGCGGAGGACGGCGTTGAGCGGCGCGGAAAGTTTCCCTGAAATCCGTGAGGCCGTGCGCAAGCTCTGCGCCCAGTTTCCCGGCGAATACTGGCGAGCGCTGGACCGCGAGCGCACCTATCCTTTGCAATTCGTCCGTGCGCTTACCGAGGCGGGCTTCCTCTCGGTGCTGATTCCCGAACAGTACGGCGGCTCGGGCCTGGGCCTGGCCGCCGCCACCGCGGTGCTCGAGGAGATTCACCGCTCGGGCTGCAATGGCGGCGCGTGCCACGCCCAGATGTACACCATGGGCACGATCCTCAAGCACGGCAGCGAGGCCCAGAAGCAGGCCTATCTTCCGAAGATCGCCAGCGGTGAACTGCGGCTCCAGGCGTTCGGCGTCACCGAACCCACGGCCGGCACCGACACCACCCGCATCTCCACCTTCGCCCGCCGCGAGGGCGACCATTACGTGGTCACGGGCCAGAAGCTCTGGATCAGCCGCGCTGAGCATTCGGACCTGATGGTCCTGCTGTGCCGCACGACCGCCCGCGAAGACGCCGCCAAGCCCTCGGACGGCATGAGCGTGCTGATCGTCGACCTGCGCGACGCCGTCGGAAACGGCCTGACGATCCGGCCGGTGCGCACCATGCTCAACCACGCCACGACCGAGCTGTTCTTCGATGGCCTGAAGGTGCCGGCGCAGAACCTGGTCGGCCAGGAGGGCAAGGGCTTTCGCTACATCCTCGACGGCATGAACGCCGAGCGGATCCTGATCGCCTCGGAGTGCATCGGCGACGGGCGGTTCTTCGTCGACCGGGCCAGCGCCTATGCGAAGGACCGCGAGGTGTTCGGGCGGTCGATCGGCCAGAACCAGGGGGTCCAGTTCCCGATCGCGCGGGCGCACGTCCAGGTCACCGCCGCCGCGCTGATGGTGGACAAGGCCGCGGCGATGTTCGACGCTGGCGAACCCTGCGGCACGGAAGCCAACATGGCCAAGATGCTGGCCTCCGAAGCGTCCTGGTTCGCGGCCGACACCGCGATCCAGACCCATGGCGGCTTCGGCTTCGCCGAGGACTACGACATCGAGCGCAAGTTCCGCGAGACCCGGCTCTATCAGGTGGCGCCGATCTCCACGAACCTGATCCTCAGCCACGTGGGCACCCACGTGCTGGGCATGCCGAAGAGCTTCTGAGGGCAGGGGATGTACGATCTTCTCAAGGGCCTGCGCGTGGTCGAGGGCTCGGCCTTCGTGGCCGGGCCGACCTGCGGGCTCTATCTGGCGCAACTGGGCGCGGAGGTGATCCGCTTCGACAATATCGGCGGCGGCCCCGATTTCCGCCGCTGGCCGCTCAGCGAGGGCGGCGAGAGCCTCTACTGGGAGGGGCTGAACAAGTCCAAGAAGTCGATCGCCATCGACCTTTCGCGGCCGCAGGGGCGCGAACTGGCCGCCCGGCTGGCCGCCGCGCCGGGCGAGGAGGGCGGCGTCTTCGTGACCAATTTCCCGGTCGAGGGCTTCCTCTCCTACGAGAAGCTCAGCGCCCTGCGGCCCGACCTGATCTGCGCCCGGGTGATGGGTTGGGCCGATGGCGGTCCAGCGGTCGACTATACGGTCAACAGCGCCGTCGGCGTGCCGATGCTGAACGGCTTTCCCGAGGAGCCGCGGCCGGTCAACAACGTCCTGCCGGCCTGGGACCTGCTGACCGGGGCCTACGCCGCCTTCGCCCTGGTCTCGGCGCTGCACGCCCGCCAGCGGGACGGCAAGGGGCGCGAGATCCGCATCCCGCTGTCGGACGTCGCCGGCACGACCATGGCCAATCTGGGCTATCTGGCCGAAAGCCTGGGCGGCCAGGACCGCCAGCGCATGGGCAACGACCTGTTCGGCGCGTTCGGCCGCGACTTCATGCTGGGGGGCGGCCAGAGGATCATGCTGGTGGCGATCACCCCGCGCCAGTGGAAGGGGCTCACCCAGGTCCTGGACATCGAGGCCGAGGTCGCGGCTCTGGAAGCCGAGCTGGGCGTCAGCTTCGCCGCCGACGAGGGCCTGCGCTTCGATCACCGCGGCCGGCTGTTCCCGATCTTCGAGGCCGCCTTCGCCCGCAAGACGCTGGCCGAGCTGCAGCCGGCCTTCGACAGGGAAGGCGTTTGCTGGGGCCCCTATCAGCCCATGAGCGCCGCGGCGGAGGATCCGCGCCTGATCAAGGGCAATCCGGTGTTCGCCGCGGTGACCCATCCCAGCGGACGGACCTATCCGACGGCGGGCTTTGCCGGGACGATCCCGCAGGACGAGCGCGCGCCCGCGCGCCCGGCCGCCAGGCTGGGCCAGCATACCGACGAGGTGCTGGCCGCCGTGCTGGGCCTGTCGGACGGCGAGATCGCCAGACTGCATGACGCCGGCGTGGTGGCCGGCCCGGAGGGACGATGAGCAGGAATGTCGAGGTCAGCGAGCCGTCGCCCGGGGTCAAGGTCGTCACGCTGACGCGTCCGGACGCCGCCAACGCGCTGAACACCGCCATGGGCGAGGAGCTGCTGGCGCTCTGGACGGCCATGGCCAAGGACGCCTCGGTGCGCGTGGCGGTGCTGACCGGCGCAGGCCGGTTCTTCTGCGCCGGCGCGGACCTGAAGGAACGCGACGGCATGTCCGACCAGGCCTGGTCGGATCAGCACGTGATGTTCGAGGCGATGATCCGGGCGCAGTTGGCCTGCCCGTTCCCGGTCATCGCGGCGGTGAACGGCGCGGCCATGGGCGGGGGGTGCGAGATGGCCCTGGCCTGCGATTTCGCCTGGGCCTCACAGACGGCGCGGCTCGGCCTGCCCGAGGTCGGGCTGGGGATCATTCCCGGGCTGGGCGGCACCCAGTACATCGTCCGCGCGGCCGGCGAGCGGCGGGCGTCCGAGCTGCTGATGTCCGGCCTGCCGATCGACGCCGCCCAGGCCCTGGAGTTCGGCCTGGTGAACCACGTCACCCCGCCCGACGAACTGATGCCTCAGGTGCTCGAGCGCGCCCGGGTGATCGCCGGCAAGGCGCCGCTCTCGGTCAGGGCGCTGAAGAAGGTGGTGCGGGGCGGGGCCGCGCTGCCGCTGGGCAAGGCCATGGCCCTGGAACTGGTCGAGTACAATCGCTTGTTCAAGACCAAGGACCGCCGCGAAGGCGTGGCGGCGTTCAATCAGAAGCGCACGGCGGTGTTCCGGGGGGAGTGACGCCAGCGTCCCGGTTTCGGCCGCAGGCCGAAGACCGGGATTCATTCGCGTCCCGGCTTCGTGACGATCGGCTGTTCCCGGACAGCCGCTGCGCGGCTTTCAGGACGACACGGGCCGCTATTCCGCCGCGGCCAGTTCCCCGCAGACGAACGCGTCTTCGCCGGCGTGCAGCAGGCCGTCCAGGACGTCGGGCAGGTCATGCGGATCGACGATCAGGACCAGGCCGACGCCGCAGTTGAAGGTGCGGCGCATCTCGTGCTCGGCGACGCCGCCGACCTCGGCCAGCCACTGGAACACCGGCGGCATGGTCCAGGCGTTCCAGTCGAACTTCGCAACCAGGCCCTCGGCGATGGCGCGGGGCGGGTTCTCGATCAGGCCGCCGCCGGTGATGTGGGCGCAACCCTTGATGCGGCCCTTCTTGATCTGCGGCAGCACGCTCTTGATGTAGATCCTGGTCGGCGCCATCAGCGCCTGGGCCAGGGTCTTGCCGTCCTCGAACGGGGCAGGGGCGTCCCAGGCCAGGCCCGAGTGTTCGACGATGCGGCGCACCAGCGAATAGCCGTTGGAGTGCGGGCCCGACGAGCCCAGGGCGATCAGGATGTCGCCCGGCTGCTGGGCGTCCAGCTTGGGCAGCACGCCGGCGCGGTCGACGGCGCCGACGCAGAAGCCGGCCAGGTCGTAGTCGCCCTCGGAATACATGCCCGGCATTTCGGCGGTCTCGCCGCCCACCAGGGCCGCGCCGGCCTGGGTGCAGCCCTCGGCGATCCCGGCCACTACGCGCGCGGCGGCCTCGACGTCCAGCTTGCCGGTCGCGAAGTAGTCCAGGAACATCAGCGGCTCGGCGCCCTGGGCCAGCAGGTCGTTGACGCACATGGCCACCAGGTCGATTCCGACCGTGTCGTGCTGGTCGGTGTCGATGGCGATCTTCAGCTTGGTGCCGACGCCGTCCGTCGTGGTGACGAGCAGCGGATCCTCGTAGCCGGCGGCCTTCAGATCGAACAGCGCGCCGAAGCCGCCGAGCGCCGCATCGGCCCCGGGACGACGCGTCGCCTTGGCCAGAGGCTTGATACGCTCTATCAGGGCGTTTCCGGCATCGATATCGACGCCGGCCTGGGCGTAGGTGAGGCCGTTGGGCCGGTCGGTCATGTGACGCCTTTGGGTACTAGACGATTAGAAATTGGCCGCTGCGCGCATCGGGCGCTTGCAGACTCGGCCCTGCGCGAGCGTATAGCTACTTGATGACGCCGATTACAACTACCGCCGAACTCCAGGCGTTCTGCGACAAGATCAAAGACCAGCCTTTCGTCGCCGTGGACACCGAGTTCATGCGCGAAACCACATACTGGCCGAAGCTCTGCCTTATCCAGGCGGCCGCTCCGAACGCCGAGGCGGTGATCGATCCCCTCGCGGACGGCATCGACCTTGAGCCGTTCCTGGTGATCCTGCGCGATCCCAGGATCGAGAAGGTGTTCCACGCCGCCCGGCAGGATGTGGAAATCTTCAACAATCTCAACGCGATGCCGACGCCTCTGTTCGACACCCAGGTGGCCGGCATGGCCGCCGGGTTCGGCGAGCAGATCGCCTATGACGCCCTGGTCCGCCAGATGCTCAAGGTCGAGATCGACAAGTCGTCGCGCTTCACCGACTGGGCGCGCCGGCCGCTGACCGACGCCCAGCTCGTCTACGCCCTGGGCGATGTGACGCACCTGGCGGCGCTCTACCCGATGCTGCGCGCGCGGCTCGAAAAGGAAGGCCGCCTGGCCTGGGTGGTCGACGAGATGCAGGGCCTGACCGACCCGGCCATGTACGACGTCAGCCCGGAAAACGCCTGGAAGCGGCTGCGCCCGCGCCGCCACACGGCCAAGTACCTGGCGATCTTCAAGGCGGTCGCGGCCTGGCGCGAACGCACGGCGCAGCAACGCGACCAGCCGCGGGGCCGGATTCTGAAGGACGACGCGATCGACGAGGTCGCCACCCAGGCGCCGACCGACGCCGAGGCCCTGGATCGCCTGCGCTCGGTGCCGAAGGGCTTCTCCGGATCGCGCTTCGGGCCGGACCTGCTCGCGGCGATCCGCGAGGCGCTGAAGGATCCGGAGGCCTATGCCCCGGTGATCGAGAAGACCAAGCACCAGCCGTCGCCGGCCGCCGGCGCCGTGGTCGAGCTGCTGAAGGTGCTGCTCAAGGCGCGTTCGGAAGACGCCGGGGTGGCGTCCAAGCTGATCGCCACGGTCTCGGACCTGGAGCAGATCGCCAACGACGACAACGCCAAGACCCAGGCGCTGACCGGCTGGCGGCGCGAGGCGTTCGGCGAGGACGCCCTGCGCCTGAAGCGCGGCGAGCTGGCGCTGGTGCTCGACGGGGCCCGGGTGCGGGTGGTCGAGGTCCGCCGCGCCCCCAAGGCCAAGGCCACCGAGGCGGCGGAGTAGTCTCCGCCGCTTCCGGTCGCTTCATCAGCAGGCGACCGCTTGCCGCGCCGCCAGTCGCTGGCTGAGCAGGGCGATCAGCACCGCCGCGGCGGGCATCAGCGCGCCGATCCAGGTGACCGCGCCCAGGCCAGGGCCATGGTCGATCACCGCGCCGCCGAGCCAGGCGCCGACTGCGTTGCCCAGGTTGAAGGCGGCGATGTTGAGGCTGGAGGCCAGGGTCTGCCCCGCGCCGCCGGCCGCTTCCATCAGGCGCAGTTGAAGCGGCGCGACCGTCGCGAAGGCGGCCGCGCCCAGCAGTCCGGTGAACGCCACGGCCGCGACCTTGCTCTCCAGCGCGAAGGTCATGGCCAGCATCACCACGGTCAGGGCGATCAGCGTGCCGAACAGGGCAGGGTTGAGCGCCCGGTCGGCGGCCTTGCCGCCCAGGAAGTTCCCGGCGACCAGGCCGCCCCCGAACACCAGCAGGATCGGTGAGACCGCGGCGATCGGAAAGCCGGTGATCTGGGTCAGGATCGGCTGGATGTAGGTGAAGACCGCGAACACCCCGCCAAAGCCCAGCACCGTCATCAGCAGGCCCAGCAGCACCTGCGGCCGGCGCAGGACGGCCAGTTCCTCCAGGAGCGCGCCGGGCTCCGCCGCCTGCTCGGCCCGCGGAACGAAGGCGGTGAGGACCGCCGCGGCGAAGACGCCGATCCCGGCCACCGCCCAGAAGGTCGAGCGCCAGCCGAAGCTCTCGCCCAGCCAGGCCCCGAACGGAACCCCGACCAGGGTCGCGGCGGTCAGGCCGGTGAACATCAGCGCGATCGCCGAGGCGCGCTTGTCCGGCGCCACCAGCCCGGCCGCGACCACCGATCCGACGCCGAAGAAGGTGCCATGCGCCAGCGCGGTCACCACCCGGGCGATCATCAGGGTCGTGTAGTTCGGCGCCAGGGCGCAGGCGAGGTTGCCGAGGGTGAAGATGACCATCAGGGCGACGAGGGTGGTCTTGCGCGGCAGCCGGCGCGTGGCGATGGTCAGCAACGGCGCGCCGGCGAACACGCCCAGGGCGTAGCCGGTGATCAGCAGCCCGGCGGCCGGGATCGAGACGCCGAGGTCGCCAGAGACCTGCAACAGCAGCCCCATGATGACGAATTCGGTGACGCCGATCCCGAAGGCGCCGGCGGTCAGGGCGTAGAGGGCGATGGGCAACGGACTTCTCCAATGGCGACCGGCGCTAGATGGAGCTTTTCGTTCCTGTGAAGTAGATTGCCGTCCGGCACATCAGTTGTGAGTTCAAGTCAATGTCGCGCGCCGACGTGAACCGCTCGACCGAGATGGAAGTCTTCGTCCGGGTGGTCGAGACCGGCGGCCTCTCGGCGGCGGCGCGGGCGCTGAAGCTGACGCCGTCGGCGGTCAGCAAGCTGATGTCGCGCCTCGAAACGCGGCTGGGCGCGCGGCTGCTCAACCGCTCGACCCGCAAGCTGCAACTGACCCCCGAGGGCGAGGCGTTCTTCGCTCGCAGCGTCCAGGTGCTGGCCGACATCGACGAGGCCGAGCGCGAGGTGCTGGCCGGCGCGGCGCCGCGCGGGCGGGTGCGGGTCAACAGCGTGGTCGACCTTGGCCGTCAGTTCGTCCTGCCGCTTGTGCCGGCCTTCCTGGAGCGACACCCCGACGTCACCCTGGACCTGGTGCTGACCGACCAGGTGGTGGACCTGTTGGGCGAGCGCGCCGACGTCGCCATCCGCATGGGTGCGTTGCGCTCGTCCAACCTCACCGCCCGCAAGCTCGGCGAAAGCCCCGCCGTCGTGGTCGGGTCGCCGGCCTATCTGGCGCGCCGGGGCGTGCCGATGCGGCTGGAGGACCTCGCCCACCACCATCAGATGGATTTCACCTTTACCCGCAGCGTGCGCAACTGGCCGTTCCGGAGCGCGGACGGGGAGATCGTCTACCTGCCCGGCGCCGGCGGGGTCCAGGTCGGCGACGGAGCCAGTCTGCGCCGCCTGGCCCTCGAAGGCGCGGGTCTGGCGCGCCTGAGCGTCTTCGCCGTGGCCGACGACATCAGAACAGGGCGACTGGTCCCGGTGCTGGAGGCGTTCAATCCGGGCGATGTGCTGGAGGCGCACGCCGTCTTCCTGGGCCATGGCGGGCGGCTGCCGGCCCGGGTGCGGGCCTTCGTCGACTTCCTGGCGGCCAATATCCGCCTGCCGAAGCTGCCTTAGCGACGAAGCTGTGGATAACCTGCGGGCCTTGCGCTGCTTCGCCTACCGTCGTTCGCCAATGCAGTTGCGCACCGGTTGTCCACCGAACACGGTTCTTGTGAACCGTGGCGCCGCTTGCCAGCTTGGGCGTTCGGAGCGAGGCTGAACTTGTCGAGAGGAAACGCGGCGCGGCGGACCGGGAGACCGGAACGAGAGGCGAGCGGAAGGCTCCAAGAGACGCAGCCGAGGGGCGACCCGAAGCAGCCTATCGAAGACGCCACGACGATGGACGCGGCCGCCCAGAGCAATCTCGCCGGCCAAGGACGTCGAAGACCTCGAGGCGTTCAGGCCCTCGGGCCTGGAATGAGAAGGCGACGCCGTGGGCAACCGCAGCGCCGCCTTCTTGCTATTGGGCGTTCTGGTTCCCGGCCTCATTCAGCGCGCCGTAGACCAGGGGATACGAAATCGCACGGACTTCCGGCGTATCGCGCCCGGGGATCGAGCCGTTCAGGTTCTGGATCATGCCGACGAAGACCAGGTCGTTGGTCGGGTCGATCCAGAACCAGGTCCCGAAGGCCCCGCCCCAATAGTAGCTGTCCTTACCCTGAGGCGTCTCGGCCTTGGCCGGATCGAGGATCACGGCGAAGTCCATGCCGAAGCCCACGCCCTGCATGCTAGGGCCATAGAGATCGACCAGCACGCCGTCCTTCAGGACATTCTGGCGCATCAGCTTGACGGTTTCGGGCTTCAGGATGCGGGCGCCGTCGAGTTCACCCTCGTTCAGCAGCATCTGCGAGAACCGCCAGTAGTCCTCGGTCGTCGACAGCAGGCCGCCGGACCCCGACAGCAGGGCGGGCTTGACCGAGGGATCGACCGGATTGGGCGGAACGATCAGCTTCTTCGCCGCGTCATAGGTGTGGATGGAGGCGACGCGCGGCACGCTCGCGGCGGGGACCGAGAAGCCGGTGTCGGTCATCTTCAGCGGCCCGAAGATCCGCTCCTGGAAGAACACGTCCAGCGGTTGGCCCGATAGCTTCTCGACGATGTAGCCCTGGATGTTGACGCTGGGGCCATAGCGCCAGTCGGTCCCCGGCTGCACGGCCAGCGGCAGCTTGGCCAGCTTGTCGATCATCGCCTGCAGCGGCTGATTGCGGTCGGCGATGTCCGGCGCGTAGCCCGCCGAGACATCGAAGCCCGCCGTGTGACTCATCAGCTCGCGCATGGTCATGGGGTGGCTCTGGGCGACCAGGGTCCCGTCCGCGCCCTTGACCTTCAGGTCGGCGAACTCGGGGATGTGCTTGGCGACCGGGTCGTCCAGCTTCCACTTGCCCTCTTCGTAGAGGATCATCATCGCCACGCCGGTCACCGGCTTGGTCATCGAGGCGATGCGGAAGACCGTGTCGCGCCGCATAGGCGTCTGGGCGACGACGTCCTGGACGCCATAGGCGTCGAAGTGCGCGACCTTGCCATGGCGGGCGACCAGCGTCGTGACGCCGGCCAGCCGACCCTCGTCCACTAGGCTATGGAAGGTCTTGTCGAGCGCGGCCAGGCCGTCCTTCGACAGTCCGACTTCGGCCGGGTCTGCCAGCTTGACCTCGGCGAAGGCCGGCCCGGCGACGATGGTCGCCGAGGCCAGCAGTCCAGCCAGGAAGTTCTTGCGCGTGATGCCCATAACGTTTCCCCGAGAGATTCTCGTTGGCGAATTCTAGGATCAGGTACGTGCTTGTGGCTAGGGGCGGCGCGGCTAGAGGCCAAGCGCCTCGCGCATCACCTGGTAGAGTCCGGGCTGGTCCATCAGGCCGCGCACCTTCTCCGCGCCGGGACCGCGGGCATAGGCGGCGACGTCCTCGCCCGTGTGCGCCGCGCTGAAGAGCGGGATCGCCGCATAGGTCAGGCGGTCGGGGTCGTCGATGTTCGCCGGCGTGGGCGTGGAGCGCGACTCCCCCGGCTCCGGCGCGCCGGGGCCCGTGGCGTACATCAGGATCGGCACGGTCTTGCCGTCCAGCGCCACCGGCGGGTCGTCGTCGCTGCCCTGCAGGACGCCCAGGATCGAGGTGTCCCGCGCCCCGCCGTTGATGGTCAGGCCATGGCTGTGGTCGGCGGTGACGATGATCAGGGTGTCCTTCGGATCGGTCATCGCCGCGGCCGTGGCGATCGCCTTGGAGAACTCCACCGTCTCGTTGAGGGCGTCGTTGGCCAGGTTGATGTGGTGCGCCTTGTCGATCAGCGCGCCCTCGACCATCAGGAAGTAGCCCTGCTTGCGCCCGGCCAGCAGTTCGATGGCCTTGGTGGTCATCTCGGTCAGGGTCGGGGCGTCCGTGCCGGTCGCCTGCCGCGCGCTCTCGCGCATCATGTTGTTGGGCGCGAACAGCCCCAGCAGCCGCGACGTCGTCTTCGGCGTGGCGGCGAGCTCGGTTCCCGTCTGCACATAGGCGCCGCCGGCCTTGCGCCATTCGGCGGGCAGGTCGCGCCCGTCCATGCGCTTGCCGTCCTCGGCGACGAAATTGGCCTGGCCGCCGCCCAGCATCACGTCGAACTGGGCGGACTTGGGCAGGTCCAGCATCTGCCGGGCGATGTCGACGCAGCCGGCGGCGACGGCTTCGGGCGGCATGTCGGCGTCCGCCTGCCAGCGCCGCGAGGGCGTGTGCGCATAGAGCGAGGCGGGGGTTGCGTCGGTGATGGCCGCGTTGGAGACCACGCCCACCGCCAGTCCCGCCTTCTTGGCCTTCTCCGCCAGCGTCGGGACGCTCTGCCCCTTGGCCGAGGCGCAGTCGGCGAAGACGATCTTGTCGCTGACCCCCAGGGCGCCGTTCAGCGTGCGATGGCCGGTCAGCAGCGCCGAGGCGCCGGCGGCGGAGTCCGTCACCAGGCTGTCGGCGGAATAGGTGCGCACCAGGGCCAGGTCCGGAAAGGCCTCGAACGACAGGCGGTTCGAGGCGCCGTCGACGCCCCGCTTCTGCCCGTCATAGATCCGCGCCGCGGTCAGGGTCGAAACCCCCATGCCGTCGCCGATGAACAGGATCACGTTCCTGGCCCGCTCGGCGGCGAAGGCGGGGCTGGCCGCGGCGCAGATCGCGCCGGCCGCAAGGAGGGCGCTAAAACCGCGCCGACAGTCTGACAAAGTACTCACGCCCATCGACGCCAATTCCGCCTGCTTCTGTGTAGGGACGGCCGTCGTTCGAGCCGACGACCTGGTCGGGGTACTCATCGGTGGCGTTGATCACGCCTGCATGAAGGGTCAGTGTCGGATTGATGTCATAGGCCGCCGTCAGGTCGAGCGTGACGTCCTCGCCGAAGGTCTGCACCGGCCCCAGCGGCGCGGCCCGGTACTTGCCGAACCGCGCGACGTCGGCCAGCAGCCGCCAGCGCCCGACGTCGAGGCCGAGGTTCAGGGTGATCTTGTCGCGCGGCTGGGCGTCGGTCAGCACCCCGATCGACTGCGACCCCAGCAGAGCCAGTTGCGGCAGGACCGGATTGATCGCCAGGGCGGTGACGTCGTTGTCATAGGCGCCATAGGCCAGGGTGGCCGAGAACCGCCCGTCCTCGCCGACCGGGGTCCACCAGGTCAAGGCCGCTTCCCAGCCCTCGGTGCGGGTGTCGGCGGCGTTGGTGAAGAACCGCACCTGCGAGGCGTTGGTGATCCCCCGCGCGGCCAGGATGGCGGTGACCGCCGGGCCGGAGAGCGATTCCGACAGGGCGATGCGGTCGTCGATGTCGATGCGGAACACGTCGGCGGTGAAGCTCAGCCGCGGGATCGGCGTCAGCACCACCCCGGCCGAGACGCTGCGCGAGGTCTCGGGCTTGAGGTCCGAGGCGCCCAGGGCGCGGGCCACCGGATCGCCGACCCCGAAGGTGCCGACATTGACCAGTTGGCCATTGGAAAGCTGGCTGGTGACGGTGGCGAAGTACTGCTGCTGCAGGGCCGGGGCCCGGAAGCCGGTGCTGGCCGTGGCCCGGACCGCCAGCCAGTCGCTGGCGCGCCAGAACAGCGAGGCCTTGCCCGTCGTCTTCTCGCCGAAGTCGCTATAGCTCTCGAACCGGGCGGCCAGACCAAGGTCGAGGCCCTTGATCGGGCTCAGTTCGCCGTCGACGAAGGCGCTGAAGGCGTTGCGGTCCACGTCGACCGGGCTGGGCGGGTTGTAGCCGGGGAAGCCCTGCGCGCCGGCGCCCGCGAACGAGGCGGTCTCGCCGGGGCTGATCTTGAACATCTCGAACCGATGCTCGGCGCCGACGGCGAGGTGGGCGCCCGCCAGGACCTCGTAGCGGCGCGACAGGGTCAGGTTGACCAGGTTCTGGGCGTAGCGGGAGCCGCCGGACTTGAAATTGCGCGGGCTGGCCGCACCCAGCGAGGTGTTGACGCTGTTGGAGACGGCGAAGTCGCCGCGGTTGTAGCCGACGGTGTCGGAGAGATCCCAGTCCCAGCCGGCCATCACGCCGCGCGCGCCGACCGCGCCGCCGACATCGGTCATGTCGAACTCGATCAGCGGCAGGAAGCCCTGCGGATAGACCGCCGGGGCGACGCTGGGCAGCCTGAACAGCGGCGTGCTCTCCGAATAGCGGCGATCGAACGTCGCAAAGCCGTAGAGCGTCGTATCGCCGACCGGCAGCTCGGCGTTGGCGGCCAGATTCAGGTCAGTGGATTCCGGATCGCCATGGCGCTGGGTGACGCGGCCGATGCGTGGATCGATCCGCGCGGAATTGGTGAAGTTGCGATAGCGCGCCTCGGCGCTGAGCGTCAGGAAGCCGTCCTCGCCCAGCTTGAAGCCCTGGCGATAGGTTCCGATCGCCGTTTCGCCGTCGCCGTTCTCGGTCTGCCCGATCTGGAAGCTGCCCTGGCCGCCCTCGGCGTCGTGGCGCAGGATGATGTTGATGACCCCGGCGATGGCGTCCGAACCGTATTGGGCCGCCGCGCCGTCGCGCAGCACCTCGACCCGGGCGATGGCGCTGGCCGGAATGGTGTTGAAGTCGATCGGCACCGTGCCGCGGCCGACCGTGTTGTTGAAGTTCAGCACCGACGATGAATGCCGCCGATGGCCGTTGATCAGCACCAGCACCTGGTCGGGGCTGAGCCCCCGCAACGTCGCCGAGCGGGTGTTGGCCGAGGAGGGGCCGGTCGACGAGCGGGGGAAGTTGAAGGAGGGCGAGACGAACTGCAGGATCTTCGAGAGGTCGTTCAGGCCCCGGGCCGCCAGTTCCTCGCCCGAATACACGTCGACCGGCGAGGAGGTCTCGGTGGCCAGGCGCGCCGCGCCCCGCGAGCCGACCACCACCAGTTCGCCCAGGTCTTTCGGCGGGCTCTGGCCCCAGGCCTGACCGGCCATCAGGGCCAGTCCGGCCGCTCCCCACAACACCTTACGTCGCATGCCATCCCCCTTTGAGCGCTTGCGAAGCGGCTTGTGGCCGAGGGGATGGGCAGGGTCGAACGCAAAGCCTGCGACGGGCGTTGCGCGAAACGCAACGCGGGGCGCGTCAGTCCTTGGCGACCAGGGTCCGGGCGAGGTCGGCGAGCCGATACCCGGCCAGCGTCAGGCGGCGCTCGGCCTGGGCCGTAGCGTCGCGGACATAGGCCTTGCTCAGGTCGGGCGCCTCGGCCGCGGCGTCGCTCGACGTCAGGTCGGCGCGATAGGTCAGCGGCGCGGCGAGGGCGTAGCTCTCCCTGCGCCAGGCGCCGAAATCGGTCGGCTTGGTCTCCAGTTCCGGGAACGAACTGCGCGGATGGAGCTTCATGAGCGCGCGGGCCCGCGCCACCGCCTTCTCGGGTTCGCCGTCGCGATTGACCGAGTCGTCCCAGAACCAGTGCAGGCTGATCGGCTCGCCGGTCTTGGGATCGCGGACGTACTGCAGTCCGCCGCCGCGGTCGCCCTTGGGAAACCGGGCGGAGAAGAGTTGGGCGGTGTGCAGCGGCTGATGGATGTCGCCGGCGATGTGAAAGACCCAGGCCAGCGCCGTCGCGCGATCGGCGATGGGCGCGGCAGGGTCGCCAGCGACCGCCATGTTGAGGGCGAAGGCCTGATCGGCGGCCCCGGCCTGGTCGTCGGCCGGCGGCGCCGGCGGGGGTGCGCGGGAATCCACGACCGGGCTCAACGCATGGTGCCAGGTCGGATGGTCGTGCGCGCCGCCGCGCACATCGTCGGGCCAGCGGGCCAGCTCCATGAACACCCGCCGCGACCGCTCGTCGCCGGTCGCGCGGCCGATCGCGACCTCGAACGGGCCTCGGTCGGGATGGTGGGCGGCGATGGCCAGCAGTCGTTGCAGCGTCTCGGGATCGCTCGCGGCCAGTTCGTCATAGGCGATGGCGGCGGTGACCATGTGGCCTGGCCGGGTCCAGGCGTGGGCGGACGCTGGGATGGCCAGGACCAGGGCGGCGGCGAACAGGCGCATGTCGGTTTCCTCCAGAATGAGGACGCCTAGGTATCAGTCGTCTTGCGCGGCCATGTCGCAAAGGCCCGAACGCAGGTTGCGTCGCATGCAACGGCTAGCCGACCTGCAGCTTGAGCCGCAGGGCCTGGGCCAGGGTCTGGGCCCGCTTGGTGGTCTGCTCGCCCAGCAGCATGTCGCCCCAGCCGGGTTGGGCGGAGAGAACCAGCCGCTCGCCCTCGATGGCCAGGGTCGAGTGCGCGAGCAGGCCGGCGTTGCGGCCCGAGAGGTCGCAGCCCAGCCGGATCGCCGATCCCAGGGCGCGCGCCCGCTGGCGGCGCTCGCTGGAGAGCACCTTGGCGACGGTCCCGGGCTCCGGCGTGCTGGGGGCCGAGGAATGCCGGGCGAAGGCGGCGCTGGCCAGGAAGGCGCGCTCGGGATGGTTCATGCCCGCGATCGGCGCGCGCAGCACCTGCTCGAAGGCCAGTTCGCCCCGATGGTCGGGATGCAGCCGCGCGCCCAGGTCCGCCAGCCGGCAGGCCGCGGCGATGAGCGTCGGCTCCCGCGCGCCGAACACCGGCGCCAGCCGGCTGAAGGCGGGCGTCAGCCACCTGTGGAGCGCGACCCCGAGGTCGCCGGACAGGCCCCGCACCGTGGTCAGCGCCTCGCAGCCCTCGATCAGCGGGTCGCGGGCGGCTTCCTCCGGCGGCATGGCTTCCAGCAGCAGGCCCTCACGCAGGCCGTAGGCCGAGACCACGATCCGTTCGATGCCCAGGCGCTCGATCAGGGCGTCGAGCACCAGGGCCGAATAGGGCAGGGTGTCGAAACGCTTCTTCGACAGGCCCTGCATCCGCTCCAGGCTGCCCTTCGACTGGCGGGCGACGAAGCGGGCGACGTCCACGGCGTCGGAGCGGTTCATCTCGTACTGGTGGGCGACGCGCAGGGGATAGTCGGCCATCTCCATGTGCAGGAGCGCCAGGTTGCGCCACGCGCCGCCGACGGCGTGGAACTCCCGGGAGCGGAAGGAGAGGCCGGCGCCGTCGATCCGCTGCTCGATCACCTTGCGGACCTTGTCCAGGTCCAGGGTCTTGGGGGCCCCCAGCGCGAACGGGCCGAGCGGCAGGGTGATTCCGTCGCGCGGGGCGGCGGGGTCCAGGTGGACGAGCTCCAGGCTGGAGCCGCCCAGGTCGCCCACGACGCCGGAGGCGTCCGGTTGCCCGGCGATCACGCCCAGCGCCGCGTAGCGGGCCTCCTCGGGCCCTGAGACCACCCGCAGGCGCAGACCCGTCTCCATCTCGACGCGGGCCAGGAAGGCCGGGCCGTCGGAAGCCTCCCGCACGGCGGCGGTGGCGACGGCGAAGATGTCGGCCCGGTCCCAGCCGCTCAGTGCGGCCCGAAAGCGGCGCAGGGCGACGAGGGCGGTCTCCACGCCTTCCGGCGACAGGCGGCCGGTGGCCGGCAGGTCGCGGCCAAGCCCGGCCAGCGCCTTCTCGTTGAAGACGGTCCAGATCGCCCGGCCTTCCAGCCGGTAGATGACCAGACGCACGGAGTTCGAACCGACGTCGATGACGGCGGTCTGGCGGGAGCCCGGGTCTTGAAGCGCGTTCGCCCCAGGGTCGCCTTGGAAAGCCCGGCTATCCGCGCGGGGCCACATGATCGATCGCGCGCGGCATGTCCTTCACCTTCTGCCCCCGGCCCGACAGGCTGGGATTGGTCATGAAGTACTCGTGCGCGGAGAAGGCGCCCGGGTGGTCCCATGATGGGTCCCGGGTATAGCGGCCGTCCGCGTCGAGCGTCCAGCTTTGCGCTTCATCCTTCAGATTGGCCACCATGATCTGTTGCAGGACCTGCTGGTGGACCGTCGGGTTCTCGACGGGCGTGAGGCATTCCACGCGCCGGTCGAGGTTGCGGGGCATCCAGTCGGCCGACGAGATGAACACGCGATTCTCGGCCGAGGGCATCGCCGCCCCATTGGCGAAGGCGACGATTCGGGCGTGCTCCAGGAAGCGCCCGACGATGGATTTCACCCGGATGTTCTCCGACAGGCCGGGCACGCCGGGCCGCAGGCAGCAGATGCCGCGGATCACCAGGTCGATCTGCACCCCGGCCTGGCTGGCCTCGTAGAGGGCGTCGATGATCACCGGGTCGACCAGCGAGTTCAGCTTGGCCCAGATGGCGGCCGGCTTGCCCTCGCGGGCGGCCTGGACCTCGCGCATGATGAAGGTGAGCAGGTCGGCCTTCATGGTCAGCGGCGACGGCGACAGCTTTTCCAGGTGCTCGGGCCGGGCGTAGCCGGTGATGAAGTTGAACAGCTTGGCGCTGTCGCGGCCCAGGGCCGGGTCGCAGGTGAACAGCGACAGGTCGGTGTAGATCCGCGCCGTGACCGGGTGGTAGTTGCCGGTCCCGAAGTGGCAGTAGGTGCGAAGCTGGTCGCCTTCCTTGCGCACCACCATCGAGAGCTTGGCGTGGGTCTTGTACTCCACGAAGCCGAAGACGACGTGGACGCCGGCGCGCTCCAGGTCGCGCGCCCACTTCAGGTTGGCTTCCTCGTCGAAGCGCGCCTTGATCTCGACCAGGGCGGTGACGTTCTTGCCGTTCTCGGCCGCCTCGATCAGCGCGGCGACGATCGGGCTGTCGGACGAGGTCCGATAGAGCGTCTGCTTGATCGCCAGCACGTTGGGGTCGCGGGCCGCCTGGCGGATGAACTGGATCACCACGTCGAAGCTCTCGAACGGGTGGTGGACCAGGATGTCCTTGTCGCGAATGGCCGCGAAGCAGTCGCCGCCATAGTCGCGGATGCGCTCGGGGAAGCGGGCTTCGAACGGCTTGAACTTCAGGTCGGGCCGGTTCGACGGGATCAGTTGCGACAGCTCGTCCAGGCCCAGCAGGCCGTCGATGAGGATGATGTCCTCTTCCTTGGCGTGCAGGTTCTCGACGATGAAGTTGCGCAGTTCCTGAGGCATCTTGGCCTCGATCTCGACGCGGACGACCGACCCCAGGCGGCGCTGCTTCAGCCGCACCTCGAATTCGCGGACCAGGTCTTCGGCTTCTTCCTCGATTTCCACGTCGCTGTCGCGGATCAGCCGGATCACGCCCAGCGCCTCGACGTCGCTGTCGGGGAACAGGTGATCGAGGAAGAGCGCCGTCAGGCTCTCCAGGCTGATGAACCGGCGCTCGGGCCGCTTGCGGCGGCTGGGGGCGGCCGGCAGCTCCCAGAACCGGGCGACCTGGGCCGGGATCGGCACCAGCGCGTAGAGCATGCGCCCGTCCGACTTGCCCTTCAGCTTGAGCACGATCGAGAAGGCGAGGTTCGGGATGAACGGGAAGGGATGGGCCGGATCGATGGCCAGCGGCGTCAGCACCGGGAACACGCGCGAGAGGAAGACGCCTTCCAGCGCCTGCTTCTCCGCCGCGGTGACGTCGTTCGCCATGACGACCGTCAGGCCCTCGCCGGCCAGTTCTTCGCGCAGGCGCCGCCATTGCGACTGCTGGTCGGCCATCAGGTTGGCCGCCTCGGCGTTGACCCGCACCAGTTGCTCGGCGGCGGTCAGGCCGTCCTGGCTGACCGCGCGCACGCCTTCGCGGGCCTGGGCCTTCAGGCCCGCGACGCGGACCATGTAGAATTCGTCGAGGTTGTTGGCGGAGATCGAGAGGAACCGCAGGCGCTCCAGCAGCGGGTGGCGCGGGTTCTTGCTCTCGTCCAGCACGCGTTCGTTGAAGGCGAGCCAGGACAGTTCGCGATTGAAGAAGCGATCCGCTGAATCGACCAGTTCGGGGTCCAGGACCAGGGGACTGGCGTCGGCGGGCCGCGGCGGGGGAGCGGCGTAGGTCATCGAGGGCGCATCCGTAGGCATGGGCTGGTTCTGGACCAGCCGATCAGGTCCCGCAAGTCGTCAGTCGAATAGATCAAGATTCTCCATATCATCTTCAAGAATCTGTCGCGCAAGCATGCGCGAAATAGGGCGTTGTTCATCATCGGCGGCTTCGTCCAGCCGCTTGACGATCTCGTGTGCGAACGGGATCGACCGTTCCATGCGTCGCAGCAGGTACGGATAAACCTCCTTGGGCGGGCGAATGCTCCGCTCGCGGAAGAATTTTCTTAGGACGCCCTCCAGCACCTCGTCGTCCGGCTCCTCGATCTCGGCGACGAACAGCGCGTTCAGGCGCGAGCGCAGGTCGGGCAGTTCCGTGCGCCAGGCGGCGGGCGCCTCGCGGGCGGTCAGCAGCAGGCCGCAGCCCTCGCGCGCGGCCATGTTGATCAGGTGGAACAGCGCTTCGTCGTCGACGCCCTGGTCGACGTCCTCCAACAGCACGGGCCGGTCCGCGGCCGCGGCGACGTCCGGGCTCTTGCGATCGAGCGTCAGGGCCTGCGCGCGCTGCGCCCACTCCCGCGCCAGGTGCGTCTTGCCGCCGCCGGCCGGCCCGATCAGGGCCAGCGCGCCGCCCGGCCAGGCCGGCCATGCGTCCAGGGCCGCCATCGCCAGCGCGTTCGAGGGGCCCCTGATGAAGTCCTCACGGGCGAAGGAAGCCGGGCGCCGGAGCCTCAGGCGTAGTTGCCGCGTCATGCGCCAGGTCCAGACAACTGAAACACGCGCTCAATTTACCAAGACGGCCAGGGGCGGTCGACTTGGACGAAGGCGCTGCTTGGGGATGATTTGCCGATATCGCTGGAGAAACCGGCCTCAGGTCTCCGTAGTCCGCGCCTTGTCGCGCGCCGACATCAGCGACCAGCCTTCGGGCCGCAGCAGTTCGATCGGCGAGTAGCGGACCTTGTAGTCCATCTTCTCCGAACCGCGGACCCAGTAGCCGAGATAGACATACGGGATCTGCGTCAGGCAGGCCTGGACGACGTGGTCGAGGATCACGAACGAGCCGAGGCTGCGCTTGGTCAGGCTGGGGTCGTAGAACGAATAGACTAGGCTCAGCCCGTCGTTCATCAGGTCGACCAGCGCGCAGGCGATCAGGTCGCCCGGGCCGCCGTCCCTGGAGCGCAGGCGATACTCGATGATGTGGGTGCGGACCGCGGTGTCCTCGACCATGGCCACATAGTCGGGCCAGGTCATCTCGGCCATGCCGCCGTCGGCGTGCCGAGTGGTCAGGTAGCGGCGGAGCAGGTCGAACTGCTCCATCGTCGCTTCGGCCTCGACCAGGTGACGCTCCAGGTCCTCGTTGCGGGCCAGGGCCCGGCGCTCCGAGCGCGAGAACACGTAGTCGCGGGCCGGAAGCCGCGCCGAGACGCAGGCCGAGCAGCTTTCGCAGGCCGGGCGGTAGGCGATGTTCTGCGAGCGGCGGAACCCGACCTGGGTCAGGCTGTCGTTGACGCTGGCCCCGTCGGACAGCGGCAGGTGTGCAAAGACCTTCCGCTCATGCCGGTCCGGCAAGTAGGGACACGGACTTGGCGCGGTCAGGAAGAACCTGAGCTGTCGCGTCGGAAAGTGTTGCGTCACGGACGGCTCTCGAAACAGTGCGCCTGAAACCGATTAGGCGTCATGGGAAGCTCGGGCGCAAGCTCCCATGCGTCAGCTATGCAAACTCCTCACTGCAGGCCGTGATCCGGCGGCAGCACCGGCGCCTCGCGCAGCAGCACGATGGCGATGCGGCGGTTGCCGGCCAAGGTCGGGTCGTCAGGGTACAGAGGTTCGGAATTGGCCTTGCCGGACACCTGGTAGACGCGGTCGGGATCGACCCCCGCCGACTGCAGCACCCGGCGGGAGGCGTCGGCGCGGCCGGAGGAAAGCTGCCAGTCGCCGTCGGCCTTCACCCCGTTCGGGGACATGCTGGTGTGCCCGGACACGCTGATCCGGTTGGGAAGCTGGTTGATCACCCGGGCCACGGCGCGCAGCAGCAGCTTGGCGCGGTCGTTGGGTTCGGCGCGGCCGTTGGCGAACATCGAGCGGCCTTCCTGGTCGACCAACTGGATGCGCAGCCCTTCGGGCGTCACGTCGATCAGGATGTTCTTCGACAGCTCGGCCAGTTCGGGCATGTCCTGCAGCGCCTGGCGCAGGGACTGGGCGGCCGAGGCGAAGGCGGCCTGTTCGCGCTGCAGAACCGCTTCGCGCAGCGCCTCGGTCGAGGCCTCGCGCGCCATTTCCTTGGCCGCGTCGGTCTGGGTCCCGTCGTTGGGATTGCGCGACTCGGGCGCCATCTCCTCGATGATCGACTGCGAGCCGGCCGCCATGGCGCCGTCGTCGCCCAGGGCGGTGCCGCCCAGGATGCCGCCCGAGCCCGAGGTGCTTTCCGAGACGCTGGCGGGCGCGAAATAGTCGGCGATGCCGCGCTTCTGCTCGGGGCTGGTGGTGTTGATCAGCCACATCAGGAGGAAGAAGGCCATCATCGCCGTCACGAAGTCGGCATAGGCCACCTTCCAGGCGCCGCCGTGGTGGGCGTGCCCGTGGGCCTTCTTGACCTTCTTGATCAGGATAGGCGCTTCGCCCATCGCCATGGTGTTCTACCCCGGAAGCCCTGATTTCCGGGCAAGATGCGAGCCAGGCCGTTAAGATGGCGTTGAGCTTAAGAAGGAAGTTGGAATGAGAATCGCGTTCGTGGGCCTGGGCGTCATGGGCTTTCCGATGGCCGGTCACCTGGTCGGGGCCGGCCACGAGGTGGCGGTGTTCAATCGCAGCCCCCAGAAGGCCCAGGACTGGGTCGCCCAGCATCGCGGTCGGGCCGGGGCGACCATCGCCGAGGCGGCCGAGGGGGCGGAGATCGTCTTCCTCTGCGTCGGCAATGACGACGACGTCCGCGGCGTCGTCGCCCAGGCGCTGCCGGCCATGGCGGTGGGCGGGATCGTCGTCGACCACACCACCACCTCGGCCAAGGTGGCGCGCGAGATGGCGGCGTTGGCCCAGGAAAGCGGCCGCTGGTTCGTCGATGCCCCGGTCTCCGGCGGCCAGGCCGGCGCCGTGAACGGCCAGCTCACCGTCATGTGCGGCGGCGACCCGGCCGCCTTCGCCCGCGCCGAGCCGGTGATCGCCGCCTTCGCCAAGGCGACCCGGCTGATGGGCGGTCCCGGCGCGGGCCAGTTGACCAAGATGGTCAACCAGATCTGCATCGCCGGCGTCGTCCAGGGCCTGGCCGAGGGCCTCCACTTCGCCAAGCGCGCCGGCCTCGACCCGCTGGAGGTCGCCGCCGCCATCTCCAAGGGCGCGGCCCAGTCCTGGCAGATGGACAATCGCTGGACGACCATGAGCGAGGGCCGCTTCGACTTCGGCTTCGCCGTGGACTGGATGCGCAAGGACCTGGGCCTGGTGCTCGACGAGGCCCAGGCCAACGGCGCGCGGCTCGACATGACCGCCCTGGTCGACGGCTACTACGCCGAGGTCCAGGAGATGGGCGGCAATCGCTGGGATACGTCGAGCCTTGTGGCGCGGCTGGAGAAGTAGGGAATGCTCGAGCACGATGGCGTCGCGGAGAAAGCCTTCCTCGCCGAGTTCGACTTCAACTTTCCGTACGCAGACACGGTCGCGGCCAAGCGGCTAGTCGAGCGGGCTCAAGGCATCTCGTTGAACGCCGTCTTTTGCGTACTCAACGAGATTTGCCGAGCGCCCTATCCCGGTGTGGTGACTCGGGAGAGGCAGCGCGAGCTGCTTGAGCTATGGCGGATGGGACTTGATCATCCTCTCAAACAGTCCCTGGAACGCTGTGCGATCGCCTTAATCGATGACGCCCCTCTGCCTTGGGAGGAGAGCATGGAGATCATGCGGCTTGTTGGAACCTATCCAGCTCAGCGCGCTGCGCTTGGCATCGCCTACTGCTCGGGCGGCGGAGAAGTGGACGGCGATGCCCAGGCGCACAAACTCGATGGCGAAATTCGTCGCATGTGGGAGACGCAGGGCGTCTAAAGGGACCCATCGGCCCTTCCGTTCGGCCCTCTACCCCAGCCGCGGCAACACCTGGCGCTCCAGCAGCGGCGCCAGGCGCACCCGCGGCGGCGACTTCGGCTCGATCCAGAGCAGTTCCTCGATCTCGGCCTGGGCCAGGACGCCGCCGGCGACCTCGGCCAGGTAGATCGCGCCGTAGACGCGGGTGTCGGGCTCGTTGGCGGCCGGCGCGTCGAAGGTGCCCAGGTGCTGGGCGCTGACCAGGTCGCAACCGAGTTCCTCGCCCAGTTCCCGCGACAGCGCGTCGAGATCGGCCTCGCCGGGGTTGCGCTTGCCGCCGGGAAGCATGAACGCGCTCGTGCCGCGCTTGCGCACGGTCAGGACCCGGCCTCCATGATCGCGGATGACGCCGGCGACGATCTCGACCGCCTTCACGCCCCCAGCATCCGCGCGGCGCGCGGTGCGAAGTAGCTGATGATCCCGGCCGCGCCGGCGCGCTTGAAGGCGCCCAGGCTCTCCAGGATGGCGCGTTCCTCGTCGATCCAGCCGTTCTGGGCGGCGGCCATGATCATGGCGTACTCGCCCGAGACCTGGAACGCGAAGGTCGGCATGTTGAACTCGCGCACCACGCGGCTGACGATGTCCAGATAGGGCATGCCCGGCTTGACCATGACCATGTCTGCGCCCTCGGCGATGTCGAGGGCGACCTCGCGCAGGGCTTCCTCGGCGTTGGCCGAGTCCATCTGGTAGGTCTTCTTGTCGGCGGGACCGGCGGTGCCCAGCTTCCCCGAGCCGATGGCGTCGCGATAGGGGCCATAGAAGGCCGAGGCGAACTTGGCGGCATAGGACATGATCATCACGTCCTGCAGGCCCTCGGCCTCCAGCGCCGAGCGCAGCGCCCCGCAGCGGCCGTCCATCATGTCGGACGGGGCCAGGATGTCGCAGCCGGCCTTGGCCTGGACCAGGGCCTGCTCGACCAGGCGTTCGATGGTCGCGTCGTTGGCGATCTTGTCGCCTTCGATGACCCCGTCATGGCCGTGGTCGGTGAACGGGTCGAGCGCCACGTCGCACATGATCCCGACCTCGGGGGCCGCGTCCTTCATGGCCTTCACGGCCGTGGCGATGATCCCGTTCGGATCGGCGGCCAGCGAGCCGGCGGCGTCCTTCTTGGCGCCGTCGATGTGCGGGAAGATGGCGATGGCCGGAACGCCCAGCTTGCGGGCCTCGACGGCCGCCTTGGCGCAGTCCTTGACCGACAGCCGCGAGACGCCGGGCATCGAGGCGACCGGAACCTCGCCGTCGCCCTCGTGGACGACCATCGACCAGATCAGGTCGGCGGGGGTCAGGACGCTTTCGCGGACCAGGCGTCGGACCCAGTCGGCCTGGCGCAAGCGGCGAAGACGCAGGGCGGGGTAGGCGGCGAGGGGGGGCATGCTCATGAGCGCGCGCTGTGGCCCATCCCCTGCGCCGACGCAAGCCTGATGAAGCCCAGGGCCGGCGCGAACATCAGCCAAAGCCCGCCAATGGCCGAAAACAGCCCCATGCCGGCGATGAGGGCGATCAGCGTTCGGTCGACCGTGACGTCGGACAGCTTCACCTGGACCTGGTCGGGAATGCGCCAGCCGTCCAGGCGGGTGACCTGGAAGAGTTCCCCGGCGATGCTGATCACCGCGCCCAGGAAGCAGAGCCCCGCCGCCAGGGCGATGACGAAGGCCACCCAGAATATCCGAATCTGGAAACCGTAGTGCGAGCCGATGGTCGGCGGCGCCTCGTCACGCTGCGAATAGGCGATGATCGCCGCGATCAGCGCCGGCACGCCGGCGAAGAAGATCGCCGAGAACAGCAAGGCGTAGTTGATGTAGGCGAGATTGCGCGCGGACTCGCCAACGCGTCCGTCGACCGCTTGGACCGCCATGCAAATCACCCCGAGAAAGACCCGCCCCCGCGCGTCGCGTCGTTGACAGGTTGCTCCAGCGGAGCGACTTGCTCAAGTCAGCCTCTCAAATCCGGGTTGGAGCGAATGGATTTCACCCTCTCTGACGACCAACGCGCAATACAGGATGCGGCCAGGGCCTTCGCGGAGGCCGAACTTGCCCCGAACTCCGCGCGATGGGATGAGGACAAGCACTTCCCGATCGACGTCCTGCGCAAGGCTGCGGCCCTGGGCTTTGCGGGAATCTACATCGGCGAGGACGTCGGCGGCTCGGCCCTGACCCGGCTGGACGCCTCGATCGTGTTCGAGGCGCTGAGCTACGGCGACGTCTCGGTGGCCGCCTACCTGACCATCCACAACATGGCCTCGTGGATGATCGACCGGTTCGGGGCCGAGGAGCTGCGCAAGAGGTATCTGCCGCGCCTGACGACCATGGAGCTGATCGCCAGCTACTGCCTGACCGAGCCGGGCTCCGGCTCCGACGCGGCGGCCCTGCGCACCACCGCGACGCTGGACGGCGACCACTACGTGCTGAACGGCTCCAAGGCGTTCATTTCCGGCGGCGGGGTCTCCGATCTCTACGTTGTGATGGCGCGCACCGGCGAGCCGGGCCCCAAGGGCGTCTCGGCCATCGTGGTCGAGACCGGAACGCCGGGGCTCTCCTTCGGAGCCCAGGAGAAGAAGATGGGCTGGAACGCCCAGCCCACGGCCCAGGTGAACTTCGACAATGTCCGCGTGCCCGTGACGAACCGGATCGGCGGGGAGGGCGAGGGCTTCCGCTTTGCGATGATGGGCCTGGACGGCGGGCGGCTGAACATCGCCTCCTGCTCACTGGGCGGCGCGGCCTTCGCGCTCGACACCGCCCAGGCCTACATGAGCGAGCGCAGGCAGTTCGGAAAGCCGCTGGCCGAGTTCCAGGCCCTGCAGTTCAAGATCGCCGACATGGCCACCGAGCTGGAGGCCGCCCGGCTGATGGTGCGCCGCGCCGCCGACGCGCTCGACCATCGCGATCCGCAGGCCACCAAGTACTGCGCCATGGCCAAGCGCTTCGCCACCGACGCCGGGTTCGAGGTCGCCAACCAGGCGCTGCAGTTGCACGGCGGATACGGCTATCTGAAGGACTATCCCCTCGAGCGAGTCGTCCGCGACCTGCGGGTCCACCAGATCCTCGAGGGCGCCAACGAAATCATGCGGGTGATCATCGCCCGGGAGATGTTCCGGCAATGACTGACGAAGTCCTGATCCGCGTCGAAGGCGATGTCGGCCGCATCACGCTGAACCGTCCCAAGGCCCTGCACGCCCTGACCACGGCCATGTGCGCGGCGATGACGGACGCCCTGCTGGCCTGGCGCGACGATCCGGCCGTGAAGCTGGTCCTGCTGGATCACACCGGCGAGCGCGGCTTCTGCGCCGGCGGCGACATCCGCATGCTGGCCGAAAGCGGGGCGGGCGACGGCAAGGCCGCGCGCGAGTTCTTCTTCGTCGAGTATCGCCTGAACCATCTGCTGTTCGAGTACGCCAAGCCGGTCGTGGTGATCATGGACGGCGTGACCATGGGCGGCGGCGTCGGCCTGGCCATGCCGGCCGGCTATCGGGTGGCGACAGAGCGGACCACCTTCGCCATGCCCGAGACGGGCATCGGCCTCTTCCCCGACGTCGGCGGCGGCTGGTTCCTGCCGCGCATGCCCAGCCATATCGGGACCTGGCTGGCCCTGACCGGCGGGCGGATCAAGGCGGCGGACTGCGAGCTGGTCGGCGTCGCCACCGATTTCGTCGAGAGCGGCAAGGTCGAGGCGCTCAAGGCCGCCATCGTCGCCGACCCGGCCGCGATCGACGGCCTGCTGACCGACTACGAGGGCGACGCCGGGCGTCCGCCCCTGGCCGAGCATCAGGACGAGATCGACCGCATCTTCGGGGCCGACAGCCTGGAGGACATCCTCGCTCGCCTGAAGGCGGCCAGGACCGAGTGGGCCGACGAGCAGCTCAAGGTGCTGGCGACCAAGTCGCCCCAGACCATGAAGGTCGCGCTGCGCCAGTTGCGTCTCGGCGGGAAAATGGAGTCCTTCGCCGAAAACATGACGATGGAGTACCGTATCGGCGCCCGTGTCGTGCAGCGCCACGACTTCATCGAGGGCGTGCGCGCGGTCATCGTCGAGAAGGATCACGCCCCGCGCTGGAGCCCCGCGACGCCCGAGGCCGTCACCGAGGCCATGCTCGACGAGATTTTTGCTCCCCTTCCTTCCGCTGAGGAGTGGTCGCCTCTACCTTGACCCATAACGGCGGTCCGCGACGGAACCGCCGAGGGAGGACACGGGATGAAGCGCGAACTTTTGCTGGCCGCCGGCGCGGCCTTGATGTTGTGCATTTCCGGAGCGCAGGCCGCGCCGCCGGCCAACGTGACCGCCGCTGTCGCCGATGCCGGGCGGACCGACGCCGACAAGGCTCGCGACGCCGACAGGAAACCCGAGGAAATGCTTGAATTTGCTGGCGTAAAGGCCGGCGACAAGGTGGGCGAACTGCTGCCCGGCGGCGGCTATTTCACCCGTCTGCTGAGCGCCGCGGTCGGGCCGGACGGCAAGGTCTATGCCGGGGTTCCGGAGGCTGACGTCGAGAAGGCCAAGGCGGCGGCCAAGGGCAATGTCGAGGTCGTGGCCCTGACCCCGGGCGCGCTGGCCTTTCCCGAGCCGGTCGACCTGATCTTCACGGCGCAGAACTATCACGACTTCCACCTCAAGCGCCTGAACCTGGACGTCGCGGCGACCAACAGATCGCTGTTCGACGCCCTCAAGCCGGGCGGGACGCTGCTGATCATCGACCATGCCGCCGCGCCGGGATCGCCGGTCGAGGTCGCCGACACCCTGCACCGGATCGACCCGGCTGTCGTAAAGCGCGAAGTGGAAGCTGCCGGTTTCAAGTTCGTCAGCGAAAACAACGCCGTGCGCAATCCGGATGACCCGCATACGGCCAACGTCTTCGACCCGGCGATCCGCGGCAAGACCGACCAGTTCGTCTACAAGTTCCAGAAGCCCAACTAAGGACCCGCCATGCGTATCGCGTTCATCGGACTGGGGAACATGGGCGGCGGCATGGCCGCCAACCAGGCCAAGGCCGGCCGGCAGGTGGCCGCCTTCGATCTGGCGGCCCCGGCGCTGGAACGCGCGGCGGCGGCGGGCTGCGCGCCCGCCGCGTCCGTCGCCGAGGCGGTCGGGGACGCCGATGCGGTGATCACCATGCTCCCGGCCGGTCCGCATGTCCGGAAGGTCTACGCCGAGGACATCCTTCCGCACGCGCCCCGGAGCGCGCTGCTGATCGACTGCTCGACCATCGACGTGGAGAGCGCCCGCGCCGTGGCCGAACAGGCCAAGACGCAAGGCTTCCGCTTCGCCGACGCCCCGGTCTCGGGCGGGGTGGCCGCGGCCGACGCCGGGACCCTGGCCTTCATGGTCGGCTGCGACGAGCCCGACTTCGCCGATGTCGAGGCGGTCATCCAGCCCATGGCCCGCGCCGTCATCCGCGCCGGCGACCACGGAGCAGGGCAGGCGGCCAAGATCTGCAACAACATGGTCCTGGGGATCTCGATGATCGGGGTCTGCGAGGCGATCGCCCTGGCCGAGAAGCTGGGCCTTGATCCGGAACGGTTTTTCGAGATCGCCTCGAAGTCGTCGGGCCAGTGCTGGTCGATCAGCAGCTACTATCCCTGGCCCGGGCCTGTGGAGGCCGCGCCGTCCAACCGCGGCTACCAGGGCGGGTTCGCGACCGCCATGATGCTGAAGGACCTGAAGCTGGCCCAGCAGGCCGCCGCGGCGTCCGGCGCGGCCACGCCGATGGGCGCCCAGGCCGAGGGACTCTATGCCCTATTTGACCGCCTCGGTTATGGAACTAAGGACTTTTCCGGAGTTCTTCAGATGTTGCGCGGTCGGCTAGACGAACTGCAAGCCTGATCACGGACGCTGAAAGTTCGTTAACGAAATCTGATCGATTGCGCATGACGAATTGTAGACAATCAGGGCCTGCGGCGCGATAAGCCGGCCAATTGCAAGGGGACCGCTCCGCGGCGCGAGATCGTCGAACGCCTCGGGCGGAATTCAAGTCTATGGATTACAAGAACGCCTTCGCCACCGCCCTCGAACAGATCCGTTCGGAAGGCCGCTATCGGGTGTTCGCCGACTTGAAGCGTCACCGCGGGCAGTTCCCGCGCGCGACCTGGACCCGCCCGGACGGCGCTCAGTCCGACGTCGTGGTCTGGTGCTCCAACGACTATCTCGGCCAGGGCGAGAACCCCATCGTCACCGACGCCATGCACCAGGCGATCGACGAGGCCGGCGCCGGCTCGGGCGGCACCCGCAACATCTCGGGCACCACGCATTACCACGTCGAGCTCGAGCATGAGCTCGCCGACCTGCACGGCAAGGAAGCGGCGCTGCTGTTCACCTCGGGCTACGTCTCGAACGAGGCTTCGCTCTCCACGCTCTACAAGATCCTGCCTGGGCTGATCATCTTCTCTGACGAGCTGAACCACAACTCGATGATCTCCGGCATCCGCGCCGGCGGCCGCGAGCGCCGTCGGGTGTTCCGCCACAACGATCTGGCCCACCTGGAAGAACTGCTGGCCGCCGCGCCGGCCGACGCGCCCAAGGTCATCGCCTTCGAGAGCGTCTACTCCATGGACGGCGACATCGCCGACATGGCCGGCACCGTGGCGCTGGCCAAGAAGTACGGCGCGATGACCTATCTCGACGAGGTCCACGCGGTCGGCATGTACGGCCCGCGCGGCGCCGGCGTGGCCGAGCGTGACGGCGTGATGGACCAGATCGACATCGTCGAGGGCACGCTGGGCAAGGCGTTCGGCGTCATGGGCGGCTACATCGCCGCCGACGCGGTGATCGTCGACGCGATCCGCAGCTACGCCGACGGCTTCATCTTCACCACCTCGATCCCGCCGGCCCTGGCCGCCGGGGCGGTGGCCTCGATCCGGTATCTGAAGCAGCACAACGAGGTCCGCGAGGCTCACCAGGAGCGCGCCGCCACCCTGAAGGCCCGCCTGCGCAAGGCGGGGCTGCCGGTGATGGACTCGGTCAGCCATATCGTGCCGGTGCTGGTGGGCGACGCGGTCCACTGCAAGATGATCTCGGACATCCTGCTCGACGAGCACGGCATCTACGTGCAGCCGATCAACTATCCGACCGTGCCGCGCGGCACCGAGCGGCTGCGCTTCACGCCCTCGCCGGCCCACACGGACGAGATGATGGACGCCCTGGCCGACGCGCTGGAGAAGCTCTGGGTCCACTGCAACATCGCCCGCGTCGGCGGGCAGGCGGCTTAAGGTTCGTCCTTGCCGCCAGCGCCGGGCGGGCGCATACCCGCCTGAACTCGAAGTCTTCGGAGATCCTGCGGGTTCGCTGATCAAGTCAAACCAAGGGCGGCCAGGCCGCCCCGCCTATTTCCCGCGACGCACGCCTCGGCCCAGGCCGATCTGCTTGGCGAAGTCGGACCTGCGCGCCGCATAGGCCGGCGCGACCATCGGATAGTCGGGCGGCAGGCCCCAGCGGCGACGGTAGTCCTCGGGACTCATGTCGTAGCGCGAGCGCAGGTAGCGCTTGAGCATCTTCAGCTTTTTGCCGTCTTCGAGACAGACGATGTAGTCGTGCTGGATCGAACGGCCGATGGGGACAGCGGGCCGCGGCTTCTCTTCGGGGACGGGGGCCGGACCCTTGCCGAGGCCTTCGAGCGCGCCGTACACGGACCTGATGATTTCCGGCACCGCCTCGGCGGCGACGGCGTTGCGGCTGACATAGGCGGCGACGATATCGGCCCCAAGCCGCATCAATTCCTCGCCCGAACGAACCTCGGGCTCGGCTTCAATACTCATTCAGGACCCCCTGAGAACGCAATGACAAGCGAAGCGGGCGCGCGGACGCGGGCCCCTCCGTGGGGTTTGCAACGTCGTACGCAGAAGAATGTTCCATGCCGTTGGATCGCAGGTCCGATGGCGCTAAAGAGCGCATCACGAGGCGCTCAGCCCACTTCCGCCTCCCTGGTTTCCCGAAAGGCCCGCCCATGACCGTCCATGCACAAACCCCCGCAGACGCCTTCTTCTCGTCCAGCGTCGCCGAAACCGACAAGGACATCGCCGCCGTGCTGGGCGGGGAACTGAAGCGCCAGCAGGACCAGATCGAACTGATCGCGTCCGAGAACATCGTCTCCAAGGCGGTGATGGAGGCGCAGGGCTCGGTCCTGACCAACAAGTACGCCGAGGGCTATCCGGGCAAGCGCTACTACGGCGGCTGCGAAGTCGTCGACGTGGCCGAGCAGATCGCCATCGATCGCGCCAAGCAGATCTTCGGCTGCGAGTTCGCCAACGTGCAGCCGCACTCCGGCAGCCAGGCGAACCAGGCGGTGTTCATGGCCACCATGAGCCCGGGCGACACCTTCATGGGCATGGACCTGTCGGCGGGCGGGCACCTGACCCATGGCAAGAACGTGAACCAGTCGGGCAAGTGGTTCCGTCCGGTGGCCTATGGCGTGCGCCAGCAGGACCACCTGATCGACTACGACATGGCCGCCGAGGTCGCCCTGGCCGAGAAGCCGAAGGTGATCATCGCCGGCGGCTCGGCCTATAGCCGCCACATCGACTTCGCGCGGTTCAAGGAGATCGCCGACAGCGTCGAAGCCCTGCTGATGGTCGACATCGCCCACTATGCGGGCCTGGTCGCCGGCGGCGTCTATCCGAACCCGTTCCCGCACGCCGACATCGTCACCACCACCACGCACAAGACCCTGCGCGGCCCGCGCGGCGGCATGATCCTGACCAACTCCAAGAAGCTGGCCAAGAAGATCGACTCGGCGGTGTTCCCCGGCCTGCAGGGCGGTCCGCTGATGCACGTGATCGCCGCCAAGGCCGTGGCGTTCGGCGAGGCGCTGAAGCCCGAGTTCAAGCAGTACGCCCGCCAGGTGGTCGACAACGCCCGCGCGCTGTCCGACAGCCTCCAGAGCGCCGGCTTCAAGATCGTCTCCAACGGCACCGACAGCCACCTGATGCTGGTCGACCTGACGCCCAAGGGCGTGTCGGGCTCCGACGCCGAGGTCGCCCTGGAGCGTGCTCACATCACCACCAACAAGAACGGCATCCCGTTCGATCCGCTGCCCCCGATGCAGACCTCGGGCCTGCGCGTCGGCACGCCGGCCGGCACCACCCGCGGCTTCGGCCCGGGAGAATTCCGCCAGATCGGGACCTGGATCGGCGAGGTCCTCGATGGTCTTGCCAAGGGCGGCGACAACAGCGCCGTAGAAGCCAAGGTCCGCGACGAAGTGCTGGCGTTGACGAAACGCTTCCCCATCTACAGCTAGTCCCTGTATCTAGGGGTCTGGTTGGCCGGAAGGGGCTAGATCATGCGGTGCCCGTTCTGCGGCCACGCCGAAAGTCAGGTCAAGGATAGCCGCCCGTCGGAAGACGGCGCGGCCATCCGTCGTCGTCGTCTCTGCCCGGAGTGCGAGGGTCGTTTCACGACCTTCGAACGCGTCCAACTGCGCGAGCTGACCATCGTCAAGCGCTCGGGCCGCCGCGCCCCGTTCGACCGCGACAAGCTGGCGCGCTCGATCGCCCTGGCGACCCGCAAGCGGCCGATCGAGCCCGACCGGATCGAGAAGATGATCTCGGCGATCGTCCGGCAGCTCGAAAGCATGGGCGAGACCGAACTGCCCTCGTCGGTGGTCGGCGAACTGATCATGAAGCATCTCAAGGGCCTCGATGACGTGGCCTATGTCCGCTACGCCTCGGTCTATCGGGATTTCCGCGAGGCCGGCGAGTTCGCGACCTTCCTGGGCCAGGAGGGCCTGAACGACGGCGACGAGGATGGGCGCTAGCGTCACCCTCAAGCTGGCCACCTCGCTCGACGGTCGGATCGCCACCGCGACCGGCGAGAGCCGCTGGATCACGGGCCCGCAGGCGCGCAAGGCGGTGCATCAGTTGCGCGCCGGGCATGACGCGGTGCTGGTGGGGGTCGAAACCGCCCTGGCGGACGATCCCGAACTGACGGTGCGGCTGGAGGGCTGGAACGGTCCGCAGCCGGCGCGGGTCGTGCTCGACAGCCGCCAGCGCCTGGCCGACGACTGCAAGCTGGTGGCCACGGCCCGGGAGATCCCGACCTATCTGATCGCCACCACGCCGCCCGAGCCCCGCCTGGTGCAGGCTGGCGTTCGGGTGCTGCAGGTCCACGCCGTTGGCGACGAGCGCCCGGAATTGCGTGACGTCGTGGAAACCCTGGCGAGAGAGGGCCTGCAGCGGCTGTTCGTCGAAGGCGGCGGGCAGGTGGCGGGAAGCTTCCTGCGCTGTGGCCTGGTCGATCGGATCGAGTGGTTCCGCGCGCCGATGGTCATTGGCGGCGAAGGCCGGCCTGGGATCGGCGCGCTGGCGCTGAGCGCCCTGGCCGACGCCCCGCGGCTGCGCCGAGTTGAAATCCGCGAGGTCGGGGACGATCTCTGGGAGCGTTACGAGAGGATCTGAATGTTCACCGGCATTGTCACCGACGTGGGTCGCCTGCGCGCCGTCCGCGAGACCAATCGCGACCTTCGCTTCGAGGTCGAGACCAGCTTCGACCTGTCGACGATCGACATGGGCGCCTCGATCAGCCACGCCGGCTGCTGCCTGACCATCGTCGAGAAGGGCGATAACTGGTTCGCCGTCGAGATTTCCGGCGAGACCCTGGGCCTCACCACGCTGGGCGCGTGGAAGGAAGGCGACCCGATCAATCTGGAGCGGGCCGCGCGGGTCGGCGACGAACTGGGCGGGCACATCGTCTCCGGCCACGTCGACGGCGTCGGCGAGGTGATCTCCGTCGAGTCCGAAGGCGGCTCCCATCGCGTGAAGGTTCGCGTTCCGAAGCCTCTGCACCGCTTCGTCGCGCCCAAGGGCTCGATTACGGTCGACGGCGTTTCGCTGACCGTGAACGAGGTCGAGGACGACGTTTTCGGGGTGAATCTGATCCCCCACACCTGGGACGTGACCACGCTGGGCCGGCTGAAGCCCGGCTCCAAGGTCAATCTCGAGATCGACATGCTCGCTCGCTATCTCGCACGCTGGCGAGAAACGGCCTAAAGGGTCCGTCCAAACAGAGACTGGAGCCCCATGCTCGAAGACAAAATTCGCATCCTGATCGTCGAGGCCCGCTTCTACGACGATCTGGCCGACGAGATGCTGAAGGCCGCGGCCGACGTGATCACCGCGCACGACGCGGAATACGACGTGATCAGCGTGCCCGGCGCGCTGGAGATTCCGGGCGCGATCGCGGTGGCGGAGGAGGGCGGTCACCGTCCCGCCGGCAAGCGCTACGACGGCTATGTCGCGCTGGGCACGGTGATCCGCGGCGAGACCTATCATTTCGAGATCGTCTCGAACGAGTCGGCGCGCGGCATCATGGACCTGACGGTCGGCAAGCGGCTGGCGATCGGCAACGGCATCCTGACCGTCGAGGACGAGGACCAGGCCTGGGCGCGCGCCAGGGCCAGCGAAGGTGACAAGGGCGGCGGCGCGGCCCGCGCCGCGCTCGAGATGATCGCCCTGAAGCGCCAACTGCTCGGACAAGGCCGATGAGCCGCAGCCAACGTTCCGTCGCCCGTCTGGCGGCGATCCAGGCCCTCTATCAGATGGAGGTTTCCGGGGTCGGCGTGGAAGCGGTGATCCGCGAGTTTTCGGACCATCGTTTCGACCGCACGCTGGAAGGCGACATCGAGGGCGAGGGCGCGACCCTGGCCGCCGCCGACGAGGCCTTCTTCGCCGACCTGGTGCGCGGCGTCGTCGAGCATCAGCGCGAGATCGACGCCGCCGTCGTCAAGCGCCTGGCCGCCAACTGGCGGCTGGAGCGGCTGGACGCCACGGTGCGCGCCATCCTGCGCTCTGGCGTGTTCGAGCTCTCGCACCGTCCCGACGTCCCTACCGAGGTGGCGATCGACGAGTATGTCGAGCTGACCAAGTCCTTCTTCGAGGGCCCCGAGGCCGGCTTCGTGAACGGGGCGCTGGACGCGGTGGCCCGCGATGTCCGGGGCTGACGACGCCCCTGACGATCTGCCCGACGAGTTCGGGCAGATCGCTCGCCTCTATCGCCCTCTGACCCGCGGCGCGCCCGAGGCGTTCGACCTGCTGGACGATGCGGCGGCGATCCCGTCGCGGCCGGGCTTCGATCTCGTCATCACCAAGGACGCGATGGTCGAGGGCGTGCACTTCCTGGCTGGCGAGGCCCCAGACCTGATCGCGCGCAAGCTGCTGCGGGTGAACCTGTCGGACCTGGCCGCCAAGGGGGCCGAGCCCTACGGCTATTTCCTGGCTGTCGCCTGGCCCAGGGACTTCGACTGGCCAGCGCGGCAGGCCTTTGCGGCCGGCCTGGCGGCGGATGGCGAGGCGTTTGGCCTGGCGCTGCTCGGCGGCGATACGGTCTCGACGCCGGGGCCCCTGACGCTGTCCCTGACCATGCTGGGCTGGGTTCCGGCCGGGCGGATGATCCGCCGGGCCGGCGCCAGGCCCGGCGACCTGGTCATGGTGTCGGGGACCATCGGCGACGGCTGGCTGGGCCTGGCGGCGGCGCGCGGCGAGCTCCCGGACCCGGACGGGTATCTGGCCGGGCGCTATCGGCTCCCCAGCCCGCGCCTGGATCTGCGCGAGGTGCTGGCGGCCCAGGCCAGCGCGGCGGCCGATGTTTCCGACGGCCTGGTCGCCGATGCGCGCCACATCGCCAGGGCCAGCGGCGTTCGGCTGCGCCTGGAACTCGAGCGCCTGCCGCTGTCCGACGCCGCGAGAGCCTGGTCGAACGGCGCCGCGGGGCTGGCGGCGCTGGCCAGCGGGGGCGATGACTACGAGATCGTGTGCACCGGCCCGTCGCCGATCCCCGGGCTGACCGTGATCGGCGACGTCGTGGCCGGCGAGGGGGTCGAGGTCCGGGCGGCTGGCGCGCTCGTCGATGTCGGCGCGGGCGGCTGGCGGCATCTCTGACGCTCAAGCTTCCGGAAACCCGCCTGCTGTAAGGCTGGTCGCCATGATCCGCCGCGCCGTCATCGCCAGTCTTCTCGCCCTGGCCGCCGCGCCGGCCCGGGCGGCCGCGCCGCCCGAGGACGCGCAGAAGGACATCGGCCAGTATGTCGACGTCTCGCCGGTCGCGATCCCGATCCTGGCCGAGGGATATCTGGTCAACTACGTCTTCGTGACCATCAGGGTGAACCTGACCTCCGGCGCCAACGCGTCGAAGTGGCGGAGCAAGGAGCCCTATTTCCGCGACGCCCTGGCCCGTCTGGGACACCGGACCTCGTTCGCCAAGCCCGGGGACTACGCCTCGATCGATGCGCCCCGCCTGATCGCGGCCTTTCAGCGTGAAGCGGTGGCGATCGCTGGCAAGGACGTGAAGGGCGTGGTGATCACCGCCCAGACCGCCAAGCAGCAGCGCGGACTGCCCAGACCGGGGCCCAGGACCCCCAGGCCCGAGATCCAGCCCTAGAAAAGCGGCGCACAAGCCGCCTGTCGCCGCGTCACCATGGTCAAGGGGGCGTTGCACGCATGCGTTACAACTGGCAACGTCTCGACCATCAATAAGGAGCGGCGGATCAACGACGCTCTGCTTGAGGGAAAACGACAGGGGCCTGGAGCGTCGAGCACCGCCCAATCGTGGGCGGCGACCGGCGTCTTCGCGCAATCGATAGGGGCGCTTAGAACATGAGTCTTACGCTTACGCTGGTGATCACCGCCGGCCTGCTGGCGGTGCTCTACGGCATCGTGCGAACCGCACAGTTGTTGCGGGCTTCACCCGGTAGTCCACGCATGCAGGAGATCGCCGCGGCGATCCAGGAAGGCGCGCAGGCCTATCTGCGGCGTCAGTACACCGCCATCGGCATCGTCGGGATCGTGGTCCTGGTCGCCGCGGCCATTCTGATCGGGCCGCTGGCCGCGGTCGGGTTCGCGATCGGCGCGGTCCTGTCGGGCGCGGCGGGTTTCATCGGCATGCTGATCTCCGTCCGTGCGAACGTGCGCACGGCCCAGGCCGCGTCCGAAGGCCTGGCCAAGGGGCTTTCGCTGGCGTTCCAGTCGGGGGCCATCACCGGCATGCTGGTGGCGGGCTTCGCCCTGATCGGCGTCGCCGGCTACTACGCGATCCTGATCGGGCCGCTCGGGCATGAGAACACCAGCCGCGAAGTGGTCGACTCGCTGGTCGCCCTGGGCTTCGGCGCCTCGCTGATCTCGATCTTCGCCCGTCTCGGCGGCGGGATCTTCACCAAGGGCGCCGACGTCGGCGGCGACATGGTCGGCAAGGTCGAGGCCGGCATTCCGGAAGACGACCCCCGCAACGCCGCGACCATCGCCGACAACGTGGGCGACAATGTCGGCGACTGCGCCGGCATGGCCGCCGACCTGTTCGAGACCTATGCGGTCACCACCGTGGCGACCATGGTGCTGGCGGCGATCTTCTTCCGCGGCACGGACGTGGTGAGCAGCATGATGCTGCTGCCGCTGGCCATCTGCGGTGTCTGCATCGTCACCTCGATCATCGGCACCTTCGGCGTGCGGCTGGGCAAGTCCAACAACATCATGGGCGCGCTCTACCAGGGCCTGATCCTGACCGGCGTGCTGTCGGTGGCGGCGATCTACTGGGTGGTGACCACGCTGGTCACCGGCCCGGTCACCGTCGGCGACAAGACCTTCGACGCCACGAGCCTGTTCTGGTGCGGCATCACCGGCCTGGTGGTCACGGCGCTGATCGTGGTGATCACCGAGTACTACACCGGCACCGGCTTCCGGCCGGTGAAGTCGGTCGCCAAGGCTTCGGTCTCCGGTCACGGCACCAACGTGATCCAGGGCCTGGCCATGTCGCTGGAATCCACCGCCGCGCCGGCCCTGGTCATCGTGGTCGGGATCATCGTGGCCCATGGCCTGGCCGGCCTGTTCGGCATCGCCATCGCCACGACGGCCATGCTGTCCCTGGCGGGCTTCATCGTCGCCCTGGACGCCTTCGGCCCGGTCACCGACAACGCCGGCGGCATCGCGGAAATGGCCGGCCTGCCGCCGGAAGTCCGCGTCACCACCGATGCCCTCGACGCGGTCGGCAACACCACCAAGGCGGTGACCAAGGGCTACGCCATCGGTTCGGCCGGCCTCGGCGCCCTGGTGCTGTTCGCGGCCTATACCGAGGATCTGAAGTACTTCGCGGCCAACGCGGCGCCGGGCTCGTTCTTCGACGGACTGGGCGCGGTCGCCTTCGACCTCTCCAACCCCTACGTGGTCGTCGGCCTGCTGATTGGGGGGCTGTTGCCCTTCCTGTTCGGCGGGATGTCGATGACCGCCGTGGGCCGGGCCGCCGAGTCGGTCGTCGCCGAGGTGCGGCGGCAGTTCAGGGAGAACCCCGGCATCATGACCGGCGAAGTCAAGCCGGAGTACGGCCGCGCGGTGGACATCCTGACCAAGGCGGCGATCAAGGAGATGATCGTTCCGTCGCTGCTGCCGGTGTTCTCGCCGATCGTGCTGTTCATCATCATCAACCTGATCGCCGGCAAGGTGAACGCCTTCGCCAGCCTGGGCGCCATGCTGATGGGGGTGATCGTCACCGGCCTGTTCGTCGCCATCTCGATGACCTCGGGCGGCGGCGCCTGGGACAACGCCAAGAAGCTGATCGAGGAAGGTCACTACGGCGGGAAGGGCTCCGAGGCCCACAAGGCCGCGGTCACCGGCGACACCGTCGGCGACCCCTACAAGGACACGGCGGGTCCCGCCGTGAACCCGATGATCAAGATCACCAACATCGTGGCTCTGCTGCTGTTGGCGGTCCTGGCGCAGGGCGTGGTCGGCTAGACCCCGCGGCATCGCAAAAACGAGAAAGCCCCGGAGACTCTCCGGGGCTTTTTTGTTCGGCGCTTCGACGTCGTCCTAGCGACGGTCGCCCGGGCGCGACCCGGGAATGCCTTCGTCGTCGGAGTTGGGCAGCATGCCGCCGCGGCCGACGTTGCCCAGCAACTGCTCGAGAATCGTCAGCTCGCGGCCCCGAGTCGGGGTCTCGCGGCCGTTGAAGGCGATGACCTTGCCGTCCTTCAGCGTCATGGTGTCGACGGTTTTCACCACCTCGCTGTCCTTGTCGAAGGTCACCGCGACCACGTTGCGCGAGGTGACGATGGGGCGGCGGAACGCCACACGCTCCTTCACCTGGTCGATGTAGAACCAGACGTTCGGATCGAAGGTCGAGGTCGCCGACGGCGATCCGAGATTGGCGCGGACGGTCGATTTCGTATCGGTTCCGACCTTCACATCCCTCGGGTTGGCCTCGATGGCCTGGAAGCCGGAGTAGGTCGTAATAGGCGCACAGGCGGTGGCCGAGGTCAGCAGACCAGCGGCAAGTGCGACATAGGCGACGCGGCGAAACATGTGCGGACCGGACCTGTTCAATTCTTCGAGGCTTTGACCTATCGCTCGCCGCCCCTTAGTTCAATGCCGCCTGTATCTACGCCTGACGGCGAAATCGAGGCCGACATGTTTCTGGACCGCTTCTTCCGCCCTCGCACGACCCTGGCCATGGGCCAGAAACTGTACGCCGGGGTCGTGGCGCAGGCGCGCACGCCCGCGCTCTACGAGGCCTACGGGGTCCCCGATACGGTCGAGGGCCGATTCGAGCTCTACACCGTTCATGTCTTCCTCCTGCTCGACCGGTTGCGGGGGCAGGGGAGCCGGGCCGCCGAGACTTCGCAGGCGCTCTTCGACACCTATCTCGGCGCGCTGGACGACGCCCTGCGCGAGATGGGCGTCGGCGACCTCTCGGTCGGCAAGAAGATGCGCAAGCTCGGCGAAGCCTTCTACGGCCGGGTGAAGTCCTATGAGTCGGCCTTCGCGGCCCTGCCGCAGACCGACCACCTGCACGCCCTGCTCGGCCGCACCGTCTATGCGCAGGGGGGCGCGGAGAACGTGGCCAAGCTCGGCGAATACGTCTTGCGGCAACGCGCCGAACTGGCCCAGCAGAAGCTTGAGGGCCTGCTCGAGGGGCAAGCGGCCTGGAGCGCGGCATGAGCGCCTGGAAACATACGGTCCGGCTCGCGGACCTCGCGCGCGGCCCGGTGAGCGTCACGCTCGAGCCGGACGCCGAGACGCGAGCCGTGCTCGCCAAGGAGCTTGGCCTGGAGAGCCTGCCTGCGCTCACCGCACGGCTGACGGTTCGCCCGTGGCTGGACGGCGCCGAGATCAACGGGCGCTTCAAGGCGCGGGTCGAGCAGATCTGCGGCGTGACCCTCGACCCCTTCGAGTCGGAACTGGACGGCGACGTCGCGGTGCGGGCCGTCCCGACCGGCAGCCCCAATGCGCCGGCCGAATCGGCGGGGGGCGAGGTTGAAATGGACCTGGATGCGCCCGATCCGCCCGACGTCCTGGCCACAGACGAACTCGATCTCGCCGGCTATCTGGTCGAGCACCTGGCCCTGGAGATCGATCCCTTTCCCCGCAAGCCGGGAGCAGAGTTCGACTACACTCCGGATGCTCCCGAGGAATCTCCTTTCGCCGTTCTCAAGCGCCTGAAGGACGATGGTGCGTGATCGGCTCATTGTTTGCATCGGGGCGCCTCGGGTCATATCCTGACCTGGCTTGCGGCGCGACGCTGTGAGGAGTTAAGCAGCGCCGTGACGAGATCCCTAGCCATTTCGATTGATGCAATGGGGGGCGACCACGGCCCCTCGGTCGTGGTTCCCGGCGTCGCCCGTGCGGCGGCCGAGGCGCCGACCTTGCGCTTCCTGCTGCATGGCGACCAGGAGGCCATCTCCTCGGAACTCGCCAAGCACGCCGCCCTCAAGGACCGAGTCGAAATCCGCCATGCCGAGCGCGTGGTGGCGATGGACGAAAAGCCCGCCCAGGCCCTGCGCCGCGGCAAGGGCACCTCCATGTGGTCGGCGATCGAGTCGGTGAAGGCCGGCGAGGCGCAGGGCGCGGTGTCCGCGGGCAACACCGGCGCCCTGATGGCGATTTCGCTGCTGCTGCTGCGCATGAGCGTGGACGTCGAGCGGCCCTGCCTGGTGGTCGGGTGGCCGGGGGTGAGGGGAATCACCACGGTCCTGGACGTCGGCGCCAATGTGGATTGCGACGCCGAACGCCTGGTGGAGTTCGCGATCCTGGGCGAGGCGTTTCACCGCGCCGCGCACGGCGTGGCGCGGCCGACGGTCGGCCTGCTCAACGTCGGCTCCGAAGACATGAAGGGCCATGAGGAGGTGCGTCAGGCGCACGCCATCCTGCGCTCGGGCAAGTTTGACCTGGACTATCGCGGCTTCGTCGAAGGGGACGAGCTCTCGCAGAACAAGGTCGACGTCGTCGTCACCGATGGCTTCACCGGCAATATCGCCTTGAAGACCGCCGAGGGCACGGCGAAGTACCTGGGCGGCGAACTGCGGGCGGCGCTGACCGGCACCCTGACCTCCAAGCTGGGAGCGCTGATGGCGCGCTCCGGCCTGCTGAAATTCCGTGAGAAGCTAAGTCCCGACGCTGCGGCGCCTCTGCTTGGCCTCAATGGCGTGGTGGTGAAGAGTCATGGCGGCGCCTCCGACCGGGATATCGCCGCCGCGATCCGCATGGCCTCGAAACTCGCTCAAAGCGACTTCGCAGCGGAGATCGAACGGAATATGACGCGGCTCACCGCCGCGGTGGCCGAACAACAGCCGCCGGCCGTGGATGGAGCCGCCTGAGTGACCAAAGTTCTGCGTAGCGTCGTGACCGGAGTCGGAGGCTATCTGCCCGACGAGATCGTCACCAACAACGACCTGGCCAAGTTCGTCGACACCTCCGATGAGTGGATCGTCGAGCGCACGGGCATCCGCCAGCGCCACCGCGCCGCCAAGGACCAGCCGGTTTCGGACCTTGCCGTCGAGGCGGCAAGGCGGGCGCTGGAAGCGGCGGGCAAGACGCCGGCGGACGTGGACCTCATCATCGTCGCGACCACGACCCCCGACCTGACCTTCCCGGCGACGGCGACGATCGTACAGCGCAAGCTGGGGTGTCCGGTCGGGATCGCGTTCGACGTCCAGGCGGTCTGCTCGGGCTTCGTCTATGCGCTCTCCACCGCCGACGGCTTCGTCGGGCGCGGGCGTTCGAAGTGCGCGCTGGTCATCGGCGCGGAGACCATGACCCGCCTGATGGACTGGACCGACCGCGGCACCTGCGTGCTGTTCGGCGACGGCGCCGGGGCGGTCGTTCTGGAGCCGCAGGAAGGCGAGGGGACCACGGCGGATCGCGGCCTCCTGGGGTTCGCGCTGCGGGCCGACGGCGCCAAGCAGGATCTGCTGTTCGTGGACGGCGGGGTTTCGACCAACGGCCAGGTCGGTCACCTGCGGATGCAGGGCAACCAGGTCTTCCGCCACGCGGTCGTGAACATTTCCGAGGCGATCTTCGCCGCCGCCGCCGACGCCGGAGTCGAGATCGCAGAGGTCGATTGGTTCATTCCCCATCAGGCCAACCAGCGCATCCTCGAAGGGGTCGCCAGGCGGGTGGGCATCCACGAATCAAAGGTCATTTCGACGGTCGCCGAGCATGCGAACACCTCGGCCGCATCGATTCCGCTGGCCTGGTGGAAGGGCGTCCAGGATGGGCGCATCAAACCTGGTCAGATGCTGCTGCTCGAGGCGATGGGCGGCGGGCTGACCTGGGGCGCCTGCGTCGTCCGGCTATAGCGCCTGTTGCGAAGCACTTGCGTCTTCAGCGCGTAGGCGCGAGGGTGCGAGTGCGGACGATCAATCCGCTGAAGTCTTTGACCTGACGTGACAATCGGGTAGTGACGGCAGAACGACTAATAGAGTAACGGTGTTTTTTCGGGGTAGGGGCGTTCATGAAAGGCGCTACTGTGACGCGGGCCGACCTGTGCGAGGCGGTTCATGAGGAAGTGGGGCTGACCCGGCAGGATTGTTCCGAGCTGGTTGAGCGGACGCTGGAACTCATGGCCCAGGCTCTCGAAAAGGGCGAGCAGGTGAAACTTTCGGGATTCGGGGTCTTTCAGGTGCGTGAAAAGCGCGCCCGCATGGGCCGCAATCCCAAGACCGGGGAGCCCGCTGCGATCGAGCCGCGCCGGGTGATCGGCTTCCGAGCCTCCCAGGTCATGAAGGCGCGGGTGGACCGCGCCCTGGCGAAGTGAGGAAGGCGGCCAAGTGGCCAAAGGTCCGGACGCCTTTCGGACGATCTCAGAAGCAGCCGACGAGCTGAACGTGCCGCAGCATGTGCTGCGGTTCTGGGAGACCAAGTTCTCCTTCATCAGGCCGATGAAGCGAGCGGGCGGGCGGCGTTTCTACCGCCCGCAGGACATCGCGGTGCTGCGCGGCGTGCGCGCGCTGCTGCATGACGCAGGCTACACCATCAAGGGCGTGCAGAAGCTGCACAAGGAACAGGGGCTGAAGCGCCTGCTGGCCGCGGCCGACGGCGACATCGGCCCGCGCCCGGAAGGGCTGGCCCTGGACCTCGCCAACAGCGACCTGACCGAGGAAGGCCGCGAGCGGCTGCTCTTCGCCCTGGACGATCTTCAGAGCGCCAAGCGTCGCCTGGACGCCTTGCTGGACAAGGGCTGAGGCCAGCCTAAGGGACGTGATCGTCCCTCGACCTCGAAATACAGCTTGCCCGCCGTGCGCAAGTGGTTAGAAGGGCCGCTCGCCGATGTCGGAGCGTGGCGCAGCCTGGTAGCGCACTTGACTGGGGGTCAAGGGGTCGCAGGTTCGAATCCTGTCGCTCCGACCATCGGCGATACGGCCTTTCGCAGCCGTTCCTCCTGAAAAATTCCATGCCGCTAAGTCCGCCCCGCGCGGGCGAGACCTCGTGCGCGTAAAAATTGTAGAAATCGGTGAGCTACCACCTGGCATTGAGATTCAATTAACCATCCGCCCCGATCTTGCGCGCCATTGATTGGGAGGGAACACATGAACCTTAAGCTTTGCGCCGGCGTCGCCGGAACCGTCGTCCTGGCCGCCTCGAGCGCCATGGCGCAGTCGTCCGTGCCGGTGGGCTCGTACGTGCAGGTCAACCTGGGCGCCGGCGTCGCCGGCCAGACCGAGGTCAGCGTCTCGTCGCCGACCGGCTCCGGCTCGCAGGACGCGGACGTCGACGCCGGCTTCTTCGGCAGCGTCGCGGTCGGGCGCAACTTCGACAACAATGTCGCGGTGGAAGCCGAGCTGCTCTACGGCAAGAACGACATCGACACGGCCGATATCGACCGGGTTCTCGGCTTCAATCTGGACGCCTCGGTGAAGACCACCGCCGTGATGGCCAACGTCTACTACAATGTCGGGGGCCTGGGCCCGATCAACGCGCGGATCGGCGCGGGCGTCGGCTACGGGCAGTCGGAATACGAACTGCTGGGCGAAAGCGACAAGGGCGACGGCGTGATGTGGCAGGTGCTGGTCGGCGGCGCCTATCCGATCAACGACAAGGTCAGCCTGGACGTCGGCTACCGCTACCTGCGCGCGCCGGAATACGAATTGTCCGATGCCGGGACCAAGGTGAGCGCCGAAACCGGGGCTCACGTGGTGACGCTCGGCGCCCGCTTCGGCTTCTAGTCGCCGGCGAAAGGCCGCCCGGCGACGGGCGGCCTCAACGGCCGCGGTTCATCCAGGAGATCAGCGGCAGGATCGGCACGCCCCAGGCGAGCCCCCCGATGCCGTAGAACGCCAGCTTGGCCGCCCAATGGTCAGGCAGGCGCTCCCCGATCATCGTCAGCAGCCAGGCATAGAAGCCCAGGAAGACGACGATGCCGATGCCGCCAATGAATTTCCGGACGCGCGCGCTCATGCCCCTGCCTATAGGCGCCAGCGCGCGCGCCGTCACGTCCTAGCGCCTTTTGATGAGGCCCAGGAGAAACAGAAGCACGATCGCGCCGAGGGTGGCGACGATGAAGCTGCCGATCCAACCTCCGAAGCTGAAGCCGACAAGCCCGGCGATCCAGCCGCCGAGCAACGCCCCGACCACCCCGACAAGCAGGTTGGTCAGCAACCCGTGATCACGTTTCATCACCTTCTCGGCGACGAAGCCTGCGGCGATGCCGATGACGATCCACCCGATGATACCCACGCCCTGCATAGTTTGACCCTCCGGTTGAGTTCCACTCACCAAATGCGGTCAAGCTTCCGTGGTTCCGCCCCCCGAGCATGGACCTTAGGCGCGATCTCCGATAGCGGATCGCCGTAAGAACGCCCTGAAGAGCCTGCACCTTAAGTCATGACCTCGTTTCTTCGTTCAGACCGGTCGCGCCCGGTCGCGGTTTGGCTGTTCATCGTGGCCGCCCTGGTGCTGGCGATGGTGGTCGTCGGCGGGGCGACCCGCCTGACGGATTCCGGCCTTTCGATCACCGAGTGGAAGCCCGTCACCGGCGCCCTGCCGCCGATGTCGGCTGAGGACTGGGCCCAGGAGTTCGCGCGGTACAAGGAGATCCCGCAGTACCAGCAGGTGAACCAGGGCATGAGCCTGGAGGCCTTCAAGGCCATTTACTGGTGGGAGTGGAGCCATCGCCTGCTGGGCAGGCTGGTGGGCGCCGCGTTCGCCCTGCCGTTCGCCTATTTCCTGATCCGCCGCGAACTGCCCAGGCGCCTGGTCATCCGCTGCGCCGGGCTGTTCGTGCTGGGCGGCCTGCAGGGGGCCGTCGGCTGGTGGATGGTCGCCAGCGGCCTGGTCGACCGCGTCTCGGTCGCGCCCGAGCGCCTGGCCATCCACTTGGGCCTGGCCTTCGCGCTGCTCGGCGCGCTGGTCTGGACGGCGCTCGACGCCTGGTCCGGCGCGCCTCGGCAGACGGTGCCTAGCCCCTGGACCAAGGGCGCCTGGTTGCTGATCGGCCTGATCTTCTTCCAGATCCTGCTGGGCGCGCTGGTGGCCGGCAACGACGCCGGCTTGGTCTACAACGACTGGCCGTTGATGAACGGGGCCCTGTTCCCCAAGGAATATGCAGGCGAGGGGCTATGGGCGACGCTGGCCCACAGCCAGGCGGCGGTGCAGTTCAACCACCGGATCGTCGCCTATCTGCTGACGCTCGTCGGCCTGGCCATGGCCTGGGTGGCGACCCGCTCGCGCTACTTGCCGGCCGAGGCCAAGACCCTGGCCCTGGCCACCGGCGGCGCGATCGTCCTGCAGGCGCTGCTGGGGATCGTCACCCTGGTGGCCGCGGTCCCGGTCTGGCTCGGCATGGCCCACCAGGTGACCGCCGCCCTGGTGCTGTCGCTGGCGGTGGCCTTCGCCTGGCGGGTGCGTCGTCCCTAGGCCCTGAACGCCTTCCACGGCCCGGTGATCGCGAGCGTGCAGCCGGGCGTGTAGATGTTGACGAACAGGGTCGAGCCGTCGGGCGAGAAGCAGGCGCCGGCCAGTTCCGACGTGCCCCGGACCTTGGCGCCCGGCAGGGTCTGGGCGTTGCGGCCGAGCGTGTAGATCTGGCCTTGCGGCGTGATGGCCCGCAGATAGTTGCTGCCGCCGATCTTGTCCTCGCAGGTCACGATATGGCCCCACGGCGCGATGGCCAGATTGTCGGCCATTTCCATCGTCCGGATGTCCGAGGGCTCGACGAAGAGCTGCAGGCGTCCTGGGGCGTCGGCTTCGCCGGCCTGGCCCTCATGGGCGCTCGGCACGTAGCGCATGACCTGGCCGTGGAACTTCGGGCCGCCGCTGATGCAGGTGAAATAGAGCTCGCCCTGGCCGAAGAAGACGCCTTCGCCGCGCGCGAACCAGGAGGCCCCGGCGGCATTGCCGCGTTGGCGCAGGTCGGTGTCGGGATTGTCCACGCCGTCCAGGTCGATCCAGCGGACGTTGCGCCAGTCGCCCTGTTTCCAGGAGACCGCGTCCCAGTTTCGCGGGTCGCCCTCGCCGACGACGGCCAGGGCCTGGAGCTTGCCGCCGGCGTGGAGCTTGCGGCGGTCGTTCGGCAGGTAGCGGTAGAACAGGCCTTTGCCGTCCACCTCGTCCTCGGTCAGGTAGACGACGCCGGTGCGCGGGTCGATGGCGCAGGCCTCGTGCTTGAAGCGGCCCATGCCGGTGATCGCGACCGGCTCGGCCAGGCCGCGCAGGGCCGAGGGGACCTCGAACACCCAGCCGTGATCCTTCTTCACGCCCTGGCCGGCCTTCACCACCGTCTCCTCGCAGGTGAGCCAGGAGCCCCAAGGGGTGACGCCGCCGGCGCAGTTCACCGCCGAGCCGGCCAGGCTCAGGTGCTGGGCCTTCAGCTCGCGCGACTTGAGGTCGTAGATCAGGGTGCTCGTGCCGCCGCCCAGCGGCAGGCCGTCGATGTCGGTGTCATAGAGGCTGGCGGCCGCCACCTTCGACGCCAGGCCGCGGTCCTCGCCGAAGGCGGTGATCTTCAGATCGCGGGGCGGGGGGCTGATCTCGTGGTTGCGGACCAGGGCCACCCGGTTGCGGCCGGCCGGGAAGCAGCCCATGCCGTCCATCTTGCCCGCGGCCACCAGGCCGTCGTCCATCCTGTCCCCGGCGCGCGAGATCACCTTGTAGGAGAAGCCCTCGGGCAGGTCGAAAATCTCGGCCGGGTCGCGGCGCAGCGGGCCGTAGCCGGCGACTTCGCTGGCGTAGCCGGGATTGGAATAGCCCTCCGCATCGGCGGTGATCTGGGCGTTGGCGTAGCGCGCCAGGCCGGCGAAGGCGGCTGAGGCGGCTGCGGTCTGGAGGAACTGACGGCGGGACGCGAACATGAAGGGGTTTCCAGCTAGGCCTCGGGACGAGAGGCGACCATAGAAGCTGGACCGCGAAATCCGACGGTATTATAATACCTAAGCCGGGAAAGCCTTATCCGGTAACGATTTGCGGCTTGTCGCGCGCAAACAGTGTTGACAGGGGCGCGGTAACCCCGTACTAGCCGCGCCCTCGCCGGGACCTTTCTCGTCCCGCCAACCTAACGGACCCGTTCCCATGATGAAGACGACGGCTTCGCTGAAGCCCGCCGACGTCGAGAAGAAGTGGATCGTGATCGATGCAGAGAACGCCGTCGTCGGCCGTCTCGCTTCGTTCATCGCCATGCGTCTTCGCGGCAAGCACCGCCCGGACTACACCCCGCACGTCGATTGCGGCGACTATGTCGTCGTGGTCAACGCCGACAAGGTGAAGTTCACCGGCAAGAAGCTGCAGGACAAGACCTACTACTGGCACACCGGTTATCCGGGCGGCATCAAGGAACGCACCGCGGACAAGATCCTCGGCGGCAAGTATCCTGAGCGCATCCTGGAAAAGGCCGTCGAGCGCATGCTGCCCAAGGAAAGCCCGCTGGCCCGCAAGCAGATGACGCACCTGCGCATCTACAACACCGGCGAGCATCCGCACGAAGCGCAGAACCCCGAGACCATCGCGTTCGCTTCGCTGAACGCCAAGAACGTGCGGAGCCTGTAAGACAGATGTCCGAGACCCAAGGTTTCGAGGCCCTGCAAGGCCTCTCGTCCAACCCGCAAGCCGCGCCGGCCGAGCCGAAGATCGACGCTCAAGGCCGCGCCTACGCCACCGGCAAGCGCAAGAACGCCATCGCCAAGGTCTGGATCAAGCCCGGCAAGGGCACGATCACGATCAACGGCCGCGACCAGGAAGTGTATTTCGCTCGCCCGGTGCTGCGCATGATGATCGCCCAGCCGTTCCAGGTCACCGATCGCGTCGGCCAGTTCGACGTCATCGTTTCGGTCGAAGGCTCTGGCCTGTCGGGCCAGGCCGGCGCCATCCGCCACGGCCTGTCCAAGGCCCTGACCTACTACGAACCGGCCCTGCGTCCGGTCCTGAAGCCGCACGGCTTCCTGACCCGCGACAGCCGCGTCGTCGAGCGTAAGAAGTACGGCAAGGCCAAGGCCCGCCGCAGCTTCCAGTTCTCGAAGCGCTAAGAGCTGCGCGAGCAATCGCGTTTGGGAAGGGCGCTTCGGGAAACCGAGGCGCCCTTTCTGCTGTTTGATCCACCCGTTCTGGATTTCCGACCATGGCCCACACAGTCTTCATCGATGGCGAAGCCGGCACCACCGGCCTGCAGATCCGGCAGCGGCTGGCCGAGCGCCGCGACCTGGAAGTCGTGTCGATCGACCCGGCCAAGCGCAAGGATCCGGCCGCCCGGGCGGAGCTGCTGAACGGGGTCGACGTCGCCATCCTCTGCCTGCCCGACGAGGGGGCCAGGGAAGCGGTGGCGATGATCACCAACCCGGCGGTCAAGATCGTCGATCCGTCGACGGCGCATCGGGTGTCGCCCGACTGGGTGTTCGGCTTTCCGGAATGGAAGCCCGGCCACCGCGACGCGATCCGGGCTTCGAAGCGGGTGACCAATCCAGGCTGCTGGTCGACGGGCTTCATCGCCCTGATGGCGCCGCTGGTGCGCGACGGCCTGGCGCCGACGGACTGGCCGGTCAGCGTGCACGGGGTTTCGGGCTATTCGGGCGGCGGGCGCAGCCTGATCGAGGAGTTCGAGCAGCAGGCGCCGCCGGCCGGCACGCGCGACGCCTATCGCGGCTATGGCCTGACGCTGAGCCACAAGCACCTGCCCGAGATGGTCGCCTATACCGGCCTGGCCAACACGCCGTTGTTCTCGCCGGCGGTCGGCCGCTACGCCCAGGGCATGCTGGTGGAGATCCCGCTGCACCTGAACATGATGCCCAAGGCGCCCAGCCTGAAGGACCTGCGCGAGAGCCTGGCCGGCGCCTACGAGGGCGAGGCCTTCGTGGAGGTGGCGTCGGAAGCCGAGTGCGCCGAACTCCAGGCCGCGCGGGCCGGGGCCGCCGCCTATGTCGCGGCGCTGGACCCCGAGGCGCTGAACGGCACCAACCGCATGAAGCTGTTCGTGTTCGGGGCCGAGGGCCGCGGGCAGGCGCGCCTGATCGCGGTGCTCGACAACCTGGGCAAGGGCGCCTCGGGCGCGGCGGTCCAGAACCTCAACATCATGCTCGGCCTGCCGGAAGGCGAAGGGCTGTGAACCTGCGCAGGGCCGCAGTCGCCGATGCCGAGACCTGTGCGATGATCCAGAGGGAGGCCAATCTGGCGTCCCTGCCGTTCCTGCCCGCCGATCCGGATGTCACCGGCGCGGTTCAGTTCTTCGGGACTGTTCTGATACCCGAGAACGAGACCTGGATTGCGGAGGTTGACGGCCAGCCCGTGGCCTATGTCGCCTTCCATCCGGGCTGGCTGGAGCATCTCTATGTGCTGCCGGGCCATCAGGGGCGTGGGATCGGTCCGGTCCTCCTGGCCAAGGCCCTGGAGGACGGGTCCGCGCGCGAGCTCTGGACGTTCCAGAAGAACGCCAGGGCGCGGAAATTCTACGAGGATCGTGGTTGGGTTCTGGTCGAGCTGACCGACGGTCAGGGAAATCGCGAAAAGGAACCGGATGCGCGTTACGCCTGGGCCGGGCCCTGAGCTTGCATCCGACTCGCGGCGGGCGTCGTATTCCTCTGCATGAGCAAGATCGACCGCCGCGCCTTTCTGATGGGCTCAGCCCTGGCCTGCGTTCCGGCGCTCGCCGGCGCCGCCACGGACCCCTATGCCGCCTCGCCCTGGCGCAAGCTTACCGACGCCGACTGGCGCAGGCGCCTGGACACGCCGACCTACAACGTCCTTCGCAAGGAGGCGACCGAGATGGCCGGGACCAGCCCCCTCAACAAGGAAAAGCGGAAGGGGACCTATGTCTGCGCCGGTTGCGCCCTGCCGCTGTTCATCTCGGAACTGGAAGTTCGAGAGCGGGACGGGGTGGCCGAGCTTCTACACCGCGATCAAGGGCGCGCTCGGCAAGAAGACCGACTTCGCGATCGGCGTGCCGCGGACGGAATATCATTGCGCCCGCTGCCTGGGACACCAGGGCCACGTGTTCCCGGACGGCCCGCGTCCGACCGGCCTGCGCTACTGCAACAACGGCGACGCCTTGAGGTTCGTACCCGCCAGGGCGTGAGCGGCAGGGAGGGATTGCAGCAACCGTCCCGTTGGCGGGCCTATCGTCATGTTTGCGGCGCGATCTTCCCGGAACCTGCCGATCGCTCGATCGCGGCCAGCACGTGGTCGACGCCGCGCAGCACGGCGTCCGAATGGGTGAGGCCGAGCAGGGTGGCGTGCTGGGCGGCGGGCTCGTTCTCGTAGTAGCCGGCGCGGGAGTTGCGCTCGGGCGCGCGGCGGGCCGTGTTCCAGCCGGCCATCAGCTCTGCATTACCGGCCGTGATCACCGCCACCGGCCAGTCCGGATCGAGGGGAACGGCGGCGGCCTGCACCGCCCCCTGCGGCCAGACCATCACCTCGTCGGCGGCGGTGCGGGCGTGGCGGCCGGAGACGAAGGCGTGGCGTTTCTCGGCCTTGCCCTGCGGCGGCAGGCCGATGCGGTCGCCCATGTAGTAGGCGATCTTCGAGAGACCGAGACTGCCGGCGAGCGCGCTGACGCGGCCCACGGCCTGGACGCCGCTCAGGAAGCGCTGCGCCTGGGGATTTTCGGCCATCTCCGGCGTGGTGGCCTCGAGCAGGACGAGCCCGGCCACCTGGTCGGGATGGCGGCCCGCATAGAGGCGGATGTGCTGGCCGGCCATCGAATGGGCCATGAACACGAAGGGGCCGGTTTCGCCCGAGGCCGCGATCAGCCTGGCGAGGTCGGCGACGATGGCGGCGCTGTCGCGGGGTTTGGGGCCCGGATCGGAGAAGCCCATGCCGGCCCGGTCATAGGCGCAGGACCGAAGGCCCTTGGCCGCCAGACGCTGCTGGATGGCGGCGAAGTCGGCCGCCAGGCCCCAGGCGCCGGCCTCCATCCAGATCACCGGCTGGTCGGTCTTGGGGCCGACGCAGACCAGCCGCAGCTTGCGGCCGCCGATGTCGACGAGGCGGCCGCTCGGCTCGAAGGGTCCGGAAAGGGCGACGAGCGCGAAGCCCGCGCCGATCCATAGGGCCAGCAACGCCGCCAGCCCCAGCACGACCGCCTTGATCATCTCGCCCCCGAACGCTCAGTCGCCTACGACTTGACCTTCACATAGGAACCCGGCGCGTCCTCGATAGGGGCGAGCTTGCCCTTGGCCGGATCGCGCGCGGGAACCAGGCCGCCGGACTTGGCCCGCAGCCACTCCGCCCAATGCGGCCACCAGGAGCCGGGCGTCTCGGCAGCCCCGGCCATCCATTGCTCGACGGACTCGGGCAGGTCGCTGTTGGTCCAGTGCTGGTACTTGTTCGCGACCGGGGCGTTGATCACCCCGGCGATGTGGCCAGATCCGGCCAGGGTGAAGGTGACCGGGCCGCCGAACAGCCGCGCGCCGCGATAGACCGAGCGGGCCGGGGCGATGTGATCCTCCTTGGAGGACTGCACATAGACCGGGGTCTTCACGTTCTTCAGGTCGAGCTTGACGTTGTCGAGCACCAGCTCGCCCTTGGCGAGGGCGTTCTCGCCGTAGAACTTGCGCAGATAGAACAGGTGCAGCGCCTTGGGCATGCGGGTCTGGTCGGAGTTCCAGAACAGCAGGTCGAAGGGCTTGGGCTCCTTGCCCATCAGGTAGTTGTTCACGAAGAACGACCAGATCAGGTCGTTGGCGCGCAGCGAGTTGAAGGTCTCGGCCATGGCCTGGCCCGAGAGCACCCCGCCGGCGGCGTCCATCTGCTTTTCCAGGTCGCCCAGCCAGTCCTCGTTGGTGAACAGCAGCAGGTCGCCGGCTTCGGCGAAGTCCTGCTGGGCCGCGAAGAAGGTCGCCGAGGAGATGCGCTGGTCGTTCTTGGCGGCCATGTGCGCCATGGACGAGGAGAGCAGGGTGCCGCCGATGCAGTAGCCGACGGTGTTGACGCGATCGACGCCGGCCTGGGTCATCGCCGCGTCGGTCGCCGCATAGATGCCCTCGTGCATGTAGTCTTCGAAGGTCTTGCCGGCGAGGGCCGGGTCCGGATTGACCCAGGAGGCCACGAAGACGGTGAAGCCCTGGTCGGTGAGCCAGCGGATCATCGAGTTCTCGGGCCGCAGGTCGAGGATGTAGAACTTGTTGATCCAGGGCGGGAAGATCAGCAGCGGGATCTCGTGCACCTGCTCGGTCGTCGGGTTGAACTGCAGGAGCTGCAGGATCGGGTTCTGGAAGACGACCTTGCCCGGCGCGGTGGCGACGTTCTCGCCGATCTTGAACATCTCGTAGTCGGTCTGGCTGATCGCCAGTTGGCCGCCGCCGCGGGTCAGGTCGACGGCGAAGTTCTCCATGCCCTTGACCAGCGACTCGCCGCGGCTGGCCATCGCCTCGCGCAGGGCGGCGGGGTTCGAGGCCAGGAAGTTCGAGGGCGAGAAGGCGTCGGTGAGCATCTTCATGAAGAACTCGACGCGGCGCTTGGTCATCGGATCGGCGCCCTCGACCTCGGAGACCAGCCCGTTCAGCCAGTTGGAGGTCAGCAGGTACGATTGCTTGATGACGTCGAAGACGGGGTTCTCGATCCAGTCGGGATCGTTGAAGCGCTTGTCGCCCTTCTCGGGCTTCACGACCGGCTCGACGCTTTCGCCGCCGGCGCGGCGCGCGGCCGACTGCCAGAGCTCGAGATAGCGCTGGAACAGGTCGGCCTGGGCGCGGACCAGGCGGTCGGGTTGCGCCACGAGGCGGCCCATGACGTCGGTCAGGGCGGGGGCCACATGGAAGGGATCGGGCTGCAGGCCGGCCGGGCGTTCGGCCTGACGCAGCGCCGCCTCGGCGATTGCGCCCTGGGCGGTGAGGGCGGCGCGGGCGAGGTTGGCCGAGAGCTTCTCGACCATCTCGCGCTGGTCGGCGCTCAGGAGGTCGAGGCCCGGGCGAGCGAGGTTGGGGGCGGCCTGCGGCTCGGGGGCCTTCGCATCCTGCCCGGGCGCGGCGGCTTCCTGCCTGGCCTCGGGCTTGGGCTTGGCCGACGCCTTGTCAGCCGCCTTGGCCTTCTTCTTCCCCTTGGATTTCGTCGGCGCAGCGGCTTGATCAGTCATCGCACAGGTTCCTCCCACATGCGTATTCCTTTGGGGCGAAGCCGTTCACGCTCTTCCGCCCGACGCGATAGTGGCATAAGACCGGGACGGAAATGAACGCGCCGCTACGACTTTTTGCATGTTCTTCGCTCGGAGCCTCCGCTCGGGGGGTTTTGGGCTGCGCGGCGAGCGCCGTCCTGCTGGCCGGATGCATCAGCAACCCGTTCGCGCAGGCGAAGGTGGACCCCAATTCCGCGGTGGCCGAGGACGTCGCGCGGATGGCGCGCGAGTCGCGGTCCTATCCCAGCTTCGCCGACATTCCGCCGCCGCCCGCGCGGCAGCGGCCCGTGGGATCGTGGGGCAAGGCCGCCGACCAGCTCGAAGTCGCCGGCGCGCAACTGGACCGCGACACCGCCCCTAATACCTGGACGTTGAGCGGCACCGATCGCTTCGTGGCGCGCGCCCGCGCCCAGGCCGGGCCCGACATCGGGACCGACGCGTCGACCACGCCGTCCAGCGAAGCTTTCGCCAAGGAGCTGCGGGAGCGAGCTACCCCGCCTCCGTCGCCGAGATAGATGCGGCTGGCGGGGGCATAAAAGACCTTGAACCTGCTTGGCGGACCCCTTCGCGGGGGCTATCCATGCGCGACTTCAGCTCCCCATCGCCGCGGCATGCGCGGCCAGAGCTCAAAATGACTCCCGATTTCCATCGTATCCGCCGTCTCCCGCCCTACGTCCTCGAGGAAGTGAACCGCATCAAGGCGCGGCTTCGCAGCGAGGGCGTCGACATCATCGACTTCGGCATGGGCAATCCCGACATGCCGACCCCCAAACACATCGTCGAGAAGATGATCGAGACGGCCCGCGACCCCAAGGCGGGCCGCTACTCCGCCTCCAAGGGCATCTCGGGCCTGCGCAAGGCCATGGCGGGCTATTACCAGCGCCGCTTCGGGGTGACGCTGAACCCCGACAGGGAAGTGATCGCCACCCTGGGTTCGAAGGAGGGCTTCGCCAACCTGGCCCAGGCGCTGACCGCGCCCGGCGACGTCATCGTCTGCCCCAACCCGGCCTATCCGATCCACGCTTACGGCTTCATCATGGCCGGCGGGGTGATCCGCCACGTCCCGGCCCATTCGCCGGAGGAATACTTGGCGGGCGTCAGCCGCGCGGTGAAGCACTCGGCCCCGCCGCCCAGCGTGCTGATCCTGTCCTATCCGTCGAACCCGACCGCGCAGTGCGTGGACCTCGACTTCTACCGGGACGCCATCGCCCTGGCCAAGAAGCACGAGATGCTGGTGATCTCCGACATCGCCTATTCGGAGATCTATTTCGACGACAACCCGCCGCCCTCGGTGCTGCAGGTCGACGGGGCCAAGGACATCGCGGTCGAGGTCAATTCGCTGTCCAAGACCTATGCGATGGCCGGCTGGCGCGTGGGCATGGTGGTCGGCAACGAGCGGATCTGCTCGGCCCTGGCGCGGGTGAAATCTTATCTGGACTACGGCGCCTATACCCCGATCCAGGTGGCCGCGGCCACGGCGCTGAACGGTCCGCAGGACTGCGTCGACGAGATCCGCGCGATCTACAAGGCGCGCCGCGACACCCTGGTTTCGTCGATGAAGCGCGCCGGCTGGGAGATTCCCTCGCCGCCGGCCTCGATGTTCGCCTGGGCGCCGGTGCCCGAGAAGTTCAAGGAGGCCGGCTCGCTGCTGTTCTCCAAGCTGCTGATCGAAGAGGCGGGCGTGGCGGTGGCGCCGGGCGTGGGCTTCGGCGAGTACGGCGAGGGTTATGTCCGCGTCGGCCTGGTCGAGAACGAGCAGCGCATCCGCCAGGCGGCGCGCAACGTGAAGAAGTTCCTGGCCAACGCCGACGAGATCCTCGGCAGGGCCCACAACACCATGGCGGCGCAATGAGTAAGTCTGAGTGGCGGGTCGGGGTCGCGGGCCTGGGTACGGTCGGCGGCGGCCTGCTGAACTTCCTGGCCGATGTTCCCGGCTTCGCGCCGGCCGGCGGCCAGGCCGTGGTGACCGGGGTCTCGGCGCGTTCGCGCTCGCGGCCGCGGCCGTTCGACATCTCCAACCTGCCCTGGTTCGACGATCCGGTCGAACTGGCGAAGTCGCCGGACATCGACATCTTCGTCGAGCTGATCGGCGGCTCCGACGGGCCGGCCAAGGCCGCGGTCGAGGCGGCGCTGAACGCCGGCAAGCCGGTCGTGACGGCCAACAAGGCGCTGATCGCCGAGCACGGGGCCGAGCTGGCGGCCCTGGCCGAGTCCAAGGGCGTGCCGCTGCTGTTCGAGGCCGCGGTGATGGGCGGCACCCCGGCGGTGAAGATGCTGCGCGAGGCGATGGTCGGCGACGACGTCAAGTCGGTGGCCGGTATCCTCAACGGCACCTGCAACTACATCCTCTCGGAAATGGACACCGGCGGGCGCTCGTTCGCCGAGGTCCTGGCCGAGGCCCAGCGCCTGGGCTACGCCGAGGCCGACCCGACCATGGACGTCGGCGGCTTCGACGCGGCGCACAAGATCTCGATCCTGGCCGCCCTGGCCTTCGGCTGCGCGCCGAACTACGCCGCGGCCGAGATCGAGGGCATCGACCAGGTGGCGCTGCTGGACATCCAGCTCGCCAAGGACCTGGGCTACAAGATCAAGCTGATCGCCTCGGCCGACAGCTCGGCCGACGGGGTGCTGGTGCGGGTGCACCCGACCCTGGTGGCGCAGAACCATCCGCTGGCCCAGGCGGGCGGCGCGCTCAACGCGCTGTTCATCGAAGGCACGCGGATCGGCCGCATCTTCATCCAGGGGCCGGGCGCCGGCTCGGGCCCGACCGCCGCCGCCGTGGCCGCCGACATCGCCGACGTGATGACGGGCGCCCAGCGTCCGGTGTTCCAGGCGCCGGCGGGGTCGCTGAAGCCCTTCACTCCGGTCGATCCGGCCAGGAGCATGAGCCGGGCCTATCTGCGCTTCCTGGTGAAGGACGAGCCGGGCGTGATCGCCGCGGTGTCCGAGACCTTGGCCGAGGCGGGCGTCTCGATCGAGAGCTTCCTGCAAAAGCCGGTGGAGAACGCCGAAGGCGTGCCGATCGTGCTGACCACCCATGCGGTGGCGGAGTCGGTGCTGACGGCGGCGATCGACCGCATCGCCAATCTGCCGGCCGTGCTGGAAAGACCGCGCCTCTTGCGGATCGCCCGCATATAAGAATCCAACGACAATCTGCGCCCGATAAGGCGCTGGGAGAGACAGATGAGTTCGCAAGATCTGGATCGCGGCCTGGTTCTGGACGCGGTCCGGGTGACAGAGATCGCCGCGATCGCCGCCTGGAAGCTGGTGGGCCGTGGTGACGAGAAGGCCGCCGACCAGGCCGCCGTCGACGCCATGCGCACGGCGCTGAACGACCTCGACATCGACGGCGAGATCGTCATCGGCGAGGGCGAGCGCGACGAGGCGCCGATGCTCTACATCGGTGAGAAGGTCGGCCGCGGGACCGGCCCGGCCATCGACATCGCGCTCGATCCGCTGGAGGGCACGACCCTGACCGCCAAGGCCATGGCCAACGCGCTGGCGGTGATGGCCTGGGCGCCGAAGGGCACCTTGCTGAACGCGCCCGACACCTACATGGACAAGATCGCCTGCGGCCCCGGCTATCCGGCCGGGATCATCGATCTCGACAAGACGCCGGCGCAGAACGTCCAGGCGCTGGCCGAGGCCAAGGGCGTCGAGCCGTCCGAGATCACCGTCTGCGTGCTGGACCGTCCGCGCCACGCCGAGATCATCGCCTCGGTCCGCTCGGTGGGCGCGCGCGTCTACCTGATCACCGACGGCGACGTGGCCGGCGTGATCAACACCTCCGACCCGACCACGGGCGTCGACCTCTATGTCGGCCAGGGCGGCGCGCCGGAGGGCGTGCTGGCCTGCGCGGCGCTGAAGTGCGTCGGGGGCCAGTTCCAGGGCCGGCTGGTGTTCCGCAACGCCGACGAGAAGGCGCGCGCGGCCCGGGTCGGCATCACCGACCTCGACAAGAAGTACGACCTGCACGAGATGGTCCGCGCCGACGCGATCTTCGCGGCGACCGGGGTCACCAACGGCGCCCTGCTGGACGGCGTGGTCTATGAGGACGGCTTCGTCCACACCCATACGCTGGTCATGAACTCGTCCACCCGCACGGTGCGTGAAGTGCGGATGAAGCGTCCGGTCTAGGACCATGCCCGACGGGGGCGAGGCGGCGGGTTATCTCGGCGTAGCGCGGTCGCTCACCGGCCGGATGTGGCGCGAGCGGCCGGCGGACGCCGCCGTCGTTCGCCGCCACCAGCTCGGGCTGGGCCTTTCCGAACCCCTGGCGCGGGCCCTGGCCTCGCGCGGGGTGGGGGGCGACGCCGGCGAGACCTACCTCAATCCCACGCTCAAGGCGCTGTTTCCCGATCCGTCAAGCTTCCTCGACATGGACCGGGCGGCGGCGATCCTGATCGACGCCCTGCTGGCTGACCGGCCGATGACGGTGTTCGCCGACTATGACGTCGACGGCGCCTCGAGCGCGGCCCAGCTCGTCCGCTGGTTCCGCGTTATGGGCAAGGAACTGCCCATCTACGTCCCGGACCGGATGACCGAGGGCTATGGCCCGTCGCCGGCCGCGTTCCGCAAGATCCGCGACTCCGGCGTCGACCTGGTGGTCACCGTCGACTGCGGCGCGGCCGCCTATGAGGCGCTGGCCTGCGCCAAGGAGATCGGGCTGGACGTGGTGGTGATCGACCACCACCTGATGCGCGACCTGATCCCCGACGTCGCGGCCCTGGTGAACCCCAACCGTCCCGGTTGCGAGTCCGGGCAGGGCGTGCTGGCCGCCGCCGGCGTGGCCTTCGTCCTGCTGGCCGCCCTGAACCGCGAGGCGCGGGGCAGGGGGCTGTTCGAAGGCCGGCCCGAGCCGGACCTGCGCCAATGGCTCGACCTGGCCGCCCTGGGCGCGATCTGCGACGTCACCCAGTTGGTCGGCTTCAACCGGGCGCTGACGGCCCAGGGGCTGAAGGTGATGTCCGCCTGGCGCAACCCCGGCCTGAAGGCGCTGCTGGAGGTCGCCAAGGGCTCGGGACCGGCCAGCGTGTTCCATGCCGGCTTCATCCTCGGCCCGCGGATCAATGCGGGCGGGCGGATCGGCCGCTCGGACCTGGGGGCGCGGCTGCTGTCGACCGACGATCCGGAGGAGGCCGCGGCCCTGGCCGCCGAGCTCGACGCCCTCAACGCCTCGCGCAAGGAGGTCGAGAAGGAGATCTTCGAGGAGGCCGTCCGCATCGTCGAGCGCGAGAGCAACCAGGCCGACGCGCCGATGACCCTGGTCGCCGCCGACGGCTGGCACCCCGGCGTGATCGGCATCGTCGCCAGCCGGCTGCGCGAACGCTATCGCAAGCCGACCATGGTCATCGGCGTCGATCGGGCCGCGAACGTCGGCAAGGGCTCGGGACGCTCGCAGCCGGGGGTCAATCTGGGCCGGGCGGTGCAGGCGGCGTTCGACGAGGGGCTGCTGCTGGCGGGGGGCGGTCACGCGATGGCCGCCGGCCTCTCGGTGCGCCCCGAACTGATCCCGGACCTGCGCGCCTTCCTGAACGACAAGATGTCCGCCGAGGCCGAAATCGCCGCCGCCGAAGACGCCCTGGACATCGATGCGCTGGTGACGGCCGGCGGGGCCGACCGGGGGCTGTGGCAGGCCTTCCAGGCCATGGCCCCGTTCGGCCCCGGAAACCCCGAGCCGATGTTCGCGGCGGCCAATGTCCGCGTGGAGCGCCCCATGGCCCTGCGCGGGGGACATGTGCGGGTCACCCTGACCGACGGCTCGGGGGGGGGGCTGAAGGCCGTCGCCTGGCGCGCCGAGGAGACGGAACTCGGCCGCCGGCTGCTGAACGAAGCCGGCGCGATCCATGTCGCAGGTCGTCTGAAGCCGGACGATTGGCAGGGACGCGAGAGCGTCGAACTGGAAATCGAGGACGTCGCCGACCCGCGCCGCGTCGGCTGAGCCTTGAGCCGAAGGCGCTCGGATAACGGCGTACTGAAAAAGGTTGAGCAAGGCGCTTGCGCCCCCGCGGAATCGACAATATAGACACCGCTCTCGCGGACGCGGTCCCTTCGTCTATCGGTTAGGACGCCAGGTTTTCAACCTGGAGAGAGGGGTTCGACTCCCCTAGGGACTGCCACCGCGAGGCTCCCAAAAACACCAAGAATGCGACGCAGGCGTGAGAAACACGACCGATGCGTGTGGGGCCTGTAAAATGCCCCATTGACGGCATTAGCCCACAAGAACACTGTTATGGTTGGCCATATCCGAAAGGATCGGGGGGAGACCGGGGCCAGAGGGGCAGATGTCTGGTTACGAATTCGAGGGAGTAGGTCCACACGAAGAAGCCGTGCGGATCAGCGGGCGTGTGAAGTGGTTCGACGCCGGCAAGGGCTATGGTTTTGTCGTTCCTGACGACCCCAATCAAACGGGGTTGAAGGACGTTTTGCTTCACGTGACAAGTCTTCGCAATTCCGGACGCGAAAGCGCTCTGGAGGGTGCGGTGATCGTGTGCGACGTGATCAGGCGTCCCAAGGGCTGGCAGGTCGCCGAGGTGCTGGAGGTGGACGAGAGTTCGGCTCCGCCTGCGTCGGACCGCCGCCGTCACGACGACGGGCAACATGGGCGACGCGACGCCTTCGACCGTGGCGGGTTCAACGCCCGTCCGCAACGGCGGCCGCTGGCGCCGCGCGGTCCGCTGGAGCGGGCCAAGGTGAAGTGGTTCAACCGCGCGAAGGGCTACGGCTTCGTGGTCCGCGACGGTGAGACCGGCGACATCTTCGTGCACATCGAAACCCTGCGCAGGTCCGGTATCGAGGACCTGCAGCCGGGGGACGACGTCATGGTGCGCTTCGCGGAAGGTCCGAAAGGGCTTGTCGTCGCAGAGATCGAGTCTGTAGGTCTGGCCTAGGGTCCCCTGGGGACTCTCGATCCGGTGGGGCGCGGCGGTCGTCGCGCTCCGAAACCTGCAGCCTCGGAGGTCTCCGGTGCCCAGTCTGATGAGGCCGCCTCGCGGCCTGACCGCGCTCGTCGGCGCGTTGGCCCTGCTGGCGGCCTGCGCGCAGGAGCCGGCCGCTCAAACCGCATCCAGTTCGGAACTCCCGACGGTCGCCAAGCCCGTATCGGCGCCGGCCGCGGTGGGCGGGGCGGCGGGCGAAGCGCCGGCCGGGCTCGAGGTCCTGGAGACGGTGACGCCCAGCGGGCGCACGCGCTTCTTCGTCGAGATCGCCGACAACGACGCCGAGCGCGAAAGGGGGCTGATGTTCCGCAAGGAAGTGCCCTCCGATCGCGGCATGCTGTTCGACTTCCAGACCCCGCGCGAGGTGGCGTTCTGGATGAAGAACACCCTGATCCCGCTCGACATCATCTACATCCGGCGCGACGGGACGGTGCTGTCGATCGCCCGCAACACGACGCCGTTGTCGGAGACCCCGATCCCGTCCGGCGGACCCGTGGTCGGGGTGCTGGAGCTTGCCGGCGGGCGCGCCGAGCAGATCGGCCTGATGCCGGGCGACCGGATCGAACATCGGATCTTCAAGCGTGACTGACCCCGACGTCGTTCCCGAGCCGCCGACCGGCTTCGTGCCGTCCGGCAGCCGCGGACCCTTTTCGAGCCACAACGGGCCGTATTTCCACCGGGCCGAGATGGGCGAGACGACCGAGCAGGCGTTCTATGCCCTGCCGCGGCACGCCAACGGCCTGGGCCTGGTCCACGGCGGGATGCTGACGGCGTTCCTGGACGGCCTGATGGGCGCGGCGGTCTATCGCTCGGTGCGCCAGACGGCGGTCACGATCCATCTCTCGGTGGACTTCCTGCACATGGCGCGGGTCGGCGAATGGGTGATGGGCGAGGCGAGGGTCACCCGCGCCACCCGCGACGTCGCCTTCGTGGAGGCCCGGGCGCACGTGGCCGGAACCGACGTCGTCCGGGGCTCTGGCGTGTTCAAGCTGATGCGACGGCACGGCTAGAGGCTCGCGGCGACTTTGTTCAATTGCGGGAAAGGCCAAAGCCTTATATCCCGCCCACGCCGGCGCTCTTCGGGGTGTAGCGCAGCCTGGTAGCGCATCTGCTTTGGGAGCAGAGGGTCGCAGGTTCGAATCCTGCCGCCCCGACCACGCCGGTCAGAATTTTATGAGGCTTCGCATGCTCGCGCGCATCTATCGTCCCGCCAAGAACGCCATGCAGTCCGGCAAGGCCAAGACCAAGGACTGGGTGCTGGAGTTCGAGCCGGCGTCGGCCAGGCGCTCGGACCCGCTGATGGGCTGGACCCTGACCAGCGACATGAACGGCCAGATCCGCCTGTCCTTCGAGACCCGCGACGAGGCGGTGGCCTACGCCCAGGCGCACGGCATTCCGTTCCAGATCACCGAACCGAAGACGCCCAAGCGCATCCTGAAGGCCTACGCCGACAACTTCGCCTACACTCGCAAGCAGTCCTGGACGCACTAGCGGCCTGACAGGCGCCCATAGCTCAACCGGATAGAGCATCCGCCTTCTAAGCGGACGGTTGCAGGTTCGAGTCCTGCTGGGCGCGCCACACCGCCCGTTGCGGTTCCCGCCTGTCCCGCAGCATCATGACGCCCAGAACCAGCGCCCATAACGTCCAAAGCGTATAGGCGGCGGCGTTGACGGCGCCGGCCAGGGGCGCGCCATAAGGCTCGGCCATGCCGAAGACCACGCCGGCCGCAAGGACTGCGCCGGCCAGGGCGAAAACCCGGCTTTTCCTGAACAGCAGCGCTGAGACGAAGATGGTCCAGGCCCCGGTGAAGAGGTAGCCGAGGTGCTCGCCCACGCCCATGCCGAGATAGCGGTTGGCGGCGTCGAACAGGGCGACGGCCATGGCCTTGTCGAGTTGCGTCGCTTCCGGCGCCGTATAGGCCGTAGCGAGGGCCGGAACCAGCATCACCCAGCGGAGCAGGCCGAGCGCCTGGACCAGCCCGGCGAGGACGCCGGCGCCGACCGACAGCGCTGCGAGCAGGAGGCCATGCCTGCGCAGGACCAGGCCCGTCGCGATCGCTGCGCCGATCATCAGGACCGCTGCCGCGGTCATCGCATACCAGTACGCCTGCAGTTCCGCCCCGCCCGCGGCGAAGCGAACCAGCACCTCGCCCGGCGGGCGGCGAAGAATGTCGGGATAGTCGAAGCGCAACTGCAGGCCGGCGAAACCGGCGGCGAAGACGAGCGGGGCGACGATCCAGAGGACGCCGGCGGTGCGGCGGGCGGCGTTCATCGGTGCGCCTCGAGATGCGGGACGAGGAGGCGGCGGAACAGGCGCACGCCCTGATCCATAGCGGCGCTGCTGAAGGCGGCGCCGCCGGCATGGTTGAAGACGAGCCAGAAATCGCCGACCAGCCACAGCAACTGAACGAGATCGTCGAGCTCTTCCTCGTCGCGGAAGGGCCTGAGCACGCCCGCCTCGACGAACCGTCCGAGTAGCGAGCGGGTGTTGGCCACGCCGGCGGCGCGGTTGGTCCGATAGGCCTCGGCAAGCTCCGGGTCGGCGTCGAGCAAAAGCGCCAGGTCGCGGAAGAAGAAGCGGTAGCGCGCCTGGATCGCGAAATTGCCCGCGGCCATCGCCTCCATCGTCGCAACGTCCGGCTCCGCGCCCGGCGGGATGGCGTAGTTGTCGGCCCACTCGTCCGAGATGCGCGCGAACAGCGCGCGCACGATCTCGGCCTTGTTGCGGAAATGATAGTAGAGGTTGCCGGGGCTCATCGAGAGCGCCTCGGCGATGTGGTTGGTCGTCACCTGCGCTGGGCCGCGCTCGTTGAACAGCGCCAGCGCGGTGTCGAGGATGCGGGTCTTCGTATCGGCCTTCATGGCCGGATCGATTAGAGCATTTACTCTAAAGCGTCAAATCGCCTGCATTTCCCGGCCTGCCGGGCGCTCCGCCGTCAGGCGAGGCGTGCATAGGCGTCGAGGCCACGGCGCAGGTCGGCGATCAGGTCCGCTTCGGCTTCCAGGCCGATGTGCAGGCGCATCAGGGGCCCTTCGTAGGTCGGGGCGTATTTGCGCTTGCCGAGTTGCGGATCGCTGACGATCGCCAGGCTTTCGAAGCCGCCCCAGGAGAAGCCGAGGCCGAACAGTTGCAGGGCGTCTAGGAAGGCGTCGGCGGCGGCGGGCGAGCCGGTCTTCAGCACGAAGCCGAACAGGCCGCAGGCGCCGGTGTAGTCGCGCGCCCACAGTTCGTGGTCCGGCGATCCCGGAAGGGCCGGGTGGATGATCTGGGCGACCTCCGGCTGCTGGGCCAGCCAGGCGGCGATGCGCAGGGCGGCGTCGCCCTGGGCCTTCAGGCGTGCGGGCAGGGTCCGCAGGCCCCGCAGCATCTGGTAGGCGTCCTCGGGCGCGACCGCCCAGCCGAGGTTGTGCACCCCGTCCTGCAGCTTGCGCACCAGGGCCGGGTCGCGCGCGGCGGCCGAGCCCATGAAGACGTCCGAGTGGCCGCCGACATACTTGGTCAGGGCCTGGACGCTGATGTCGACGCCATGCTCCAGCGGCTTGAAGAGGTAGCCGGCGCCCCAGGTGTTGTCGGTGAGGGTGAGGATGCCGCGGGCCTTGGCGAGCTTGGCGACGGCGGCGAGGTCGGTCATCTCGAAGGTCAGGGAGCCGGGCGACTCCAGCATGATCAGGCGGGTCTGGTCGCTGGCCAGGGCGAGCAGGTCTTCGGGCGACAGGCGCGGGTCGAAATAGCGGACGGTGACGCCATAGCGCTTGAGGACGTTGTCGCAGAAGCGCCGGCTGGGCTTGTAGATGTTGTCCGCGGCCAGGACCTCGTCGCCGGCCTGCAGCACGGCCAGGACCGCGCCGGTGACGGCGGCGAGGCCGGAGGGGTAGAGGCAGACGCCCTGGGCGCCCTCCATTTCGCCGAGCGCGCACTTGAGCGCGTCGTGGGCGGCGAGGCCGGCGCGGCCGTAGGTGAGGAAGGCGTCGTCGTCATAGAGCGCGGCGGCGTTCGGCAACAGGACGGTCGAGCCTTTCTGGATCGGCGGTCCGACCGTCTTGACCAGATCATCCGCGCGGACGCCGCCTGCGCGGATGAGGCGTGTTTCTTCGGTGAGGCGGGTTGACGGGGTGGAGCGAACTTGGGCCATGATCGCGTGGCACTTAGAGCCTCCATAGCTTCGCAATCAAGGAGGGCGGCCAATCTCGCGGCTCAGTATTTCTACGAAGACCCTCAGCGGCCTTGCCGCAGTCCTGCTGCTGGCCGCCTGTGGCAAGGAACAAGCCGCTCCGCCGCCGCCGCCCCCGCCGAAGGTCGACGTTCCCGCCGCGGCCGCCGCCTATACGCCCAAGGCCAGTCCGACCCTGGCGGCCGTGAGGGCCAGGGGATGGGTGTCCTGCGGCGTCAATCCGGGCTTGCCGGGCTTCGCCTTCGCCGACGACCGCGGCGCCTGGCGGGGGTTCGACGTGGACATCTGCCGCGCGGTCGCGGCCGCGACGCTGGGGGACGCGAAGGCGGTCCGCTTCACGCCGGTGGACGCCGCCGACCGCTTCGCGGCGCTGCGCGGCGGCAGGATCGACGTCCTGGCGCGCAACACCTCGTGGACGCTGGCGCGAGACACTGGCGAGGGGGTCGACTTCGCGGCCGTCACCTATTTCGACGGCCAGGGCTTCCTGGCGCCCAAGGCGCTGAACCTGACCAGCGCCGACGAGCTGAACGGGGCGCGGATCTGCGTGCAGCACGCCACCGCCAGCGAGGCCAATGTCGAAGACTATTTCCGGACCCGGGGCCTGAAATACACGCCCGTCGTGACCAAGACCGAGGCCGAGGCCCGGGCGGTCTATCAGAGCGAGGGCTGCGACGCCTTCACGGCCGACGTCTCGGCCCTGGCCTCGGCGCGCTCGGTGATGAACAGCCCGAACGCCCATGTGATCCTGCCGACCGTGATCTCCAAGGAGCCGCTGGCCCCGGTCGTGCGCCAGGACGACCCGGTCTGGACCGACATCGTGCGCTGGACCGTCTATTCGCTGATCCTGGCCGAGGAGGTCGGGGTCAGTTCGAAGACGGCGGACGAACTGGCCAAGAGCTCGTCCGATCCGCGGGTGCGGCGGCTGCTGGGCGCCGAGGGCGACTTCGGGGCGCCGATGGGGCTGAAGCCCGACTTCGCCTACCAGGCCATCCTGCAGGTCGGCGCCTATGACGAGATCTTCGCGCGCAACGTCGGGGCCCAGTCGGCCCTGAAGCTGGAGCGGGGGCACAACGCCCTCTGGAACGCGGCCCAGCCCGGGCTGCTCTATGCGCCGCCGGCCCGCTAGGGGCCGGTGACGACCGGCGCGTCCGGCAGGCCGCCCCACTCGGTCCAGGAGCCGTCGTAGACGGCGGTGCGATCGAGGCCCAGCCTGGCCAGGGCGAGGGCCAGCACGGACGCGGTCACGCCCGAGCCGCAGGTGGTGACGATCGGCCTGGCCAGATCGACGCCGGCCGCCTCGAAGGTCGCCTTCAATTCGTCGGCCGGCCGCAGGGTTCCGTCGGCGGCGATCACCTGCTCCCAGGGCAGGTTGGCGGCGCCGGGCATGTGGCCCGAACGCAGACCGGCGCGCGGTTCGGGGGCCTCGCCGGTGAAGCGCGCCGCGGCGCGGGCGTCCAGCATGCGCGCCGCGCCCGAGGCGAGGATCTCGCGGACATCGGCGGCGCTGCGCACGAGGCCGGGGTCGAAGCGCGGCTCGACCGCGACGGGCTGGGGGCGAACCTCGCCGGCCTCGACCGGGCGCCCCTCGGCCAGCCACTTGCGCAGCCCGCCGTCCAGCACGTGGACCTTGTCGTAACCCATCGCCCGGAGCGTCCACCAGACGCGGGCGGCCGAGCGGATGCCGTGGACGTCGTAGACGACGATCTGGGCGTCGCGGGCCAGGCCGAGCGCGCCGGCCGCTTCGGCGAAGGCTTGCGGCGTCGGCAGCATGTGCGGCAGGTCGGTGTCGTGATCGGCGACATGATCAATGTCGAAGAACACGGCTCCAGAAACATGCCGTTGGAGGTGCTCCTCGCGGCCGTTCCGGGCCTCGGCCGGCATGTGCCAACTGCCGTCGACGACGCGGACGTCGGGAGAGCCGAGGCGCTCGGCCAGCCAGGCGGTGGAGACGACCGGGGCCATGGCTACAGCCAGCGCGGGACGGGGAAGCCGCGCTCCTTGAGGAACGCCGGGTTGAAGATCTTGCTCTGGTAGCGCGAGCCCTGGTCGCAGAGGATGGTCACGATGGTGTGGCCTGGGCCGAGGTCCTTGGCCATGCGGATGGCGCCGGCGACGTTGATGCCGGTCGAGCCGCCCATGACCAGGCCCTCGTGCTCGACCATGTCGAAGATCACGTTCAGCATCTCGACGTCGTCGATGCGATAGGGGTGGTCGACGCTCAGGCCTTCGAGATTGGCGGTGATCCGGCCCTGGCCGATGCCCTCGCTGATCGAGGTCCCTTCCGACTTCAGCTCGCCGTCGGCGTACCACGAATAGAGCGCCGCGCCGTGCGGGTCGGCCAGGCCGATCCTGATGTCCGGGTTGCGGGCGCGCAGGCCCTCGGCGACCCCGGCCAGGGTGCCGCCCGATCCGACCGCGCAGATGAAGCCGTCGACCTTGCCGTCGGTCTGGGCCCAGATCTCGGGGGCGGTCGTTTCGACGTGGGCCTGGCGGTTGGCGACGTTGTCGAACTGGTTGGCCCAGATCGCGCCGGCCGGCTCCTTGGCGTTCAGCTCCTCGGCCAGGCGGCCGGAATAGCGCACATAGTTGTCGGGATTGGAGTAGGGGACCGCGTCGACCTCGACCAGCTCGGCGCCGAGCAGGCGGATGGCGTCCTTCTTCTCCTGGCTCTGGGTGCGCGGGATGACGATGGTGGTGCGATAGCCGCTGGCGGCGCCGACCATGGCCAGGCCGATGCCGGTGTTGCCGGCGGTGCCCTCGACGATCCGCCCGCCGGGCCGCAGCAGGCCGCGGCGTTCGGCGTCGCGCACGATGTAGAGGGCGGCCCGGTCCTTCACCGAGGCGCCGGGATTCATGAACTCGGCCTTGCCGAGGATTTCACACCCGGTGGCCTCGCTCGCACGGCGAAGGCGGATCAGCGGGGTGTTTCCGATGGCGTCGAGGACGCTGGGAGCGACGGTCATGGCCGTCTACTTAAGGCTCGAATCCAGGAAGGAACAGGGGGATCAGGCCTTGGCGAGGCTGAGCTGCACCACATTGGTCCGCTCGGTGCGGAAACCGGCCTCGCAGTAGCTGAGGTAAAACCGCCAGAGCTTGCGGAACCGCGCGTCGAACCCCAGGGTCGCGATCTCGTCCCAGGCGCTTTCGAAGCGCTTGCCCCATTCGGCCAGGGTGTCGGCGTAGTCCTGGCCAAAGCGCGTGATGCCGGTCCAGGCCAGACCCGCGCGCGTGGTCTCGCTCTTCAGCCGGGCCTCGGAGGGCAGCATGCCGCCGGGGAAGATGTACTTCTGGATGAAGTCGGCCCGCCGGCGATAGGCGTCGAAGATCTCGTCGCGAATGGTGATGATCTGCAGGCCGGCCCGGCCGCCGGGATTGAGCACCTGCTGGATCTTGCCGAAATAGGTCGGCCAGTAGCGCTCGCCCACCGCCTCGAACATCTCGATGGAGGCGACGCGGTCGAAGCGGCCCTCGACGTCGCGATAGTCGATCATGCGGATCTCGGCCCGCTCGTTCAGGCCCTGGTCGAAGATCCGTTTCCTGGCGAAGTCGAACTGTTCCTGCGAGATGGTGATGCCGGTGACCTTGGCGCCCACCTCCTTGGCGGCGAATTCCGCGAACCCGCCCCAGCCGCAGCCGATCTCCAGGACCGATTGATCGGTCTCCAGGCCCATGCCGTGGGCCAGGCTGCGGTACTTGTTGGTCTGCGCCTGGTCGAGGGGCTGTCCGCGCCGTTCGTAGCGGGCCGACGAATAGGTCATCGTCCGGTCCAGCCACTGGGAATAGAAGGCGTTGCCGAGGTCGTAGTGGGCGTGGATGTTCTTGCGCGAGCCCTTGCGGGTGTTGGCGTGCAGCCTGTGGCCGACGAAGTTGACCGCCCGCATCAGCGGGTTGCCGAGGAAGAAGCGGGCCAGGCGGTCGAAGTTCAGGCTCATGGCGCATAGCACCGCCGACAGGTCGGGCGTGTCCCACTCGCCGGCCATGTAGCCTTCCGCAAAGCCGATATCGCCGGCGGCGAGCACGCGGCGCATGAAGGCGAAGTCGTGAACGATGATCCGGGCCTCGGCGCCCGGCTCGCTTCCCTTGATGCGCAGCTCGCGGCCGGACGGGGTGGTGAAGGTCAGCGTGCCGGCCCGCCAGTTCAGCGCGAGCAACCGGGCCGCGAAGCGGAACGCGGCAGGCGCGCCGGCCAATGCCGGCAGCTTGCCGAAGGCCCGTGGTGAAGCGGCCAGTGCCGCCAGCGATGGTTCATGCGCCAAGCTCATGGTCGCAGCCCTCGTTTTTCACACGCTCACAGTGCATTTGGGATCGAAATGAATCAACTCCAGTGGCGCTCCGCGATCGGGCAGAACCCTGTGTTCACGTTTTCGCGCTTGTGAACGGACCGGACGCGCGCCACTTAGGCGCCAGCGGCGGGCCTGCCGCGGCATGAGCAAAATACCGGGATTGTCATGACCTCACTGACGCTTGACCGCTGGAATCTCTCGATCGGGGACGACCAGCCCTTGGTCGTGATCGCAGGCCTGAACGTGCTCGAGGACCTCGAGCTGGCGCGCGATGCGGCGCGTCATCTGAAGGAGATCACCGGCGAGCTTGGCCTGCCCTATGTGTTCAAGGCCAGCTTCGACAAAGCCAACCGCTCGTCGATCCGCAGCTATCGCGGCCCCGGGATCGAGAAGGGGCTGGAGATCCTCAAGGCGATCAAGGCCGAGTTCGACGTTCCGATCTGCACCGACCTGCACGAGGTCGAGCAGGCCGAGCCGGTGGCCGAGGTCGCCGACCTGGTGCAGATCCCGGCCTTCCTCTGCCGCCAGACCGACCTGGTGGTGGCCACGGCCCGCGCCACGCAGAAGGCCGGCGGCCTGCTGCACGTCAAGAAGGGCCAGTTCCTGGCCCCCTGGGACTGCCGCAACATCCTCGACAAGATCAACGAGGCGGTCGAGCAGGACATGACCATCCTGTGCGAGCGCGGGGTTTCGTTCGGCTACAACAACCTGATCGTCGACATGCTGGGCATCCAGGAGATGAAGGAGCTGGGCGCGCCGGTGACCATCGACGCCACCCATGCCGTCCAGTTGCCCGGAGCGAACCCGAAGTCGAACGGCGCCTCGACCGGCGGCCGTCGCGCGGGCGTGCCGATCCTGGCCAAGTCGGCGGTCGCGGCCGGCGCCGACGGCGTCTTCCTCGAATTCCACCACGACCCGGACAAGGCGCTCTGCGATGGGCCGAGCTGCCTGCCGCTGAGCGACGCCAAGGGCCTGCTGTCCACGCTGAAAGCGGTTCATGCGGCCGTGCGCCAATAGGTTTAGGCTCTGATCCATGGACCTCGCGGCCCTTCAGAAGATTCTCTCGGCCCTGGCGGGCGCCCGCATCGTCTGCGTCGGCGACCTGATGGTCGACCGGTTCGTCTATGGCGACGTCACCCGCGTCTCGCCCGAGGCGCCGATCCCGGTGCTGGCCCGCAAGCGCGAGCTGGTGATGCTGGGCGCGGCCGGCAACGTGGCGCGCAACGCCGCGGCGCTGGGCGGCGAGGTCTGCCTGGTCGGGATGATCGGCGGCGATCCCGAGGGGCTGGAGGCGCTGCGCCTGATCAAGGCCGAGGAGGGGGTCGAGGGCTTCGTGGTCACCGACGCCGGGCGTCCGACCACCCTGAAGACCCGGTTCGTCTCCGGCGGCCAGCAACTGCTGCGCGTCGACATGGAGACCAGCGGCCCGGCGGCGGGCGATGTCGAACAGCGGCTGGTGCGCACGGTGCGCGACGTGGCCAAGGGCGCGGGCGTCATCCTGCTGTCCGACTACGGCAAGGGCGTCGTGACCCCGGCGGTCATCGAGGCCTGCCGCGCCTCGGGCGCGCTGATGATCGTCGACTCCAAGGCCCGCAGCTTCGCGCGCTATGGCGCGGTGGACATCGTCAAGCCGAACGCGGCCGAACTGGCCCACGCCACCGACATGCCGACCCAGAGCGACGTCGAGGTCGAGGCGGCCCTGGCGCACGCCCTGACCCTGTGCGAGGCCAAGGCGATCCTGGTCACCCGCGCGGCCAAGGGCATTTCGCTGGCCGTTCGCGACGAGCCGGTGCGCCACTTTCCCGGCGTGCCGCGCGAAGTCTTCGACGCCTCAGGCGCGGGCGACACGACCCTGGCGGCGCTCGGCGTCGCGCTGGCCGCCAAGGTCGAGGTGGCCGACGCCATCGAGTTCGCAATGCTGGCGTCCGGGGTCGCGGTCGGCAAGGCCGGCACCGCGGTCGTCACCCCCGAAGAGATGATCGAAGCCTCGATCACCGCCCACATGGCCCCCGCCGAGGCCAAGATCGCCACGCCCCAGCGCATGGCCGACGAGATCGCGCGCTGGCGGGCCAAGGGGCTGAAGGTGGGCTTCACCAACGGCTGTTTCGACATTTTGCATCGTGGCCATGTCGCCTACCTGACACAGGCGCGGGCCTGGTGCGACCGGCTGATCGTCGGGGTCAATTCGGACCGCTCGGTGCGCGAACTGAAGGGCGAGGGGCGTCCGGTGAACGACCTGGAGAGCCGCGCCATGGTGCTGGCGGGCCTGGGCTCGGTCGACCTGGTCGCGCCCTTCGACGAGGATACGCCGATCAAGCTCATCGAGGCCGCGCGGCCCGACGTGCTGATCAAAGGCGCCGACTATGCCGAGAGCGAGGTAGTCGGCGGCGATTTCGTGAAGTCTTATGGGGGCGAGGTCAGGCTGGCCCAGATCGTCGACGGCTATTCGACGACCGCGGCCATCGCCCGGATGCAGGAGAAGGCATGACCCGTCGCATCATCTTCGTCACCGGCGGCGCCGGCTTCATCGGGTCGAACATCGTGGCCAGGCTGGCCGAGGATCCGAACCTCGACGTCGTGGTCTGCGATCGCCTCCGCGAGGCGGAACTGGGCAAGTGGCGCAACATCGCCAAGCATCCGATCGGCGATTTCGTGGCCCCCGAGGCGATGTTCGACTGGCTGGACAAGCGCTGGCGGGACGTCGAACTGGTCGTGCACATGGGCGCGGTCTCCTCGACGACGGAACCCGACGCCGACAAGATCATCCATTCGAACTTCACGCTGTCGCGCGACCTGTTCCGCTGGTGCGCCGATCACCAGCGCCGTTTCGTCTATGCGTCCTCGGCCGCGACCTATGGCGACTCGGTCGATTTCCAGGACAGCGACGACATCGACTCGCTCGCCGCCCTGCGCCCGCTGAACACCTATGGCTGGTCCAAGGCGCTGTTCGACCTGTTCGCGGCCCGGCAGGCCGCGCGCGACTATGCGCCGCCGCAATGGGTGGGGCTGAAGTTCTTCAACGTCTACGGGCCGAACGAGGAGCATAAGCACTCGATGAAGTCCGTCGCCTCGCAGATCTGGCCGAAGATCCGCGACGGCCATTCGGTGCAGCTTTTCAAGTCGTATCGCGAGGGCGTGCCGGACGGCGGCCAGAGCCGCGATTTCGTCTATGTCCGCGACGTGGCCGACGTCGTCGCCTGGCTGGCCAAGAACGAGCAGGTGAACGGGATCTACAATCTCGGCTCGGGCACGGCGCGGACCTTCGAGGATCTGGCGCGCGCGGTGTTCACGGCCGCGGGCCGCGAGCCGGAGATCGAGTACACGCCGATGCCGCCCGCGATCCGCGACAAGTACCAGTACTTCACCCAGGCGCACATGGAGCGGCTGCAGGCCGCCGGCTACAATCAGCCGATGACCAGCCTGGAGGACGGCGTGGCCGACTATGTGACGCGCTATCTCTCCCAGCCCGATCCGTACCGTTAGGCGACGGGGGACCATGGCGGACCGTCCGAGGGGTTTTCGGCGTCTGGTGACCGCCGCGATCGTCCTGGTCGCGCTGGTGCTGTCCGCCGCCGCCTATGTCTGGCGCGACGACATCCTTCGGACCCGGCTCGATCCCAAGGAGCCGTTCCAGATCTACGACCCGCCGCCTGCGCCCGACTATGCGCAGCGCGCCGCCTGGGCGCTGATGCCCAAGGCGCCCGAGACGCCGACGATCGGCGAGCCGGCGGCCGACGTGTTCTTCGTCGGGCCGACCACCTTCGACGGCGGCCGCCACTGGAACGCCCCGATCGACGATCCGAAGGCCGACCGGCTGTTTCGCCAGGTGATGGCGCCCAACTATGCCGGTCCGTTCGTGCGGGTCGGCCGGATCTTCGCACCGCGATACCGCCAGGCCAGCCTCTACACGCTGATGACCCTGCGCGACGACGCCAAGGAGGCGCGCCGGTTCGCCTATGGCGATGTCGCCGCCGCGTTCCGCTATTATCTCAGCCACTACAATCAGGATCGCCCGTTCGTGATCGTGGGCGTGGAGCAGGGCGGCACCCTGGCCAGCCGGCTGATCGCCGAGGAGATCGCGCCCCATCCCGCCCTGCGCTCGCGGATCGCCGCGGCCTATCTGATCCAGACCGTCGTCCCCTCGGACCGTCCGCCGTTGCCGCCGTGCATCGCGCCCCGGCAGACCGGGTGCCTGGCCGCCTGGGCCTCGGTCTATGAGGGCGATCCTGAGCGCGCGCAGGCGCTGATCGACCGCTCGCTGGTCTGGAACGAGACCGGGCAACTGGTCAATCTGGGCGGGCGCACGCCGGTCTGCTTCAATCCGCTGTTCGGGGCCGTGGTGGACGCCGAGGCCCCGGCCCGGCTGAGCCTGGGCGCGACCAACGCCACCGGCCTGGAGTGGGGCGCGCGGCCGGCCTTCCTGACCCGCCAGGTCGGGGCCCGGTGCGAGAAGGGCCTGTTGCGGGTCACCCGGCCAAAGTCGCCCTCGCTGAAGCCGTCGGGCTCCTGGACCGATCGCCGGCGGGTCCCCGGCTACAACCTGTTCTTCGCCGATCTGGAGGCCGACGCGAGCGCGCGTGTGGCGGCCCTGGCTGAGCCGCGGTCGCCGGCCGCCGATTGACCCCCGGACGCCGGAGGGACCATCGTGGGCGAAGGCGCAGCCGGGCGCCGCAGGAGACCGCGCGATGGACAACCGCCAGATCGTTCTCGACCAACTGCCGCAGGGCAAGCTGACGCCTGAGCATTTCCGCATGCAGACCGCGCCCGCGCCGGCGGCCGGGGAGGGCGAGGTGCTGGTCCGCACTCGCTATATCTCGCTCGACGCGGCCAACCGGGCCTGGATGCAGGGCGCGACCTATCGCTCGGCCCTGGCGGCCGGGGACGTCATGGCGGGCGGCGCCGTGGCCGAGGTGATCGAGAGCAAGGCGGCCGGGCTGAAGCCGGGCGACCTGGTCTTCGCCGACACCGGCTGGCAGGACTATGCGGCGCTTCCCGCGAAGGGATTATCGCCGCTGCCCGACCTCCAGCCGGTCACGCACCTGATCAGCGTCTATGGCGTGGCGGGACTGACGGCCTATTTCGGGCTGATGGAGTGCGGCCGCCCGCAGGCCGGAGAGACGGTCGTGGTGTCCGCCGCCGCGGGATCGGTCGGGTCCATCGTCGGGCAACTGGCGAAGATCAAGGGCTGCAAGGTCGTCGGTGTCGCCGGCGGCGCGGAGAAATGCGCCTGGCTCACCGACGAGCTAGGCTTCGACGCGGCGGTCGACTACAAGGCCGGCGACGTGCGCCGGGCCCTGCGGGCGGCCTGTCCCGACGGGATCGACGTCTATTTCGACAATGTCGGCGGCGACATCTTCGAGGCGGCGCTGTTCAACATGAACAACTTCGGCCGCATCGCCTGCTGCGGGGCGGTGTCCCAGTACGACGGCGCCGCGCCGCCGCACGGGCCGCGCGGGGTTCCGGGCCTGATCGTCACCAAGCGCCTGAACGTCCGCGGCTTCATCGTCTCGGACTTCTACGACCGCCGCGACATCGCCCTGGCCGAGCTGCAGGGCTGGGTGGCCAGCGGCGCGCTGAAGGTGCAGGAGGACGTGATCGAGGGGCTGGAGAACACGCCCGCGGCCCTGGTCGGCCTGCTGGCCGGCGAGAACCGCGGCAAGCGAATGATCAAGGTTAGCTAGCCGGCGTCCTTCAGCGGCGAAGCCGGCCGCCAGTCGAAGAGCTCCTGAAGGACCCGCAGCGCCTGTCCGCGCGGCGAGGTCAGATCGGGGTCGCGATCGGTGATCATGCGGGCGTCGTCGCCGGCCGCCGCGATCAGGTCGCGATGGGCGATCGGGTCGGCGAACACGTAGGCGGGGAAGCCCGACTGGCGCAGGCCCAGGGCGTCGCCGCCGCCACGCAGTTCGAGGTCGGTCTCGGCGATCTGGAAGCCGTCGTCGGTGCGGCGCAGGATGTCCAGCCGCTTCTGGGCGGTCTCCGACAGCGGCGGGTCGTAGAGCAGCACGCAGGCGCTCTCGCGCGAGCCGCGCCCGACCCGGCCGCGCAACTGGTGCAACTGGGCCAGGCCGAAGCGCTCGGCCTGCTCGATGACCATGATCGTGGCGTTGGGAACGTTCACCCCGACCTCGACCACCGTGGTGGCGACCAGCAGGCTGATCCTGCCGTCGGCGAAGTCGGCCATGACGGCGTCCTTCTCCGGCCCGGTCATCTTGCCGTGCACCAGGCCCACGCCCGGCCCGATGCGCTGGCGAAGCTCCTCGGCGCGCTTCTCGGCCGCCTTGAGGTCGATCAGTTCGGATTCCGAGACCAGCGGGCAGATCCAGAACGCCTGGGCGCCCTGGGCGATGACGTCGCGCAGGCGGGCCTCGACCTCGGGCAGGCGGTTCATCGGAACCGCGCGGGTGGCGACCGGCGTGCGGCCCGGCGGCTTCTCGTCGATGCGCGAGACGTCGAGGTCGCCGTAGACGGTCAGCTCGAGCGTGCGCGGGATCGGCGTCGCCGACATGGCGATCAGGTGGACCGCCTCGCCCTTGGCCTGCAGCCGCTGGCGCTCGGCGACGCCGAAGCGGTGCTGCTCGTCGACGGCGGCGAGCTGCAGGTTCTGGAAGGCGACGTCGTCCTGGAAGAGGGCGTGGGTTCCGACCGCGACCTGCACCGCGCCCGAGGCCAGGGCCCGCAGCTTCTCGGCGCGCGCCAGGCCCTTGTCGCGCCCGGTCAGGAGGACCGCGGCGATCCCATGATCCGACAGCGGGCCGCAGATCGTCTCGAAATGCTGGCGTGCGAGGATCTCGGTCGGCGCCATCAGGGCGCTCTGGCCGCCCGAGGCGGCGACGTCCGCCATGGCCAGCATCGCCACGACCGTCTTGCCGGAGCCGACGTCGCCCTGGATCAGGCGGCTCATCCGCTCGCCGGCGGCGAGGTCGGCGCGAATGTCGGCCAGCGCGCGTTCCTGGGCGCCGGTCAGGGTGTAGGGCAGGTCGCTCCGGACCTTGGCGGCCAGGTCCGAGGGCGCGATGCTGGCGGCGGGCGCGGCGCGGCGGTCGGCCTTTCGCTGGGCCATGGCCAGTTGGTGGGCCAGGAGTTCGTCATAGGCCAGCCGCCGGGCGTGCGGGGTCTGCGGCGACAGGTCGATCTCGGACTGCGGCGCGTGCATCAGCTCCAGCGCCTGGCGCCAGTTCGGGAAGCGTTCGCGCGCCAGCCATGCCGGGTCCTGCCATTCCGGCAGCTCGGGCGCGCGGCCCAGGGCTTCCAGCGCGAACTTGCGCACGGTGCGGGCGGGCAGGCCGGCCGTGGCGGGATAGACCGCCTCGAACGCCGGGATCTCGTCGGCGCGATCGAGCGGGACGATATAGTCCGGGTGGGCGATCTGCAGGTTCAGGCCGAAGCGCTCGACCTTGCCGCTGACCAGCCGTCTGGCGCCGAGCGGATGCTTGGCCTCGAGCTGGCCGCCGAAACTGCCGAAGAAGACCAGGCTGAGCACGCCCGTGCCGTCATAGGTCTCCACCCGCCAGGGCTGCTGGGGACTGCGCGGGCGCTTGTAGGCGTCGATCTGGACCTCGAAGATCTGCACGGCGCCCTCGATCGCGGTGGCCGCCGTGGCGCGCTCGCGCCGGATCACCGAGTGCGGCCGCAGGAAGGCGACGTCGCGCACGATCGGCCCGGCCAGCTTTTCCAGCAGGGGCGCAACGCGCGCGCCCACGCCCTTCAGCGAGGTGACGGGGGCGTAGAGCGGAAAGAGAATCTCGGGCCGCATGCAAGGAACATAGCGCGACCATGGACAGGGCGCGGCCCCCATGATGAAGTTCCGCAAAACCCAAGGGGGGAATCCATATGCGTAACGCGCTTCTGGCGGCGGTCGGCGTCGCCTTGCTGGCCGGCTGCAGCCCGGCCGAACAGGCGGAGCAGGCCAAGGCCCCTGTCGCCGAACCGGCCGTTCCCGTCGATCCGACCTTCACCGGCCTGACCCGTCCGAAGGGCGACGCCCAGTTCGGCTATTACCTGCCGACCAGCGAGGTGAAGGTCGGCGTCTACCGGCTCGACAACCTACACATCGCCGGCCAGATGGGTTTCAACGACTGGGAGAGCGGCCAGCGCACCAAGACCTACGCGCCGGTCATGCTCGAATTCGTCGACATCACCAGCCCGGCCCGCAGGAACGCCCTGGGAAACGTGGTCTATTCGGTGAAGCTCAAGGTCCTGCCGACCGCATACGCCGTCACCGACGACCGGATCCGCCTGGTGGGCAGCCATCCCAAGCTCGGCGAAGTGCGGCTGGACGCCAGGCTCGACCCGGCGGCGCTGAAGAAATCCCAGGCCGCCAAGGGCAAGGACGACGTGACCGTCGCCAGCGGCGCGCTGCAGGTCGGCGACACCCCGTTCAAGGACGTATCCTTCACCTGGCGCGGCGGCGACTGGGGTTGAGCCACTTTCGCTAAGCGCACTCTGGCGTGAGCTGGTGGGGCGGCCTATATCGGCCGCTCCCATGAGCACCGATGACACACGACTGAAGCGTTTGAAGTTCCGGGCCTGGCACCGGGGCTTTCGGGAAGCGGACCTCATCCTGGGGCCGTTCGCGGACAAATACGCCCATAGCTTGACGCCCGAGCAGCTCGACGCCTTCGAGGCGCTGATGGAGCAGGCCGACCAGGACCTCTATGAGTGGATCGTCGAGCGGACGCCGACCCCGCCTGAGTTCGACGGCGAAATCATGGGCATGATCAAGGCGTTCCGCTTCGAAGCTTACGAGGCGCGGGGAGGGCCGCATGGCGGCTGACGGTTTCCGTGCGCCGACGGCGGCGGAGACGCGGCGCATCGCCCAGGATCCGGGCCGGCTCGACCTGGTCGGCGCGCCGGAGGGCTTCGACGCCCTGGTCATGGCCGACATCGTCAAGGCGCGCGGCGGCCTTTCGATGTTCGTGGCGCGGGACGGATCGCGCCTGTCGGCGTTCGTCGACGCATTCTCGTTCTTCGCCTCGAACGTCGAGATCGTGCGCTTCCCCTCGTGGGACTGCCTGCCCTACGACCGCATCGGGCCGTCCGCGGGCGCCGCCGCCGAGCGGATGACCGCCCTGGCGCGGCTGGCCAAGGGGTTCGACCCCAAGAAGCCGGCGCTGCTGGTGACCACGGTCCCGGCCCTGCTGCAGCGCGTTCCGCCGAAGTCGGCGGTCGAGGGCGCGGCATATTCGGCCACCGTCGGCAACGTGGTCGAGATCGCCGACCTCGAACGCTATTTCGCCATCAACGGCTATCAGCGCGCCTCCACCGTGTCGGAGCGCGGCGAGTTCGCGATCCGCGGCGGGGTGATCGACGTCTTCCCGCCCAACGCCGAGGAGCCGGTTCGCCTGGACCTGTTCGGCGACACGCTGGAATCGATCCGCGGCTTCGATCCGGAGACCCAGCGCTCGACCCGCCAGCTCAAGGACATCTCGCTGCTGCCGGTCAGCGAGGCGTTGCTGGACAAGGACGCCATTTCCCGCTTCCGCCGCGGCTATGTCGAGGCGTTCGGCGCGCCGGGCGGCGATCCGCTCTACGACACGGTCAGCGAGGGCGGCCGCCGCGCGGGCATGGAGCACTGGCTGCCGCTGTTCTACCCGGACATGGCGACGCTGCTGGACTACCTGCCGTCCGACACCCTGATCGCCCTGGATCACCTGGCCGACGCGGCCCGCGACGAGCGCCTCTCGATGATCGAGGACGCCTACGACGCCCGCGCCCAGGCCGACCGCAAGGTCCACTACCGCCCGCTGGAGCCGAGCCGGCTCTACATGGACGCCGACGAGTACCGCGAACGCCTGGCCGTGCGGCCGACCCGCCGGTTCTCGGCCTTCCAGGAGGTCGAGGGCGAGACCGTCGTCGACATGGGCGCGCGGCTGGGCCGGGCCTTCACCGCCGAGCGCCAGCAGGACTCGGTCAACCTCTTCGAGGCGACCGCCGACCATGCCCGGCGCCTGGTCGGGGAGGGCAAGCGCGTGCTCTTCGCCTCGTGGTCCGACGGCTCGTCCGACCGCCTGGGCGCGATGCTGGCCGATCACGGCCTGAAGAACATCACGCTGGCGCCCTACTGGGACGCGGCCCGGGCGGCCGATCCGAAGGTGTTCCAGCGCGTGGTGCTGCCGCTGGAATCGGGCTTCGAGACCGACAAGCTGGCGGTCATTTCCGAAACCGACATCCTCGGCGACCGCCTGGCGCGGCCGCGCCGGCGGCGGCGGGCTTCGAACTTCCTGGCCGAGGCCTCGTCGCTGGCGCCCGGCGATCTCGTCGTGCACATCGACCATGGCATCGGGCGCTATGAGGGCCTGAAGACCCTCGACGTCCAGGGCGCCCCGCACGATTGCCTGGAGCTGCAGTACGGCGGCGAGGCCAAGCTCTACCTGCCGGTCGAGAACATCGACCTGCTGACCCGCTACGGCAGCGACGGCGAGGGCGTGCAGCTCGACCGCCTGGGCGGCGCGGCCTGGCAGGCGCGCAAGGCCAAGGCCAAGGAACGGCTGCGCGAGATGGCCATCGGCCTGATCCGCATCGCCGCCGAACGGGCGACCAAGGACACCGACGCCATCGTCCCGCCGCATGGCGTGTTCGACGAGTTCTGCGCCCGCTTCCCCTACGAGGAGACCGAGGACCAGCTCAACGCCATCGGCGACGTGCTGGAGGACCTGGGCGCGGGCAAGCCGATGGACCGGCTGATCTGCGGCGACGTCGGCTTCGGCAAGACCGAGGTCGCGCTGCGCGCCGCCTTCGTGGTGGCCATGAGCGGCCAGCAGGTCGCCGTGGTCGCCCCGACGACCCTGCTGGCCCGCCAGCACTACAAGACCTTCTCCGAGCGCTTCCAGGGCTGGCCGGTGAAGGTCCGCCGCCTGTCGCGGCTGGTCCCGGCCAAGGAGGCCAGCGAGACCCGCACGGCCCTGGCCAACGGCGAGGTCGAGATCATCGTCGGCACCCATGCGGTGCTCTCCAAGCAGGTCGGCTTCAAGAACCTCGGCCTGGTGATCGTCGACGAGGAGCAGCACTTCGGGGTCAAGCACAAGGAGAAGCTCAAGGAGCTTCGCGCCGACGTGCACATGCTGACCCTGACGGCGACGCCGATCCCGCGGACCTTGCAGATGTCGCTGTCGGGCATCCGCGAGATGTCGATCATCGCCACCCCGCCGGTCGACCGGCTGGCGGTGCGGACCTACATCACCCCCTTCGACCCGGTGGTCATCCGCGAGGCGCTGCTGCGCGAGAAGTACCGCGGCGGCCAGGCCTACTACGTCGCCCCGCGGATCAGCGACCTGCCGGACCTGCAGCGGTTCCTGCGCGAGCAGGTGCCCGAGGTGAAGTTCGTCGTCGGTCACGGCCAGATGGCGCCGACCCAGCTCGAGGAGGTGATGAGCGCCTTCTACGAGGGGCAGTACGACGTGCTGCTGTCGACCACCATCGTCGAGAGCGGCCTCGACATCCCGACCGCCAACACCATGGTCCTGCACCGCGCCGACATGTTCGGCCTGGCCCAGATGTACCAGTTGCGCGGCCGCGTGGGCCGGGCCAAGGCGCGGGCCTACGCCTATCTGACCACGCCGGCCGAAAAGCAGATCACCCTCTCGGCCGAGCGTCGCCTGAAGGTGCTGCAATCGCTCGACAGCCTGGGCGCCGGCTTCCAACTGGCCAGCCACGACCTGGACCAGCGCGGCGGCGGCAACCTGCTGGGCGAGGAGCAGTCGGGCCACATCCGCGAGATCGGGGTCGAGCTTTACCAGCAGATGCTGGAGGACGCGGTCAACGAGCTGAAGGAGCTGGCCGGCAAGGGCGAGGCGGCCGACCGCGGATGGTCGCCGCAGATCAACACCGGCGCCGCCGTGCTGATCCCCGACGACTACGTGCCCGACCTGAACGTCCGGCTGTCGCTCTATCGCCGCCTGTCCGAGGCCGAGAAGGCGGGCGACCGCGAAGCCCTGGCCGCCGAGATGATCGACCGCTTCGGCCCGCTGCCGCCCGAGGCCGGGCAACTGCTGAAGGTCGTGGCGATCAAGGGGCTGTGCCGCGAGGCCAACGTCGCCAAGATCGACGTGGGTCCCAAGGGCGCGGTCGTCACCTTCCGCGGCGACGAGTTCAAGAACCCCATGGGCCTGGTCGGCTTCGTCCAGAAGAACCAGGTCGCCTGGAAGATCCGTCCCGACCACAAGGTCGTGGTGAAGGGCGAATGGGAGACCCCCGAACAGCGGCTCGCGGCCGCCGAGGGCATATTGAGCGAACTGGCGAAGCTGGCGGCCTGAGGCGTTTGGCGCCAAGGCCGGCCGCCGCTGCGGCGGAGAATGCTCTAGCTGGCCTTCTGGTGCGCCCGCGCGGCGGCTTCCTCCAGCGCCTTGCCGACGCTCTCGGGCGAGGTGACCTCGGCGACGCCGATGTCGAAATCGACGACGAAGGGCGGCTGGCCGTCGCCGGCCTCGAAGGCGGTGCAGCCGATGACCGCGGCGATCCGCTCGCCGGCGGCGCGGGCGGCCGCCTTGCCGGTGGCGGGCAGGGCCAGGGCGAACACCTCCTGGCCGAGGCGCGCGGCGGTGTCCTCGACACGCACCAGGCGGCCGATCATCGAGCCGATCTGCGGGATGGCGCGGTCCAGCCAGCCGCCGGCGCGGGCGGCCGACACGTCGGAGCGTTCGGCGACCTTCAGTACGCAGACCGATAGCGGGCGGCCGCGGATGCGCGAGGCCTGGGCCAGCCGGCCGACATGGCGGGCGAACAGGTCGCGGGTGAACAGGCCGGTGGCCGCGTCCATCAGGCCCGACGTCCTGGCCATCTCCAGGGCGCGGCGGATGGCGGTCTGGCGGCGATAGCTGCGGGCCAGTTCGAGGACGCGCCGCGCCGTCTCGGTCTCCGGCGTTTCGGGGGAGGCCACGTCCGAGACGCCCCGGTGATAGGCCTCCGACATCGTCACATAGCTCTCCTGGCGCATGTAGAGCAGCGCAGGCGTGTGATAGAGGCGGGTGTTGCGCCGCATGCCGGCGGCGATGGACAGGGCTTCCTGGCTGGTGTCGCCGGCCCAGAGCACCACGGCGTCGAACGGCCGCTCATGCAGGTAATCGAAGGCCGTATAGGCGGTGAAGGCGCCGACCACCTCGGCTCCCGACCGGGTCAGGGCGTTGGCCAGGGCCAGGAACTGCGGCGCGGGCTCGCCGATCGCCAGCACATGGTAGGACGAGGCGTCCGGCTCGGGCATGTCCAGCCGCCGGCCGCGGTCGGCGAAGGTCTCCAGGCGCAGCTCGAACTCTTCCTCGGCGACGGCGGTGCGGACCAGGGTCTCCAGCCGCATCACCATCTGCGCCGGATGCACGGGCGCGGCCAGGGTGAGGTCGAAGTCGTAGGTGTCCAGTTCGGGGCCGGGGTCGCCGATGGCGATGACGGGCAGCCGGCGCGGCGCGCAGGCGGCCTTCAGCCGGCGCGACATGGTCAGCGCCTCGTGCCCGCCGCTGGCCAGGTCGACGATCGCCGCCTCGACATGCAGATCGGCCAGGGCCGCCGTGGCGGCATAGGGGCCGCGCGCCGTCACCGTGCGCCAGCCGAGCCGGTCCAGCCCTTCGGCCAGCGGTCCTGCGAGGGCGTCGTCCCTTGCAACGATCAAGACTCGCGCCTGGACGCCCGCCGTCATTCGCTTAAACCCTGGCTCTTGGTCGCGACGCCAGCGCCCAGGCTGGGCGGGAATCGACGTGCGTCTCGACTATACAGCCGCAGGGCGAATGACACAGCGACGCCGAGTCGCAAGACTGTGGAGGACGGATCGGGATGGAACAGACCCTGAAGGGCCAGGTGGCGGTGATCACCGGGGCGTCCGGCGGACTTGGCGCGCACTTCGCCCATGTCCTGGCCCGGGCCGGCGCGTCGGTCGCCCTGACGGCGCGGCGACTGGATCTGGTCGAAAACCACGCCGGCGCGATCGCGGGCGAGGGGCGCCAGGCGATGGCGCTGAAGCTGGACGTCGCCGACGCCGCCTCCATCGGTCCGGCCTTCGACGAGGTGGAGACCGCCCTCGGACCGATCTCGATCCTGGTCAACAACGCCGGCGTCGGCGGCGAGGGGCTGGCTCTCGACCTCGCCATCGAGGACTGGGACCGCACCTTCGACGTCAATGTCCGCGGCGTGTTCTTCGCCGCCCAGCAGGCCGCCAGGCGGATGATCGCGTCGGGAACGGCCGAGCGCGGCGACGCGCGGATCGTCAACATCGCCTCGATCGCCTCCCATACGGTGCTGCCGGGGCTGTCGGCCTACTGCGCGTCCAAGGCCTCGGTCGCCATGCTGACCCGCAGCCTGGCGCGGGAATGGGCCCGCCGGGGGATCGCGGTGAACGCCATCTGCCCGGGCTATATCGAGACCGACATCAATGCGGGATGGTTCAAGACCGAGGGCGGCCAGAAGCAGATGAAGGGCTTTCCGCGGCGGCGGCTGATGGAGGCGGGCGACCTCGACGCGGCCCTGATGATGCTGTGCGGCCCGGCGGCGCGGGCCGTCACCGGCGCGGTGATCACCATCGACGACGGCCAATCCTTGCCCGGCGGCGGCTGAACCCGTTGGCTGACGGCGCGTCATAGCCTCTAGGCTGGGACCAAGAGACAGGGAGACATCGTATGGGTCAGGGACCGCTTTCAGGCCTGAAGGTCGTGGAGTTCGCCGGGATCGGGCCAGGCCCGTTCTGCGGCATGCTGCTGTCGGACCTGGGCGCGGACGTGGTGCGGATCGACCGCAAGGGGCACGGCCGCGCCTCGGCGGCCGACATCACCAGCCGCGGCCGCCGCTCCATCGGCCTGGACCTGAAGAACCCCGCCTCCATCGAGACCTGCCTGAAGCTGATGGAGAGCGCCGATGCGGTGTTCGAGGGCTTCCGCCCCGGGGTGATGGAGCGCCTGGGCCTGGGGCCGGACGTCGCCCTGAAGCGCAATCCGAAGCTGGTCTATGGCCGGATGACCGGTTGGGGGCAGTTCGGCCCCTATGCCAACGCCGCCGGCCACGACATGAACTACATCGCCATCACCGGGGCGTTGCACGCCATCGGCACGGGCGAGAAGCCGGTTCCGCCGCTCAACCTGGTGGGCGACTTCGGGGGCGGCGCGCTCTATCTGGCGTTCGGGCTGCTGGCGGGGGTGCTGAGCGCGCGGGAAACCGGCCGGGGGCAGGTGATCGACTGCGCCATGAGCGACGGCGCGGCCTCGCTGATGTCGATGTTCTACGGCTTCAAGGCCAGCGGGATGTGGAAGGAGGAGCGCCGCGCCAACCTGCTCGACGGCGGCGCGCACTTCTACGACACCTACCAGTGCGCCGACGGCAAGTGGATCTCCATCGGCTCGATCGAACCGCAATTCTACGCCCTGCTGCTGGAGAAGACCGGCATCAACGACCCGGCGTTCGCCGCCCAGATGGATCGCGGCGCCTGGAACGGCCTGCGCGAGAAACTGGCCCATGTGATCGCCCAGAAGACCCAGGCCGAATGGTGCGAGATCATGGACGCCACCGACGTCTGCTTCGCCCCGGTGCTGGACCTGGACGTGGCCCCCAGGCATCCGCACAACGTCGCGCGGGAGACCTTCGTGGAGCTCGGCGGGGTGGTGCAGCCCGCGCCCGCGCCGCGGTTCTCGGTGACCCCGGGGGCGATCCAGGGGCCGCCGCCGGCGATCGGGGCGCACGATCGCGAGGCGCTCGGCGACTGGGGCTTCTCGGCGCAGCAGATCGACGAGCTCAAGGCCGCCGGGGCCCTGGCCGGATAGGACAAAGGCCCCGAAGCGCGTCGCCTCGGGGCCTCCGTTTCGCCACGTGTGGGGAGCGCGGCCTACTTCTCGGGCGCGCTGATGGTCTTCAGGTCGCTGGCCGCGGTCTTCTGGGCGGCGTGGTCTTCGGCGCCGAGCGGGATCAGGCCGCGCTGTTGCAGGTAGCCGCCCTTGCCGGTGGCGGCGTCCGACACGAACGCGTTCACATATTCCCGCAGGCCCGGGATGACGCCGATGTTCGCCTTCTTCACGTAGATGTAGAGCGAGCGCGACACCGGGTAGGAGCCGTTCGAGATGGTCTCGAAGGTCGGGGCCACGCCGTCCACGGTCGCCGCCTTGACGGTGTCCATGTTGTTCTCGAGGAACGAGTAGCCGAACACGCCCAGGGCGTTGGGGGTCTTGGTCAGGGTCTGGACGATGGCGTTGTCGTTCTCGCCGGCGTCGACCCAGGCGCCGTCGCCGCGGATCGTGTGGGCCTTGGCCTTGAAGCCGTCCTCGTCCTTCTCGCGCAGGGTCTCGAGGGTCGGGATCTTCCGCGCGCCCTTTTCCAGGCCCAGCTCGACGAAGGCGTCGCGGGTGCCCGAGGTCGGCGGCGGGCCGTAGACCAGGATCGCCTGCGACGGCAGCGAGGCGTCGACGTCCTTCCAGTTCTTGGCGGCGTTCTTGGCGAAGCCGCTGGGCGAGGGGAGCTCGGCCGCCAGGCCGCGATAGACCTGGTCGATCTTGAAGTTGTAGGTCGGGCCGTTCTTGGCGTTGGCGATGACGATGCCGTCATAGCCGATCTTGACCTCGATGATGTCGGTGACGCCGTTGGCCGCGCACTGCTCGAACTCGGACTTCTTGATCGGGCGCGAGGCGTTGGCGATGTCGGGGAAGCCCGCGCCGGTGCCGCTGCAGAACAGCTTGAAGCCGCCGCCGGTGCCCAGGCTCTCGACCTTGGCCGGACGTCCGCCCGTGGTCTTGGCGACGTTTTCGGCGACGCGGGTCGCAAACGGGAAGACGGTCGAGGAACCGGCCGCCCAGACCTGGTCGCGCCCGCTGGCGCTGGGGCCGGCGGCCTTTTCGGTTCCACCCTTCGGGGCTTGCTGGCCGCAGGCGCTCAGGGCGACGGCGGCGACGGCGAGATAGGCGAAAGTCTTCATGATCTGGCTCCGCTGGGTGACGCAGAGGCGCTAACATTGTTGTTTGACGGTTATGTGAAGGTTGAGTGACGAACGCGCGCAAACTGAACGGGTTCTACGAACCGCGTTCAGCCGGGGTTCAGCCGCCGCGGACCAGTCTCGTCCCTGGCCGGTCGTCGCTCACTCCCGTCCCTCAATGCGGCGGCCGGCTCGATGGCAATGACACGCCCATCGGCGGCGCGCCGGTTTCCCAGCAAGGGCCGGCGCGCCGTAGGCGTGCGGCCCGGCTCGATCATCGCTTGCGTGAGGGCGCGCGCTTCAGCACCTTCCGCGCCATGTCGCTGCGGCAACGAATCCTGAACCTGCGTGAAGTCGATTGGGATCCTTCCCATTGGCTGCGCCTGGCGCTGCTGATCACCGGCCGCGCGCTCCGCCGCCTCTGGGGGCGCGACGTCATGCTCTACACGGGCGGCGTCTCGTTCTTCATCATGCTGGCGGTGTTCCCGGCGCTGGCGATCGGCATCGGCCTCTACAGCCTGCTGGCCGACCCGAACGAGGTGGCGCACCAGGCCGAGGCCCTGGCCCGGCTCATGCCGTCCGGCGCCCAGGCGATCTTCCAGGAAGAGCTGGAGCGGCTGGCGCAGACGCCGTTCCACTCCGTCTCGGCGCAGAGCGGCGTGGCCCTGGTGGTCGGCGGCTACGCGGCCCATCGCGGCTTCAAGGCGCTGCTGGCGGGCCTGTCGTTCATCCACGACGAGGAGGCGCCGCGCGGCTTCCTGGGTTTCAACCTGCTGGCCCTGGTGGTGCTGATCGCGGCCTTCGTGATGCTGGCCTCGCTCTCGGCGGTGTTCTTCTACTTCCGCTTCGTCGCCGCCGCGTTCGGGCTCCGGCCGCTGGCGGGGGTGTCCTGGCTCTACAGCGAATGGACCTGGGTCAGCTTCGGCCTGACGATGGCGATGACCATGATCTATCGCTTCGCCATGTCCAGCCGGGCGGTGGCCTGGCTTCCGTCGATCCTGGGCGGGGTGTCGGCGGCGATCCTCTGCCTGCTGGTGTCGTGGGCCAGCGCCTTCTATGTCGAGCAGATCGCCCATCTGGGCGCGACCTACGGCTCCGTCGCCGCGGTCGTGGTCTTCCTGATCTGGCTGTCCTGGAGCGTGAACGCCGTCTTCTTCGGCGGGGCGTTCGCCACAGAGATCGAGATCGTCCTGGGCGAGCGGCGCCGGCAAAAGGCCCTGGCGCAGGCGGTCGACCCTAGCCTGGCCGCGCGACCAGAAAACTGAGCACGCCGTCGGTCTCGGCGCTCTCCACGACCACGAAACCGCCGCCGGCCGCGAAGTGCGGGACGTCGATCCTCGCCAGCGGATCATCGGCGAGCAGCCGCACGCGCGCGCCCGCAGGCGCGTCCTCCAGGGCCCGTCGCAGGCGCAGGGTCGGCACCGGGCAGCGATGGCCGCGCGCGTCGACGGTGATCTCGGCAGTAAACATCTTGTGGGGCCATACAGGCAGATTGTCCTGAACCCAAGCGTCGCCGTTGCGTTGTGGCTCACTTATGCAAGGCAATGGGGGAGGGCGCATGAGCGGCAGCTTCACAACCAATGTTCCGGCCCGGCTGGACCGGCTGCCCTGGAGCCGTTTCCACTGGCTGGTGGTGACGGCGCTGGGGATCACCTGGATCCTGGACGGCCTGGAGGTGACCCTGGTCGGCTCGCTGTCGCCGGCGATCTCGGAGGGGCTGGGCCTCTCCACCACCCAGATCGGGCTTTCCGGCAGCGCCTATATCCTGGGCGCGGTGCTGGGCGCGCTGGTGTTCGGGCGGCTCACCGACAGCTTCGGCCGCCGACGGCTCTTCACCATCACGGTCGGGGTCTATCTGGTCGCCACCATCGCCACGGGCTTCGCCTGGGACTTCTGGTCGTTCGTGCTGTTCCGGTTCCTGACCGGAGCGGGGATCGGCGGGGAGTACGGCGCGGTCAACTCGGCGATCCAGGAGCTGATCCCGGCCCGGCGGCGCGGCTATACCGACCTGGCCATCAACGGCAGCTTCTGGGTCGGCGCGGCGCTGGGCGCCGCCGGCTCGCTGATCGTCCTGGACCCGAACCTCGTCGACCAGGCCTGGGGCTGGCGCCTGGCCTTCATCATCGGCGGCCTGCTGGCCCTGATCGTCATCTATGTCCGCCGGTTCATTCCCGAGAGCCCGCGCTGGCTGATGACCCACGGCCACCCCGAGCAGGCGGTGGCGGTCGTGGCCGCCATCGAGGCCAGCGTCGAGCGAGCCTCCGGTCGCCCGCTCGGACCTATGGATGAGCTTCCCCGGCTGCGCCTGCGCCCGATGAAGACCTCGTGGTTCGACATCGCCCGGTCGCTGATCGTCCACCATCCGCGGCGGACGGTGCTGGGCCTGGTGCTGATGGCGACGCAGGCCTTCTGCTACAACGCGATCTTCTTCACCTACGCCCTGATCCTCACGAAGTTCTACGCGGTGCCGGCCTCGGCCATCGGCTGGTTCATCCTGCCGTTCGCAGCGGGGAATTTCCTAGGCCCGCTGCTGCTGGGCCACTTCTTCGACAGCATCGGCCGCAAGCCGATGATCGCCCTGACCTATGGCGTCGCCGGGGTGCTGCTCTGCGTGACGGGCTGGATGTTCTCGGAGGGCCTCCTGACCGCGGCCTCGCAGACCGCCGCCTGGACGGTGATCTTCTTCTTCGCATCGGCCGGGGCCAGCGCCGCCTATCTGACGGTCGGCGAGAGCTTTCCCCTGGAGACCCGGGCGGTGACGATCTCGCTGTTCTACGCATTCGGGACGCTGCTGGGCGGGGTCGGCGGGCCGGCCCTGTTCGGGGCGCTGATCGACACCGGCGCGCGCAGCCAGATCCTCTGGGGCTATCTGCTGGGCGGGGGGCTGATGCTGGTCGCCGCGGTCGTCGAGCTGTTCCTGGGCGTGGCGGCCGAGCGCAAGCCCCTGGAGGAGGTGGCCCGGCCGCTGTCGATGATGGACGACGCGCCCTAGGCGGGCCAGGCGGCGGGATGGGCGCCGAGCGGAGTGGTCGGCCTGGTCCATCGCGCCGGGGTGAGGGACATCTGCACCGGAGGCCGCAGATGCCGGACCGGGCCGAAGCCCGAGGGCGAGTCCATGCGCCAGCCGTCGATCTCGGCGGGGGAGGCCGGCTGCGTGGCGGCCAGCGCCTCCACCGGCCTCAGGCCGAGCGCGCGGAGCCACATCGCCGTCTGGGCCAGCGAGACGCGCACCATGTAGCTGCCGCCGTACAGCGCGCGCCGCTGCAGCGCCACCATGGTTCCGAAGGCGGCCAGGAAGCCGGTCGTGTAGTCCGCGACCGCCGCCGGTTGCAGCCGTGGGCCCGCGCCGCCGAACGCCGCGCCATGGATGTCGGCCATGCCGGTCACGGTCTGGGCGAGCTGCTCCCAGCCCGGGCGGCCCGACCAGGGCCCTTCGTGCCCGTAGGCGTTGATCGAGGTGTAGACGATGCCGGGACGCAGCCGGGCCAGGTCCAGCGGCCCCAGCCCCATGCGTTCCAGCGAGCCGAGCCGGTAGCCCTGGCTGAACACGTCGGCTTCGGCGACCAGCTCCTTCAGGCGCGCCAGCTCCGCGGGCAGGTCGAGCCAGGCCGACAGCTTGCCGTGGCCCACGTCGCTGATGAAGAACTCCGTCGCCGGGAGGTTGGGCGAGGCGATGTAGAGCACGTCGGCGCCGTGCTGGGCCAGGGTGCGTCCGCAGGTGGGCCCCGCGAGGACCCGCGTCAGGTCGAGCACGCGCAGGCCGGAGAGCGGCGCGTCCCCCGCCGCCGGCAAGGGCATGGGCGGGCCTTCGGCGATCTTCACGACCTCCACGAGCGGGCGCGCGGCCAGGATGCGCCCTTGCTCGGACTGGTCCCACTCCTCGGCGGTGCGGACCATCGCCCCGCAGACGCCGGCCTCGGCGATCGCGTTCTCCAGATCCATCGCCGTCCAGGTCATCGCGGCCGCCGCGACGGCGGCGGTGTCGGCGGGCGAGCCGAGCAGCCTGTGCAGCTTGGCGGCGCTGCTCGGAAAGCTAGGGTGCAGGAAGACGTGCCGGCGGTCCTTGGTCTCGAAGAACCCCATGGCGGGCGTGCCGCGCCCGCCGCCTCCGGCGTCGTCGGGGCGCAGCGGCGGCGCGCGGGACGAGTCCTCGAACACCTGCAAGGCGAAGCTCAGCAGCGCCGCGCCGGCCTCGCGCGGCGACACCGCGACCTCCTGGGCCTGGCCCGAGCGCATCGTCCAGAGCTCGGCGGCCAGGGTCCCCACCGCAGCCAGCGCCGCCGCCGCGGCGGCCTCGGCGTGGAACCGGGTGTTCAGCGCCGGCGGCTCGTCGGCGATGCGGACGAAGTCGGGGCGCGGCCGTCCCGCCAGCCGCATCAGTTGGTCGAACGCCTGGTCGGCCGGGGTCATCGGGGGCCTCCGGCGGCTTCCGTCGCGGTGACTGCGAACACCTGCTCGGCCGTGGCCGCGGGCAGGACGCGGTAGTCGCCGGCCTCGAGGTCGTCGGGCAGGGAAAGCCCCCCGATCCGGTCGCGGTGCAGGGCGGTCACGTGGTTGCCGACCGCCGCGAACATGCGGCGGACCTGATGATAGCGGCCTTCCTCGATCAGCAGCCGGGCCTTGCGTTCGCCGAGCGGCTCCAGCACCGCCGGCAGCAGCGGCTTTTCCTCGCCCTCCAGCATCAGCGCGCCGGCGGCGAAAATCTCGCCTTCGTGCCCCTCCAGCGGCCGGTCGAGGTCGGCGACGTAGCTCTTCTGAACGTGACGCCGCGGCGAGATCACCCGATGCAGGAAGTCGCCGTTGTCGGTGATCAGCAGCAGGCCGGAGGTCTCCTTGTCCAGGCGCCCGACGCTGGAAAGCGCCGGGTCCCGCACCCGCCAGCGCGGCGGCAGCAGGTCGTAGATGCGGTCGCCATATTCCTTGTGGGAGCAGACCACGCCCAGCGGCTTGTGCATCATCACCACCAGGGGCGGCGGCGGATCGACCGGCTGGCCCATCACCCGCATCCGCTGCGGCAGGTCCGCACCGATCGCGATCCGCGCGCCGGCGTCGGTCAGCGCCACGCCGTCCAGCACGATCTCCCGCGCGGCGACCAGTCCGTGCATCTCCTTGCGGCTGCCATAGCCCAGGTTGGAGAGCAGGCGGTCGAGCCGCATGGTCGGGACCTTGCTCATCGTCGGGCCTCGTAGATCTTGTAGCCGCCGCTGTCGGCCACCGGGACGACGGTCTTGAACGCCTCGGCCAGCGCCGCTTCGTAGGGCAGGTGGCGGTTGGCGGTCAGCCACAGGCGTCCGCCCGTCCGGAGCACCCCCGCCGCCGCGCGGATGAACGCCTGGCCCAACATGCGGTCTTCCTGGCCGCCGTCGTGGAAGGGCGGGTTCATGACCACGAAATCCAGGCCCGACAGCGCCTTGGCGGCGTTGCGCACGTCGGCCCATTCGAAGCTGGCGCGCGGATCGACGATATTGTGGCGCGCACAGTCGAGGGCGCGTCGATCAAGCTCGATCAGCTTCAGGGTCTGCACGTCGGGCGAGGTCAGCACCGCGCGCGACAGCCAGCCGATCCCGCATCCGAAGTCGGCGCCGTGACCCGCCAGCGGGGGCAGGTTGCGCAGCAGCAGCTCGCTGCCCGGGTCCAGGCGATCCCAGCTGAATACGCCTGGCTGCGACCACAGGCCGAGCGGCAGGATGCGCGGCGCGCCGTCGTCCAGCGCGCCGGCCAGGTTGAGCGCGGCCTGGGGCCGTTCGAGCTCGCAGATCCGATGATGCCGGCGCGAGGTCTCGGCGACGTCGCAGCCGAAGCCTTGCAAGGTCTTTTTCAAGCGCAGGCCGCCGCGATCCTTCGGCGCGGCCGCCGTCAGGAGCCCGCCGGGCTTGAGCGCCCGCAGGGCCTGGGCCAGCAGGTATCGCGCCTCGATGGCGCCGCCGGGAACCAGCAGGGCGATCTCGTCCAGCGAGGCGTCGTCCAGCGAGGCGATGTCGTCGGACCCCGGGATCAGCGGCGAGAGCTGGCGCGCGCCCCTGGGCGTCTCGATGACGTCAGGCGGCGGGTTTCCATAGACGGCGGCGAGCAAGGGCATGGTCCGGGGCGGCGAATCCTAAGGGCGCATCTCTAACCCGTCGCAATCGGACACCGAAGTTGAGTTGGCGGCGCGTCGCGACGGGTCCACCCCTCTTGGCATGGCTAAGATACATTCGACAGCCGTTGTCGCGCCCGGCGCGCAGATCGACGGGACTGCGGCCTAAAACCCGCCGCCGCTTGCTGTTTACGCCGCAATGGGCCAAGTCGTGACCCCGTGCCTGGACGGTCGAGTCCGGTTTGCACCACATTCCTGTGGAACTGGTCCGCGCTTGGTTGTGGAATCGCCGGCGGTCACGGCAGGGACGTACGAGGAGTTTTGCGAGCATGTCAGTGTCACCCCCCAACGGAACGCGCCCGGCGGTCACCCAACTGAAGCCCCGGATCGTCGTGTTCGGTGTGGGCGGCGCGGGCGTCAACGCGGTCAACAACATGATCGAGTCGGGGCTGGAGGGCGTCGACTTCGTGGTGGCCAACACCGACGCCCAGCAGCTATCGCTGTCGCTGGCCAGCCAGCGGATCCAGCTTGGCGTGCGGGTCACCCAGGGGCTCGGCGCCGGCGCCAATCCCAATGCCGGCCTCAGCGCCGCCGAGGAGTCGGCCGAGGACATCATCCGCTACCTGGACGGCGCGGACATGGTGTTCATCACCGCCGGCATGGGCGGCGGCACCGGCACCGGGGCTGCGCCGTTCGTCGCCCGCTGCGCCCGTGAGCGCGGCATCCTGACCGTCGGGGTGGTCTCCAAGCCGTTCCGCTTCGAGGGCCGCCACCGCATGCGCCTGGCGGAAGCGGGCCTGCAGGAACTGCAGCAGTACGTCGACACCTCGATCATCGTGCCCAACCAGAACCTGTTCCGGGTGGCCACCGAGCAGACCACCTTCGCCGAGGCCTTCGGCATGGCCGACCAGGTGCTGCATTCGGGCGTGCGCTCGATCACCGACCTGATGGTGCTGCCGGGCCTGATCAACCTCGACTTCGCCGACGTCCTCAGCGTCATGGGCGGCATGGGCGCGGCGATGATGGGCACGGGCGAGGCCACCGGCGCCGACCGCGCGGCCGTCGCCGCCCAGAACGCCATCCAGAACCCGCTGCTGGACGAAACCTCGCTAGCCGGCGCCAAGGCGGTGCTGATCAACGTCACCGGCGGGACGGACATGACCCTGCTGGAGGTCGACGAGGCCGCCAACGTCATCTCCGATCAGGTCGATCCGGACGGCAACATCATCTTCGGCGCCGCCTTCGATCCGTCGCTGGAGGGCAAGCTGCGGGTTTCCGTGGTGGCCACCGGCATGAACTCGCTGAACGGCGGGGCCGAACAGGCGCAGGCCCCGGCGACGCCGGCGGCGTCGCTCGCAGCGGATGGCGCTTCGTCGTCAACGCCGCGCCGCTTCTGGTGACGCGGCGGGGCGGCCGGGCGCGGCTCAGAACGTGAACGTCAGGCCGACCAGCGGCCCGCTGAACGAGGCGTCGTAGATCAGCCGGTCGCCCTCCCACTTGGTCGAGTAGTAGCGGTAGCCGGCCTGGGCGGTGATCGTGTCGTTGAAGCGGTAGGACAGGTAGCCCTGCAGCTCGTAGAGGTAGTCGGAGGAAACCCCGAACCCGCCATAGGTGGCGATGCCGGTCAGGCCGAAGTGTTCGCTGAGCCGGGTCTTGCCGCGCACCCCGACGACCGGGTCCCAGAGATCCTCCTCCGTGCCGAAGGAAACGCCGCGGTTGGCGGTGCGGACCGAGACGTCGGTGTCGATCCCGAGGTAGTGCGCGCCGCCCAGCAGGTCGACATACGCCGTCTCGGTCTCGTAGGCCCGCCAGTAGGCGACGATGAGGCCCTTCGTGCCGGAGATCTTCACCTCGCCGTCGATGGCGGGCAGCGGCCCGGCGGTGATGTTCTTGTCGGCCTCGATCTCGTAGTAGGTCAGGTCGCCCAGCACCCCGAACCGGCCGTAGCGCACGTCGACGGCGCCGGTGAACGCGCCGGACAGGCCGATGTCGTCGAAGTTCACGTGGATGTCGGGATCGAGACCCCCTCCTGGGGTGCGCCCGGACTCGGCGGTGACGTCGCCCTGCGGGAACGCGACCCAGAGGTAGGGCGTCACCGAGATGCTCCAGTCGTCCTCGGCCTGCGCAGCCAGCGGGAACATGGCGGACGCCAGCAGCAACGTGAAAACCCCGATCGTGCGCATGAAGTGTCTCCTGGATGGCGACAGGGAGACTGGGCGATCGCGACGATCAATGCTGTCGGGGGAAGACCCTAGGGGCGCTGCGCGAACAACCTATTCGACGGGCTTCCTCCGATAGACCTCTTCGTCCAGTTCGCCTTCCCACTTGGCGACGGTGACGGCGGTGGAGAGGTCGCTGGTCGCGTTCGTGATCGTGCGGGTCATGTCCAGCAGCCGGTCGAACGGCAGGACGAAGCCCACCACCAGGGCGGTCTGCTCGGCGCCCAGGCCGATCACCTGCAGCACCGCCGCCAGCATGAACAGCGAGGCCGAGGGCACGGGCGCGGTCCCCAGCGCCACCACCGTCGTAGCCAGCGCCAGCATCACGTACTGCGAGAAGTCCAGTTCGACCCCGAACGCCTGCGCCGACAGCATCGCGAGCAAGGCGACATAGAGGGCGGTGCCGTCCATGCTGAGCGTGACGCCCAGGGGCAGGGCGGTCGACGTGACGGCGTGACTGACGCCGAGGTTCTTCTCGGCGACGCGCATGGCCACCGGCAGGGTCGCGGCGCTCGACGAGGTCGAGAAGGCGATCGTCACCGCATCGGTGATGTCGCGGAAGAAGGGCAGGACCGGCATCCGCGCGAAGAAACGCACCAGCCCGCCATGGACCACCAGGGTCTGGACGGCGCAGCCGAGGACCAGGGCCAGGGCCAGCTTCATGACATGCAGGAAGGCGCCGGGCCCGGACGTTCCCATCACCCAGGCGACCAGGGCGAAGACCCCGAACGGCGCGACCTCCATGATGAACCGCACGATCTGCAGCATGATGTCGGCGCCGATCTGGAAGATCCGGGCCACCGGCTCGCCCCTCGGCGCGATGGCCAGGATGCCCAGGCCGACCAGGATGCCGAAGAAGATCACCGACTGGATGTTGCCTTCGGCCAGCGCCGCGATCGGATTGGTCGGGATGATGCCGATCAGGTGCTGGCCGAGGCTCGGCGGCGCCTTGGTCACCGCCTGGGGCGTGGCGCCCGACAGGTCCATGCCGACGCCGGGCTGGAAGATCGTCCCCATGGTCAGGCCGACGGTCACCGCGAAGACGGTCAGGGTCAGATAGATGACCAGGGTCTTGATGCCGATCGATCCCAGCCGCCGGGGATCGCCCATGGCGGAAATCCCCGACACGATCGAGAAGAAGACCAGGGGCGCCACGATCATCCGGATCAGCCGGATGAAGACGTCGCCCATCCACTTGATCTGGACGGCGGCCTCGCCCAGCGCCAGTCCCACGGCGGTCCCGAGAACCAGGGCCAGCAGGATCCGCTTCCACAGCGCCACGTCGAACCAGTAGCGTCGGAGCGGGCCGTGGCCCTTGGCGGCTTCGGGCGCGGCGTCTTGGTCAGTCGCCATACTGATTCCTCAGATTGCGGCGCGGGGAAGGACTGACTGACGATAGGCGCACGAACGCGCAACAGGCCAGCCCGGAGCGCGATCATGGACCGGCTGCGCCCGGAGTTGGCCTGAAGGAGGACTGGTTTGGAGGGCGCCGTGCGCCTCAGCTCGACGAGCTAGCCGCGGCCTTCATCCGGCGGCGGCCGGCGATCAGGGTCGCCGTCCCGGAGGCCAGCAGGGCCGCCGCGCCGATCAGCCAGGGGCAGTGAGGCTGGCCCGCAGCGCCGCAGATCACCCCGAGATTGGCGACGCCGCGCGCGGCCAGCCAGGCCATCTCGGCGCTCAGCGCCGATCCCACGAGCATGACCGCTCCGGCGGCGGTGACCAGATCCGACTTCAACTGCGTCATGGCGTCCTCGATTTCGTGACTGGAAACCATAAGCCCAGGGCGCGGCGGCGGCGCCTTGACCGAAATCAATGCCGCTCCTGCGGGGTGCGGTCATGTCCCGGGTGTCGTCACCATGACTCGCTTGGGGGACTATGACCAGCTTGCCGGCTCCAGAGACCAGCACGCCGCGCGATGCGGTGCTTCTCTTCATCCTGATGGGCGTCTGCGCTTTCGGCGCGCTCATCGCCACCGCCTTGTCGGCGGATCCGCTGTTCCGGCTGCAAGGCTGGATCTTCCTGGCCGCGTTCCTGGCCGCCCTGTCGGTCATGACCGTCGCGATCAACTCCGGCCGCCTGCGCTCGCCGCAGGACCGCTACGCCGACGGCGTGGTCAGGGCAGGGGTGATCGCCACCATGTTCTGGGCGGTCGTCGGCATGTCGGTCGGCGTGTTCATCGCCGCCCAGCTCTCCTGGCCAAGCCTGCTCTATTTCTCCGATCACGGCTGGCTGAACTTCGGCCGCCTGCGCCCGCTGCACACCTCGGGCGTGATCTTCGCGTTCGGCGGCAACGCCCTGATCGCCACCTCCTTCTACGTGGTGCAGCGCACCTGCCGCGCGCGCCTGGCCGGCGGCGTCTGGCCCTGGTTCGTGTTCTGGGGCTACCAACTGTTCATCGTGCTGGCGGCGGTCGGCTACGTGGCCGGCATCACCCAGTCCAAGGAATACGCCGAGCCGGAGTGGCTGGTGGACCTCTGGCTGACCATCGTCTGGGTCGCCTACCTGCTGGTGTTCCTCGGCACGATCTGGAAGCGCAAGGAACCGCACATCTACGTGGCCAACTGGTTCTACCTGGCCTTCATCGTCACCATCGCGCTGCTGCACATCGTCAACAACCTGGCCGTCCCGGTCGGGGGGCTGAACAGCCGCAGCTACTCGCTGTTCGGCGGCGTCCAGGACGCCCTGCTGCAGTGGTGGTACGGCCACAACGCCGTCGGCTTCTTCCTGACCGCCGGCTTCCTGGCGATGATGTACTACTTCGTGCCCAAGCGCGCGGAGCGGCCGGTCTATTCGTACCGCCTGTCCATCGTCCACTTCTGGTCGCTGATCTTCATCTACATCTGGGCGGGCCCGCACCACCTGCACTACACGGCGCTGCCCCAGTGGGCCCAGACCCTGGGCATGACCTTCTCGATCATGCTGTGGATGCCGTCCTGGGGCGGGATGATCAACGGCCTGATGACCCTCTCGGGCGCGTGGGACAAGCTGCGCACCGATCCCGTCATCCGCATGATGGCGGTCTCCATCGCCTTCTACGGCATGGCGACCTTCGAAGGCCCGCTGATGTCGATCCGCGAGGTCAACGCGCTCAGCCACTACACCGACTGGACCATCGGCCACGTGCATTCCGGCGCGCTCGGCTGGGTCGGCTTCATCTCCTTCGGCGCCGTCTACTGCCTGGTGCCCTGGCTCTGGAAGAAGGAGCGGCTCTACTCGCTGAAGCTGGCCGAGTGGCACTTCTGGATCGCGACCCTGGGGATCCTTCTCTACATCTGCGCGATGTGGGTTTCCGGGATCATGGAAGGCCTCATGTGGCGCGAATACACGCCCCAGGGCTTCCTCGCGAACTCCTTCGTCGAGACCGTCGCGGCCAAGCACATCGAGAACGTCATCCGCACCCTGGGCGGAGCCATGTTCCTCGCTGGCGCGGTGATCATGTCCTACAACCTGTGGCGTACGACCCGCATGCCGAGCCAGGCGCCCAGCGCCCAGAGCCTCGGCGGTCCCGCCCCCGCGCTCGTCGCGGCGCAGTAAGGCGAGACGTCCAACATGTGGAAGCATCACACCAAGCTGGAGCGGCATTCCCTGCCGCTGGTCATCGCGATCCTGATCGTCGTCTCCATCGGCGGCATCGTCGAGATCGCGCCGCTCTTCTGGCTGGAGAGCACGGTCGAGGAGGTGGAAGGGGTGCGCCCCTACACCCCGCTCGAACTGGCCGGGCGCGACATCTACATCCGCGAGGGCTGCTACACCTGCCACTCGCAGATGGTCCGCCCGCTGCGTGACGAGGTCGAGCGCTACGGCCACTACAGCCTCGCGGCCGAGAGCATGTACGACCACCCGTTCCAGTGGGGCTCGAAGCGGACCGGCCCGGACCTGGCCCGGGTCGGCGGCAAGTACTCGGACGGCTGGCACAAGGACCACCTGGTCGACCCGCGCTCGGTCGTGCCGGAATCGGTCATGCCGCCCTACGCCTTCCTGGCGCAGAAGACGCTCGACTACCGCGACATCCAGGACAAGATCCGCGCCATGACCAAGGTCGGCGTGCCCTACACCCAGGACATGATCGACAACGCCAAGGACGACCTGGAGACCCAGGCCGACCCGTTCGCGGCGCCGACCAAGTTCCAGGCCCGATACGGCGGCAAGGTGCTGCAGCGCGACTTCGACGGCGAGCCCGGCCGGCTCTCCGAAATGGACGCCCTGATCGCCTACCTGCAGATGCTCGGCACGCTCGTCGACTTCAGCACCTACCAGGCCCAGGCGCCGGAGAACCGGCGATGAGCGAGCTGACCTACGAGACCGTGGCGAGGTTCGCCCAGCAAGGCGGGCTGATCTACTTCGGCCTGATCTTCGCGGGCGGCGTGCTCTACGCCCTCTGGCCGCGCAACCGCGAGGCGTTCAAGCGCCTCGCCAGCCTTCCCCTGCAAGATGACGAGGACCCCGATGTCCAAGCGTGAATCCGACGAGGTGACGGGCGTCGAGACCACGGGACACGAGTGGGACGGCATCCGCGAACTGGACAACCCGCTGCCGCGCTGGTGGCTCTACATGTTCTGGGCCGGCATCGTCGTGGCGGCCGTCTACTGGGTGCTGATGCCGGCCTGGCCCGGCGTGAGCAGCTATACCCGCGGCGTGCTCGGCCAATCGGACCGCGCCGACGTCGAGACGGCCCTGAACGACCTGAAGACCGTCCGCGGCGCCCAGGCCGCGCGCCTCAAGACCGCCAGCCTCGAGCAGATCGAGCAGGACCCGGATCTCCAGGCCTACGCCCAGGCGGTCGGCCAGTCGGTGTTCGGCGACAACTGCGCCACTTGCCACGGCACCGGCGGGGTCGGGGCCAAGGGCTACGCCAACCTGCGCGACGACGTCTGGCTGTGGGGCGGTTCGCTGGAGGACATCCACCACACGATCGAGGTGGGGATCCGCGCCGACCATCCGCAGACCCGCTTCTCGCAGATGCCGGCCTTCGGCCGCGACCAGATGCTGAGCGCCACCGAAATCTCGGACCTGACGGAATACGTCGTGGCGCTGTCGGGCCGGCCGGCCGACGCCGGGGCGGTTCGCCGGGCGGCGCCGGTCTACCAGGCCCAGTGCATCGCCTGCCACGGCCCGACCGGCGCGGGCGACCAGAAGCAGGGCGCCCCGGACCTGACGGACCAGGAGTGGCTCTACGGCTCCACGCGCGCCGACATCCACGCCCAGATCTGGAACGGCCGCGGCGGCGTCATGCCGAGCTGGAAGGCGCGCTTCGACCCTGAAACCCTGAAGGCGCTGGCGGTCTACATCCACGCCAACGCCGGAGGCCAATAGGCCATGACCGTCGTCATAGACAGGACCCGTGCTTCGGCCCCCAAGCATGGAACGGGTCCCGTCTCGGCCGCCGCCCGGGCTCGCAAGAGCGCGGATCCGGGCGGCGGCCTCTACAAGCCGCGCGCGCCGATCTATCCCAAGCTGGTCCATGGCCGCTGGCGCGCGATCAAGTGGGCGGTGATGATCGTCACCCTGGCGATCTACTACATCACCCCCTGGATCCGCTGGGACCGCCCCGGCGTGCTGCCCGACCAGGCGGTGCTGGTCGATTTCGCCGGCCGCCGCTTCTACTTCTTCGACATCCAGCTCTGGCCGCAGGAGGTGCACTTCATCACCGGCCTGCTGGTGCTGTCGGCCCTGGCCCTGTTCCTGGTCACGGCGCTGTTCGGGCGCCTGTGGTGCGGCTACACCTGCCCGCAGACGGTCTGGACCGATCTCTTCATCTATGTCGAGCGCCTGTTCGAGGGTGACCGCAACGCCCGCATGCGCCTGGACGCCGCCCCCTGGTCCCTGGACAAGGCCTGGCGGAAGATCGGCAAGCACGCGGTCTGGCTGGGCATCGCCTTCGCCACCGGCGGGGCCTGGATCTTCTATTTCCACGACGCGCCGGCCCTGCTGCGCGACTTCTGGACCCTGCAGGGCCCGGTCACCGGCTACGTCTTCTGCCTGCTGCTGACCTTCACGACCTACGTCTTCGCCGGGACGATGCGCGAACAGGTCTGCATCTACATGTGCCCCTGGCCGCGCATCCAGGGCGCGATGCTCGACACGAACTCGCTGCAGGTCACCTATCGCTACGACCGCGGAGAGCCGCGCGGCGCGCACAAGAAGGCCGCCGGCTGGGCCGGGCGCGGCGACTGCGTCGACTGCCACCAGTGCGTCACCGCCTGTCCCATGGGCATCGACATCCGCGACGGGGCGCAGCTCGAATGCATCAACTGCGGACTCTGCATCGACGCCTGCGACGAGATCATGATCAAGGTCGACCGGCCGAAAGGGCTGATCGCCTACGACACCGACGCCGCGGTCGAGGCGCGGGCGGCGGGGAAGCCCGCCGTCTATCGGCTCGTCCGCCCGCGCACCATCTTCTACGCCCTGGCCCTGGCGGTCGTCGGCGCGCTCATGGTCTGGGGGCTCAGCGTCCGGCCGACCATGGACCTGCACGTCCTGCACGACCGCAACCCGGTCTTCGTGCGCCTGCACGACGGGGCGGTGCGCAACGGCTACACGATCAAGATCGCCAACCGCACCTTCCAGGCCCAGACCTACACCATCGCCTTCGTGGGATCGCCCGGCGCGATCCTCAAGACGCCCGGCGAGCGGGCCGGCCAGGCCGCGCTGAAGGTCGAGGTGCCGGCCAACGAGGTCCGCGCCGTCCGCATCTTCGTGACCCTGCCGCCTGAGGCGATCACCGCCAACAACCTCGCCGCCGCCTTCCTGGTCGCCAGCCCGTCCGACCAGATCGAGGGCAAGACCACCTTCCTCTCGGGAGCCGCGAACGCGCCATGACCGTCCAAGCCGCCCGCAAGCCCTTCCGTGTCACCGGCTGGCACGTGCTGATCTCGGTGATCGCCTTCTTCGGGGTGGTCATCGCCGTCGACAGCCTGTTCCTGGTCCTGGCCTACCGCTCGCACCCCGGCCAGGTCTCGGTGACGCCCTATGAAGACGGCCTGGCCTACAACCGCGCGGTCGCCCAGCGCCGCGCCCAGGCGGCCCTGGGATGGAGCGCGACCGCGGCGCCCGCCGAAAGCGGGGTGGTGGTGGCCATCGCCGACGCCGGCGGCGGCCCGGTCGCGGGTCTGAAGCTGACCGGCCTGCTGCGCCGTCCCGCCACCGAGGCGGGCGAGTTCGCCCTGACCTTCGTCGAGACCGCTCCTGGCCGCTATCACGCCCCCGTCAGGCCCGCCGCCGGCGCCTGGGACGTCCATGTCCAGTCGCAGGGGCAGGTCTTCCAAGCGGAGCGCCGACTGACATGGCCCTGATCTCCGACGCGCCGAACCGGCAGGACTTCTCCGCCTTCCTGCGTCCGGCCGAGGACGGCGGGCGGTCCATCGAGCTGCTGGTCAAGGGCGCGCGCTGCGCCGCCTGCCTGGCGAAGATCGAGCGCGAGGTCCGCGCCCTGCCGGCGGTGGAGTCCGCGCGCCTCAACCTGACGACCGGCAAGCTCGCCGTCGGCTTCCAGGCCGGGGCCGGCGATCCCAGCCTGGTGCTCGACCGGCTCGAGCGCCTCGGCTACCCGGCCACGCTCTATGATCCGGGCAAGGCCGCCGCCGCGCGCGACGCCGAGGGCCGCCGTCTGACCCTGGCGCTGGGCGTGGCCGCCTTCGGCGCCGGCAACGCCATGATGTTCTCGGTGCCGATCTGGGCCGGCCTGTTCGGCCAGGAGCTCGGCCCGGCCACGCGGACCATGATGATGTGGCTCAGCGCCGTGATCGGCGCGCCCTGCGCCATCTATGCCGGCATGCCGTTCTTCGAGTCGGCCTGGCGCTCGCTGCGTGCGGGGCGGGCCAATATGGACGTGCCGATCTCCATCGGCGTGATCCTCACCCTGCTGATCTCGTTCGTGGAGACGGTGCTGCGGGGCCGGGACGCCTATTTCGACGCCGCTGTGTCGCTGCTGTTCCTGCTGCTGATCGGCCGCTGGCTGGACCATCGACTGCGGGCCAGCGCCCGCAGCGCCGCGGCCGACCTGCTGGCGATGCAGGCCCCGGCCGCGACCCTGGTCGGCGAGGACGGGGCCGAGCGCCGCATCCCGCTGGGCGACATCGCGCCGGGCGATGAGCTCATCGTGCGTCCGGGCGAACGCATCCCCGTGGACGCGGTGATCGCCGCCGGGGTCTCCGAACTCGACAAGTCGCTGCTCACCGGCGAGACGACGCCGGTCCGCGTGGCGCGCGGCGAGGTCTGCCAGGCCGGCGCCCTGAACCTGGGCGGCGTTCTGCGCCTGCGGGCCGCCGCCCGTTCGGAGGATTCCGCCGTGGCCGCCATCGCCCGGCTGGTCGAGGCCGGAACCCAGTCGCGTTCGAAGTACGTCCGCCTGGCCGACAAGGCCGCGTCCCTCTACGTGCCCGTGGTCCATACGGCTGCGGCCCTGACCTTCGCCGGGGGCTGGATGCTGGGCCTTGGCCCGCGCGAGGCGCTTCTGCGCGCGGTGGCGGTGCTGATCATCACCTGTCCCTGCGCCCTGGGGCTGGCGGCGCCCGCCGTCCAGGTGACGGCCTCGGCGCGGCTTTTCCGGCGCGGGGTGCTGGTGAAGTCCGGCGCGGCGCTGGAGCGGATAGCCGAGGTCGACCACGTGATCTTCGACAAGACGGGCGTCCTGACCGAAGGGCGCCCCGAACTGATCGATCCGATCCCCGCCGCGGTCGCCATGGCCGCGCCGCTGGCCCGGGCCTCGGCCCACCCGCTGTCCAGGGCGCTGGCGGCCCACGCCGGCCCGACCCTGCTGGCCGAGGACGTCGTGGAAACCGCGGGGCAGGGGATCGAGGGGCGCATCGGCGGCCGCCGGGCCCGGCTCGGCCGCGCGGCCTTCGTCGGCGTCGCCGGCGCCCCGTCGAGCGAGACCGAGCTGTGGTTCGGCTTCGAGGGCGACACCAAGGTCCGCTTCGTCTTCGCCGACCAGTTGCGATCCGATGCGGCGCAGACCATCGCCGCCCTCAAGGCGCGCGGCCTGACCGTCGAGGTCCTCTCGGGCGACATCGCCGCGGCGGTCGACAAGGCGGCGCAGGCCGCAGGCGTCGCCGAGCGGCGCGCCGGCCTGACCCCCGCCGACAAGGCCAGGATCGTCGCCGAGCGCACGGCCGAGGGCCACAAGGTGCTGATGGTCGGCGACGGGCTCAACGACGCCGCGGCCCTGGCCGGCGCCCACGCCGCCATGGCCCCCGGCACGGCCCTCGACGCCAGCCAGAACGCCGCCGACCTGGTGTTTTCGGGCGAGGGGCTGGGCGCCGTGGTCGAGGCTCTCGACGTCTCCAGGTCGGCCCGCCGCCGCGCCCTGGAGAACTTCTCGTTCGCCGCGCTCTACAACCTGGTCGCCGCGCCGGCCGCCATGGCCGGCCTGGTCAACCCGTTCGTCGCCGCCCTGGCGATGTCCGGCTCCTCGCTGGTGGTGACCCTGAACGCCCTGCGCACCCGGGGCGGGAGACGTTAGATGAGCATCCTGATGTTCCTGGCCCCGGCCTCGGTGGCCCTGGCGCTCATCGGCCTGGGCGCCTTCTGGTGGACGTTGCGCAGCGGCCAGTACGACGACCCGCTGGGCGACGCCTCGCGCATCCTCCTGGACGATGATCGTCCCGATTGACGGATGTCACGGCGCAGCTCGGCCGGGCGGGCGACAAGATCGCCGAGTTCACAGGAGCCGACCGTGACCGCCCACGCGCTGCAAGATCCCCAGGCGCTCGCCGATCTCATCGCCCGCTATGACGGGCGCGCCCCGCGCTACACCAGCTATCCCACCGCCGTGCAGTTCACCCCGCAGGTGGGGGAGGCGGCCTACCGCCGGTGGCTGGCGGAGCTTCCGGCGCACGAGCCGGTCTCGCTCTACATGCACGTCCCGTTCTGCGCGCGCCTGTGCTGGTACTGCGGCTGCAACACCCGCGCGGTGAACCGCCACGAGCCGGTCGCCGCCTATGTCGGCAAGCTGCTGGACGAGATCCGGCTGCTGGGCCAGGCCCTGCCGTCCAGGCCGCCCGCCAATGCGCTGCACTTCGGCGGCGGCACCCCCAACATGCTGTCGCCCGCCGAGCTAGACGTGCTGTTCGCGGCCCTGGGCCAGGTCTTCGACCTGTCCGCCGACATCGAAGTCGCCACAGAGATCGACCCGCCGGCGCTCACGCGCGAATGGGTGAGGGCGGCCGCCGCCCACGGCCTGCGGCGCGCCAGCCTCGGCGTCCAGAACCTGTCGCCCGAGGTCCAGGCCGCCGTCGACCGCAAGGGGACCATCGAGGAGGCCGCGCGCTGCGTCGGCTGGCTGCGCGAGGCGGGCGTCGCCTCGATCAACCTGGACCTGATGTACGGCCTTCCGCACCAGACCACGGCCAACACCCTGGCCACCATCGACGCGGTCCTGAGCCTGCGGCCCGAGCGCCTGGCTCTGTTCGGCTACGCGCACGTGCCGTGGATGAAGTCGCATCAGCAGTTGATCGCCGAAGAGGCCCTGCCGGGGCCGGCCGAGCGCCTTGACCAGAGCGAACGCGCCGCCGAGCGGCTGGTCGCCGAAGGTTATGTCCGCATCGGCCTCGATCATTTCGCCTTGCCGGACGATGAACTGGCCGTGGCGTTGGCGGAGGGCCGGCTGCGCCGCAACTTCCAGGGCTACACGACCGACGCCGCCCGCACCCTGATCGGGATGGGCGCCTCGGCGATCGGCGGGTTTCCGCAAGGCTATGTCCAGAACCTGACGAGAGAACTGGACTGGCGCGCCGCCCTGGAGCGGGGCGAGCTGCCCGTCGCGCGCGGGGTGACGCTCACGGAAGAGGACCGTTTCCGCGGCGAGATCATCGAGCGGCTGATGTGCGACTTCGCCGTGGACCTGCGCGTGGCCTGCGCGCGCCATGACCGGTCCCTCGCCGACCTGGCCCTGATCCTGGCGCGGCTGGAGCCGTTCCGCCGCGAGGGCCTGATCGAGGCCGAGGGCGGGCAGGTCCGCGTCGTCGGGGCCGGGCGGCTGGTGATCCGCTCGATCTGCGCGGCGATCGACGAGTATTTCGACGCCCAGCAGGGGCGCCACGCCAAGGCCTTGTAAGGGAAATCAGGCGGCCGCGAGGTCTTCCAGGGCTTCGTGGTCGCGAACCCGGAACCGGCGGCAGCTCTCGAACTCCACCACCCCGGAGGACTGCAATTGGGTGATCATGCGCGAGACCGTCTCGATGGTCAGGCCGAGATAGTCGGCCATGTCCTGGCGGCCCATGGCCAGCTCCACCGCGGTTCCGCCGCGGCGCTGGGCCAGGCCCAGCAGGAAGCTCGCCACCCGCTCGCTGGCGCTCTTGCGGACCAGCAGGGTCAGGTGCTCGCGGGCGCTCTCGAGGTCGCGCACCGTGGCGTCCCACATCAGGCCCTTGAGCTCTTCCTCGCCGCCCGCGGCCAGCAGCGCCTGACGGCTCGCCGCCAGGATCACGCAGTCGCTGAGCGCCTCGGCGGCCATGCTGTGCTGGTCGCGGGTCTCCAGGCCGAACACGTCGCCGGGATAGTAGAAGTCCCCGATCGGGCGGCGGCCGTCGGCCATGAACCGCGAGGTCCGGACCACGCCGCTGATCATGCGGTAGACCAGATCGGCGCGCTCGCCCTGGCCATAGATCTCTTCGTCCTTGGCGAAGGTCATCGGCACGCCGATCCGGCTGATCAGGTCTCGATGATCGTCCCGGAGAATCGTTTCGCTGCAAGTCATACCCAACTCCCGATGACCCATTGACTAGGCCGGGGCGGGCAGGCGGCAAATTTCGGTTCGTCCCTTACGGAGCGGCCCTTACGTACTCCTACGGAGGCTAGTTCACGCGGCGGTTTCGCCCGGCCCAGTAGGGCTCGCGCAGCTCCCGGCGCAGGATCTTGCCCGAGGCGTTGCGGGGCAGGGCGTCGACGAAGTCCACGCTCTTGGGGGCCTTGAAGGCGGCGATGCGGGTCCGGGCGAAGGCGATGATGTCCTCCGGATCGGGATCGGCGCCGGGCTTGCGGGCCACGATCGCCTTCACCGCCTCGCCCCACCTGTCGTCCGGCACCCCGATCACCGCCACCTCGGCGACGTCCGGGTGGCCGTAGACGGCGCTCTCGACCTCGGCCGGATAGATGTTCTCGGCCCCGGAAATGATCATGTCCTTCACCCGGTCGTGGATGAAGAGATAGCCGTCCTCGTCGAGATAGCCGGCGTCGCCGGTGCGCAGCCAGCCGTCGTGCGCGACCGTCGCGGCCGTCGCCTCCGGCAGCCGCCAGTAGCCGGCCATGTTGGACACCGAGCGCACCGCGACCTCGCCGACCGTGTTCGGCGGCAGCGACTCGCCGGCCTCGTTCACGACCTTCAGCTCGACGCCGGGCATCGGCAGGCCCGCGGCCCGCATGCGGGCGTTGCCGGCCGGATCGTGGTCCTCGGGCGGCAGATAGACGATGGTCCCGCAGGTCTCGGTCATGCCGTACTGCTGGACGAAGCCGCAGCCGAACACCTCCATGCACTCGCGCAGCAGGTCCAGCGGGATCGGGCTGGCGCCGTAGAGGATGTACTTCAGCCGCGAATAGTCGACCTGGCGCGCGTTCGGCTGACGCACCACGATCTGCAGCGCCGCCGGGACCATGAACATCTTCGAGATCCGATCCCGCTCGATGTAGTCCAGCACCTTGAAGGGATCGAACTCCCGCGCCACCACGCCCCGGGCGCCGTTGACCAGGCCGACGATCCCCCAGCCGGTTCCGCCGATATGGCCGACCGGCATCGCCACGAGGCTGACGTCGTCCGGGCCCCACTGGTTCCAGGCCATCGGCGTCTCCTGCGCGCGGCGGCGGCCGCCCAGGATGTTCAGGTGGCTCAGCATCGCGCCCTTCGGCCGGCCGGTCGTCCCGGAGGTGTAGAGCTGCACCGCCACGTCCCGCTCGTCGATCGCGATGGCCGGATCGGTCGGTGGCTGGGCGTCGCGCCAGGCCTCGTAGGTCGGCCAGCCCGATGGGCCAGCCTCCATCGCCACGAACGTCACGCCGGGCAGTTCGGCCGCGATCTGCTCTGCGGCCTGCAGCACCTCGGGGCCGACGAACAGCATCCTGGCCTGGGCGTCGCCGGCGATGTAGGCGATTTCGGGCGGGGCGAGCCGCCAGCCGATCGGGGCCATGATCACCCCGGCCTTGGCCGCTCCGAACAGCAGCTCGAAATAGTGGTCGCTGTTCTTGCCCAGATAGGCGATGCGGTCGCCCTTCTTCAGGCCCTGCGCGATCAGCGCCTGGGCCGCGCGATTGCTGCCCGCCTCGAACTGGGCGTAGGTCGTCTCGCGCCCCTCGAAGGCCAGCGCGACGGCGTCCGGCCGTTCCCTGGCGTGGAAGCGCGGGACGTCGGCCAGGGTGGGCATGGCGTAGAAGTCGATGACGGGGGCGGCCATGACGGTCTCCTCAGAGCCCGAGCACCAGGCGGGCGATGATGTCCCGCTGGATCTCGTTGGAGCCGCCATAGATCGAGGCGGCGCGATCGTTCAGGTATCTGGGCATGGCGGTCAGCACCGCCTCGGGCCCGATCGGCGGGACGTCGGAGCCGGGCTCGCGCGCGTCCGGCTGATCGACGCCGCCATGGACGCCGGCGACCTCCAGCAGCAGTTCGTCGATCCGCTGCATCGCTTCGCCGCCCTGGGTCTTGAGCATCGAGGAGGCCGGGCCGGGGTTCGTCCCGGCCGACAGCGCCGCGAGGATCCGCTGCTCGGACATCTCGATGGCCTGCACGGCGATCTCCGTGTCCATCAGCCTGGCGCGGAAGGCCGGCTGGGCGAGCAGCCCGGCCGACTGCGCCGCCGAGCGCACCCGGCCCAGCATGACCTTCAGCCCGGGGGCCGAGCCGCCGCCCCGCTCGAACTCCAGCAGGTGCTTGGCGACGGTCCAGCCCTGGTTCTCCTCGCCCAGCCGCCCGGAGACCGGCGCGCGGACGTCCTCGAAGAAGACCTCGTTGACCTCGTGCTCGCCGGCCAGGGTGATGATCGGCCGGACCCGGATCCCGGGGCTGTGCATGTCCAGCAGCAGGAAGGTGACGCCGGCCTGCGGCTTGCCGCCCGTCTGCGTCCGCACCAGGCAGAACATCCGGTTCGCCCAGTGCGCATGGGTGGTCCACAGCTTCGAGCCGCTCAGGACATAGTCGTCGCCGTCGCGGACCGCGCGCAGTTGCAACGAGGCCAGGTCGGAACCAGCCCCCGGCTCGGAATAGCCCTGGCACCAGTAGTCCTCGCCCGAGAGGATGCGCGGCAGGTAGTGCGCCTTCTGCTCGGGCGTGCCGTAGCCCATGATCACCGGCCCCACCATGCGCAGGCCCATCGGGGCCAGGCTGGGAGCCCCGGCCCGCGCGCATTCGGCCGCGAAGACGTGACGCTGCATCTCGCTCCAGCCGGGGCCGCCATAGGCCCTCGGCCAGCTCGGCGCCGCCCAGCCCCTGGCGTGCAGGATCTTCTGCCAGGGCAGGCTGAAACGCCTGTCCATGAACACGCTGGTCGCCCGGCGGCCGGCCTCGCGCAGTTCCGGGGTCAGCGCCTCCTCCAGGAAGGCGCGGACCTCGTCGCGAAAGGCCAGTTCGTCGGCGGTGAGATCAAGATTCACGCAGGCGCGTCCTAGAAGCGGCCGCGCAGCGTAACCCCATAGGTCCGCGGCGGGGCCAGGAACGTCGCGAAGGTCCCGGTCTGCAGCGGCTGGTCGACGACGACCTGGTTGTAGTCCTCGTCGGTCAGGTTCTGGGCCCAGAGCTCGGCCGACCACCTCTCGTCCTGGGTTCCCAGCGCCAGGCGGGCGTTGACCAGGGTCAGGGCGGGCTGCGACTTCAGCGGATCGAGGTTCGAACCGGTGTTGTATTCCGAGGTGTACTTGGCCGAGACGCTGGCCCGGAACTCCAGGGTTTCGCCGATCGGGCGCTCGTAGTTCACCGTGCCCGCCGCCGACCAGAGCGGGGCGTAGGACAGGCGGGTGTGCGGCAGGCGAGGGGAGATCCCCGCCGGCGGGACGAAGTCGCCGAACTGCGTCTCGGCATAGGTGACGCCGCCGGAGAAGCTCAATCCCTCGACCGGCGGACGCCACATCAGGTCGACGTCGACCCCGCGCGAGACCACCTCGGGGATCGAAGCCACCAGCCAGCTTATCCCGGTATAGGTGTTGAGCTGGAAGTCCTCGAAGGTCTGGTGGAACAGCGTCGCGTTGGCCAGCAGGCTGTAGTCCGGCGTGTTGGTCTTTACGCCCAGTTCGTAGCTGACCACGGTTTCGGCCGGGAAGCTGGTGTCGGGATCGATGACGCCGGCCGCCTTGCGGGCGCGGTCGAGGTTGAACCCGCCGCTCTTGAAACCCTCGGCATATGAGGCGTAGGCCATCACGCCCTGGTTGAAGCGATAGCTCGCCTTCAGCGTGCCGCCCCAGCGGCCTTCGCTCTGCTTCTGACGGGTGACGACATTGTCGAAGGCCGGGTCCGAGTGCGGGGCGCAGATCGCCCCGGTCACCGCGGCCGGCAGCGGCCGGGTCAGGGCCGTGGCGCAGGCGTTCGCCGGCGCGGCGTTGGTGTAGTGGCTGCGAACCGTCTTCTCGTCGTCGGAATAGCGCAGGCCCAGGGTCAGCTCGAGCGCCTCGGTGACCTTCCAGCTATTGTTGGTGAACAGCGCCCAGCCCTTGGAATTGTGGTCGAAGCTGTCGCGCGGCCCGGCCCCGGCCGGGAAGTTGGTCCCGAACGGCAGTCCGGTGAGCTGGGAGACGAAGACCGGGTTCGGCGAGCCCGTCGGCGCCGACAGCAACAGGCCGAAATAGGTCTCGTAGGCCGTGCCGAACGTCGTCGCCGACGCCGTCTTCAGGTCTTCGTCGGAATAGAAGGCCCCGATCAGCCAGTTGACCGTCTCGGTCGCGCCGGCCAGGCGAAGTTCCTGCGAGAACGATTTGATTTCGTTGAAGCTCGATCCGTTCGCGGGCCGATACCAGATGTCCGCCGAGGAGAAGTCGATGTCCGAGCCGTTCTCCGCCCGCCAGTTGCGGAAGGCGGTGATCGAGGTCAGGGCGACGGCGTCGTTGATGTCCCAGTCGATCTGGGCCGAGACGCCCTTGTCGGTGATCTTCGAGCCCATGTCGCGGTTGGCGTTTGCCAGCCGGGCGCCCGGGTTCGGCGGGCGCTGGATCCCCTCGTCGCCGGCCAGGGAGTCGATGATCGGCGCGGTCGGCCCCGCCACGGTGACGAAGTTCACGCAGCAATGCTCGTCGCGGTCGGAGTAGTCGGCCAGCAGCCTGATGTCGAGATTGGCGGCGGGCGTCACCAGCAACTGGCCGCGGACCGTGTAGTAGTTCTGGTCGGTGTCGTCCTGCCGGGTTCGCGGGCCGGCGCCGACATGCACGTCGGCGAAGCCGTCGCGCTCGCGCTTGGCCACGTAGAGCCGCCCGGCCATCATGTCGGGGACGATCGGGCCGGTGAGGCTGCCGGCGATCCCGAACGCGCCATAATCGCCGACGGTGACCTCGCCCGCGGCCTCGAAGTCGAACGCGGGGGCCTTGGTGATGACGTTGATGACGCCGGCCGAGGTGTTCTTTCCGAACAGGGTGCCCTGCGGACCCTTGAGGATCTCGACCCGTTCCAGCTCGCCGAGATCGCCGAAGGCCACGCCGCTGCGCGCCCGGTAGACGCCGTCGACGACCGTTCCGACCGAGGACTCCAGGCCCGGATTGTCGCCGATGGTGCCGACGCCGCGGATCCGCGCCGAGGTCTGCGCCTCGCTGGTCGAGGAGGTCACGCTGAGGCCGGGGGCCAGGACCTGCAGGTCCTTGATGTCCCGCACGCCCGCATCCTGGAGTTGCCGTTGCGGAAGGGTCGTGACCACCACAGGCACGTCCTGCAGGTTCTGCTCGCGCTTCTGGGCCGTCACCACCAGCTCGGCGACGGTTCCGGCCTCCTGGGCCAGGACCGGGGTCGCAGCGCATGCCGCCGCGATGACCGCCCACGAGGCGGTCCGCATTGCGTGTCTCATCTTCCCTCCCGCTGCCGGCGTCGAAGGCCGGCGGTTCTTGCACATCGCCGTCTTGGTGCGGCGAGGCGGGAATGCTTGCGGAACTTGGCGTTGCAGGACAAGCTAACGGAAGTGATAGGCGCCGCAGGGGAGGCTCGCCGTCGTGGGGGCTCAGCGATGACCGAAGAGGCGCGCGAGGAACTCGAGCTCATCGAACGCCTGGCGGTCGAGGTTCGCGATCGCGGCGCCGAGATTGGTCTGCCCTATATCGCGGTCAGCGCCGACATCGGCGACCCCGAGCCCATGCGGGACGGGCAGGGGCGGCCCTTCGCCGAAACCCTGTTTCGCTGGCTCGACCCAGGATTGCGGTACTGGCAGGACCGCGGCTTCGCCCTGCGGTCGGCCTTCGTCTTCGCCTGCCGCTATACGGCCGAGCCGTTCTACTTCCACGACGGCCGTTTCGGGGCCTGGCGAGCGTCGCCGCGCCTGGAGGCGATCAACGTCGTCCAGAGCGCCGACACCGTGGAGATCGGCACGGCCATCGTCGCGCCGGCCCACCTGCCGGGCGGCGTGATCGGCGCCATCGTCTGGGCCTCGCCCGAGCCCTTCGACATCCGCCCGGTGTTCGAGCAGCGGGCGGCGGAGCTCTCGATCCTCTCGCTGAGGTTCATGGCCGCCTACAACGATCGCGGCTCCTCGCCCGAGGGCCTGGTCCACCTGACGCGTCGGGAGATCCAGTGCCTGAAGTGGGCCGCGAAGGGCAAGACCGACTCCGAAATCGCCGAGATCGTGAAGATCTCCATGCCGACCGTCCGCTTCCACATGCGCAACGCCGCCGACAAGATGGGCGTCGCGGGCCGGCCCCAGGCGGTGCACCGCGCCTCCGTCCTCGGCTATGTCGGAGAGCGGCGCATGACCGGCCGGGCCTGAGCGGGCTCTAGCGGCGGCCGAGCCGCAGTTCCCCCAGGGTCTTGAGGACCAGGGTCGCCAGGGCCAGGACGGCGAGGATCGAGGCGGCGGCGAAGGCGCCTGTGGTGTTGTAGTCGTTGAACAGCACCTCGATGTGCAGGGGCAGGGTCTCGGTCTTGCCGCGGATCTTGCCCGACACCACCGAGACGGCGCCGAACTCGCCCATGACGCGGGCGTTGCACAGCACCGCGCCGTAGAACAGCGCCCAGCGGATCTTCGGCAGGGTGATCGCCACGAAGGTCGTCAGGCCTCCTGCGCCGAGCGAAAGCCCGGCTTCCTCCTCGTCGGCGCCCTGCTCCTGCATGACGGTGATCAGCTCGCGGGCCACGAAGGGGCTGGTGACGAACATGCTGGCCAGGAAGATCGCCGGCACAGTGAACATCACCCGCCATCCCTGGTCGGCCAGGAACGGACCGAACAGGCCCTGGGAGCCGTAGAGAAACAGGTAGGCGACGCCGGCGACGATCGGCGAGACGGCCACCGGCAGCTCGATGAGGGTGGTGAGGATCTGCTTGCCGCGGAACTGGTGGCGCGTCACCGCCCAGGCCGCGCAGATCCCGAACATCACGTTGATCGGCACGACGACGAGCGAGGTCAGGACCGTGAGCCAGATCGCGTGCAGGGTGAACGGGTCGGAGACCTTCTCGGCATAGACCGCCGCGCCCAGCGCAAAGGCGCGCTCGAAGACCACGAGCAGCGGCGCGCCGAACATCAGCACCGCCAGGACCAGCGCCGAGCCGATCAGCAGGCGGCGGGAGAGCGCCGAGTGGCCGGCGCGAAGGTGGGGGCGCGGGGTCATCCGCGGCCCTCGCGCGCGTGCCGCCAGAATTGCAGCGCGTTGACGGTCAGCAGGGTGGCGAAGGACGCCGCCAGAAGCGCGACGGCGAGGCCGGCCGCGCCCGGATAGTCGAACTCCTCCAGCCGGATATAGGTCAGCAGGGTGGTGACCTCGGTCTGCATCGGCACGTTGCCGGCGATGAAGATCACCGCGCCGTACTCGCTTAGCGCCCTGGAGAAGGCCAGGGCCGCGCCGGACAGCAGGGCCGGCAGCACCGCCGGGAACACGACCTGCAGGAACACCGTCAGGTCCGAGGCGCCGAGGCTGAAGGCCGCTTCCTCGGCCTCGGGCTCGAGATCCTCGAGCACGGGCTGGACGCTGCGGATGACGAACGGGATGCTGGTGAAAGCCATGGCCACGGCGATGCCGGCCGGGGCATAGGCGACCTTTACGCCCAGCGGCTCCAGCAGGCCGCCGGCCCAGCCGGTGGGCGCGAAAATGGCCGACAGCGCGATCCCCGCGACCGCCGTGGGCAGGGCGAAGGGCAGATCCACGACGGCGTCGAGCACGGCGCGTCCGGCGAACCGATAGCGCACCAGCACCCAGGCGAAGAGGAAGCCGGCCACCGTGTTGAAGGCGGTCGCCGCCAGCGCCGTCCCGAAGGTCAGCCGATAGGTGGCGAGCGCGCGCGGCGAGCTGACGCCCGCCCAGAGCGTCGCCCATCCGGTCTCGCCGGATTTCCAGAGCAGGGCGGCGATCGGCGCCAGCACGATGATCGCCAGATAGCTGAGGGTGACGCCCATGGTCAGGCCAAAGCCCGGCATGGTGCGGGCTCGCCGCCGCGCCACCTCAGTACGCAGGTCTGCGGGTGGTCATCTGCGGACGAACACCTGGTCGAGGACGCCGCCCGCGGCGAGGTGTTCCTTGGCCACCTGGTCCCAGCCGCCCAGGGTCTGCTCGACGGTCAGGATGCGGGTGGGGGTGAACTGGTTGCGGTAGTCGGCCGCCACCTTGCGGTCGCTGACGCGGTAGAAGTGCCTGGCCAGGATGTGCTGGGCCTGCGGCGTATAGAGGAACTTCAGGTAGGCCGTCGCGACGTCGCGCGAGCCGCGCTGGTCGACCACCTTGTCCACGACCGCCACCGGGAACTCGGCCAGCAGGCTGACCGGCGGGGTGACCACCTGGGCCTTGGCGGCGCCGGCTTCCTTGACGGTGCCGAGCGCTTCGGCCTCGAAGGTGACGAGGACGTCTCCCTGGCCCTTTTCCAGGAAGGTCGTGGTCGCCTGGCGCCCGCCGGTGTCGAAGACCACGACGTTGGCCAGCAGCTTGCGGGCGAACTCGGCGGCCTTGACCTTGTCGCCCTTGTTCTTGTCCAGGGCATAGGCGTAGGCCGCCAGATAGGTGTAGCGGCCGTTGCCCGAGGTCTTCGGGTTGGGGATGACGATGCCGACGCCGGGCCTGGTCAGGTCGTCCCAGGTCTTGATGCCCTTGGGATTGCCGCCGCGGACCACGAAGGCGGGCAGCGAATAGTAGGGCGAGCTGCGGTTGGGCAGCAGGGTGCGCCAGTTGGCCGGCACCAGCTTGCCCTTGTCGTGCAGGGTCTGGATGTCCGTCACCTGGTTGAAGGTGACGACGTCGGCGGGCAGGCCCTCGAGCACGGCGCGGGCCTGGGCCGAGGAACCGGCATGGGACTGGTTGACCTTGATGGTCTGGCCGCTCGACTTCTTCCAGGCGGCGACGAAGGCCGGATTGATGTCGGCGAAGGTCTCGCGCGAGACGTCGTAGGAGACGTTGAGGATTTCGTCGACCGCGGCGGCCGCCGGCGTCGTCATGAGAAGCGCCGCCGCCATGCCGGCGACAAGGATGGATCGCGGTTTCATCATCAGCCCCGAAGACGCCGGCGCGCCTTGGCGTCGTCGGCAGATATTCCTATAGATCCAGTGGGGCATCCGGTGGCGATGCAGTTTTTCTCCTAGCACCGTGAGGGAGCCTGCCAGCCCGGGCCCGGGCCTTCGGCCGAGAGCCGTTCCTCACGGCTCTGGCGTTCCAGCCCCGCGACGCCGACAGTATTTCTGCTCGAAAGGCCCAGAATATATCGGCCGGCGCGATCCTGCAGGGGCGTGCGAGCATACCCCATCTCAAGGCTCAGGACGCGGCTGAAGGATCGGGGAACGAGATGGGCCAGACCAAGATGCTGAAGCTGGGCGCGTTCATGCGGCCGGTGAGCATCCACACAGGAGCCTGGCGATACCCGGGGGCGATCCCCGACGCCAATTTCAACTTCCCGGCCATGAAGCGCTTCGTGCAGAAGCTGGAGGCCGGCAAGTTCGACGCCTTCTTCATGGCCGACCACCTGGCCGTGCTGAACATGCCGGTCGACGCCCTGAAGCGAAGCCACACGGTGACGTCGTTCGAGCCTTTCACCCTGCTGTCGGCCCTGGCCAGCGTGACCGAGCACATCGGCCTGATGGCGACCGCCTCGACCACCTATGACGAGCCCTATCACATCGCCCGGAGGTTCGCCTCGCTCGACCACATCTCCGGGGGGCGGGCCGGGTGGAACATCGTCACCACGGCCAATCCCGACGCGGCCCTGAACTTCGGCCTCGATGAGGACGTCGACCACGACGAGCGCTACCGGCGGGCGCGCGAATTCTACGATGTGGTCACGGGCCTGTGGGACAGCTTCGCCGACGACGCCTTCGTGCGCGACGTCGAGTCCGGCGTCTATTTCGATCCGTCGCGGATGCATGTCCTGGCCCACAAGGGGCCGCACCTGTCGGTCCGTGGGCCGCTGAACATCGCCAGGCCCGTCCAGGGCTGGCCGGTGATCATCCAGGCCGGCGCCTCGGAAGCGGGGCGCCAGCTCGCCGCGGAGACCGCAGAGGTGGTGTTCGCCGCGGGCGGCAGCCTGGAGGCGGCCAAGGCCTTCTATGCGGACGTCAAGGCGCGGGCGCGGGCGGCCGGGCGCGATCCCGAGGGCGTCAAGATCCTGCCCGGCGCCCTGGTGGTGGTCGGCGACACGGTCGAGGAGGCGAAGGCCAAGCGCGCGCTGCTGGACAGCCTCGTGCACTACGACAGCGGCATCGGCTCGCTGAACAGCGGTCTGGGCTACGACGTCTCAGGTTTCGATCCCGATGGGCCGCTGCCCGAGATTCCGGAGACCAACGCCAGCCAGAGCGGCCGGGCGCGGATCGTCGCCATGGCTCGGCGCGAGAACCTGACCATCCGTCAACTGGCGGCGCGGGTGGGAAGCTACGGCGGCCAGGCCTTCGTCGGGACGCCGGCCACCATCGCCGACGAGATCGAGCAATGGCTGGACGAGGAGGGCGCGGACGGCTTCAACATCATGTTCCCCTATCTGCCCGAGGGGCTCGACGACTTCGTCGATCGGGTGATCCCCGAACTGCAGCGCCGGGGCCGGTTCCGGACCGAGTACGAGGGCGCGACGCTGCGGGAGAATCTTGGGCTGCCGCGCCCGGGGAACCGCTTCTTTCCCGCCGCGCGCGCCGCCGCCGAGTGAACGAGGCGCCGCATGACTCGGAAATCGCCGCCTCGGCCGCCCCGCGAGATCACCCCGAGGGACCTTCCGCTCATGGAGCCGGACCTGCTCGGCGTCGTATCCATGGTGCTGCACGGCCGCGCCTCGCCGCCGGCGGAGGAGCCGCCGCCGTCAGATCCCGAGGTCGGGAAGCCGGCGCCGGAGAGCTAGAAGGCCTCGGCCCAGGGCCGCAGGTCCAGCTCGAGCGTCCAGGCGCTGCGATGCTGCTGATGCAGGACGAAATAGGCCTGGGCGATGGCGTCGATGTTCAGGAGGCCGTCCGGGCCGCGCTGCTCCTTGAGCTGCGGGACGCGTGAGAGCAGGCGTTCGCCTTCGATCCCGCCGTCGATCACCACATGGGCGACGTGGACGCCCTGCGGTCCGAACTCCCGGGCCAGGCTCTGCGAGAGATTGCGCAGGGCGCCCTTGGCCGAGGCGAAGGGGGCGAAATTGGCCTTGCCGCGCAGTTCGAGCAGCGCGGGAAGCGCCGCCTGAGCGACCTGGAAGCCGCCGAGGGCGTGCTCGCGCCAATGCGCCTCGAAGTCGGACTCGGCGAGATCCAGGAACGGCGTGGGGCGGTTGCTGCCGGCGTTGTGGATGGCCGCCGCAAGCGGAGCCAGCGCCTGGGCCGCCTCGACGAAGCGGCGGGCGTCCGCGGCCTGCGAGGCGTCGCCGACGACGGCGGCGACCTGCAGGCCTTCGGCGAGAAGGGCGCGCTCGGTGGCCCGAAGCTTCTCGGCGTTGCGCCCCGCCAGGGCGACGGGGAAGCCGGCGCGGCCGAAGCGACGCGCCAGGGCCGCGCCGAGCCCCCGTTCGGCGCCGACGCCGGCGATGAGCACGCTGCCGGCCGGTCCGTCAGCCAGGGAAGATTGCGACATGGGGTCTCCGTTTTCGAGGGCTGGCGCAGGCCGTGCCGGCTTCAGTCGAAGAAGGCGATGGTGCGGAACTCGATGCTCTCGCGCGGCGGCGTGCCGGGCGGCGTGGTGGGATCTTCGAACGCGGTGTGCGGGGCGAAACGCGCCACGTCGGCGGAGTCCCAGCACTTGATCAGCAGCGCTTCGTCCGGCCGGAGATCGGGGACGTAGCACCAGCGCTGGCTAGGATTGTAGGCCAGGCCATAGATCTCGCCGGTCCGGTGGGGGAAGCGCAGTTCGGAAGGGAGCAGGTCCGCGGGATCGATGCTGCCGGCGTCGCCAAGCGCCAGCGGCCAGTCGCGGGCCGGCGCCCCGATCGGCCGCCAGACATTGATGATCGCCGCCCGCCTGCGAAGCAGGTCGTCGGCCTGGTCGCCCAAGATGTCGCGCACGCGCTGCGGGCCGGAACGGAGCGTCTGGTCCACATGCACGCGCGTGGCGGGCTGGCGCGGCAGGCCCGCGGCGCGGTCTTCGGCGCCGGTCATGCGGCGCCTGAGCGTATGGTCGAAGACCACCACGCGAGACGCCCCCGTCGCGGACTTCACGATCTCGGCCGCTTCGGGATGGCCGAGGGCCAGGGTCTGGGCTTCGTCCCAGAAGTCGCGGACCGCGCTCTGGTGGCGGACCAGCGCGAAGCCCTCGACGTCGAGCGAGAACGTATCCGCCACGGGGCGGACGTCGGCGATCGAGACCAGGCGTTCGTCGGGCGTGATGTTCGTGCGTGGTCCGCCATCCGGCGGCTCGTAGGCGTAGCTGTAGAGCCCTTCGCCGGGTCGGGTGAAACCGAGCCTGGCCTGAACGGCCTGGAGCGGCGCTGGAGCGTTCGAGCGTGCGGCGGTCTTGGCGGACATGGCGTCACCTCCTGAGGCCCTCGCTTCCGATATGGGCCGGCTGAAGCGCCGCGACAGGGCGGAGGGACCTCCTCGGCTTTCGAGTTTATTTGGCGGGCCCCGCCAGAACTTCTGGGGACAGGCCGATCTCCGGTCGGTCGGCGTCGAACCGCCACACGCAGCTTTTCTAAATTCCTATGGAATTAATATGAATTGAAAGCGCGCGCCCAGGACGGGAGCGTAGGGCGTGCCAGAACTCCCCGAAATCAAAGACGAAGCCGCTTCACTGACCGCTCGGCCAAAGGCCTGGGCCGCCGCCATCGAGTGGCCGACCGTGCTGCTGGCGGTCGTGATCCATGGCGGATGGATCGCGCTGACCCTGTTGCACGATCAGGCGCCCCCCGCGTTGTTGTTCATCCTCGGCGGCTGGCTGATCGCCTGGCACGGCTCGCTCCAGCATGAGGCGATCCACGGCCATCCGACGCCTTGGCGGCGCGTCAACGACGCCGTGGCCGGCCTGCCGCTTTCGCTGTGGCTGCCCTATGAAGTCTACCGGGCATCCCATCTGGCGCACCACGCCAGCGAGCATCTTGCGCATCCGGAACACGACGCGGAGTCGCGCTATCTCCCGGCCGGCGCGGGATGGCGGCACGCGATGGCGCTGGCCGCGGCGCGGGCGCAGTCGACCCTGGCGGGCCGCCTTGTGCTCGGCCCGTTGATCGAGGTGGCGCGCTTCCTCTGGGGAGAGGGCGGCCGGGTGGTCCGCAACGCGCCGGGCAGCCGGGCGGTCTGGGTCCGCCATGCTGTCGCCGTGGGCCTTGTCTGGGCCTGGCTGCACTATGTCTGCGGGCTTGGCCTCGTCGATTACCTCGCGTTCTTCGTCTATCCGGGGTTGTCGCTCACCCTGATCCGCTCGTTCGCGGAGCATCGCGCGAGCGCCTCGCCGGCTGGGCGGGTGGCGATCGTCGAACGGGCGCCGCTGCTGGGGCTGCTGTTCCTCAACAACAACCTGCACGCGGTCCATCATCAATGGCCGGGCCTGTCCTGGTGGCGGCTGCCGGGGCGCTATCGGGCGCACCGCGAGGCGCTGCTCGCGGCGAACGGCGGCCTCGTCTACGCAGGTTACGCCGATGTCTTCCGGCGCTTTTTCTTCCGGGCGCACGATGTCGTCGTGCATCCTCTGGCGGGGAGGGATGCGGCTTGACCGAGTTCGCCTCTCTGGTGCGCGGAGCCGTGGGCCTTCAGTCTCTGGCTTCCCTGGCCATGTACGATCGGCCAAGCCTGCGAGCGGCGAACGATACGCTGTGGAGCGCGATCGCCGAGCGGCTGGCGTCGGAGGGCATGGATGCGCCGCGTGAACTTTCGCGCGATGTGGATCTGTACGACGTCTGGCGAAATCCGAGCCTGCTTCTGGCCCAGACCTGCGGCTACCCTCTGACCACGACGCTCAAGGATGCGGTGCGGATCGTCGCGACGCCGCGCTATCTCGCCCCCGGCTGCGCCGGCGCCTTTCACCGCAGCGCGATCGTCGTGGGGGGCCGTAGCGGGGTTCAAGAGCTGGAAGCCCTGCGCGGCGCCCGCTGCGTGATCAATTCGCGGGATTCCAACACCGGAATGAACCTGCTGCGGGCCAAGATCGCGCCGCTCTCCCGCGAGGGCCGGTTCTTCGGCGAGGTGCAGGTCAGCGGTTCGCACGCCGCCAGCCTGGCGGCGGTTGCCGCCGAGCGGGCCGATGTCGCCGCGATCGACGCGGTCACCCTGGCGCTGATCGCGCGCGACGAGCCGGACCTGGTTTCGGCGGTGCGGATTGTGGGCTGGACGCGCGCCTGCCCGGGGCTGCCGCTCGTCACCGCGGCGACCACGACCGCCGCCGGCGTCCTTGCCCTGCGCCGTGCGCTGAACGCCGTCGCGGCCGATCCGCAACTGGCGGCGACGCGCAGCGCCTTGCTGCTCGACGGGTTCACGGTGCTGTCGGCCGCCCAATATCGCCAGGTCGCCTGTCTTGAGCGCCAGGCCGTCGAGCGGGGCTATCCCGAACTCGCCTAGCGCTGGCGGGCTTCAGAGCCCGTGGGCGTGTCCGAGCGACGTCAGGATCTCGCGGCGCAGGCCGATCAATTCCGGATGGTCGCGATGACGCGGATAGTCGAGCCGGACGGCGACCTCGCGCACGATCCGGGCCGGATCGGCGGCCAATGGCGGATGGGGTGGGATTCGAACCCACGGTAGGCTTCCACCTACGGCGGTTTTCAAGACCGCTGCCTTAAACCACTCGGCCACCCATCCGGAAGGAGGGGCCTATAGCAGGGCGAAGGCGGGGGCTCCAGCGGCCTGAAGCCGTTCCAGATAGCCTTAATGAAATCGGTCGGTTCGTTAACCCTGCTGCAAGGCTCGCGCCGTCACCATGGGCTCGATAGCGCTGGGGAGCGTTGACTTAGGAGGAGCGTGGCCATGACCCGCATCCGTTTTTGCGCGCCGGCCCGCAGCCTCGTCGTCGTACTGATGGGGACCGCGGCCCTGGCCGCCTGCGCCACGCCGCAGCCGCGTTACGCCGCGAAGCATCCCGTCGCCGGGCCGACGCCGGGCCAGCTCCCCAACGGCGCGGGCGGACGCTACAAGGTCGGCGCACCCTATGAGGTCGGCGGCGTCTGGTACGCCCCCAAGGAGGAGCCGGACTACGATCAGGAAGGCCGCGCCACCTGGTACGGCGCCTCGCACCACCTGAAGACCACCGCCAACGGCGAGGTGTTCGACCGCTATGCGCTGTCGGGCGCCCACACGACCCTGCCGCTGCCGTCCATCGTCGAGGTCACCAATCTCGAGAACAACCGGACGGTCCAGATCCGCGTCAACGATCGCGGCCCGTTCAAGGGCGACGCCCTGATCGACGTCTCGCAGGAAGCCGCCCGCCAACTGGGCTTCGAGCAACAGGGACAGGCCAGGGTGCGCGTGCGCTATATCGGCCCGGCCCCGCTCGGCGCGCCCGACGCGGGCCTGCGCTATTCCGCCTACACGCCGGCGCCCACGCCGTCCGACCAGCTTCCCGGGGGCCCGACGCCCTATACGGGCCTGAGGCCGGGGCCTGTGGAGACGCCGGTCGCCTCGCAGCCCCTGGCCCCCTTGGCTCCCTTGGCTCCCTTGACGCCGGCGGCGCCGGCCGCGCCCGCCAATGGCGCGGTCTACCGTGTGCAGGCCGGCGCCTTCGCCGACCAGGCCAACGCCCAGCGCGTGGTCAGCCAGCTCGGTTCGGCGGTCGTGGCCCGGGTCGAGCCGTTCCAACGCGCCGACGGCATGACGCTCTACCGCGTGATGGTCGACGGGACGACGGACGAGGGCGAGGCCTGGGCCCTGCGCGACCGCGTCGCCTCCTATGGCTTCGCCGAAGCCCGGGTCGTGCGCCCCGGCGCCTGAGCCCAGGCCGCTGCGGCCAGTTGAGCGCTGGACAAACCGGGCGAACGGGCCATTTTGGCCGGCGTGACGCGTGGGCGGTTCATCACTTTCGAAGGCGGCGAGGGCGCGGGCAAGTCGACGCAGGTCCGGCGCCTGGCCGCGCGCCTGCAATCGGCCGGGCGCGAGGTGGTCGCGACCCGTGAGCCGGGCGGCTCGCCCGGCGCCGAGGCCATCCGCAATCTGGTCCTGAAGGGCGACGCCGACCGCTGGAGCCCGATGACCGAGACCCTGCTGATGTACGGGGCGCGGCGGGACCATATCGAGCGGACGATCCTGCCGGCCCTGGCGCGGGGGGCCTGGGTGGTCTGCGACCGCTTCGCCGATTCCACGCGCGCCTATCAGGGCGGGGCAGGGGGCGTGGACCCGGCCTTCATCTCGGCCTTGGAAACCCATGTCCTGGCCGACGTGCGGCCCGACCTGACCCTGGTGTTCGACCTGCCGGTCGAGGTGGGGCTGGCGCGCGCCGAAGCCTTCGCCCAGGCGGACGGCCACGCCGAGACGCGGTTCGAATCCAAGGGGGCGGCCTTTCACGAACGCCTGCGCAGGGCGTTCCAGCAGATCGCGGCCGCCGAGCCGGACCGCTGCGCGCTGATCGACGCCGCCGCCGGCATCGACGAGGTCGAGCGCGAGGTCTGGCGGACGGTCGAGCGGCGGCTTGTCCATGGCTGACGCTGCGCCCCACCCGCGGCAGGTCTTCGAGCTCAAGGGGCATGAGGCCTCCGAAGCGGCCTTCGAGGACGCCCGCGGCCGCGGGCGCCTGCACCACGCCTGGCTGCTGACCGGGACCGAGGGTGTCGGCAAGGCGACATTCGCCTATCGCGCCGCGCGCCGGCTGCTGGGCGCGCCCGCCAATCCGGCTTACGGGATCCTGGGCGCGTCTCCCGACCATCCGGTCAGCCGCCAGATCATCGCCCGCTCGCACCCCGATCTGCTGACGCTCGAGCGGATCGGCGAGGATGGAAAGCCGCGCAAGACGATCCCGGTGGACGAGGCGCGCAAGCTCTCGGACTTCTTTTCCAAGTCGCCGGCCTCGGCCCCGCATCGGGTGGCGATCATCGACGCCGCCGACGACCTCAACGTCAACGCCGCCAACGCCGTGCTCAAGACCCTGGAGGAGCCGCCCCCGCATGGGGTGATCCTGCTGGTCTCCCATTCGCCCGGCGGCCTGCTTCCGACCATCAAGTCGCGCTGCCGTCGGCTGGCCTTCAACGCGCTGGCGGAGGCCGACGTGACCGCCTTCGTCGAAGCCCGCACGACGGCCAATCCGGAAGAGGCGATCCGGCTGGCCCGCATGTCCAAGGGCGCGCCGGGCAAGGCCCTGGCGCTGGCCCTGGCCGGCGCGGTGACGGTGGACGACGCGGCCAGGGAGATCCTGCACGCCTTGCCGGCGATCGACGAGGCCCTGGCCCTGTCGCTGGCCGACCGCTTCCGGGGCGCGGAGGGCGCGGCGCAGTTCAACCTGCTGCTCGAACGCCTGGCCGAGCGGGTGCACGGCCATGCCATGCGGCTGGCGGCCGAGGGCTATGGCGGACTTGATCGATGGGCCGGGGCATGGGAGACGCTGCAACGCCTCCCGCGGGAGGTCGAGGCCGTCAATCTCGACCGGGCGGACGCGTTCTTCACGGCCCTCAACGAACTGCGCGCCGCCGCGCGCGCCTGAAATCTCCGAATGCTGATCGACAGCCACGTAAATCTGCACGCGCACCAGTTCGACGAAGACCGCGACGAGGTGATCGCCCGCGCCCGCGCGGCCGGCGTCGGCCTGATGGTCAATATCAGCGACAAGGTTTCGGGGTTCGCGGCGGTTCGGGCCTTGGCCGATCATCCCGACATCTGGTGCACGGTCGGCACCCATCCGCATGAGGCCAAGGAAAACCCCGACCTCTCGGCCGCCGAGCTGGTGAGGATCGCCGCCGACCCGCGCGTCGTCGGCATCGGCGAAACCGGCCTCGACTTCCACTATGACCTGAGCCCCCGCGACATCCAGGCCAAGGTCTTCCGCCAGCATGTCGCCGCCGCCCGCGAGAGCGGCCTGCCGTTGGTGGTGCACACCCGCGAAGCCGACGAGCTGATGGGCGACATCCTGGAAGAGGAATACGCCGCCGGCCCGTTCAAGATGCTGATGCACTGCTACACCTCGGGCGCCGGACTGGCGGCGCGGGCCGCGGCGCTGGGGGCCTGGTTCTCGGTCTCGGGCATCGCGACCTTCAAGGCCGCCGAGGACGTGCGCGCCGTGGTCCGGGAGATGCCCGCCGACCGCATCATCGTCGAGACGGACTGCCCCTATCTCGCGCCCGTGCCGCATCGCGGCCGGCGCAACGAGCCGGCCTATCTCCCCGACGTCCTGGCCAAGCTCGCCGAGATCCGCGGGTGGTCGAAGCATGACGCCGAACGCCGGACCGAGGACGCCTTCTTCGCGCTGTTCGACAGGATCCCCCGGCCATGACCGGGACGCTGGCCTTCACGATCCTGGGCTGCGGTTCGTCGGGCGGCGTGCCGCGCGCGGACGGCGACTGGGGCGCCTGTGATCCGGCCAATCCGAAGAACCGCCGCCGCCGCTGCTCGCTGCTGGTGCGCCGCAAGGGGCGCGAGCCGGAGGCGGAGACGACCCTGATCGTCGACACCTCGCCCGACCTGGTCTGGCAGACCTCGCAAGCTGGGGCCAAGCGGCTGGATGCTGTGCTGCTGACCCACGATCATGCCGACCAGACCCACGGTATCGACGACATCCGCGCCTTCTTCATCCGCCAGCGCGCGCGTATTCCCTGCCATATGGACCTGGCCACCGCCGCCACCATGCAGCGCCGCTTCGGCTATGTCTTCCAGGGCGAGAACGGCTATCCGGCCATCGGCGACATCACCCCGATCCCGCCCCATGGCCAGGCCTGGCGCGTCGACGGCCCTTCCGGCGGCATTCCGGTCGTCACCTTCGACCAGGACCATGGTGGCGTGAGGTCTGTCGGCTATCGCTTTGGAAACGTGGCCTATTCCAGCGACGTAGTGAACCTGGACGACGCGGCTTTCGAAGCGCTGGGCGGCCTCGACGTCTGGATCCTCGACGCCCTGCGCTGGCGGCCGCATCCGACCCATGCGCATGTCGAACTGGCGCTGGAGTGGATCGCGCGCGTGCGGCCCCGCCGCGCCATCCTCACCAACATGCATGTCGACCTGGACTATGACGATCTTGCGCGCCAGTTGCCCGAGGGCGTCGAACCGGCCTTCGACGGCCTGGGTTTCGAGTGTAAGTTGAGCGGCGATTTGTCATGATGTCCCAGCCGCTTAAGCTCGGTTTCCTCGCGTCGAAGAACGGCACCAGCATGCGCGCCATCATGGAGGCGGCGAGCGCCGGCGTCCTGGCCGCCGAGCCGCGGCTGGTGGTCAGCAACAACAGGAATGCGGCGGCGCTGGAATTCGCCGCCGGGCGCGGCGTGCCGACCCTGGCGATCCCGACCCAGGGCGATCCGCAAGGCGCCGACCGCCAGCTATGCGAGGCTCTCGAGGCGGCCGGCGTCGAGCTGGTGATCCTGTCGGGCTACCTGCGCCGCCTCGGGCCCCGGACGCTTGGCCGCTATCGCAACCGCATCCTCAACATCCATCCCGGCCTGCTGCCGGCCTTCGGCGGGGAGGGAATGTATGGTCGCCGGGTCCACGAAGCCGTGCTCGCCGCCGGCGTCGCCGAAAGCGGCGCGACCATCCACGCGGTGGACGAAATCTACGACCACGGCCCGCTGATCGAACGCCGAACCGTGCCGGTCCTCCCGGGCGACACGGCCGAGCAACTGGAGGCTCGTGTCGCGGCCATGGAGCCGGGGTTCTTCATCGAGACCCTGGCCCGCATCGCCGGCGGCGAGCTGTCGTTGCCGGACTAGGCGCGGTCAACGCCTGCCCCAACGCGTCCTGGCCAGCATCGAGCGTGGTGTTCAGGAGCGGGCGTTCAGCGACTTCACGATCTTCACCCGGGAGAAATCCTCGGCGGCGCGGCGCTCGAAGCCGAACGACTTGGCGGTGGCCAGCATCGGCGCGTTCTCCCGCGCCACGTCGCCCCAGACCTCCGACAGTCCCTTGGCGGCGGCGTAGTCGAGGATCTCGCCCAGCAACAGCCGCCCCAGGCCCTGGTGCTGCTGGTCGGTGCGGACCATCAGGGCGAATTCCGCCGTCTCGCCCTGCGGGTCGCCGGCCAGGCGCGAGACGCCCAGGATCTGGCGGCCGTCGTCGACGACCAGCGCCATCTCGCGATCATAGTCGATCTGGGAGAGCCGCTCGGGCCAGCCATGGGGCAGGGTGCGAAAGCCCGACCGGAACCTCAGGCGCACGTCCTCGGCGCTGCTGGCCTCCACCATCGCGGCGATGGCCGGGCCGTCCTGCGGCCGTATGGCGCGGAGCGTGACCTTCTCGCCGCCGACCTCGATCTCGCGCTGGAGATCGAGCGGGTAGGGGAGGATGGCCATGCGCGGCCGCGCCTCGTCCAGCTCGCGCAAGCGGATGCGGGCGGCCAGGACCAGCACGCCCGACGAATCGGCGAGCAGGGGGTTGATGTCGAGCTCGGCGATCTCCGGCTCGCCGACCGCGATCTGCGAGAGGCGGGTCAGCACGTCGGCGATCGCCTCGACGTCGGCGGGCGTATGGTCGCGGAAGCCCTGGAGCAGCCGCGCCACGCGCGTGCGGCCGATCATGTCCCTGGCCAGCACGTCGTCCAGCGGCGGCAGGCCGATGACGCGGTCGGCCGTGACCTCGACGCTGACCCCGCCGGCCCCGAACATCACCACGGGCCCGAAGAGCGGGTCCTGGGCGATGCCGAGCAGCAGTTCGCGCGCCTGCGGCCGCAGCACCAGCGGCTCCACCATCAGGCCCTCGATCCGCGCCTGCGGCCGGGCCTTGGCGATCCGCGCCAGCATGGCCTGGGCTTCGGCCTTGGTCTCCTCGGCGCCCTCCAGGCCCAGCACGACGCCGCCGAGTTCGGACTTGTGGCTGACGTCCGGCGACAGGATCTTCAGGGCCACGGGCCCGCCGATGTCGGTCGCCGCCCGACCGGCCGCTTCCGGCGTCGCCACCGCGCGGCCCTCCAGCACCGGCACGCCATAGGCCTTGAGGATCGCCCGCGCCTCGGGATCGGTGAGGATCAGGCGGCCATCCGCGCGGGCCTTGGCGATCACGGCCTTGGCCGTCTCGGCGTCCGGCGCCCCGACGGCGCCGGCGGGCGTGCGGATCAGGGCCTCCTGGTTCTTGCGGTGGTCGACCAGGTGCATGAACGCGCGGACCGCTTCGTCGGGGGTTTCGTGGGCTGGGACGCCCGCCGCCGCCAGCCGCCGGCGCCCCTCGGCCACCGCCGTCTGGCCCATCCAGGCGCTCAGCACCGGCCGGTGATAGCGCTTGGCCTTCAGGACCTTGACGACCGCGTCGGCGGCCGCGGTGCTGTCTTCCACCGCCGTCGGGCAGTTCATCACCAGGATCGCATCGGCGTTGCGGTCCTCCAGCAGCACCTCCAGCGCCTGGCCATAGAGCGGGGCGTGGGTGTCGCCGAGGATGTCCACCGGGTTCGCGCCCGACCAGTATATCGGCGCGGCGGCCGCCAATTTCTCCAGGGTTTCGGGCGACAGTTCCGCCAGCCGCCCATCGCGGGCCTCCAGGGCGTCGGCCGCCATCACCCCGGCGCCGCCGCCGTTGGTGAGGATCGCCAGCCGATCCCCATAGACCCTCAGGCCCGCGGCCAGGGTCGACACCGCGTCGAACAGTTCGCGCAGGCCCCCGACGCGCAGCATGCCCGCGCGGCGGAAGGCGGCCTCGTAGACCAGGTCGGCGCCGGCCAGGGCCCCGGTGTGGGAGAACGCAGCCTTGGCCCCGGCGGCGCTGCGGCCGGCCTTGACCACCACGACCGGCTTGGCGCGCGAGGCGATGCGGCCGGCGGTCATGAACTTCCGCGCGTCGCTGATGCTCTCGACATAGAGCAGGACGCCGTGGGTGTCGTAGTCCAGGGCCAGGTAGTCGAGCAGGTCGCCGAAATCGATGTCGGCCGCGTCGCCTATGGTCAGCACATGGGAGAAGCCCACGCCGCGCGCGTGCGCCCAGTCGATCGCCGCGGCGGCCACCGCGCCCGACTGCGAGACCAGGGCCAGGCCGCCCGGAGCCGGCGAGAGGTGCGCGAAGCTGGCGTTGATGCCCAGCCGCGGCGACATGAAGCCCAGGCAGTTCGGCCCCAGGATCCTCATCAGGGTCGGCTTGGCGGCGTCCAGCATCGCCTGGCGCAGTTGCGCGTCGACGCCGGCGCTGATCACGATGGCGGCGCGGCAGCCGGCCTGGGCCAGCTCGGCGACCAGCCCCGGAACCGACGGCGCCGGCGTGGCGATCACCGCCAGGTCGGGGATGAGCGGCAGGTCCGCCACGCCGCCATAGGCGATCGAGGAGCGGATCGCCTTGGCGCTCAGCGACACCGGCAGCACAGGCCCCGGAAATCCGCTCTCGAGCAGGTTGCGCGACAGCACCTGGCCGACCGATCCAGGCCTGTTGCTGGCGCCGACGACGGCGATCGCATTGGGATGAAACAGCGCATCGAGGTTGCGGGTCGTCATGCCGGGCCTCAGCCTACGCCAGTCACCAGGAGATTCTGGCCGATCACGGCAGGACACCTCGCGACGGGGCCGCGATCAAGCGCGCTGACGAGCGCGCCGGCGGCGAGATACTGAGGCTTGCGAGAATTGGGCAGCAAATGCGGCGGTTTGGGCCGGATTCCTGGAGCGCCCGGATCGGCCATGGACCAAATATTTCTGATAATATTCCTTAGGCGATGATGGTGTAGGAGCGACGCCTGTCGGTTTCGCGCTCCAATCTGCCTTCCCCACCAATTTCGATCACTTCTGTCCGCGTCCTTCCAAGATGGCGCGAGGCGCTCCGGACAGCGAACTGGCCCTCGCCCAGGGGCGCAAGGACGCTGCGATGGGCTATCTCCATCGGGCATTCTCGGCGCCTTCCCTTTGAATACGCTGGAGACGTAGTTTGACAAAGTGGACGAAATAGTCCACTTTGAAAGGCATGAGCAGGCAGCGTGCAGAGCGAAGCGATGTTCGTCGTCACCGCGAGGCGATCCTGGATGCGGCGGCGCGCGTGTTCAGCGAGCACGGCGTCCACGTCTCGCTTGACGCCATCGTGGAGGCGTCCGGGCTCAGCAAGGGCACGCTCTATCGTCGCTACCCGGACCGGATCGCCCTGCTGGTGGCGCTCTTCAATCGCGAGGTGGACGCGGTCTGCCGCTTCGGCGACACCCTGCCGCCCCACGAAGCCCTGATGGGCATGCTGGGCTATGTCGCCGACACCGCTCGCCGCTCGCCAGCCCTGGCGGACGGCTGGCGCATGGTGCCGACCCACCACCCCGAATACGTCCAGGCCCGTGATCGCCTGGCCGAACGGCTGGCCGGCCCCCTGGAGGCGGCCAAGGCCTCCGGTCTCGTCCGAGGCGATCTGGCCATCGGCGATCTCGTACTGGCCTTCCGACTGGTCGCCATTCCCGTGATGAGCGCCGAGGGCGAAGCCCTCGCCGAGCGCACGCTCGACCTCCTGCTCCGCGGCCTGCTGAGACACGACTGATGGCCAGGTCTTCGCGCAACTTCGGAGAGGTGATCGGCGACGTCCCGGCATGGAAGCCGCACGAGGCGCCGCTCCTGCCAGGTTCGCCCTCCACGCCGGACTTCTCCCCCGGGACCAGGCTCATCTACGGTCTGGTCGGACTCCTGCTCGGCGTGACCGGCGCGCTCGGAAGCGCGCTGCTCACTGTCAATCTCCCCGCCATCCAGGGCGCGCTGGGCCTCGAGCCGGCGCAAGGCGCCTGGATCAGCGCCGCGTACGTGATGGGCGGGGTGGCCATGAACCTGCTGCTGATCAAGTACCGTCAGCAGTTCGGCCTGGGCAGCTTCGTCAAGGTCTTCCTGGGGCTCTACGCCGCCGCGGCCGTGGCCCAGGCGCTCCTGGCCGATCCGACCTGGGCGCTTGCGGTACGCGTCGTCAGCGGCGTCGCGGGCGCGGCCATGACCACCTTCACGATCTTCTACATGCTGCAGGCGTTCGATGCGCAGCGCAGGCTCGTGGGGCTCGCCATCGGCATCGGCCTTGTGCAAGTCGGATTTCCGCTGGCCCGCGTGATCTCGCCTGCCCTGCTGGATCTGGACGACTGGACGCTGGTGTGCATCTTCGAAGCGGGCATGGCTTTGGCATGCCTGGCGGCGGTTCTGGCCGTGCCGCTGCCGCGCGGCGTGCGCTACCACGTGTTCGAGCCTCAGGACGCGACAAGCTTCGTGCTCATGGCCGGCGGTCTCGGGCTGCTGGCCGCGGTCGCCGCCCAGGGGCGGATACAGTGGTGGTTCGAAGCGTCGTGGATCGGATGGGCGCTGGCGCTCGCCATTGCGTGCCTGCTCGCCGCCGCCGTGCTCGAGCACCGCCGCCAAAACCCGCTGATCGATACGCGCTGGGTCTCGACGCCCGATTTTCTCCGTTTCGCCGTCTCGATCCTGCTGGTTCGCATCCTGCTCTCCGAGCAGACCTATGCCGGACCAGGCCTGCTGGCGGCAGTCGGGATGGGCCCCGAACAGCAGCAGTTGCTGAACGGCGTCATTCTCATCGCGGTCTTGGCCGGCGTCGCGGCCAGCGGCCTTCTGCTCGCCGTCTCGCCGAAGTTCGTACTGCTCATGGACCTGGCCGCGCCGGCCCTGATCGTGATCGCGGCTCTGATGGACGCCCAGGCCACGGTGCAGACTCATCCGGCCTCGCTGTTCCTGAGCCAGGCGATCATGGGGTTCGCCGGGGCGATGTATATCTGCGCGGCGTTCCTGGTGGGCTTCCTGCTGCTCTTCGTTCGCGGCGTCGCCTCGGTGATCACCTTCATCGTAACCTTCAGCGTCGCTCAGATGCTCGGCGGCCTGCTCGGGCCGACCCTGGCCGGCACGCTGCAGATCCTTCGCGCGAACCACCACTCCGCCTACCTGGTGGAGCAGCTCGCAGTTGGCGACCCCCAGGTGGCGGCCGCCGTCCGAGCCTTGGCCGCGCCCCAGGCGGGGGTCGTCACCGACCCGGGACTCCTGGCCGGATCGGGCCTGTCGCCCCTGGCCCAGCAGGTCGCCCAACAGGCCAACATCCTTGCGTTCAACGACGTCTTCCTTGCGATCGCGGCGATCGCGATCGTCCATCTGCTCTTCTCCATCCCGGCCCTTCTCGCCCTCGGCGCAAAGCTCAAGGCTGCGCCCTTGCCCATGCCCGGCGCCGCTCCCGCGGCCGCGTAAGTCTTAAGAGGCGTCCCCATGACGACCGACATCCAGAACTCCCCGTCCGCCGCGGACGGCGCCAGCCCAGCCCCCGTGACACCCTCGCGCCGCGGCCTGGTCCTTGCGCTCGTCTTCGGCGCCGCCGCGATCTGCGCCATCCTCTACGCCTGGAAGCTGCCGCCCTTCTCGAGCGCGACCCAGCGCACCGAGAACGCTTACGTCCGCGGTCTTGTGACGGTGATCTCGCCCCAGGTGAGCGGCTACGTCACCGACGTGCGGGTGAAGGACTTCCAGCAGGTTCGCGCCGGCGAACCGCTGTTCCGGATCGACGAGCGGATCTACCTCCAGCGAGTCGAGCAGGCCAAGGCGACGCTCGCCGCGCGCGAGGCCGACCTCGCCAACCAGACCCAGGCGGCGGCGTCGCGCGATGCGGCCCTCTCGGCCCGCGAGGCCGAGGTCGGCGCGGCGGACGCCCAACTGGCCCGCGCCCGCGCCGATATGGACCGGGTCGGGCCGCTGGCCGCCGACGGCAGCCTCTCGCGGCGCGAAGCCGACGCCGCCCTGGCGAGCCTGCGTTCGGCGGAAGCCAGCCTTCGCCAGACGCAGGCCGCGCGCAAGGCGGCCCAGCAGGACATCCGGGCGGTCGCCGTCTCCCGCGAGGGTCTGCAGGCGGCCGTGGACAACGCGCGCGCGACCCTGCGCCTGGCGCAGATCGATCTCGACAACACGCTCCTGAACGCCCCGACCGCCGGCCAGCTCGGTCAGGTCGGCGCCCGCCGCGGGCAGTTCGTGAACGCAGGGACGCAACTGGTGTCCCTGGTCCCTCCCGAGCGCTGGATCATCGCCAACTTCAAGGAGCGGCAGGCCGGCAAGATGGCGATCGGCCAGGCCGCGAGCGTCACGGTGGACGCCCTCGGGGACCGGCGCTTCACCGGGCGGGTCAAGCAGCTCTCCCCGGCGACGGGCTCGGAGTTCGCCCTGCTGCCGGCCCAGAACGCCACGGGTAATTTCACCAAGGTCGCCCAGCGCATTCCCGTGGAGATCGTGCTCGATCCGAACCAGGAGGGATTGGATCGCCTGCGCCCCGGAATGTCGGTCGTGGCGCGCGTGGACACCGCCAGCAAGGCGAACTCCCGGATGGCGGGCCGCTGATGTTCCGCGCACGCTATCTGACCGCGCCGCTCGCCATGCTTTTCCTGGCGGCCTGCGCCGCGACGCCCTCCCCGCCAGCGCTCGCAACGCTCACGCCCCCCGCCGAATGGCGCGTGTCCTCGACGGCGGGGGCCGCGGTTGAAGCAGACTGGTGGACCGCGTTCCATGATCCGCACCTGGCGGCGGCCGTCCAGGCCGCCTTGGCCGCCAACACCGACCTTGCGATCGCCGAAGCCCGCGTCCGGGAAGCCCAGGCGCTTTCCGTGCAGGCTCGTTCGCTCCTGGCGCCGAGCCTCGATCTCACCATCGGCGCTCAGGACCAGCGGCGCCTGACCGACATCGGGCGTGTCGTCGAGACCGAGGCCGCGCAACCGGAGTTGCGGATGGCTTACGAGGTCGATCTCTGGGGCCGCCTGCGGTCGGGCGACGCGGCCGCGCGGGCTTCCCTGCAGGCCAGCCGTTACGGGCGGGAAGCGGTGGCGCTCTCCGTGGCCGCCGCCACCGCTCGCGCCTACGTCTCGCTCGCCTCCCTGGACGCGCAGCTGCAGATCGCCGGAGAGACCTTGGCCGCGCGTCGAACCGCCCTTGAGGTGATCGCGCGCCGCGCCGAGGCGGGCTACCTGTCCCAACTCGATCTGGCCCAGGCGCGCGCCGAGTTCGAGGCCGTCTCCCAGCGCGTCCCGGCCCTCGAACTGGCTGTGCGGCGCCAGGAGAACGCGCTGCGGCTCCTGACCGGCGCCGCGCCGGGGCGCGTGGAGCGCTCGAGCTTTGATCAACTGGTGGTCGTGGCGCCATCGCCGGGGCTGCCTTCGGCCCTGCTCGAGCGGCGGCCGGACATCGCCCAGGCGCAGTCGCAGTTGATCGCGGCCGACGCCTCCCTGGACGCGGCCAGGGCCGCCATGCTGCCGCAGGTGCGCCTCACGGCCGCCGTCGGCGAGCTCTTCGCCCAGCGGTTCGACCCCATCACCGTTTGGACCGTCGGGGGCAGCGTCCTGGCGCCGATCTTCGACGCCGGGCGCCGGGAGGCACAGACGAGCGCTTCGGCCGCGCGGCGCGACCAGGCCGCCTTGGCCTACAAGCGAGTGGTCCTGAACGCCTTCGCCGAGACCGAGAACGCCCTGGAGGGCGTCTCGCGGCTCGAGCGGCAGGCCAAGGCCGCGAGCGCGCAGCGTGACGCCCTCCAGGAGGCGTCGGATCGGGCGGGCCGGCTCTACGAGGCCGGACACGCTTCGCGTCTGGAGCGCCTCGACGCCGAGCGGCGGCTCTTCGAGGCTCAACTGGCCGACGTCCAGGTTCGCGAAAACGAACTGGCCAACACCATCGCGCTCTATCAGGCGCTCGGCGGCGGCTGGTCGCTCGGCGCAGCCGAAGCCGGCGCGAGAGATTAGCCACGAGTCGTCCCTGGTCGGAGCCGTCGCGGCGGCGGCCAAGCTGCGCCATGTGAAGACATTCGCTGCGGGACGGCAATGCGGACTTTGGTG
>NZ_DAMABV010000007.1:0-277443 GCF_031984885.1 Phenylobacterium sp.
AACGCCGTCCTCAGAGACCTAACAGCCCCAAAAACTCAACTGACTTGATGACACCCGAGGGGTTGCGGGGATGGACCCGCTGGCGCCATGTCCCCTCATGACCGCCATCGTCTACATCGCCGCCGCCTTGGCCGAGATCGCCGGGTGCTTCTCGTTCTGGATGTGGCTGCGCGAGGGCAAGCCGGTCTGGTGGATCGTGCCGGGCGTGGCCAGCCTGATGCTGTTCGCCTGGTTGCTGACCCTGGTGGACGCCGCCGCGGCGGGGCGGGCCTATGCGGCCTATGGCGGGGTCTATGTCGCCGCCTCGCTGCTCTGGCTGCTGGCGGTGGAGGGGGTGCGGCCCGACCGCTGGGACCTGATCGGGGCGGCGGTGTGCATCGCCGGGGCCGGGATCATCCTGCTGGGGCCGCGCGCGGCCTAGCTTTTGGCGGAAGATTACAAATCTGACGGGTGCGTCATTTTCCTTTGACCCCGCATAACATCGATGTTGGAGTTTCGCCCAAGGAACCAGGGAGAGACGTCATGGCCGCTGACGGCAACATCACCAAGGACATCCTCTACGACGCGGTGGCGCCGGACGACTTCGAGTCGATGCTCGACCTCGACCGCTACAACAACCGCTCCTCGGCGTTCGACAAGATCATCTCGGCGACGCACGACCACTTCTGGGATCCGCTGGACCCGAAATACATCGACTTCTCGGCGCCCTGGGACATGCAGAGCCAGCCGCTGATCAGCGAGGATCTGAACGTCGCGCTGCACACCGACTATGTGAAGGAACGGCTGAACACGCCCGAGCTGCGGGCGCAGTTCGTCAACAAGTCGCTGCTCTATTCGTTCTCCTCGATCCTGCACGGCGAGCAGGGGGCGCTGAACCTGTCGGCCAGCCTCTGCCACGTGCTGCTGGACCAGGGCGCGCAGGAGTACGCCGCCAACCAGACCCGCGAGGAGGCGCGGCACGTCACCGCCTTCGCCAAGTACATCAAGGCCCGCTGGGGCCGGCCGATCCAGTGCAGCAAGGTGCTGCAGGACCTGCTGGTCGACATCATCGGCAGCCCCGAGGTCTACAAGAAGATCATCGGCATGCAGATGCTGGTCGAGGGCCTGGCCATGGGCGCCTTCGCGACCTTCTACCAGAAGCTCAACGACCCGCTCGGCCGCCAGCTCATGCAACTGGTGATGACCGACGAGGCCTTCCACCACAAGTTCGGGAAGATCTGGGCCGACCGCACCATCCCGAAGCTGTCGGAGGCCGAGCACAACATCGTCGAGGACTGGGCCGCGCACTGCTTCCAGATCCTGCTGTTCAACCTGGTCTCGCCCAGCGAGCAGACGGCGCTCTACGAGGAGTTCGGGCTCGATCCGGCCAAGGTGCTGGAGGAGATCCAGACCATCGCCACGGACGACGTCCGCCGCGAGGACATGAAGGAATCCACCAACATCTTCCGGGTGCTGATCAAGACCCTGCTGAACGCCGGGATCATCACCGACCGCACCCGGGCCTTCTACGGCATGTATGTCGACATGGAGGAGCTGAAGGCGGAGGGCGACCGCATGGTCGGCGACGACATCGCCGAGGAGGGGATCAAGTACCTCCAGAAGATCAACTTCAAGGACCGCATCGCCGCCAACGTGACCCTGGCGGCGGAATAGGCGCGCCCGCCGCCGCGGAACGGCCAAAATTTGCGTTGATATTGTGTGGAGGCCCGCGAGAGATTCCGCGGGCCTTGCCGATTCCAACGAGATATTCCGTCAGTCATGCGCGTCCTTGCCTCCATGGTCCTCGCCTTCGTCCTCGCCGCGGGGTCCGCCATGGCCGCGCCTCCGGCGCCGACCCAGAAGATCGAGCTGACCCAGATGATGGGCCGCTGGTACGAGGTCGCCCGCCTGCCCAACAAGATCCAGACCGGGTGCCAGGGCGGCACGTCCGACTGGCAGCGGGCGGCCGACGGGTTCGCGGTGGTGCAGGCCTGCCACAAGGGCTCGCTGTCGGCGCCGGTGACCGAGTGGAAGGCCAAGGCCAAGGTCCTCGACCCCGCGACCAACGCCAAGCTGCAGATGACCTTCTTCAACGGCCTGGTGCGCCAGGAGTACTGGGTGCTCGACCACCGCGCCGACCAGGGCTGGCTGATCCTGGGCACCCCCGGCGGGCGCTCGGTCTGGCTGATGTCGCAGCGCCCGACCCTGCCGGCCGGCGTCAAGGCGCAGGCGGTCGCGCGGCTGAAGCAGCTCGGCTACGACGTCGGGCGCCTGGAATTCCCGCTGCCGGCCCGCAACTGACGGGTCTTGCACCTCGAACGAAACCGGAACATGGTTTCGGCATGGACGTCACCATCGTCACCGTCACCCGGCCGGAGATCACCGCCAACGTCACCCGCGGCGCGGCGCGGCTGCTGGTCGACCTGGGCTATGCGCCGCTCAGCGAAGTGACCCTGCCGAACGGGCGGCGCGCCGACCTGATGGCCCTGTCGCCCCGGGGCGAGATCGCCATCGTCGAGGTGAAGTCGGGGATCGAGGACTATCGCGTCGACCGCAAGTGGCATGAGTACCTGCCCTATTGCGACCGCTTCGCCTTCGCCGTGGCGCCGGAGTTCCCGCGCGAGATCCTGCCCGAGGAGCCGGGGCTGATCGTCTGCGACGGCTTCGGCGGGGCGGTGCTGCGCGAGACCCCGGTCACACCGCTGGCCCCGGCCCGGCGCAAGGCCCTGACCATCGCCTTCGGACGGCTGGCGGCGATGCGGGCGGCGGGCGTGGCGGCGGTGCAGCTCGAGGGCTAACGCGGGGCGCGCTTGGCGAGGATGCGCTGCAGGGTGCGGCGGTGCATGTTCAGCCGCCGGGCGGTTTCGGAGACGTTGTGGCCGCAGAGCTCGTAGACCCGCTGGATATGCTCCCAGCGCACGCGGTCGGCGCTCATCGGGTTTTCCGGCGGGGCCGGGGCCTCGTCCTTGCGGGCCAGCAGGGCGCGGGCCACGTCGTCGGCGTCGGCGGGCTTGGAGAGATAGTCGATGGCGCCGGACTTCACCGCCGCGACGGCGGTGGCGATGTTGCCGTAGCCGGTCAGCATGACGACCTTGGAATCGGGCCTGGCCTCGCGCACGGCTTCGACGACCTTCAGGCCGGTGCCGTCCTCCAGCCGCATGTCGAGCACCGCGTAGGCGGGAGGATGGGACTTCACCGCCGCCAGGGCCTCGGCGACGCTGCCCACCAGGACGATGTCGAAACCGCGTTGCTCCAGCGCGCGGCCCAGGCGCGTGCGCAGGGGCGCGTCGTCATCGAGGACGAGCAGGCTTCTGTCCGGAAGGGCGGCGATATCGGCGGAGAGATCGGTCATGCGCAACCTCCGATAGGGGCGTTCTTTTCACACGCTCCTGCGGCATCATGTCGCTGCTTGGCGCAGCTTCGCAAGTGTCTTCACGCTGAGGGGGCCTTCACTTCGATACGGGCGCGGGGCCATCGGGCCGCGACGATGGCGCCGCGCGGTCTACCGTTCTGGAAATTCACTGTGGCCCCGGTTCGTTCCAGCAGGGTCTTGGCGATGAAGAAGCCAAGGCCCATGCCGACATGGCCGGTCCGGCCGCCGGCGACGCCGGGGCGGCTGGTGACATAGGGCTCCCCGAGCTTCGACAGCACTTCGGGCGGAAAGCCGGGGCCGTCGTCGCGGACCTCGACGCCGACGTTCTCGGCGTCGAAGCGCACGGTGACCAGCACCTCGGATTCGGCGAAGTCGATGGCGTTCTCGACGAACGAGGTCATGGCGTGCAGCACCTCGGGCATGCGCCAGATGTCGGGGGCCGCGACGCCGGGGGCGCCGGAGACGATGGCCTCGACCCGCACGCCCTTCACGTCGGCCTGGGGCTCGATCACCTCATGGACCAACTGCAGCAGGCTCATCCGCTCGTGCACCTCGTCGGAGGCGGCGGCCGGGGCGTCGGTCAGGCGCCGGAGGATCTCGCCGCAGCGCTCGGCCTGGGCGATCAGCAGGTCGGCGTCCTCCTTGACGCTGGCGGTGGGCGCCTCGCGGGCCAGCTCCTTGGAGACGATGGAGATGGTCGCCAGCGGCGTGCCCAGCTCGTGGGCGGCGGCGGCGGCCAGGGCGCCCAGGGCCGACAGCCGCTGCTCGCGCGCCAGCACCGCCTGGGTGACGTCGAACGCCAGGGCCATGCGCGAGGACTCCTCGGCCGCCTGGCGGACGGTGCCGGCGATGACGATGATCCCGGCGATGTTGGCGATGGCGCAGCCGATCATGAACGCCATCGGCAGCTCGGCGTAGACGCCGTTCAGCCCCGGCAGCGGCGCGTGCACGAAGGCCAGCAGCACCGAGGCGGCGATCGCCAGGCCGGCCAGCAGGTTCACCGAGCGCGGGGCGAGGGTCGCCGCGCCCAGGGTCACCGGCGCCAGCAGCATCAGGATGAAGGGGTTGGCGGCGCCGCCGGTCAGGAACAGCAGCAGCGAGATCTGGCCGATGTCGAAGCCGAGCTGGGCCACCGCCTCCCAGCCGCCGATCAGCCGCTGGCCGGGGGAGGCGACGCCGGTCAGCAGGTTCACCCAGGCCGAGGCGCCGATCACCGTGAAGCAGAGGGTGTAGGGCGCGTCGAAGCCGAGCAGCAGGCCGCCGAGGGCGAAGACCAGCAGCTCGCCGGCGATGATCATCCAGCGCAGGGTGACCAGGGTGCGCATGCGCAGACGGCCGCCGCGGGTCCCGGCCAGGTTCCAGCCTTCGACCCCCCAGCCGGCCACGCCGAGGTCGGCGACGCCTTGCGCAGGATCGGTCGTTTGCCTATCGAGACCGCGCGACGGCTGCGACGGCGACGGGTTCCGGATGGACGCCATTATGCCGCGAGCATCGCGCCTAACGTCGCGCCTGACGAGCCCCAAAGGTCTGCCCATGTCCCGCCGCAACCTGATCCTCATCGCCGCCTGCGTCGTCGGCCTCGTCCTGATGGGCGCGCTGGCCTGGCGCGCGGGCGTGTTCGACGGCCAGGGCCCGGCCGCCCGCGGCTCGGGCGCGGCGCTGGTCGGCGGCCCGTTCCAACTGGTCGACCAGGACGGCAAGCCGGTGGACGAGAAGATCCTGAAGGGCAAATGGTCGGCGGTGTTCTTCGGCTTCACCTACTGCCCGGACGTCTGCCCGACGACCATGCAGGTCCTGGGCGCGGCCCAGCAGCAACTGGGTCCCAAGGCCGACAGGCTGCAGGTGGTGTTCATCTCGGTCGATCCCGAGCGCGACACGCCCGAGCAACTGAAGGCCTATCTCTCCAACGAGGTGTTCCCGAAGGGGACCATCGGCCTGACCGGCGCCCCCGAGCAGGTGGCGGCCGCGGCCAAGGCCTATCGCGTCTATTACAAGAAGAACGGCGAGGGCTCGGACTACCTGATCGACCACTCGACCCCGGCCTATCTGATGAACCCCAAGGGGCAGTTCGACCGGGTGCTGCCCTATGGCATCTCGCCGGAGGAAACCGCGCGCCAGATCGCCGACGCGATGCGCTAGGGACCTTTCAGCCGCCGGCGGCGGCCTCCAGCTCGCGAAGCCACGCGACGATGAGCGGCGCGGCGGACAGCATGGACGGATCATGGCCGACCGGCCCGACGTCGACGGCGCTCACCTTGCCGCCCCGGGCGCGCATGGATCGGGCGGCGGCGAGCGATTCCTCCGGGACGACGTCGAGGTCCGCCGATCCGTAGTAGAGCCGCACCGGCGCGCGCGGCGTCAGGTCGGTCAGGTCGTTGGCGGCGACGGCGTCCAGGAACCAGTGCGGCCGGTCATGGTCGAAGGCCTGCAGCAGGGCGGGGTCGAACATCGCCCGGGGGTCCTTCGGCAGCTCCGCCATGATCTGCTTGGGCGGGGTGCCGCTGAACAGCCGCTCGACCCGTTCGGCGTAGGCGGGGGTCAGGACGCTGTCCAGCGGGCGGCCATAGTGGTCGGCGTAGCCCCAGGCGAGATAGGCCAGATAGAGCGAGTGCGCCGGGGCGCCGCCCTTCATCGCCGCTGGCAGCGAGATGCGCCGCAGGTCGTAGGCGCCGGCGACGGCCGCCGCGCCCAGGACCGGCCGGCCTTCGTCCTCGAGCATGCGCAGGGCGGCGAGCGTGGCCCAGCCGCCTTCCGAGAAGCCGGCCAGGAACACCGGCGCGGCCGGCGCGCCTTCCAGCCGCCCGGCCGCCTCGATCATGGCGGTGACGGAAGGGCCGATGGCCTGGGCCACATAGTAGGGATGCCGGCCGGGCGCGGTTCCCATGCCCGGATAGTCGGGCGCGATCAGCATGTATCCGGCGCCGGCGAAGACGACGGCCGCGGCCAGGCCCGTGCCGTCGGGCTTCGAGGGCACGGCCGTGCGCGTGGTGGCGGTGCCGTGCTGGAAGCTCACCAGCCGGCGGGCGGGCGCGCCGCGCGGCAGCGCCAGGAGGCCGCTGAGCCGGACCGTTCCGCCGTTCCCGTCGCTCGCCGGATACTCCATGCGATAGCAGTCCACCGGGTAGGCGACGGATGCGCGCACGCCCGTCAGGCGCAGCAGGATCTTGGCTTCGAGCGTGGAAATCGTGCGGAGCGGGGTCAGCCGGACGCCCTCGGGCGCCGGTCGCGCCGGCGGGCTCATGCAGCCGGCCAGCAAGGCGGCGGCCGCCGCCAGCAAGATCGCCCAGGGCCAGATCGTGCGCATCGGTCGTCATCCCCGACAGCGGCTTGAGCGTCGCCAGCTTCACCTTGTCGCGTTTTCGAGCGGCTTTCCACTGGACTCCCTTAATCTTCGCCGTGCTATGCTGCGCCGCAGCAATGAGGACTCGGCGATGCTCTACACGCTCTATGAGGCCGGCTATTACGCCTCCACCCCGCTGCGCTGGGCCGCGCGGGCCACGCGAGACTTCTGGTCGTCGCCGCTCAATCCGGCCAAGGACTCCGATCTGGGGCGGCGGCTGTTCGCCGGTTCGGACCTGTTCGCCAACCTGACCCGCCGCTATGGCCGGCCGGACTGGAACGTCGATTCCGTCCGGATCGAGGGCGAGAACGTGCGGGTGCGGCCGACCGAGGTGTGGTCGACGCCGTGGGTGAAGCTGATCCACTTCAACCGCGACATGGCCGACATGCGCCGGGCCGGGCGCCGCGAGCTGGAGCCGGCGGTGCTGATCGTCGCGCCGCTGTCGGGCCACTATGCGACGCTGCTGCGCGGCACGGTCGAGGCCTTCCTGCAGGACCACGAGGTGTTCATCACCGACTGGTCGAACGCCCGCGACGTGCCGGTGATGGAAGGCCGCTTCGACTTCCACGATTTCGTCGACCACGTCCGCGACATGCTGCGCCAGATGGGCCCGCGCCCGCACGTGGTCGCCGTCTGCCAGCCGGGCCCGGCGGTGCTGGCGGCCGCCTCGCTGATGGCCGAGGACGGCGAGGACTGCCGCCCCGGGACCATGACCATCATGGGCTCGCCGATCGATGCGCGGCTATCGCCGACGGTGACCAACAAGCTGGCCGAGGAAAAGCCGTTCGCCTGGTTCAAGTCGACCATGATCGACACCGTGCCGGCGCCCTATCCGGGCATGGGGCGGCGCGTCTATCCGGGCTTCGTGCAGCTCTATTCGTTCATGTCGATGAACGCCGAAAAGCACCAGGACGCGCACCGGCGCTACCTGGAGGACCTGATGAAGGGCGACGGCGACGCGGCCGAGAAGCACCTGGAGTTCTACGACGAGTACCTGTCGGTGCTGGACCTGCCGGAAGAATTCTATCTCCAGACCATCGACTACGTGTTCCAGCAGTACCTGCTGCCGAAGGGCGAGCTGGCGCATCGCGGCCGGCCGATCCAGCCGGGCTCGATCAACGACATCGGCCTGCTGACCGTCGAGGGCGAGAACGACGACATCTCCGGCATCGGCCAGACCCAGGCGGCGCATGCGCTGTGCACCGGGCTGTCGGACGACTTCAAGGAGGACTATGTGCAGCCGCATGTGGGCCACTACGGGGTGTTCAACGGCCGCCGCTTCCGCGAGGAGATCTATCCGCGGGTGCGCGCGTTCATCCGCCGCATGGAAGGCGCTATCGAAAAGGCCCGCGACGCAGCCTAGGCTGGCGCCATGAGTCTCTTCGGCCGCTCGCTGGCGGACGGCGACCGGCTGGAGGTGGCCGGCGCCACGGTCCGCCTGAAGGTTCACAGCCGCGCGCGGCGGATCTCGCTGCGCCTCGACCGCACGAAGCGTGAGATCATCGCCACCGCGCCCTCGCAGCGGCGGCTGCCCGAGGCGGCGGCCTTCGCGCGCGACCGCGCCTCCTGGATCGCCGAGCGGCTGGCCGAGCTGCCGCAGGGCCAGCCCATCGCGCCGGGCATGACCATCAGCCTGTTCGGGACGCCGTGCCGGCTGGAGGCCAGCGACAGGCCGGCCCGGCTGCACGCCGCCACCGACGCGGCGCCGATGCGGATCAGCGCCCGCGGCGAGGGGGCGACCTTCGCCAACGCCGTGATCAGGATCATCAAGCGCGAGGCGCTGCGCGTCTTCACCGAGCGCACGACCTTTCACTGCGACCGGCTGGGGGCCAGGCTGCCCAGCGTGACCATGATGGACGCCCGCGCGCGCTGGGGCTCCTGCCGGCCGGGACTGCCCGGCAAGCCGGCGGCGATCCGCTATTCCTGGCGGCTGGCCCTGGCCCCGTTCGAGGTCGCCGACTATGTCGCCGCCCACGAATGCGCCCATCTGCTGGAGCTGAACCACGGCCCGAAGTTCTGGGCCCATGTCGGCGCCCTGGTCGGGGACGAGAAGCCGCACCGCGCCTGGCTGCGGGCCGAGGGCGCGCGGCTGCACGCGTTCGGGCGGTAGGGATGTCTCGTGTCCGTTGAGTTTTTGGGGCGGGGCCGCGCCTCATTCGTCAGGCGCGGCGCGAATGGGTCCCGGACAAGCCCTGCGGGCTTTCCGGGATGACACGGGGAGGAGACCCGCGACAAACGCGCCAAAGGCGCACTGGTGTTTCAAAATCCGCCGAGCAGCTTGCGCCAACCGCCACCGGAGAAAAACAGGTGTCATCAAGTCAGTTGAGCTTTTGGGGCTGTTAGGTCTCCGAGGACGGCGTCGTCGGGACGCGACCATTACCGCGAATTATCTTGGTTCCACCCCGAACCGGGGGGAGAAGGAGCCATGGCCGCGCGTGCGGCCGCCGGAGCCTTAAGACTTGATCTCCTTCGCGCTCGCCGCGGCGCTGTCGCTGACTGCGCCCGAACTGCCGCCGCTGCCGCCGATCAAGCGCGAGGCGCAGGTGGTCTATGTCGACCGCGCTGGCGCGGTGCTGGGGGTGCGGGGCGGCCGCTATGGGCCGCCGGTCGACACGGCCAAGCTGCCCGCCTATGTCCCCGCCGCCTTCGTCGCCATCGAGGACCGGCGCTTCTACGAGCACGGCGGGTTCGATCCGATGGGCATCGCGCGGGCCATCGTGGTCAACGCCGAGCAGGGCCGCGCGGCGCAGGGCGCCTCGACCATCACCCAGCAACTGGCGCGCAACCTGTTCCTGACCTCCGACCAGACCATGGAGCGCAAGGCCAAGGAGGTGATGTACGCCGTCCAGTTGGAGCGGACCTATTCGAAGAAGCAGATCCTGGGGCTCTATCTCAGCCGGGTCTATTTCGGCTCGGGGGCCTATGGGATCGAGCAGGCCTCGCGGCGCTATTTCGGCAAGAGCGCGGCCAGGCTGAGCCTGCGCGAGGCCGCCACCCTGGCCGGGGTGCTGAAGTCGCCGACCAACTACAATCCGATCGAGGCGCCGCAGAACGCGGCGGCCCGCGCCGACCTGGTGCTGGCCGCCATGGTCGAGACCGGCGCGATCACCCCGGCCCAGCGCAAGCAGGCCATGGCCCAGCCGCTGAAGCTGGCGGGCGGGGCCTACAGCTCATCGGCCAACTACTTCATCGACTGGCTGGACGGCCAGCGCCGCCAACTGGTCGGCGCGCCCAAGCAGGACATCATCGTCGAGACGACCCTGGACATGGAGCTGGAGGTCGCGGCCGCCGGGACGGCGCGGGCGGTGGTCGAGCGCTACAAGGCCCAGAACGTCAGCCAGGCGGCGCTGGTGGCGCTGGACGGCCAGGGCCGGGTGCGGGCCATGGTCGGCGGGATCGACTATGTCGCCGCGCCCTACAACCGCGCGGTCACCGCCCGGCGCCAGGCGGGCTCGGCCTGGAAGCCGTTCGTCTACCTGACCGCCCTGGAGGCGGGGCGCACGCCGGACATGACCGTGGTCGACGAGCCGATCACCATCGGCGCCTGGTCGCCGCAGAACTACAGCGACACCTATGCCGGGACCCTGACCCTGGAACAGGCGGTGGCGCAGTCGACCAACACCGTCGCCGTGCGGCTGGCCGACGAGGTCGGGCGCGGCAATGTGGCGGCCACGGCCAGGCGGCTGGGGATCGTCTCGGCGGTGAACACCGACCCGGCCATGGCGCTGGGCACCAGCCTGGTCTCGCCGCTGGAGATGGCCCAGGCCTATGGCGCGTTCGCCAACGGCGGCGACCGGGTCCAGGCCTATGGCATCGAGCGCATCCGCAGCGTCGGCGGCCAGGTGCTCTATCAGCGCAAGGCGGGCGCGGCGGTGAACGTGATCGGCAATCCGGCGCTGAGCGACCTCAACCGCATGCTGCGCGGCGTGGTCGCGGCCGGCACCGGGACGCGGGCGAAGATCCCGGGCTACGACCTGGCCGGCAAGACCGGCACCACCAGCGACTACAAGGACGCCTGGTTCGCCGGCTACACCGGCGGCTTCGTCACGGTGGTCTGGATGGGCGACGACAACGGCGCGCCGATGCGGCGGATCACCGGCGGCGGCGCCCCGGCCGAGCTGTGGCGCGGGTTCATGGCCACGGCGCTGAAGCGCAATCCGCCCCAGGCGATCCCATTCGGCCCGCCGCCGGCCGCGCCGCCGCCCCAGACCATCGAGACGTTGCTGGAGGCCCCGGAGGCCGCCCCGGCCACGGCCACGGCCGAGGTGATCGACGCGCCGCCGATCTAGCCCGCCGATCTAGAACGGGATGTCGTCGACCGGGACCTTCGGCTGCGGCGCCTGCGGCTGGGCCGCGGGCGGCCCGCCGATCCCGATCGCGTCGGCGATGCCGTCCACCAGGTCGCCGATCGGGTCGCTGGGGGCGGGCGGCGTATAGGTCCCGCCGGGAATGGCCTGGACCTTCAGGCGCGGCAGGGCCTGGCCCATGAAGTCGCGCCAGATGCCGGCCGGGGCGCCGCCGCCGCTCACCCGCTTCATCGGCTTGTTGTCGTCCTTGCCGACCCAGACCGCAGTGACGAAGCCGCCGGTGTAGCCGACGAACCAGGCGTCGCGGTAATCGCTGGTGGTGCCGGTCTTGCCGGCCAGGTCGTAGCCGGGAACCCTGGCGCGGGTCCCGGTGCCGCTGGTCACCACCTGGCGCATCATCTGGTTCATGTACTGCAGGGCCGGCGTGCCGACGACCTGGGTGCGCTCGGTCCTGGCGACGCTGTGGTCGTAGAGGATCTTGCCGCCGGCGGTGCGGATGCGCTGGATGCCGTAGCCCTTGGCCAGGAAGCCGCCGTTGGCGAACGGGGCGTAGGCCTGGGCCATCTCCAGGGGGCTGACCTCGACCGCGCCCAGCGCCATCGAAGGGTCGAGCTGGATGTGGGAGTTGACGCCCAGGCGGCGGGCGGCGGCGGCGACGTTGCCGGTGCCGACGTCGTTGGCCAGCCGCGCGGCGACGGTGTTGATCGACTGGGCCAGCGCGGTCTGCAGCGTCATCGGCCCGCGAAAGTCGTTGGTGTAGTTCCGCGGCGACCAGGTCCCGATCCTGATCGGCTCGTCGACCACCATGTCGCCGGGCGTGCGGCCGGCCTCCATGGCCGCCAGATAGACGAACGGCTTGAACGCCGAGCCGGCCTGGCGGCGGGCGGTGGTGGCGCGGTCGAACTGGCTGTCGGCGTAGCTGACGCCGCCGACATAGGCGCGGATGCGGCCCTCGCCGTCGATGGCGACCAGGGCGCCCTGCTCGACCCCCTGGGCCTTGCCGGTCTCCACGCCCTTGCGGATCGCCTGCTCGGCGGCGGTCTGGATCGGCAGGTCGAGGGTGGTCTCGACCACCAGGTCCTCGGTCGGCTCGCCGACCAGGCTGCGGACCTGGTCGTCGACCCAGTCGGTGAAGTACTGGGCGCGCTGGTTGGCCAGGGTCGGGTTGACCCGCACCGGGGTCTTGAAGGCCGCGTCGCGTTCGGCCGGGGTGATCGCGCCGATGCGGACCATCTCGTCCAGCACGATGGTGGCGCGGCGCTCGGCGCGGTCGGTGGCCGAGACCGGCGAATAGCGGCTGGGGCCCTTCATCATGCCGGCCAGCAGGGCGCTTTCCCCCAGGGTGAGCTGCGAGGCGGGCTTGCCGAAATAGCGCTGCGAGGCGGCCTCGATCCCATAGGCGCCGCCGCCGAAATAGACCCGGTTCAGGTAGAGGGCGAGGATCTCCTTCTTGGAGAACTTGGCCTCCAGCCACATGGCCAGGATCAGCTCCTGGGCCTTGCGCCGGTAGTTCTGGCTGGGGGTCAGGAAGAGGTTGCGGGCCAGTTGCTGGGTGATGGTCGAGCCGCCGCGCAGCGGGCCGCCCTTGTTCTGCATGTTGTAGATCTGCGAGCGCAGGATGCCCCACGGGTTGAACCCGGGGTGCCAGTAGAACCAGCGGTCCTCGATGGCGATGAACGCCTTGGGCACATAGGCCGGCAGCGTGTCGAGATCGACCGGCGGGGTGTTCTGGCTGCCGCGCACGGCGACGAGCGCGCCGGACTGGTCGAGGTACGACACCGAGGGCTGGCGCTGGACGTCATAGAGCTTGGAGGTGTCGGGCAGGTCGACCGCGAACACGGCGAAGAAGGCGACCACGAAGATCAGCCCCCAGACGCCCAGGACCGCGGTCCAGTAGAGAAGCGCCTGCAACGGGGTGCGCTGGGCCGGCCGGCGAGGGCCCGGTCCTGACTTGGCCATGTGTCGTCCTAAAGAGTTCGCCGATTACCCGCCCCGACGCGGAGAGATAACCTAGACGCACCAAATGCGCGACATGATTGATGGGAGGTGAACAAGCTTGGCTATCGGTCTCGCTCAAGGGGTCGGCTGTCCGCCGTCGCCGCCGAGGCTTGCCGATCGCGACCAGGCGGCGCAATGCTCAAGCTTAGGTGGTGTTTCGCGGGCGAGACTACATGCAAAACCTTTCGCGGCGCAGCGCGCTGGGCGTGACGGCGGCGGCGCTGGCGAGCCATGGGTGCAGCAAGCCCGCAGCGGAGTCCGGGATCGGGCTTGCGCTGAACGATGCGAGCGGCCTCAGTCCGACACGCGTGAAACGCCATTGGCGGCCGGGCGGCCGCGAGCGGAGTCTTGAGGATCTGCTTCGGCGCGAACTCGGCGACGCCAGGGCCGCCGGTCGGCCGGTCTGCGTCGGCGGCGCGCGGCACTCCATGGGCGGACAGAGCCTTGCCGCGGGCGGGACGGCGATCACCCTGGATCGGGGCTGGTGCGATCCCGACACTCAGGCGCAGACCTATCGCGCCAGCGCGGGCGTGCGCTGGAACCAGGTGATCCGCACGCTTGACCCGATCGGCTTCGCGCCGAAGGTCACCCAGGCCAACAGCGACTTCACGCTGGGCGGAGCCTTTTCGGTCAATGTCCACGGATGGGCAGTGCCGCAAGGGCCGATGGGGTCGACGGTGCGCGCCATCACCATGATGCTGGCGGACGGCGAGATCGTTCGTTGCTCGCGCGAGGAGGCGGCCGACCTGTTCCGGCTGGCGATGGGCGGTTACGGCCTGTTGGGCGTGATCATGGAGCTGGAGGTCGAGATGGTCCGCAACGTCCGGCTGGCGCCGCGCTTCAGCCGGATGACCGCAGACAGGTTTGGCCCGGCCTTCCACAAGGCGGTGCGTGAGGCGAGGACCAGGATGGCCTACGGCCGCGTGTCGGTGGGACGCGAGGGTTTTCTGGAAGAGGCCCAGATGGTGACCTATCAGGAGCTGCCAGGCGATCCGGCGCCGCTGGCCGAGGGTGAGCGCGATCCGCTCGACGGGATTACGCGTAGCATCTATCGCGCCCAGATCGGTTCGGACGCGGCGAAGGCGTTCCGCTGGTATGCGGAGACCGAGGTCGGGCCAGGTCTGCAAAAGGGGCCGACGACCCGCAGCCGGCTGATCAGCACCCCGGTCGAGGTGCTGGCCGAGCGCGATCCGCGCCGCACCGACATCCTGCACGAATATTTTCTGCCGCCGGATCGGCTGAGCGGATTCCTGGAAGCCTGTCGCACGGTGATCCCCAAAGCGGAGGGGGAGCTGCTCAACATCACCCTGCGCTATGTCGGGGCCGATCCGGACAGCGTCATGGCCTTTGCTCCCGGCGACCGCGTCGCGGCGGTGATGTCATTCTCCCAACGCAAGACCCAGGAGGCGGACGCCGGCTTCAAGGGCATGACCCAGGGGCTGATCGACGCTGCGCTGGCGCATGGCGGCTCGTTCTATCTGCCCTATCGGCTGCACGCGCGAGCGGACCAGTTGGATCGCGCCTATCCGCGGCTGGACGAGTTCCTGGCGGCCAAGCGTCGGTTCGACCCCGGCGGCCTGTTCCGGAATACGATGTGGGATCGCTACTTCGCTCCACGCCTCGCCGCCGCTTGACCCGGCCCCTGGGGCCGCTCCCATGAAGGCGACGGTCAGCGATGGCGAGGTGATTCGTGAGCGGTTCCGTTGAATTCCTGAGTGCTTCCGAGGCGGCCCGGCGGCTGGGCGTGTCGGCCAAGGCGCTGCGGCTCTACGAGCGGCGTGGACTGGTGACGCCGGTGCGCACGGCGGCGGGCTGGCGCGCCTATGGCCCGGGCCAGATGGCGCGGGCGGGCGAGATCGCGGTGCTGCGCGCGCTGGGCCTGAGCCTGGCGCAGGTGGCGCGGGTGCTGGACGGGGATCCGCGCGACCTCGAGCCGGCCCTGGCCGCGCACCAGGCGGCGCTCGAAGGCCAGGCCCGCGATCTGGCCGGGACGCTGGAGAAGGTCCGCGGGATGCGGGCCCGGCTGACCGGCGGCCAGGCGCCGGCCGCGGGGGACCTGTCGGGGCTGGTCGGCGCCGGGCCCAGCGTGGCCTTCGACCTGCCGTGGCCCTGGGGCGGGGAGCGGTTCGAGCTGCGCGACATCGCGCCCCTGACCTACATCGTCGGGCCGCTGGGCAGCGGCAAGACGCGGCTGGCCATGCGGCTGGCGCAGGAACTGCCGGGCGGCGGCTTCCTGGGGCTCGATCGCGGCAAGGAGGGGGCGTTGGCGCGGCTCGCGGCCGATCGGGAGCTCAAGGCGCGGGTCGAGCAGGTCCTGGCCTGGCTGGTCGAGGACGGCGCCCGCCCCAGCGAGGCCATGAGCGTCCTGCTGGTCGGCCTGGAGTTCGACGGGCCGCTGGTGGTCGACATGGTCGAGCAGGGGCTGGACGAGGACGCCCAGGCCGCGCTCATCGCGCACCTGCGCCGCCGCGCGCCCGGCCGGCCGCCGCTGTTCCTGATGACCCGCTCCAGCTCGATCCTGGATCTCGCGGCCGTGGGTCCGAACGAGGCGATCCTTCTCTGCCCGGCCAACCACGCCGTCCCGACCCGCGTCGCGCCCTGTCCCGGCGCCCCCGGCTACGAGGCCGTCGCCACCTGCCTGGCCCCGCCGGAGGTGCGGGCGAGGACGGAGGGCGTGATCGCCTGGCGGCCGGACGCGGCCTGACGGCGTGGTGAGCCCAGCTCACCAACCATGCGGCCAAAGCATCGTTTGATCGGCGGCGCTCGCCGTGGCGCACTCGGCTTCGAAAGGAGGGCGCCTGTCGCGCTGCCCGCCCCGGCGCAACCGGGCGTGGGAGGGGGCCGCTTACATGGGAACGACGTTATCCCATTGCACCCCCACATTTTCGCATAACCGCGGTGCGAAAAAAGCGGTTGCCGATGATCTTAACACTGTTATCTTAGCGATGCTTAGTTCAACTCGCGCGGCCGGTGGGGATACCGGCTGCGGAAATCCCGGATTGCGCCGAGCCGTGTCCCGCAAGGACTCGCCTTTTCTCCCCGATTGCTGGAGGGCTTTCGATGAAGCTCCGTACCCTCGCGGCCGCCTGCGCCGCCATGATGTCCGTCTCCTTCGCCGCCGGCGCGGCGATGGCCGACGACCCGATCACCGCCAAGCTGCAGACCCCGGTCGCCGAGAAGACCAAGTTCATCGCCGGCGGCGCCGTCTTCCTCTGTGAAGGCGACACCTGCCTGGCGGCGGCGCCGTCATCGCGCACCTACGGCGCCACGACCTGCAAGGAAGTGGCCAAGAACGTCGGCGCGGTCGTCTCGTTCGGCGGCGCGCGCAAGCAACTGGAAGCGGCCAAGCTCGAGCAGTGCAACACCGCGGCGCTGCCGGCCCAGCAGGTCGCCGGCCGCTAAGGCTGGCAGGAACCCAGGTTCGCGCAAATCTAGGCGCGCCTCCCAGCCGCTAGTCTAGTCGAGCCTGTAACTCGGGCGCCGGAAGCCATGCTCCGGCGCCCGTCTTTCTATGTGCGCATGGCCTTGGGCGCTTGGCCCCGGCCGACGCGGCGCTTATGACCGGCCGCCATGACCGACGACGTGATTTCCAGACAGACCATTTTCCCCGAAGGCCCCGCGGCGCTCGCGGGCCTGCTCGAACCCGCCCTGGCCCAGGCCGCCGGGCCGGACGCCGAACCCGTCTCCCTGACCATCGACTATGGCCTGGCCGCCCAGCCGGGCGCGGCGGTGAACGTCGAGGCGGGGGTGGACCGGGCGACCCGCACCCTAGTGTTCGCCTATGGCCGCGTGCTGAACGGGGAGGGCGCGGTGCTGGCTACCGGGGCCGCCGTGTTCCGTAGGGTGAAGGCCAGATAATACAAGGTGTCGCGGCCGGTTTGGTTGCGACGCCGAAAATCGCGTGCTATCAGGCGCGCGGCTTCGGGCCAGGGGCTTTTCCAGTCTCGATGGCCATTGTGCTTTTCCAAGCGCTTTCAAGCCTTTAGGGTCGCAGTGGAGATTTCTTCGCCGCGGCCTTTTGCGCGCACCGGGCGGACAAAATAAGTGGCGGACGATTCCAAGGCTTCGAATGTGGGCGGCAGATATGCACAAGCCCTGTTCGATCTCGCGAACGATGAAAAGAAATTGTCGGCCGTCGAGGCCGACCTCAAGGCGCTGAAAAGAATGAGCGCCGACAGCAAGGATCTGCGGACCTTGCTGGCCTCGCCGGCGTTCAGCGCCGACGACAAGGGCAAGGCCTTGGCCGCCCTTGGCGTGAAGGCGAAGCTTGATCCCACCACCCGCAAGTTCCTGGGACTGCTGGCCGCCAACGGCCGCGCCTCGGCCTTGCTCGCGGTGATCACGGCCTTCGAAAGCCTGGCGGCGAGCGCGCGTGGCGCGGTCTCGGCCCAGGTGACCACGGCCGTGCCGCTGACCCCGGCTCAATCCAAGGGCGTCGCCGCCGCGTTGCGAACCGCGCTCGGCAAAGACCCCGAAATCGAGACCCGCGTCGATCCGGCCCTCCTGGGCGGGATCAAGGTGCAGGTCGGTTCCCGTCTGTTCGATGCTTCGCTGCGTTCGAAGCTCGACTCCCTCAAGTTCGCCCTGAAGAGAGCGTAAGCCCATGGACATCCGCGCCGCCGAAATTTCGGCCATCCTCAAGTCGCAGATCGCCAATTTCGGCGAAGAAGCCGACGTCTCGGACGTCGGTTCGGTTCTGTCCGTCGGTGACGGCATCGCCCGCGTCTTCGGCCTCGACAACGTCCAGTCGGGCGAAATGGTCGAGTTCCCCAAGGCCGGCGTGAAGGGCATGGCCCTGAACCTGGAAAAGGACAACGTCGGGGTCGTGATCTTCGGCGAAGACCGCGCCATCTCGGAAGGCGACGAAGTCCGCCGCCTGTCGGAAATCGTGGACGTGCCGGTCGGCAAGGGCCTGCTGGGCCGCGTCGTCAACCCGCTGGGCGAGCCGATCGACGGCAAGGGCCCGATCCAGAACGTGGCCGAGCGCCGCCGCGTGGACGTGAAGGCACCGGGCATCATCCCGCGCAAGTCGGTGCACGAGCCGGTGCAGACCGGCCTGAAGGCCATCGACTCGCTGATCCCGGTCGGCCGCGGCCAGCGCGAACTGATCATCGGCGACCGTCAGACCGGCAAGACCGCCGTGGCGATCGACACCATCCTGAACCAGAAGTCGATCAACGAAGGCGATGACGAGAGCGCCAAGCTCTACTGCATCTACGTCGCCATCGGCCAGAAGCGCTCGACCGTCGCCCAGATCGTCAAGACGCTCGAAGAGCGCGGCGCGCTGGAATACACCATCGTCGTCTCGGCGACCGCCTCGGAACCGGCCCCGCTGCAGTTCCTCGCCCCGTTCGCGGGCTGCGCCATGGGCGAGTGGTTCCGCGACAACGGCATGCACGCCGTCATCATCTACGACGACCTTTCCAAGCAGGCCGTCGCCTATCGCCAGATGTCGCTGCTGCTGCGCCGCCCGCCGGGCCGCGAAGCCTATCCGGGCGACGTCTTCTATCTGCATAGCCGCCTGCTGGAGCGCGCCGCGAAGCTGAACGAAGACAACGGCTCGGGCTCGCTGACGGCGCTGCCGGTCATCGAAACCCAGGCCAACGACGTGTCGGCCTACATCCCGACCAACGTGATCTCGATCACCGACGGCCAGATCTTCCTGGAAACCGACCTGTTCTTCCAGGGCATCCGCCCGGCCGTGAACGTCGGCATCTCCGTCAGCCGCGTGGGCTCCTCGGCCCAGATCAAGGCGATGAAGCAGGCCTCGGGCCCGATCAAGGGCGAGCTGGCCCAGTATCGGGAAATGGCCGCCTTCGCGAAGTTCGGTTCGGACCTCGACGTCACCACCCAGCGCCAACTGGCGCGCGGCGAGCGCCTGACCGAGCTGCTGAAGCAGCCCCAGTACTCGCCGCTGAAGGTCGAAGAGCAGGTGGCGGTGATCTACGCCGGCACCCGCGGCTACCTCGACGGCGTGGCGACCGCCGACGTCGGCCGCTATGAGGCCGAACTGCTGGGCCGCCTGCACTCCAAGCACCAGGACATCCTGGACACCATCCGCACCAGCAAGGAGCTGAAGGCGGACACCGAGGCCAAGCTGAAGGAAGCTCTCGAAGCCTTCACCAAGAGCTTCGCGTAAGTCAGCGGGGCTTTTAGGAGATGGCCAGCCTCAAGGAGATGCGCAATCGGATCGGAAGCGTGAAAGCCACGCAGAAGATCACGAAGGCGATGCAGATGGTGGCGGCGGCGAAGCTTCGCCGCTCGCAGGACGCTGCGCAAAACGCCCGGCCCTACGCCCAGCGCATGGCTTCGGTCATCGCCAACCTGGCGGCCGGGGTGTCGGGCGACGGCGCCCCCAGGCTGCTGGTCGGCACCGGCCGCAGCGACCGCCATCTGGTGGTCGTGGCGAGCTCGGACCGCGGCATGGCCGGGGGCTTCAACACCTCGATCATCCGCGCCGCGCGCGAGCGGATCAACGAGCTGACCGGCCAGGGCAAGGACGTGAAGATCCTGGTCGTCGGCAAGAAGGCCCGCGACCAGCTCAAGCGTCAGTACGGCGACAAGATCGTGGCCTTCTTCGAGGCCGGCGTTCCGTCGATGGCGAGCGCCCAGCCGGTGGCCGACAAGATCACCGAGCTGTTCGAAGCCGGCCAGGTCGACGTCGTGACCCTCGCGTTCAGCCGCTTCAAATCGGTTGTGTCGCAGGTTCCGACCCTGACCCAGCTCATCCCCGCCCAGGTTCAGGAGGGCGGCGCGACCGTCGACCTGAAGGGCGCGGCCTACGAGTACGAGCCGGGCGAAGAGGAAATCCTCGAAACCCTGCTGCCGCGGAACCTGACCGTTCAGGTGCTGTCGGCCATGCTCGAGAACCAGGCCGGGTTCTACGCCTCGCAGATGACGGCGATGGACAACGCCACCCGCAACGCCGGCGACATGATCGCCAGCATGACCCTGCAATACAACCGTTCACGCCAGGCGCAGATCACCAAGGAGCTGATCGAGATCATCTCCGGCGCCGAAGCGCTCTAACCCGAAAGAGTCCGAACCCATGGCTACGACCCCCAAGGCTCCCGCCAAGAAGCCCGCCGCCCCGAAGGCGGCCGCCGCGCCGAAGGCCGCCGCCGCCAAGGCCGCGCCGAAGGCTGCTGCTCCGAAGGCTCCCGCCGCCGCCAAGAAGACGACCGCCGCTCCGGCCGCCGTCGCCGGCGTCGCCACCGGCCGCATCTCGCAGATCATCGGCGCCGTCGTCGACGTCGAGTTCGAAGGCCACCTGCCGGCGATCATGAACGCGCTGGAGACCAGCAATACCGACCAGCGGACCGGCGCGCCGTTCCGCCTGGTGCTGGAAGTCGCCCAGCATCTGGGCGAGAACACCGTCCGCACGATCGCCATGGACACCACCGAGGGCCTGACCCGCGGCCAGCCCGTGACCGACACCGGCCGCAGCATCACCGTGCCGGTCGGCCCGGCGACCCTGGGCCGCATCATGAACGTCATCGGCGACCCGATCGACGAAGCCGGCCCGATCAACACCCAGTTCTACGCCCCGATCCACCGGGAAGCCCCGAGCTTCGCCGAGCAGTCGACGGCGGCCGAAGTGCTCGTCACCGGCATCAAGGTCATCGACCTGCTCTGCCCCTACACCAAGGGCGGCAAGATCGGCCTGTTCGGCGGCGCGGGCGTCGGCAAGACCGTGACCATGCAGGAGCTGATCAACAACATCGCCAAGGCCTACGGCGGTTACTCCGTGCTGGCCGGCGTGGGTGAGCGCACCCGCGAAGGCAACGACCTCTATCACGAGATGATCGAGTCGAACGTGAACCAGCCCGGCGGCGGCGGCGACAGCCGTTGCACCCTGGTCTACGGCCAGATGAACGAGCCCCCCGGCGCCCGCGCCCGGGTCGCGCTGACCGGCCTGGCCCAGGCCGAGTACTTCCGCGACCAAGAGGGCAAGGACGTGCTCCTCTTCATCGACAACATCTTCCGCTTCACCCAGGCCGGCTCGGAAGTGTCGGCGCTGCTGGGCCGCATCCCCTCGGCCGTGGGCTATCAGCCGACCCTGGCCACCGAGATGGGCAACCTGCAGGAGCGCATCACCTCGACCTCCAAGGGTTCGATCACCTCGGTCCAGGCCATCTACGTTCCCGCCGACGACCTGACCGACCCGGCCCCGGCCGCCTCGTTCGCCCACCTGGACGCCACCACCGTTCTGTCGCGCGACATCGCCGCCCAGGCCATCTTCCCGGCCGTGGACCCGCTGGACTCGACCTCGCGGATCATGGACCCGCTGGTGATCGGCGACGAACACTACGCCGTGGCTCGCCGCGTCCAGGAAACCCTGCAGGCCTACAAGGCCCTGAAGGACATCATCGCCATCCTGGGCATGGACGAGCTGTCGGAAGAGGACAAGCTGACCGTGGCCCGCGCCCGGAAGATCCAGAAGTTCCTCAGCCAGCCGTTCCACGTGGCCGAGCAGTTCACCAACATGCCGGGCATCTTCGTTTCGCTGGAAGACACCATCCGCTCGTTCAAGGCGGTGGTCGACGGCGAGTACGACCACCTGCCGGAAGCGGCCTTCTACAACGTCGGCACCATCGAAGACGCGGTGGCCAAGGCCGAAAAGCTGGCCGCGGAAGCCTAAGGATCATGGCTGGGAAGCTTCACTTCTCGCTGGTCTCGCCGGAGCGCGAACTGTTCTCGGGGGATGTCGACCAGGTCGACGCCCCGGGCACGGAAGGCGACTTCGGCGTGCTGGCCGATCACGCGCCGTTCATGACCACGCTGAAGGTCGGGCAGGTGAAGGTCTATAGCGGCGGCGCCGTGAAGGTCTTCGCCATCGAAGGCGGCTTCGCCGACGTGACGCCGGACGGCCTCACCATCCTGGCCGAACAGGCCTCGGAAGTGGCGGCCTAAAGAACAGCAGAAGGCCCCGACGCCGAGAGGCTCGGGGCCTTTTCATTCGAGTGGCGCGCGGTTGTGCCTGCGCCGCGCCCGCAAAATCCGCCTCGGATCGGTCCAATTGCTCCGCTAGTCTCTTGCTCCTCGTCTGGGGGGTTGCGAGGACCGGCCAGTTTCGAGTGTTATGCGGCACGTCTAGTTAGGGGATCCCGCCATGCGCACCGCCATCGTCAGTCTGATTGCTCTCGCCGGCCTCGCCACGGCGGCCAACGCCCAGCCCGCGCCCGAGGCCGCGCCCGCCGCGCCGGCGCCGGAAGCCGCGGCCGCCGAGCCGGCTCCCGCCGCCGAGGAAAAGACCTACGTGCTGCCGACCACCGGCGCCGAAGGCCAGATCATCGACGTCATCAACCGCGTCTGTAAGCCGCTGGTGAAGGGCGGGAACTTCGACCAACTGGCCGGCTCGCTCGGCTACAAGAAGAACAAGCGCGAAGGCACCTATGTCGGCACGCTGGTCGAGAAGCCCTACACCCTGACCATCAACCCGCAGGGCTCCAACAAGGACGTCTGCCGGCTGACGCTGAGCTACGCGATCGACGGCGAGAAGCCGATCATCGTCGGCCTCAACATCTTCTCGTACCTGCACAAGCCCGAGCTGCTGCAACAGCGGAACGACTTCGTGCCGGCCACCGACTACAAGCGCATCACCAACTCGTGGGAGTACTTCACCGACCACGAATCGATCGGCCTGGTGTTCCTGCAGTTGAAGAAGCCCGACGGCACGCCGGCCGGCAAGAACGCCGACCTCGGCGAAGTGCTGTACTCGGAACGCACGTTCTAGGCATTCGGCCGGCGCCCAGGCGTCGTGTCCGGTTTCAGGCGCGGGGGATCATCCCCGCGCCTTTGCCTTTTCCGGGGGGCGACCCCGTCGGCCCGGGGCCCTGGCCCACCCGGCGATTGACGAGCCGCGCGGGGCGCCGCCAGGGTCCTCCACACCTCGACTGTCTGGAGTTGCTTCGATGACGCTACGCGCCCTGCTGCTCGGCGCCGCCTTCGCCTTGGCCTGCGCCGCCGCTGCGCACGCCGCCGACCTGCCCGTGCGCCAGGTCGGCCAGATCGTCTATGACAACGTCCCGGAGACCCCGCCGGAGCTGAAGGCCGCGATCGCGCCCTACTACAACGCCCGCTCGGCGGTGTTCGAGGATTGGCTGGAGGACGGCTCGATCCTCATCGCCACCCGCTTCGGCGACGTGAACCAGATCCACCGCGTGGCCGCGCCGGGCGCCGCCCGCACGCAGCTGACCTTCTTTCCCGAGCCGGTGAACAGCGCCAAGGCCCAGCCGGGCGCGGCGCGCTTCGTCTATCCGCGCGACGTCGGCGGGGCGGAATACTACCAGGGCTATATCCGCGGCCTGGCCGGCGGCGAGGTCCTGCTGACCGCGCCGAAGACCCGCAACGCCGACTTCACCTTCTCGGGCGACGGCAAGCTGGTGGCCTGGAGCCAGGTCACGCCGGGCGATCCGAACTACGACATCATGCTGGCCGACCCCGACCATCCGGAGGGCCGCCGGGTGGTCCACGAGGGCAAGGGCGCGATGTCGGTGCTGGACTTCGCCCCGGACGGCCGGTCGCTGCTGCTCAGCCGGTACAATTCGGCGACCTTCGTGGAGCTGTTCGTGCTCGACATCGCCAGCGGCGCGCTGAAGCCGGTCGGTCCGGCCGGCCGCCAGATCGGCTACCGGGGCGGGGCCTTCACCGCCGACGGCGCCGGTGTGGTCACGCTCTCGGACGACAGGGCCGACATCGCTCGGCCCGTGGTGCTGGACGTCGCCACCGGCGCGGCCCGCGACCTGGAGCCGGGCGCCAAGTGGCCGGCCGAGGCCTTCGACCTCTCGCCCGACGGCGGCGTGATCGCCTACATGGTCAATGAGGAAGGCTATTCGAAGATCGTCCTGAAGGAGGTCGCCACCGGCAAGACCCTGCCGACCCCGGCCCTGCCGCAGGGCGTGCTGACCGGCCTGGGCTTCTCGCCGGACGGCGGGCAGCTCGGCTTCAGCCTGTCGACCTCGACCTCGTCGGGCGACGTCTGGAGCTTCGCCCTGGCCGACCAGAAGCTGGTGCGCTGGACGCAGAGCGAACTGGGCGGCCTGGACCCGGCCCGGTTGGTCGAGCCGGCCCTGTTCCGCTACCCGAGCTTCGACAAGCGCTCGATCCCGGCCTTCATCTACAAGCCGGCCGCCCGGCCGGGCGAGAAGCTGCCGGTGATCATCCAGATCCACGGCGGGCCCGAGGGCCAGGAGCAGCCCAGCTTCAACCCGCGCCGCCAGTCGTGGGTCAACGAGGTGGGCGCGGCGGTGATCATCCCCAACGTCCGCGGCTCGAGCGGCTACGGCAAGACCTACCTCGACCTCGACAACGCCGAGAAGCGCGAGGATTCGGTCAAGGACATCGGCGCCCTGCTGGACTGGGTGGCCAAGCAGCCCGACCTGGACGCCAGCCGCGTGGCGGTCGTCGGCCAGTCCTATGGCGGCTACATGGCGCTGGCGGCGGCCGCGCACTACAACGAGCGCATCGCCGGGGCGATCGACCTCTACGGCATCTCCAACTGGAAGACCTTCCTGGAGAACACCGAGGGCTATCGCCGCGACCTGCGCCGAGCGGAATACGGCGACGAGCGCGACCCGAAGATGGCCGCCGTGTTCGAGAAGATCTCGCCGCTCAACATGAGCGCGAAGATGAAGAAGCCGATGATGATCTATCAGGGCGCCAACGACCCGCGCGTACCGCAGTCGGAGTCCGAGCAGATGGTCGCCAGGCTGCGCGCCCAGGGCACGGAGGTCTGGTACGTGCTGGCCAAGGACGAGGGCCACGGGGTCAGCAAGAAGCAGAACGCCGAAGCCGTCCGCGCCAGCGAGATCGTGTTCCTGAAGACGGTGCTGGGGACGAAGTAGGGCCGATCAGATCCCTCCTCGGAGGGGGACCGCATTTCCTCCACGGTTCGTCATGGCCGGGCCGCCAGGTCCCGGCCATCCATAGACGCCGAGCTTTGTCGAGAATCTCCGGCGCGTATGGATCCCCGGCACGCTTGCGCGGCCGGGGATGACGATCGGAAGATGTGGGGCAGGGCGATCGCGGATGGTTTTCCTCCCCCATTCATGGGGGAGGGGGACCGGCGAAGCCGGTGGAGGGGGCGGGCCTCAAGCTCGGCGCCGGCCGCTCGCCCCCTCCACCACCTTTCGGGCGGTCCCCCTCCCCCGCTTCGCAGGGGAGGAAAAAGGGGTGCGATCGCCCTATCCCAGAGGGGGCATCTGGCGTTCAGGCGGGGACCGCTTCCAGCCAGCCCTGGGTGATTTCGGCGATCTCCCGCCAGCCGGATTCGGCGACCAGCCAGTGGCTCATGCCGGGGGCCTCGATGAACTCGGCGCCCAGGCGGCCGGCGGTCTGGCGCACGGTGGTCGGCGGATGCACCACGTCGCGCTCGCCGCCGATCACCAGGCAGGGCGCGTCCAGCGGCCCGGAGCCGACGCTGGTGGTCATGAACGGGTCGAGCCACCAGTTCAGCGTCTCCCACAGCGCCCGGCCGCTCTCGGGGCGCAGGCGGCTCGCCACGGCCTCGCGCTCGGGGCCGGGCATGCGGTTGAGGCTGTAGGTGCGGGCCAGGCCGCGGTCGGGCGCGACGGCCTGCGCCCAGAACGGACCCAGGGCGTGCAGGCCAAAGGCGGTGATCGCCTCTTCCATCGACGAGGCCGCCACGCCCCAGGGCGCGGACGGGGCCAGCAGGATCATCGCCCGCACCGGCGCCCGGCGCGCGGCCAGGGCGCAGACCAGCCCGCCCATGGAGTGCCCGATCAGGATCGGCGGCTGCTCCTGGCCGGCGCAGAGCCTGGCGACGTCGCGGGCGTAGTCGGTGATCGAGACCCCGACTACCGCATGCGCGCCCTCGCCGGGGCCGTGTCCGCGCAGGTCGGGGGTGATGACCGCGTGTCCCGCCGCCTCGAACGGCTGGCGGAACTGCTCGAACGCCCAGCCGCCGCAGAAGGCGCCGTGGACCATGACAATCGGCGCTGCGGGAGAGTCCAACGCGTTCAGGCCGCGCGGCCGGGCTGGCCCGTGAAGACCTGGAAGGCGCGGACCACGGCCTCGTAGATCGCCTTCTTGAACGGCACCACCAGGCCGGGGGCCTCGTCGAGGCTGGCCCAGCGCCAGGCGTCGAACTCGGGGTGGCCGTCGCCGGAGAGGTCGATCTCGCTCTCCTGGCCGTCGAAGCGCAGGGCGAACCAGACCTGGCGCTGGCCCTTCCAGCCCTTGGCGATCTTCGAGCCGGTGTGGTCGGGCGGGAAGTCGTAGGCCAGCCAGTCGTCGGTGCGGCCCAGCAGGGTGGTGGTGACGACCCCGGTCTCCTCGGCCAGCTCGCGGCAGGCGGCGAGGTACAGGTCCTCGCCGGCGTCGACGCCGCCCTGCGGGAATTGCCAATTGTAGGGCGCGGAGGTCTGGAAGCGGCGGCCCAGCCACACCCGTCCATCGGGGTGGAAGAGCACCACTCCCACGTTCGGGCGATAGGCGGCGAGGTCGGTCATCTCATTCCATTTAGCGACGTGAGATCAAAGCGGAAGCCGGAGCTAGCTGATAGCCCCTAGATTCCACTGATTCAGCCCACTTTGCGACCTGGGACAGGGTCACCGGATAGGCGAAGCCCGAGCCCAGCGCCTGGCCGTGCTGCAGGGCGCCGGCCTCCACGGCCAGCAACTGCTGGTCGATGGCCTCGCCCGAGAGCTGCTCGTCGATGATGCGGGTGGCCGACGCGCGCATCGAACCGCCGCGGCGGGCGGCCTGGCCGTCGTCGATGAAGGCCAGGCCGCGGCCGCGCAGGGCGGTCTGGAAGGCGCTCATGCCGGCGTCGGAGGCCATGAACCGCGAGCCGAGATAGTTGGTCACCCCGAAATAGCCGGTGGCGCGCGAGAGCACCCATTCCAGCTTCTTGACCGTCTCCGAGCCCGGCGCGTCGGCCAGCAGGGTGTAGGGGCCTGGATCGTTGTCGGGATAGTCGCTGGGCTCCATCGGGGTCTCCAGCAGCACCTCGTGGCCGGCGGCGCGGGCCAGGTCGATCCAGCCCTGCAGCCCCTCGGCATAGGGCACGAAGGAGAGGGTGATCTCCGGGGGCAGGGCGTCGATGGCCTGGCGGGTGGCGGCGGCGTTGAGGCCCAGGCCGCCGATCACCAGGGCGACCTTGGGCCGGCCGTTGGCCGCGAAGGGCCGGGCATAGGCCTCGGCCGGGGTCCTGCCGTTCGCCGCGATGATCGGCAGCAGGCCGCTGGGCCCCTGGGAATGGAAGCCGGCCAGGGGGGCCTGGGGCAGGGGATCGGCGGCATGGAAGGCGCCGCCGCCCTCCATGGTGATGGTCGCCTCGCCGAACGCGGCGTCCGCCCCGATCGGGGTCTCCGAAAGCCGGAAGATGTCCTCGGTGACGATGGGCTGGCCGGTCGCCCGGGCCATGGCCTCGCGCCAGCCGTCCGGCGCGGCCTCGCCGCCGATCTTGGCCAGCGACAGGCGCACGACCGGCGAGCTCGCCTTCGGATCGCCGATCAGGGCGATCAGGGCCAGCAGCACGACCAGGAACAGGCCGCCCGCCGCGCTCGCGCCGACATAGGGATTTGCGAAGGCCCGCAGCGCGGCCTCGGAGAGCGGCGGCGCCGGCGCCGGCATGGCGATCGCGGGTGCGAGGTGCTTCTTTGAAAACATCACATGATCACGGAACGTTCCGGCATTGGAGCGTCCGCGAATATGGTTAACAAACGACTTATACAGTGAACGCCGACGCCGATTCCGTTAACCATCGGCGCCGGGTTCGAGCCGCTTACTTCTTGTCTGGAGAGGCTTTTTCCAGGACCGGCGCGCCCTTCGGCGACACCACCGCGGCCATCTTCGGTTCGGGCTTCGGCAGCTTGGGCGTGGCGGCCACCGATCCGTACTTCAGGACGTCCATCGCGCGGGCCAACTGGAAGTCGCCCTTGTCCTCGTCGAAGCCGGTCGGCGGGGCTTCGGCGGGGATGTGGGCGCCGCGGCGGGCCTTGCCCTCCTCGGCGTTGAGGGCGTTGCGGAACGAGGCTTCCGAGAACTGGAAGGCGCGGTTGGCGATGCGCTGGGCCTGGTCGCGGGTCTCGGCGACTTCCAGGTCCGGCTCGATGCCGGTCTTCTGGATCGAGCGGCCGGACGGCGTGTAGTAGCGGGCCGTGGTCAGCTTCAGCGCCCCGTCCATGCCGCCGCGCAGCGGGATGACGGTCTGCACCGAACCCTTGCCGAAGGTGGTCAGGCCGACCACTTCGGCGCGCTTGCGGTCCTGCAGGGCGCCGGCCACGATCTCGGCGGCCGAGGCCGAGCCGGAGTTAACGAGCACGACCATGGGCAGGCCGCCGGTCACGTCGCCGGCGCGGGCGTTGTAGCGTTCGATGTCGCGCGGATCGCGGCCGCGCTGGGAGACGATCTCGCCGCCTTCCAGGAACATGTCGGAGATCCCGACCGCCTGGTCGAGCAGGCCGCCCGGATTGTTGCGCAGGTCGAGGATCAGGCCCTTCATCTTCGGGTTCTTGGCCCGCAGGTCGGCCAGGGCGGCCTCGGCCTCGTCGGTGGTCTTCTCGTTGAAGCCCGAGACGCGCAGGTAGCCGTAGTCGCCCTCCATCTTGGCGGTGGCGGACTTGGGCTTGATCACCTCGCGGACGATCTTCACGTCGAAGGGATCGGACTTCTCGCGGGCGATGGTGAGGGTGACCGCCTCGCCGGGCTTGCCGCGCATCTGCTTGACGGCCTCGTTGACCGACAGGCCGAGCACGCTCTCGCCGTTGACCGCGGTGATGAAGTCGCCGGGCTTCACGCCGGCCTTGAAGGCGGGCGTGCCGTCCATCGGCGAGATGACCTTGACCACGCCCTCTTCGCTGGTGACCTCGAGCCCGAGGCCGCCGTACTCGCCGCGCGTCTGATCGCGCATGTCGTCGAAGGAGTCGGGGTTCAGATAGCCTGAATGCGGGTCCAGCGAGGTCAGCATGCCGTCGATGGCGGCCTCGATGAGCTTCTTGTCGTCGACCTCGGTGACGTACTGGCGCTCGACGGTGTCGAGCACGTCGCCGAACAGTTCGAGCATCTTGTAGGTCTTGATCTTCGGCGCCTGAGCCGAGGCGAGGGCCTGCTGGCTGACGTAGGCCATGGAGCCGGCGCCGAGCAGGAAGGCCGAAGCCCCGATCAGAAGATACTTACGCATGTCAGGCCCGATAGCCTCCCTTGGCGGCGAAACGGCGCCGCGCCGGACTTCCTGAACCGATGCTCCGCGCCAAATCCGGCGGAATTGGTTCGAACCTCTAGCTCAGCCCTTCCAGCCATCTGGCCGGATCGACCGGCGACCCGCGTTCGCGGACCTCCAGATAGAGTTCAGATGGGGAGTTTCGTCCATCCGTCATCCACCCGACAGGCGCGCCCGCCGCGACCGATTGCCCGACCCCCACGCTCGTTCGGTCCAGGCCAGCCAACACCAGATGGTAGCCACCGGCCAGCCGCAAGATCAATATGACCCCCCAGCCCTTAACGGGGCCTACAAACTGGACGAGGCCGCCGTCGGGCGCCGCGACCTGGGCGCCGTGCTCGGACGCCAGGGTGACGCCGGTGGCCGCGCCGCCGCCGGTCAGGGCGTCGCCATAGCGCTGGACGACCTCGCCCTTGACCGGGCGCAGCAGGCGGATCGGCGGGGTGATCGGGCCGCTCTCGACCGGGGCGGCGCCCGGGGGCGTGGCCTCCAGCCGCTCGCGGCGCTCGGCCAGTTCGGAGTCGGAGGTGAAGAGGGCCTCGCTGGCCACCGCCGCCAGCCGCCGCTGGCGGGCGATCTCGGTGGCCTCGGCGGCGTAGAGCCTGGCGCGCTTCTGCAGTTCCGGGGTGATGGCCTTGACCAGAATGGCCGCGCGCACGGCCTCGGTGGCGTCGCCGGGGCTGACCAGCAGGGCCGGCGGCGGATCGCGGCGGAACTGGGCCAGGGCGGTCAGCAGCCGGGCCATGCGGTTGAGGTTGCGGCCCTGCTCGGCGCTCAGCACCGTCTCGCGGACATTGAGTCGCTCCAGCCGCATCTGGCTGTCGGTGGCGGCATAGGCCAGGGCGCCGGCCGCCAGGGTCGCGGCGACGGCGCAGGTGGCGGGAAGCAGGACGCCGCGGCGCATCATGGAGCCAGGGATAGACCGCACGCCCCGCGTCCTCAATCGCGATGATAGGGGCTGCCGGCCAGGATGGTCACGGCGCGGTAGACCTGCTCGGCCAGCATGGCGCGGGCCATGGCGTGGGGCCAGGTCTGGGGGCCGAAGGCGAGCTTGCCGTTCGCCGCGGCCAGCAGGCCGGGATCGAGCCCGTCGGCCCCGCCGATGACGAAGACCAGCCGCCGGGCGCCGTCGTCGCGCAGGCGGGCGATCTCGGCGGCGAAGGCGCGCGAGGCCCTGGCGGTTCCGTGCTCGTCGCAGGCGATGACGTGGGCGCCGTCCAGGTGCGGGCGCAGCACCTCGGCCTCGGGGCCCTTGCCGGGCTTGCGGGACTCGACCTCGATCACCTCGACCGGGCCAAGGCCCAGCGAGCGTCCGGCCGCAGTGGCGCGGTCGACATAGAGCTTCACGAGTTCGACTTCGGGCGAACGCGGTAGGCGGCCGACGGCGAGGATCGTGATCTTCATGCCGTCTTTTCCTCCCTCATCGAGATGCAGGGCGATCGCACATGGCGCCGTCGCCTTGAACCCCGCATAGGCGGGCCGGGGGCCATGCGCGCAGGGTTTTCGGCAGAGCTCAGCGTCTATGGACGGCCGGGACCTGCCGGCCCGGCCATGACACCATAGGGGGAGGCGATACCCCTCCCCAGGAAGGGAGGAAGAATCAGCTCGCCGGCGTGCGGTGCGGGGCGTCGACCGACCAGATCTTCTCGATGTTGTAGAACTGGCGCACTTCGGGCCGGAACAGGTGGACGATGACGTCCCCGGTGTCGATCAGCACCCAGTCGCAATGCGGCAGGCCCTCGACGCGGGCCTTGCCGAGGCCCTCCTCCTTGAGGGCGCGCAGCAGGTGATCGGCCATCGCGCCGACATGACGGTGCGAACGCCCGGACGCCACGATCAATGCGTCGGCGACGGCGCTCTTGCCTTTCAGGTCGATGAAGACAACGTCCTGCGCCTTGTCGTCGTCCAGGCGTTGCAGGATCAGGTCTCCGAGGGCGACGATCTTCGCCTCGGTGTCGGAAGAAGCGCCGGAAACCGGGGCTTCGTGCGCTCTAGGCGCAGGGTCAGGGCTCAGCGGGGTCGCTCCTTTGTTGCCTCGCTAGGAGAGACATAGCACGGATTGGGCCGATTGGTCAGCCCAACTCTTCAAGCCGGGGGCCGGCGCGATCGTTCCCGGCCCGCGGCGATCGTGATCGGGCTATTTCGCCTGGCGCGCGCGCAGCGCCGTGGACGACTGGAAATTCAACGGTCCGGTCAGGAAAACCCAGCGCGGCGGCGACGTGCCGGGCAGCAGCTTGGCCTGCAGCAGCGAGACCCGCGCATGGGCGAAACGCCGCGCCGCGGGCGAGGAGCGGCTCTTCAGCGAGATCCAGGGACGCGAGACCACGGCGACCGGCACCTCGGCCATGATCTGGGTCCAGCCGCGCCAGCGGTGGAAGCTGGCCAGGCTGTCGGCGCCCATGATCCAGACGAAGTGGACGCCGGGAAAGCGGGCCTTCAGCGCGCGGATGGTGTCGATGGTGTACTGCGAGCCGAAGCGGGTCTCGGCGTCGCTGACGATCATGCTGCGGCCGCGGGCGAAGGCGCGCGCGCCGGCCATGCGGTCTTCCAGCCTGGCGGTCTCGCGGCTGGCCTTCAGCGGGTTCTGCGGGGAGACCAGCCAGACCACCCGGTCGAGCTGCAGCCGGCGGCGGGCGGTCTCGGCGACGTGGGCGTGGCCTTCGTGGGCCGGATTGAACGAGCCGCCATAGAGGCCCACGCGCATCCCCGGCCTCAGGTCGAAGCCGAGCCGCAGGGCGGCGGGACGCCCCGCCTTGGGCCGGCGCCTAGCGGGACCGGCGAACCACACAGGACCTACGCAGGTTCAAAGCGGCTTGGCCGTGGCGGGATTGCGGTCGAGGTCGAGGTCGTCCTGGCGGACCCGGGCGCGGACGGTGAAGACGCCGTCGCCGGACAGCACCCCGCCGCGGGCGAACAGGCGGCCGTGCTCCCAGTTCGAGAGGCCGAGCTCGGGGCGGTCGAGGGCGAACTGGCCGTCGACCCAGCGGGTGAAGCCGTCGCCGACGAACGGCGCGTTCACCGCGCCGTAGAAGCGCTCGTGCGCCGCGGGGTCCTGCGAGATCAGGCTGGCGGCGAACTGCGGGCTGTAGCGGTTGAAGAGGGCCACGGCCGCCTCGACGCTGTCGACCAGCACCAGGGTCAGTTCGGGGGTCTCCTCCCACTCCCACTCGCGGCCGAGTTCGCTCTGCGCCAGCAGCTCGACCTTGGGTTCCTCGACCTCGCCCTCGGCCCGGCCGACGAGGATGCGGGCCTCGCGCCAGGCGGCGGGCAGGGCGTCTTCCGAGCCCTCGACCACGTGCAGCTTCACATTGCGCCGGCGCTGGCCGGCGGCGTCTAGGGCGGCGAGGAACGCCGGGACCAGGGCGCCGGCGGCCTCGCGGACGATGGCGCAGACGTTGAGCGTGTTGCAGACCTTGCGGTCGAGCGAGTGGTAGACGGCGGCCTTGAAACGGGCCGGATCGGCGTCGGCGGCGGCCACCATCCAGGCGCCGCCCGTGCCGTGCAGGCTGACCGGGGCGCCGGCCTGGCGGGCGATGGCGCCCAGTTGGGCGACGGCGGGGCCCGAGCCGCGGGCCACGGCCAGGGCCAGGCGCTTGTCGGAGAACATCGCCCAGCCGGCGGCGTGCTCGGGGCTGTCGACCAGGGCGGCCGCGCCGGGCGGCAGGCCGGCGGCCTGCAGCGCCGGGTCCAGGGCGTGCTCGACGATGGCGCGGGCGGTGCCCAGGGCGTCGGAGCCGATGCGGAAGACCACGGTGTTGCCGGTGCGCAGGACGCCGGTGGCGTCGGCGAAGACGTTGGGGCGGCCCTCGAAGATGAAGCCGACCACGCCCAGGGGCGCGGCGACCTGCTCGACGCTCCAGCCGGGATGCTCGACCCGTTCGACCAGGCGGCCGCGGCCGACCTGGGCGTCGCGCCAGACGTGCAGGCCGGCGATCATGTCGGCGCGCATCGCCTCGCTGACCGCCAGGCGGGTAGTGGAGCGGCCGCGCGCCTGGGCGCGGGCGACGTCCTCGGCGTTCGCCTTGGCGATCGCGCTCCAGGCCCCGTCGTCGGCCAGGTTGGCGGCGAAGGCGTCGAAGAAGGCGGTGATGGCGGCGTCGCTCACCTGGGCGAGTTGGCCGAACGCCGCGTGGGCGCGGGCGACGGCGCCGGCGGCGATCGCCTGGACGGGGGCGGGGATGTGCAGCAGGTCGCCGGTCTCCTGGACCACGACCAGCCGGTCGCCCGCCTGGAAGGCCGCGGCCAGCCTGTCGGAGACATAGGCCACGCGGTCGCCGCCGAACGGGATCGGCATGCCGGCGACCAGGGTCTCCAGCTTGCCCGTCCGGGCTCCAGTCTCGGCCTTGGTGCTCGCCGCCGCGTCGTCCATCACGCGCCCTAATGCTCAGTTTGAGGTTTAGTAGGCCCCTTTGGAGCCCGTCGCAAATCCGTCGTGGTCAGGCCGGGGTCCGCGCCGACAGCGCCAGGTCGTCGGCGTGGATCATCGGGCCGGAGGTGAAGCCGAGCAGGGCCTCGATGGCGTCCGACTTCAGGCCGCAGATGCGCCCGGCCTCCTCGGAATCGTAGCGCGCCAGGCCGCGGCCGATCTCGCGGCCGGTTTCGTCGGTCACCACCACGGCGTCGCCCTTGTCGAAGCGGCCCTCGACGGCGCGCATGCCGGCCGGCAGCAGGCTCTTGCCGGTGGCCAGCGCCTTGGCCGCGCCGTCGTCGACGATCACCGCGCCGGAGGTGGCCAGCGAGCCGGCGATCCAAGCCTTGTAGGCGGCGGCGACCGACACCGAGGGCTCGATCACCGTCGCTTTCTCGCCGGCCTCGATGGCGGCGAGCGGGGCGGGGCGGCGGCCCAGGGTGATGATGGTGGCGCAGCCGGCCGACTGGGCTATGCGGGCGGCCATGATCTTGGTGGCCATGCCGCCGGTGCCGACCCCGGCGCTGGCGTTGGCGCCGCCGGCCATGGCCTCGATCTGCGGCGTCAGTTGGCTGATGCGCGGCAGGTGCTCGGCGGCCGGATGGCTGCGCGGGTCGGCGGTGTAGAGGCCGTCGATGTCCGACAGCAGGACCAGGGCCTCGGCGCGGATCATCTGGGCGACGCGGGCGGCCAGGCGGTCGTTGTCGCCGTAGCGGATCTCTTCGGTGACGACGGTGTCGTTCTCGTTGACCACCGGGATCACGCCCAGGCCCAGCAGGGTCGACAGGGTGGCGTGGGCGTTCAGCCAGCGGCGGCGGATCTCGGTGTCGTCGCGGGTGATCAGCACCTGGGCGGCGACCAGGCCGTGCGGCTCCAGCGCCTCTTCCCAGGCCCGCATCAGCGCCGACTGGCCGGCGGCGGCGCAGGCCTGCTTTTCCGGCAGGGTCAGCTTGCGGCGGCCCATGGCCAGGCGGCGGCGGCCCAGCGCCACGGCGCCGGAGGACACCACCAGCACCTGCTGGCCGCGGGCGCGCAGCCGGGCGACGTCGGCGGCGAAGGCGGCCAGCCAGGCGGCGTCAGGCCCGTCATCGCCCGCCACCAGGGCCGAGCCGACCTTGACGACGACCCGCTTGGCCTGCGCCAGTCCGCTCACGGGGTCCAGCCCGTGCCGCCGATCTGCTCGGCCTCTTCCTGGGCGATCTGCGCCTTGCGCGCGCGGACCAGGGCGTAGGCCTCGCGCAGCAGGTCCACGACGCCCTTGCCGGAGACGCCGGAGACCAGCCGGACCTTGCCGCCGACCGCTTCCTCGAGCGCCTCGCGCTGCATCTCGATGACGCTGTCGTCGAGGGCGTCGATCTTGCTGAGGGCGACGATCTCGGTCTTGTCGCCGAGTTCCTCGCCATAGGCTTCCAGTTCGCCGCGGACCGTGCGCCAGGCTTCGGCGACGTCGGTCTGGGTGGCGTCGACCAGGTGGATCAGCACCGCGGTGCGCTCCACGTGGCCAAGGAAGCGGACGCCGAGGCCCGCGCCTTCCGACGCGCCCTCGATCAGGCCGGGGATGTCGGCCAGGACGAAGCGCTCGCTGGGCGAGAGGTCGACCATGCCGAGGTTGGGGGCCAGCGTCGTGAACGGATAGTCGGCGATCTTCGGCTTGGCGGCGCTGGCGGCGGCCAGGAAGGTCGACTTGCCGGCGTTGGGCAGCCCGACCAGGCCGACGTCGGCGATCAGCTTCAGCCGCAGCCAGATCCAGCGCTCCTCGCCCTCCTGGCCGGGATTGGCGTGGCGCGGGGCCTGGTTGACCGGGCCCTTGAAACGGTCGTTGCCCCAGCCGCCGTTGCCGCCCTTGAGCAGCAGGATGCGCTTGCCGGGCGCGTCCATGTCGGCGATCAGGGTTTCCTTGTCCTCGTCCAGCACCTCGGTGCCGACCGGGACCTTCAGGACCACGTCGTCGCCGGCCGCGCCGTGGCGGTTGCGGCCCATGCCGTGGACGCCGGTGCCGGCCTTGAAGTGCTGCTGGTAGCGGTAGTCGATCAGGGTGTTGAGGCCGTCGACCGCCTCGATCCAGACGTCGCCGCCATGGCCGCCGTCGCCGCCGTCGGGGCCGCCGTACTCGATGTACTTCTCGCGCCGGAACGACACAGCGCCGCCGCCGCCGTTTCCGGAGCGGATATAGATCTTGCACTGGTCGAGAAACTTCATCGGGGCCTTTTGTAGCACAGAGGAGCGAAGGTCGAGGGTGGAGTAGGCATTTACCTCTCCGATCGTCATGGCCGGGCGTGTCCCGGCCACCCATGGACGCCGCGGCGGGAGAGCGTCGCGGGAGGACCTGAGCCTATGGGGCCCCGGCCTTCCGCTTCGCTTCAGCCGGGGATGACGAATGGAGAGGGTGTGGCCTCACGCCAGCCACACCATCATCCGGGTCGGGGTCGCCTGGCCGCCGCGGGCGACGGACGGGCGCAATTCGATGTCGCCGGTGTAGAGGAAGCCGGCCTTGCACAGCACCTGGCCCGAGGCCGGGTTGTCGGAGAAGTGGCCCGCGTGCATGTAACGCCGGCCCCAGGTCCGATGCGCCCAGACCAGCGCGCCCTGCGCCGCCTCGGTGGCGTAGCCCTGGCCCCAGTAGGGGCGGCCGACCCAGTAGCCGATCTCGCGTTCGCCGCCGTCCCGGGCGTCGAAGCCCAGCACGCCGATCGCGCCATGCTGCGGATGGTCGATGACGAACACCGCCTCGCGCGCGAGGTCGTTCTCGCCGGCCTTCTCGAGGAAGCCCTCGGCGTGCTCGACCCCATAGGGATAGGGCATGCCGGTGGTCATCCGCGCCACGTCGAAGTCGTTGGCGTGGGCCGCGATCCTGGCTGCATCGGCCTTGCGGGGCTTGCGCAGCCGCAGCCGCTGCGTCGTGATGACGGGCTCCAGTTCGATCGCACACATGGTCTACCTCCCGGCCCTCTGTCGGGGCCCTTCCAGAACGCAAAGAGGGGGAGTCCGGCGGTCCGGACTCCCCCTCGGAAGCTGTCTGCCCGGTCCGCCTTACGGCGAACCCGGTTTCAAGAGGTTCGCCTGATTATTCAGCCGCTTGGGCCACAACCACGTTCACGTAGGTGCGGTCGTCGCGCTTGGTCACGAATTTCACGGCGCCGTTGGCGGTCGCGAAGAGGGTGTGGTCCTTGCCCATGCCGACATTGTCGCCCGGGAAGAACTTCGTGCCGCGCTGGCGCACGATGATGTTGCCGCCGACGACAGCTTCACCACCGAACTTCTTCACGCCGAGGCGGCGGCCAGCCGAATCGCGACCGTTGCGCGAAGAGCCGCCAGATTTCTTGTGAGCCATAGCTCTCTCCTAACTCTCTAGTGCGCGCTTATTCGGCGGCGTCGTCAGACTTCTTGGCGGCGGCCTTCTTCGGCGCAGCCTTCTTGGCCGGGGCTTCGTCGGTCGCCGCAGCGGCCTTCTTGGCCTTGGCCGGAGCGGCGGGAGCCGCAGCTTCCAGCTCGGCGACCACGTTCTTCAGGTTGCGGGCGCGCGCGTCCAGCAGGGCCTTCGGGGTCAGGTCGACCGTGCCGTCCCACTTGGCGGTCTTGCCGGCGCCGGCGATCGAGGTCACGCGCAGCACGGTCTCCGACTGGCGGTGACCGCGGGTGCGGCGATAGCCCTGGCGGCGGATCTTCTTGAAGATCTTGATCTTCTCGCCGCGGCGGGTCTCGATCAGGGTGGCCGAGACGCTGGCGCCTTCGACCAGCGGCGCGCCGACCGTGACGGCTTCGCCATCGCCGAGCAGGAGGACGTCGCCGAACGCGACTTCCGCACCCGGTTCACCGTCGAGCTTTTCGACGACCAGCAGGTCACCGGCTTGAACCCGGTACTGCTTTCCGCCGGTTTTGATCACCGCGTACATCGTTGGCGCCTTGGACTATAGCAAAATGGATTGCGCCCGCGAGATAGCCCGCGGGCGAGAGGCGCGGACTTATACAGAGGGACCGTTGAGAGTCAACGCGCCTGGCGTGTTTCTACGGTCACATGACTCAGTCCGGGCAGACCGGCCAGCCGCGCGCGATAGGCCTCCGCGGGCAGCGGGCTCTGCGCCTCGACCACGACGATGGCCGCGTGGTGCCCGGGCCCCAGCCGCCAGAGGTGCAGGTCCAGCAGCCGCTCGCCCTCGGCCTCCATGCGCCGGCGGACCTCGGCGGTGAGGTCGGGCGAGGGATTGACGTCCAGCAGCACCGCGCCGGTGCGGGTCATCAGCCGCCAGGCGAAGTGGGCCAGCAGCACGGCGCCGGCCAGCCCCGCGAGGCTGTCGGCCCAGGGCCAGCCGAAGGCGCGCCCCAGCCCCAGGCCGACGATGGCCAGGGCCGAGACCGCGGCGTCGCCGGCCAGGTGCAGGTGGGCGGCCGAGAGGTTGAGGTCGCCGTCGCGATCGTGCGCGTGGCGATGCACCGGGCGCAGCAGCCACATGCAGACGAGGTTGATCGCCAGGGCGAGGCCAGCCAGGGCCAGCGCCCCGTCATAGGCCACCGGCGAGGGCGAAAGCACGCGGTGCCCGCTCTCGATGGCGACCAGCACGGCGCTGATCGCCAGCACCGCGGCGTTCGCGAACCCCGCCAGATAGCCGAGCTTGCCGGTGCCGAAGGAGAATCGCGGGTCCTGGGCGTAGCGGCGGGCCATCCGGTAGGCGCCGGCCGCGACGACCAGCGCGGCGACATGGGCGGCCATGTGCACGCCGTTGGCGATCAGGGCCATGGAGTTGAAGACCAGCCCGCCGCCGATCTGCGCCGCCAGGGTGAGCACGCAGATCCCGGCCACCAGCCAGGTCCGGCGCTCGTTGCGCGCATGGTCCGCGCCCAGATAGACGCGATCGCCCCGGAAGGCGTCCATCTGTCCTTGGCGTTCGGGGGCGGAGGCGGTCACGGTTGCTCTTATATATAGCGGCGGTCGGGGAGCGCGGTGTTATTCGATAACACCTATATGAGGTCAAGCGGTCCAAGGCCGCAGGCTGTTCCCTTCCACGCTATCAATGACTAGATGACGTCCATGACCGACAAGACCCCCGTCACCGTCCTCACCGGCTATCTCGGCGCCGGCAAGACCACGCTCTTGAACCGCATCCTCACCGAGGACCACGGCAAGAAGTACGCCGTCATCGTCAACGAGTTCGGCGAGGTGGGCATCGACAACGACCTCATCGTCGGGGCCGACGAAGAAGTCTTCGAGATGAACAACGGCTGCGTCTGCTGCACGGTGCGCGGCGACCTGATCCGCGTCCTGTCGGGCCTGATGAAGCGCAAGGGCAAGTTCGACGCCATCGTGGTCGAGACCACCGGCCTGGCCGACCCCGGCCCCGTGGCCCAGACCTTCTTCGTCGACGACGACGTGAAGGCCAGGACCCAGCTCGACAGCGTCACCGCCGTGGTCGACGCCAAGCACCTGCCGCTGCGGCTGGCCGATTCCCGCGAGGCGGTCGAGCAGATCGCCTTCGCCGACCAGATCGTGCTGAACAAGACCGACCTGGTCACCGAGGACGAACTGCGCAGCGTCGAGGCGGCGATCCGCCGGCTGAACCCGCTGGCGCCGATCCACCGCACCCAACGCTCGCAGGTGCCGCTCGAGGCGATCCTCGGCCGCGGCAGCTTCGACCTGGCCCGCATCACCGATGTGCAGCCGCAATTCCTGAATCCCGCCCACGGCGAGCCGGGCCACGTTCACGACGAGGACTGCGACCATGATCACGACCATCATCATCACCACGGCGATCATGACCACGGTCACCACGACCATGATCATGAGGACCATGCGGCGGCGGCGGGCATCCGCGGCGTCTCGCTCACGCTAGACAGGCCGATCCATGGCCAGCGGGTGACCAACTGGCTGAACCAGGTCCTCCAGGACCAGGGGCCGGACATCCTGCGGGCCAAGGGCATCCTCGACGTCCAGGGCGAGGACCGCCGCCTGGTGTTCCAGGCCGTGCACATGATCCTGGAAGGCGACTTCCAGGGCCAGTGGAAGGACGGCGACAAGCGCTACAGCCGCCTGGTCTTCATCGGCCGCAACCTCGACGAAGCCAAGCTGCGCGAGGGCTTCGAGGCCTGCGCGGCCTAATCCAACGATCGTCATGACAGGTCCGCGTCTATGGATGGCCGGGACCTGCCATGACGATCGGGGTGACGGCGGGGCCGTCGCGCAAAGAAAAAGGCCCGCCCGGGTTTCCCTGGGCGGGCCTTTCTATTTCGTCCGAAGCGCTGACTAGAGCTCTTCGTTGATCAGGGCGACCTGGAAGAAGCCGTTGCCCTGCAGGGTGTTCATCACCGCCATGAAGTCGCCGTAGCGAACGGTCCGGTCGGCGCGGATATAGACGCGCTCTTCGGTCGGTTCCGGCGTGTTCAGGATGCGGGTCAGGTCCGCGGGCAGGGTGTCGAGGCTGGTCGCGACGTCGCCGATGAACAGCTTGCCGCCCTGCTGAACGTTGATCAGCGTCGGCTCTTCGACCTTGGCGCCCGGGGGCGGCGGAACCGCCGGCGGCAGGTCCAGCTTGATCGACACCGTCGCAGCGGGGATCGACACCATGAAGATAATAAGGAGCACCAGCATCACGTCGACGAACGGCGTAACGTTGATGTCGCTGTTCTGGCCGAGGTCGAACTTGCCGCCGCCTCCGCCACCCAGCTTCGCACCCATATGAATTTCCTTCCCTTGGGCCCCTGGCTGAGGCCACCGCACAGTCGATGACACCCATCGCTAAACAAAATGCGATTGTAAAGCCCGAACCTGCGAACTGAGGCCCGCAAGAGGTCAGGCTTTGCGCGGCGCCTGCATGTGAGGCGCAAAACGGGTCGATTCCGCCTCTCGCCAAGATCGATGTTAGGCAGGTATGACCCGCGCCATGACTTTCCAGTTCGACGCCTATGTCACCGCGGCCCTGTTCGGAAAGGACAGGAAGGCCGTATTCGCCCTCGGCGACGGCTCCGTCCGATTCGAGTCGGGCGAGCAGATCGAAGCCCACGACGGGGCGGTTCTCTGCGCCTGCCTGCACCCCAGCGGCGAGGGCCTGATCACCGGCGGCGACGACGGGCGCGTCGTCTGGTCGCGGACCTCGGGCGCGACCGAGATCGCCCGGGTTCCGGGCCGTTGGATCGACTCGGTCGACGCCTCGCCGGACTCCAAGCTGATCGCCTTCTCCGCCGGCAGGGACCTGCACGTGCGCGACGCCGCCGACCCGGCCTTCGCCCGCGTCTTCACCCACGAGAAGTCGGTGGCGGACGTGGTCTTCGATCCCAAGGGCCGGCGCATCGCCGCGGCGACCTATGGCGGCGCCTGGCTCTGGTACGCCCGGATCGCCGAGCAGAAGCCCTATGTCCTGAAGTGGGCCGGCAGCCATGTCGGCCTGGCCTTCAGCCCCGACGGCAAGTTCCTGATGTCGGCCATGCAGGAGAACGCCCTGCACGGCTGGCGGGTCGCCGACGAGAAGAACCTGCGCATGGGCGGCTATCCGGTGAAGGTGAAGAGCATGAGCTTCGTGGCCAAGGGCCAGTTGCTGATCACCTCCGGCGCCAACGGCCTGGTGGCCTGGCCCTTCGCCGGCGCGACCGGCCCGATGGGCAAGCAGGCGGCCGAGGTCGGCTTCGACGAGAGCGCCATGGTCGTGCGGGTCGACGGCATGCCGGGCGGCCAGTGGGTCTGCGCCGGGCTCGACGACGGCCGGGTCTGGGCCTGCGACCTGGCCGGCCAGAAGATCGTGCCGCTCAAGGCCGAGAAGGGCGCGGCCGTCACCGCCCTGGCCATGAGCAAGGACGGGACCCGGGTCGCCTGGGGCGACGAGGACGGCGCGGCGGGCGTGGCGAGCGTTTAGTCTTCGAAACCCCTCAGCTCCCCCCAGACCTCGAACGGGTCGCGGGTGGAGCGGAAGCTGTTGATCGGCGCGGTTTCGTCGCGCCAGCCCAGGGCCATGCCGGAGAACAGCATGTGGTCGGCCGGCAGGCCCACCGCCTTGGCGACGCTCTGCGGATAGCGGGCCCAGTATTCCTGGGCGCAGGTGTCCAGCCCGCGCTCGGTCGCCAGCAGCATCACCGTCTGCATGTACATGCCCACGTCCGACCACTGCGGCGGGCCGACCTTGCGGTCGAGGCAGAAGAACAGGCCGACCGGGGCGCCGAAGAACTCGCCGTTGCGGGCGAACTGGCGCAGGCGGGCGGGCTTGTCCTCGCGCGGGATGCCGACCGAGGCGTATAGCTCCTCGCCGTTCTTGAACCGCCGGGTGCGGAAGGGCTCCCAGAGGTCGGGCGGATAGACGTCGTACTCCATCGGCTCGCCCATCGGATTGGCCGCGACCTGGGCCTTCAACTGCGCCAGCGGCGCGCCGGCCAGGGCGTAGACCCGCCACGGCTGCAGGTTGCCGCCCGACGGAGCGCGCGCGGCGGCCTCCAGGATCTCGCGCACCAGGGCGGCGGGCGGGACGTCCGGCCTGAAGGCGCGGACGGACTGGCGGGCGGCGACGGCGTCGGTGACGTTCACGGATTGCGTCCTTGCGGCTTGACCGGAAACCTGGGTCGAAGCATCGCTACTATCCGGCCGTCGGGTAAGGGCAAGAGTCTTGGCTAAGGCGTCTAAGGGGTTTTTCGGGCGGCTGATCGGGGGCCTGCTGCTGCTGGCCCTGGTGTTCGGCCTGATCGGCCCGGTGATGGTCACGGCCATCTACCGCTTCGTGCCGCCGCCGGTGACCTGGCTGATGATCCAGCGGGTGACCGAGGGCAAGGGCTTCGACCGCCGCTGGCGGCCGCTGGACCAGATCTCGCCGCGCCTGGTGCGGGCGGTGATCGCCGCCGAGGACGCCAAGTTCTGCCAGCACAACGGCTTCGACTTCGAGGCCATCGAGAAGGCCTACGAGGCCAACGCCAAGGGCAAGAAGCTGCGCGGCGGTTCGACCATCAGCCAGCAGACCGCCAAGAACGTCTTCCTGTGGCCGGGCCGCTCCTATGTCCGCAAGGGGCTGGAGGCCTATTTCACCGTCCTGATCGAGGTGATCTGGGGCAAGCCGCGGATCATGGAGGTCTATCTGAACTCCATCGAGTGGGGGCCGGGCGTCTACGGCGCCGAGGCCGCCGCCCGGAAGAACTTCGGGGTCGGGGCCGACCAGCTCACCCCGGCCCAGGCCGCGCGGCTGGCGGCGATCCTGCCCAGCCCGCTGAAGTGGCAGGCGGCCAAGCCGGGGCCCTATGTGAAGCGCCGCTCGGGCAAGATCGGCAAGGCCGCCGGGACCATCAGCCGCGAGGGCATGGCCGCCTGCGTCCTGGGTTGACCGGGCGCGGATATCCCCTCCAATGCCGCCCGAACCCCCAGCGGAGGCGGCTGCATGAAGGTCGGCGTTCCCAGCGAGATCAAGCCGAACGAGCATCGGGTCGGCCTGACCCCGACCGCCGTGCGCGAGTACGTCGCCCGCGGCCACCAGGTCGCGGTGCAGGCCGGCGCCGGGGCCGGGGCGGGCTATGCCGACGACGCCTATGTCCGGGCCGGGGCGAGCATCGCGCCCGACGCCGAGACGGTGTTTCGCGACAACGCGCTGATCGTGAAGGTCAAGGAGCCGCAGCCCGCCGAGTGGGCGCGGCTGAACGAGACGCACATCCTCTTCACCTACCTGCACCTGGCCCCCGATCCCGACCAGGCCGAGGGCCTGCTGACGTCGGGCTGCGCGGCCATCGCCTACGAGACCGTGACCGACGCGGCCGGCGGGTTGCCCTTGCTGGCGCCGATGTCGGAGGTGGCCGGGCGGATCGCGGTCTTCTCGGCCGGCGAGACCCTGCTCAAGCACAACGGCGGCATGGGGTTGCTGATCTCGGGCGTGCCCGGCGTGCCGCCGGCGCGGGTCTGCGTGCTGGGCGGCGGGGTGGTCGGCGTCAACGCCGCGCGCATGGCCGCGGGGCTGGGGGCCGAGGTGGTGGTGCTGGAGCGCTCGATCCCGCGCATGCGCCAGATCGACGACCTGTTCCAGGGGCGCATCCTGACCCGCTACTCGACCCTCGACGCGGTCGAGGAAGAGGTGCTGAAGGCCGACGTGGTGATCGGCGCGGTGCTGACGCCCGGAGCCTCGGCGCCCAAGCTGATCAATCGCGAGCAACTGAAGCGGATGAAGGCCGGCGCGGTGCTGGTCGACGTCTCCATCGACCAGGGCGGCTGTTTCGAGACCTCGCACCCGACTACCCACGCCGACCCGACCTATGTGGTCGACGGGATCGTCCACTATTGCGTGGCCAACATGCCCGGCGCCGTGCCGCGGACCTCGTCGGAAGCCCTGGTCCACGCCACCTTGCCCTTCGGCCTGGCCCTGGCCGACCGCGGGCTGGCGGCGCTGCGCGAGAACCTGCACCTGGCCAGGGGGCTCAACGTGCTGAAGGGCGCGGTGACCCATCCAGCCGTGGCCGAGGCGCTGGGCAAGGACTTCGTCGATCCGTTCGGAGCCTGGGCGAAGCGGTAGGCCGCCCTCCACCCGTGTCATCCCGGTTTGCGAAGCAAGACCGGGACCCATGAACACCGGATGGGTCAGGATGCGGCTCGGCCGCGCCCCATTCTTCGGATTCAGACGCGAATGGGTCCCGGTCTTCGGCTGCGCCGAAACCGGGATGACACAAGTGGAGGTTGCGTTGTCAGGCCGCCCAGCGGGCCAGGTCCTGGCGGCCCTGGGTGATGTCGAGCACGTCCTGCATGGCGAAGGCCGGGTCGGCCGCGTGCAGGGCGTCGTAGACCGCGCGGGCGAAGGCGAAGTCGGCCGGGGTCTTCACCCGCCAGTCCAGCCGCGAGAGGTCGCGCGGCGCGTGGTGATGCGCCTGGGCGAACAGGTCGGGCCGCGCGCGGATCTGGGCCAGCGGCGAGCGCGTGCCGGCCGATTGCGGGTCGGCCAGGGCGATCGAGGCGTTCAGCGCCGCGACGCTCGCCACCTCGACCTCCAGGCCCTTGGGATAGGTGCGCTCGACCCGGTTGGAGGCGTAGGCCGCGCCGGTAGAGAGCGCCAGGCGCACGATATCGTCGATGATCGCGGGATCGACGAAGGGGCAGTCGCCCTTGATGCGGACCAGGTGGGTCGGCGCGCTGGCGGCCTCGACGGTGCGCAGGAAGCGTTCGGCCAGGTTGCTGGCGGCCCCGCGCAGCACGCTCTGGCCGCGCGAGAGCAGATAGGTGGCCAGGGGATCGTCCACCGGCTCGACGCTGGTGGCGACGATCAGGCGCGAGACGGTGCGCGCGGCGCGGATGCGTTCGACCTGGCGCCAGACCATCGGCTCGCCGCGCAGCGGGGCCATCGCCTTGCCCGGCAGCCGTGCGGAGGTCATCCGGGCCTGCAGGACGGCGAGGATCATGGCGCGGCCTCCTTCGGGGGCGGGCGCGCGGGCGGCCTTAGGCGGCGGCCCAGGCGCGGGGATCGAGGGCGACCGGATCATCGATCGCCATCTCGTCCCAATCAAGGTCGGGGGGCGGGCTGGAGGCGGCCGCGATCACGGCCGACAGCTCGGCGGCGGAGGTGACGCCCACCAGCACGGTGGCGGCTTCCACGCGCGAGAGCGCGAAGCCCAGCGCCGCCTGCAGCGGGTCGGAACGGCCCTCGGCGATCAGCCGGCGGGCGCGGGAGATGCGGCTGGCGGCCGCCTTCAGGTGCGTCGGCGCGCGGTCCGGCGGCAGGAACAGCAGGCCGTTCAGGAAGATCGAGCGCAGGTGCACCTCGACGCCGATGCCGGCCAGGGCCGCCAGGGTGCCGTCGATCAGCAGCCGCTGGTCGAGCAGCGAGGCCGGGGCCTGGACGATGTCGGGGCGGAAGCGGCGGGCGACGCCCAGCGGATCGTCGGAGGCGAAGACCGAGACGCCGATCTTGCGGGTCAGGCCGGCGTCCTTCATCGCCTTCAGGCGGTTCCACAGCGCCATGCCGTGCGGCCCGAACAGGTCGGCGGCGCAGGGCACCAGGATGGCGTCGGCCTGCTCCACGCCCAGGCGGCGCAGGGTGGCGCGGGCCTCGGCCTCGACATAGTCGGGGCCGCGGTCGGGGCGCACGGTGGAGATCGAGACGCGGAACGGGGTCGGGCGCGGCAGCACTTCGCCCAGCGCCGCCTCGGCGACGCCCGAATGGCCGTCGACGTCCAGCACCGGCAGTTGCGCGCGCGCGGCGATGTCCAGGATGTCCCGGGCTTCGGCCTTGGGCGCGCGGCCGCGGACCAGGGTCGTCTGGTCGAGACCGAACTGTGCGGAGCCGAGGCCGAGCTTGGAGAGCGGTGAGGTCATGAAGCCGGTGACGCTGGATACGAAAGCGAGGAAGCGCCATCTTCGCGGCAATGCCTAAAGAACAGGTGTCTAGGACCTTTCCAGGGGGTTAAAGTCGAGCCATGCGTGAGCCGCTCCCCGAATGGCCGATGTTCGGCATGGCCGACGATGCGCGGCCCGCGCTACGCCAAGCCCAGCAACGGAATCTGCCCCTCGCCCTGGCGACCCTGACCTCGGTCGAGGGCGGCGGCCCGCGTCCGCCGGGCACGCAGATGGTGTTCGCCGACGGAATCGTCGCCGGTTACTTTTCCGGGGGCTGCGTGGAGAGCGACGTCGCCGATCACGCCTTCGCCTGCCTCGAGGACGGCGCGCCCCGGCGGCTGGTCTATGGCGCCGGCAGCCCCTGGCCCGACATCCAGTTGCTCTGCGGCGCGCGCATCGAGATCTTCATCGAGCGGGTGCAGCCGGGCGACCCGGCCCTGGCCGAGCTGCTGCGCGCCCAGGATGCGCGGCGGCCGGTGGTCTGGGTCAGCGACGGGACGCGGCGCGAATGCGGCCCGGCGCCCGCGCCCTGGGACGGCGCGATCGTCCAGGTCTACGAGCCGACGCCGCGGCTGGTGGTGTTCGGCGCCGATCCGACCGCCCTGGCCATCGCCCAACTGGGCGCCCAGGCGGGCATGGAGACCACCCTGGTGCGGCCCAAGGGCCCGCAGGCCCCGCCGCCGATCCCCGGCGTCGCCTATCGCCGCGACGAGCCGGCGCAGGCGCTGGCGGCGATCGGGACCGACGCCTGGACGGCCATCGCCATCGCCACCCACAGCCTCGACCTGGACCGCGAGGCGCTGGCCGCGGCCCTGCCCTCGGCGGCGGGCTATGTCGGCCTGCTGGGCGCGCGCAAGCGCCTGCCCGAGCGGCTGGCCCCGCTGCGCGCGGCCGGCTTCCCCGAGGCGCGGCTGCGGCAACTGCACGCGCCCATCGGCCTCGACATCGGCGGCAAGGCCCCGTGGGAGGTGGCGCTCTCGGTGATCGGCGAGATCACCGCCCTGCGCCATGCCCGCCTGGCCGAGGAGCCGCGCAAGGCGACCCCGAAGCGGGCGACGGCCTAGCTGTCCTCCCCGCTTGGGGGCGCACCTTGATCCTCACCCCCGCGCCAGGGGCAGCACCTCGACCAGGTCGCCCGCGGCCTGGGCCGGGGCGTCGGCGGGGCGGCGCAGCAGGGCGTCGGCGGCGGCGAAGACGGTGACCAGCGAGGAATCCTGGTCGCGGTAGGGCTCGGCGACCAGGCCCCCGTCGACGTGGTTGAGCTTGGCGCGCATCCAGTGCTCGCGCGACCCGTTGGCGCCCAGCGGCGCGGCCAGCCGGGCGCTGGCCATCGGCAGGTTTTCGGGCCCGCCCTGCATCTTCATGACGATGGGCTTGAGGAACAGTTCGGCGCAGACGAAGGCCGAGGCCGGGTTGCCGGGCAGGCCCAGCAGCCGGCGCCCGTCGCCCAGCACCCCGAAGAAGGTCGGCTTGCCGGGGCGGACATTGACGCTGGCGACCTTGAGCGACAGGCCCAGCGCCTGGGCCGCGGCCCGCACCAGGTCGTGGTCGCCGACCGAGGCCCCGCCGACGGTGACGATCAGGTCGGCGTCCGCATCGCGCAGGGCGGCGATCACCGCGTCCAGCTCGTCGCGGACCGGCTTGCACTTGAAGGCCAGGCCGCCCCAGCCCTCGACCATGGCGGCAAGGGCCGGCGCGCCGGAATCGTAGATCTGGTAGGGGCCCGGCGCGGCCGGCGCCTCGACGATCTCCTCGCCGGTGGACACGATCGCCACCCGCGGCCGGGCGTGGACGAGGACCTCGGCGCGCCCGGCGGAGGCCGCCAGGGACAACCGCCAGGGATCGATGCGGGTTCCGGCCCGCAGCAAGGTCTCGCCGGCCCGGAAGTCGCCGCCGGCCGGGCGCAGGTTGGCCCCGGGCGCGGAGGCCGGCACCGTGACCTGGTCGCCCTCGCGGGTGGCGTCCTCCTGGATGACGATGGTGTCGGCGCCCTTGGGCATGGCCGCGCCGGTGAAGATCCGCACCGCCTGGCCGGGCTGCAGCATGGCTTCGTAGCCGTGGCCGGCCGCGCTCTCGCCGGCGATGGCCAGGGTTCCGGGCGCGTCGGCGCTGCGCAGCGCCCAGCCGTCCATGGCCGAGGCGTCGAAGGGCGGCTGGTGGCGGATCGCCGCGACGTCCTGCGCCAGCACCCGGCCGATGGCGGCCTTCAGGGCGAGGGTCTCGCCGGCCAGGGGCGCGACCTCGGCCAGCATCCGCGCGCGGGCGTCCTCGACCGGCAGCAGCTTCATGCCCGCACCCAGTCGCCGGACTTGCCGCCGCTCTTGGCCAGCAGGCGCACGGTCTCGATGGTCATGGCTTTGTCGGCCGCCTTCAGCATGTCGTAGATGGTCAGGCAGGCGACCGAGACGGCGGTCAGCGCCTCCATCTCCACCCCGGTCCGGCCCGAGGTCTTGACCCGTGCGGTGACGGCCAGGCCGCCCTCGGCCGGGGCCACCCGCACCTCGATCTTGCTGAGCGCCAGCGGGTGGCACAGCGGGATCAGGTCGGCGGTCTTCTTGGCGGCCATGATCCCGGCGATCTCGGCGGTGGCGCGCACGTCGCCCTTCTTGGCGTCGCCCGACAGCGCCAGGGCCAGGGTGGCGGCGTCCATGCGCACGAAGCCCTCGGCGGCGGCTTCACGCGACGTGACCGCCTTGTCCGAGACGTCGACCATGTGGGCGCGGCCGGTCGCGTCGATGTGGGTGAGCTTGCTCACTACTTCTCCAACAGGCGGGGCATGAGCTCGACCATGTTGCAGGGGCCATGGCGGCTGTCGAGCTGGGCCGAGATCACCTTGTCCCAGCCATCCTTCACCGCGCCGTTCGAGCCGGGCAGGCAGAACACGAACACCCCGTCGACGATGCCGGCGACGGCGCGGCTCTGCAGGGTCGAGAGTCCGACCGACTGGTAGCTGACCAGGTGGAAGATCACCGAGAAGCCGTCGATCTTCTTGTCGAACAGCGGCTCGACCGCTTCGGGCGTCACGTCGCGGCCGGTGATGCCGGTGCCGCCGGTGGTGATGATCGCATCGACGCTGCCCGAGGCGACCCAGGCTTTGATCTGCTCGCGGATCTGGGCGACGTCGTCCTTGACGATGCCGCGGTCGGCCAGCTCATGCCCGGCGCCGACGATGCGCTCGGCCAGCACGTGGCCGGAGGTGTCGCTCTCCTCGTCGCGGGTGTCGGAGACGGTCAGCACGGCGATGCGGACCGGCTTGATCGCCTGGCTCTCGTCGATGCGGCCGCCGGGGGTGAAGGCGTTCATGGCTTGGAGGTCTCCCATCGGGCGATGTCGGCGTGGTCCTGGTCGCGCGGTTCGATCCAGCGCGCGCCGTCCGGGCCGGTCTCCTTCTTCCAGAAGGGGGCGCGGCTCTTCAAGTAGTCCATCAGGAAATCGCAGGCCTCGAAGGCCGCGCGACGGTGCGTGGCGGCGGCGGCCACGAAGACGATGGCCTCGCCGGGGGCGATCTTGCCGATCCGGTGGACGATGTGGACGTCGTCGAGCGCGAAGCGGGCCATGGCCTGCTCGGCGATCTGGCCGATCTGCGCCTCGGTGAAGCCGCGATAGGCCTCCAGCTCCAGCGTCGTGGTCGCGCCGCGCTCGGCGCGGGCCAGGCCGGTGAAGGTGGCGATGGCGCCGGTCTCGCTGCGGCCGCGGCTGAAGGCGCCGAGCAGGGCGCCGGGGTCGAAGGGCTGGTCGGTCAGGCTGATCATCCGCCGCTCATCGGCGGCAGGAAGGCGACCTCGGAGCCGGCGCCGAGCGCCGCGTCGCCGCGGACGATGGCCTGGTCCAGCGCCACCTGGACGCCGGGCCGGGCCAGCGCCTCGGCGAGGTCCGCGTCCTCGCCCGACAGCAGGGCGCGCAGGGCGGCGATCGAGGCGCTCTCGACCTCGCGCTCGCGCCAGCCGGCGATGTCGCTGAGGCGACCGAACAGCAGGACCCTGGCCATGACCCCTAGCCCCCGGTGGTCGACATGTGGCGCGCGACGGCCGGGGCCGCGGCGCGGGCGATCTGGAAGTCATGGCCCTGCGGCTTGGCGTTGATCGCCAGGCGGATGGCGTGGGCCAGGCCCTCGTCGTCGGCTCCGGCGCGGATCACCGCGCGCAGGTCGCTGGCGTCCTCGCGGCCCAGGCAGGTGTGCAGCGTGCCGGTGCAGGTCAGCCGCACGCGGTTGCAGCTTTCGCAGAAATTATGGCTGAGCGGGGTGATGAACCCCAGCCGCCCGCCGGTCTCCTCGACCCGCACATAGCGCGCCGGGCCGCCGGTGCGGTGGGCGATCTCGTTCAAGGTCCAGAAGCTCTCCAGCTCGCGGCGGACGTCCTTGAGCGACAGGAACTGGTCGCTGCGGTCGACCTCGATCTCGCCCAGCGGCATGGCCTCGATCAGGGTCATGTCGCAGCCGCGGGCGTGGGCCCAGGCGATCAGGTCGGGCAGTTCGGCGGCGTTGGCGTCCTTCAGCGCTACGGCGTTGATCTTCACCGCCAGGCCGGCGGCCAGGGCCGCGTCGATGCCGGCGATGACCTTGGGCAACTGGCCGCCGCGGGTCAGGACGCGGAACCTGGCCGGGTCCAGGGTGTCCATCGAGACGTTCACCCGCCGCACGCCCACCCGAGCCAGGTCGGCGGCGAACTCCTCCAGCCGCGTGCCGTTGGTGGTCAGGGTCAGCTCGTCCAGCGCCCCGCTCCGCAGGTGCCGCGAGAGGTTCTCGAACAGGCCCATCACCCCCTTGCGCACCAGCGGCTCGCCGCCGCTGATCCGCAGCTTGCGGGTCCCCAGGGCCACGAAGGCCGAGGCGATGCGGTCCAGCTCCTCCAGGGTCAGCACCTGGGCCTTGGGCAGGAAGGTCATGTGCTCGGACATGCAGTATACGCAGCGCAGGTCGCAACGGTCGGTGACCGAGACGCGCAGATAGCTCACAGTCCGGCCGAAGCCGTCGATCAGCGGCTGGACGCGGGCCTCTTGCGGCGATGCGGCGTCATAGGGCGTCATGCTGACCATAAGATAGAGGGGAACACGGTTTGGCGACAGGGGCGCCCGAATTCGAGGCTGTGGTCCTGGCCGCCGGCGCGGGCCGGCGGTTCGGCGGCGGCAAGCTGCTCGCGCCTTGGGCAGGCGGCGCCTTGCTGGACGGCGCCCTGGCCGCGGCGTTCGCTGCCCCGGTAAGGCGCGTTATCGTCGTCACCGGGGCGGACGGGGAACAGGTGGGGGCCGCGGCCCGCGCATTTGCCGTTCGTTTAGGCGCCCAGGACCGGCTGCTGGTGGTCCACGCGGCCGACCACGACGAGGGAATGGGCGCCTCGCTGCGCCGCGCCGCCGCCGTGCTGCCCGCCGATTGTGCAGGTGCGTTCGTTTTCCTGGGAGACATGCCGCGCGTGCCCCATGGCGTGCTGGAAAGCCTGGCGCGCGCGGTCCGCGCCGGGGCGCCCGCCGCCGCGCCGGTGTTCGAGGGCCAGCGCGGCCATCCGGCGCTGATCGGCCCTGCGCTGCTGCCGCAACTCCTCACCCTGCAGGGCGACGCCGGCGCCCGCGCGATCCTGAAGGACCTGGGACAGCGGCTCGCCCTGGTGCAGGCCCCCGACGACGGCGTGCTGTTCGACGTCGACCAGCCGGGCGACCTCAGCCGCTAGGCCTTGACGAACGGCTGGCTCAGGGTCGGCTGGCCGGTGAGGGCCAGCAGGGCGTTGGCCACCGCCGGGCCGATCACCGGGGTTCCGGGCTCGCCCACCCCGCTCGGCGCATTGCCGGACGGGACGATGTAGGTCTCCACGCTCGGGGCCTCGGAGTTGCGCAGCACCCGGTAGGTGTCGAAGTTGCCCTGCTCGACCACGCCGTCCTTCAGGGTGACCTCGCCGTACAGCGCCGCCGACAGCCCGTAGCAGGTCCCGCCCTCCATCTGGGCGGCGATCTGGTCGGGCGAGATCGCCGTGCCGCAGTCGATGGCGGTGACCACGCGGCCGACCTTGGGGGCGCCGCCGTCCAGCTTGACCTCGGCCACCTGGGCGACCACCGAGCCGAAGCTTTCGTGCACCGCCACGCCGCGGGTCCAGCCCGCGGGCGCTGGGGTCGTCCAGCCGGCCTTCTCGGCGGCCAGGTCCAGCACCGCCAGGTGCCGGTCGGCGCCGGCCTTGGCGTAGAGCGCACGGCGGTACTCGACCGGGTCCTTGCCGGCCCGGCGGGCGAGCTGGTCGATGGTGTGCTCCATCACATAGGCTGTATGGGTCGCGCCCACCGAGCGCCACCAGAGCACCGGCACGCCGGAGTCGGGCATGATCAACTGGGCGTCGACGATCGGCGTCGCCTTCAGGTACGGCGAGCCCAGGGTCCCCTCGACCGCCGTCTCGTCCAGCTTGGGCTGGCCCATGGGCGAGCCCTTCATCAGGGTCTGGGTCACCACCCGCTGGCGCCAGCTTGCCGGGTAGCCGTCCGGGTCCAGGGTGACGCGCACCGTATGGTGGGTGATCGGCCGGAAGTAGCCGGCGGCCATGTCGTCCTCGCGGGTCCAGACCAGCTTCACCGGCCGGTCCTTGCCGACCTTCTTGGCGATCTCGACGCACTCGGCGACGTAGTCGGACTGGAAGTTCGCCCGCCGGCCGAACGAGCCGCCGGCGAACAGGGTCTCGATCTGCACCGCTCCGGGCAGCATGCCGACGATCTTGGCGGTGTTGAGCTGGTCGATGGTCGGGATCTGCGAGCCGAAGGTCAGCCTGGCCTTGCCGCCGCTGACCTGGGCCACGCAGTTCATCGGCTCCATGGTCGCGTGGGCCAGGAACGGGAAGTCGTAGGCCGCCTCGAAGGCCTCGCCCTTGACGGTGGCGATGTCGCCCTTGGTCTCGAAGGCCTGCCATTTCTCCTTGTCGGCCGGCTGGGCCTTGCCTGAGGCCAGGTCCTTGTAGCGGGCCAGGATGGCGTCGGAGGACCGGGTCTCGGCCGCGTCCTCGTTCCAGGTCACCTGCAGGGCCTCGCGCCCCTGCTTGGCGGCCCAGGTGGTCTCGGCGACCACGGCCACGCCGCTGGGGATCTGGTAGACCTCGACCACGCCGGGGACCTTCCTGGCCTCCGCAGCGTCGAACGAGGCGACCTTGGCCCCGAACTTCGGGGCGTGGGCGACCATGGCGACCAGCATGTTCGGCAACTGGACGTCCTGGGTGAACCTGGCCGTGCCGTCCGACTTGGCCTGGGCGTCCTTGCGCCGCACCTGGTCGGTCCCGATCAGGCTGAAGGCCTTCGGATCCTTGAGGACAGGCGTGGCGGGCGCCGTCGCCTGGGCCGCGTCGGCCACCAGTTCGCCGAAGCCCGCGCTCCTGCCCGAACCTGCGTGGGAGAGGACGCCGTCCTTCACCGTGATCTCGCCGGCCGGCACGCTCCACCGGTTGGCGGCGGCCTCGACGAACATGGCGCGGGCCGAGGCGCCGGCCTTGCGTAGCTGGTCCCAGGAATTGGAGATCGCCGAGGAGCCGCCGGTGCCCTGCACGCCCATGCCGGTGTTGGCGTAGGTCTTGGCGATGGCCGGGGCCTGCTCGACCCGGACCCTGGACCAGTCGGCGTCCAGTTCCTCGGCGACGATGGCCGCCAGGCCGGCGTGATTGCCCTGGCCGAACTCGATGTGCTTGGAGACGACGGTGACCACGCCGTCCGGCGCGATCTTGATGAAGGGGCCGAAGGCGCCGAAGTCCTGCTTGGCGCCGATCGACAGCAGGTCGCCGGGCGAGCAGGCCCCGACCACCAGCGCGCCGCCCACCAGGGCCGCGCCGACCACGACGTCGCGGCGCGTGGCGCCGGCGAGGTCGGAATTCTTTACCGGAGCGTTCATCGGCGGCTTCCCCTTCAGGCCTTGACCGGCTGCGGCGCGCCGGCGGCGTCCTTGATCGCGGCGCGGACCCGCTGATAGGTCCCGCAGCGGCAGATGTTGCCGTCCATGGCCGCGTCGATGTCGGCGTCGGTGGGCTTCGGATTGGCGGTCAGCAGGGCGGCGGCCGACATGATCTGGCCCGACTGGCAGTAGCCGCACTGGGGGACGTCGTGCCTGACCCAGGCCTGCTGCAGCGGGTGGGCGCCGCCCAGGCCCTCGATGGTGGTGATCTTGCTGGCGGCGAGCGCCTCGATCGGGGTCACGCAGGCGCGGATCGCCTGGCCGTCGACCATCACCGTGCAGGCGCCGCACTGGGCCATGCCGCAGCCGTACTTCGTGCCGGTGAGCTGGAGCTCGTCGCGCAGCACCCACAGCAGCGGCGTGTCGGGCGCCGCCTTCACGGCCAGGGGCTTGCCGTTGACGTCGAGAGTCATGGCCATGGGTGTGCCTCCGCGATGTGAGCGTGCGCTCATCTAACGGCGTTTAGAGCGACCGGTAAAGGGCTGCGTTTCGCGCCGACCACGGCTAGGCTGGGGCGCGTGACAGTCAGGGGACCTGGATGCTGAAGGTGATGCTCGCGGCCGGCGCGCTGCTCGCCCTGGCCGGATGCGCCAGCGTGGCGCCGCAGGACGCGACCGATGCGCCCCAGGCCTATGCCTGCGCCGGCGGCAAGGCCTTCACCGCCGCCTACGACCTCGCCGGCGACAAGGCGCGGGTGACGGCGGGCGGGCGCACCTACAGCCTGCGGCATGTCCGCTCCGGTTCGGGCGCGAAATACGCCGGCGGCGGGGTGGAGCTGTTCAGCCAGGGCGACGAAGCCACGCTGTCGGGGGCCGCCGGCGCGCCCTATCGCAACTGCAAGACCGGCTAGGTGGACGCCTTTCCCGCCTTCTTCCCGCTCAGCGGCCGCACGGTCGTCATCGCCGGCTCCGGCGAGGCGGCGCAGGCCAAGGCGCGCCTGCTTGCGGGCTCTCCGGCCAGGATCGTGCGGCTCGAGGGACCCGAGGCGGCGCTGGCGCAGTCCTATGCCGGGGCGGCGCTGGCCTTCGTCGCCAGCCCCGACGACGCCTTCGCCGAGGCCGCCGCCGCCGCCGCCCGCGCGGCCCACGTGCCGGTCAACGTCGTCGACCGCCCGCAGCTTTGCGACTTCACCACCCCGGCGGTGATCGACCGTGGCGAGGTGGTGGCCGCGATCGGCACCGGCGGCGCCTCGCCGATGCTGGCGACCATGCTGCGCGCCGACATCGAGCAGCGCGTGCCCGAGGGCGCGGGCCGGGTCGCGGCGCTGTTCCGCCTGCTGCAGGACGAGGTCCGCGCCGCCCTGCCGGAGCTGCACGCGCGCCGCGCCTTCCTGCGCGAGGCCCTGGCCGGCCCCGCCGCCGCCGCGGCCATGGCCGGCGACATGGACGGCGCGACGCGGCTGCTGCGCCAGGCCCTGGCCGGGGGCGTCGCCGCCCAGGGCCGCGTGCGGATCGTGACGGGACGCGGTCCCGCCGACCTGCTGACCCTGCGCGCCGTCCGCGCCCTGGCCGCCGCCGACGTGATCGTCGCGGGCCCGGACGCCGACCCGGCGATCCTGTCCCTGGCCCGCCGCGACGCCGAACGCCTGGAGCCTGGCGAAGCGACCGCGGATCGCCTGGTCGGCCTGACGCGCTCGGGCCAGACGGTCGCGCTGGTGATGACCGCGCCGCTCCCGCCGGCCGAGCTGCGGGCGCTGGAACAGGCCGGGACTCCGGTCGAGATCTTGCCGACGGCGGCGCCGTGAGCGGCCTGACGCCCGACGACGTCGCCGCGGTCCTGCTGTCGCTCAAGGTCGCGGCGGCGGCGACGCTGGTCGCCCTGCCCATCGCCGTGCTCGTGGCCCTGGTCCAGGCCCGCGGCCGGTTCGCCGCCCGGGTGCTGCTGGACGGGGCGGTGACCCTGCCGCTGGTGCTGCCGCCGGTCGCCACCGGCTATGTGCTGCTGCTGCTGTTCGGCAAGCGCGGGGCGCTGGGCGTGTGGCTGGAGAAGGTCGGGATCGTCTTCGCCTTCGACTGGACCGGCGCGGCGCTCGCCGCCGGGATCATGGCCTTTCCGCTGATGGTGCGCCCGATCCGCCTGGCCATCGAGGCCATCGACCGCGAGGTCGACGAGGTGGCGCTCACCCTGGGCGCGGGCCGGCTCGTCCGCTTCTTCCGGGTCACCCTGCCGCTGGCCCTGCCGGGCGTCGCGGCCGGCGCCGTCCTGGGCTTCGCCAAGGCGCTGGGCGAGTTCGGCGCCACCATCACCTTCGTGGCCGCCATCCCGGGCGAGACCCTGACCCTGCCGGCCGCCATCTATGCGGCGACCCAGTCGCCGGGCGCCGAGGCGCGGGCCGCCGCGCTCTGCATGGTGGCGGCGGTGATCGCGGTGGGCGCGGTGCTGGTCTCCGATGCGGTCGGGCGCTGGGCGGGCAGGGCGGCTCGCGGCGAGCGGATATAACTACCCGGATAATATTGACGGCATATTTTAACCGGGTAAAAAGCGCGCCTTCCCTGCTGGAGGGCGTCCCATGCCGTTCGACATTCCGCCAACCGCCGCCGCCGCCGTCGAGCGGGGCCTGACCGCCGCCTTCGGGGTCGGCCGGCCCGATGCGGTGAAGCCGCTGGGCGGCGGGCTCTCGGGCGCGCGGATCTTCAAGATCAGGGTCGGCGGCATCGCCTACCTGCTGCGGCTGGAGGTCGAGCGCGACGGGTTCCGCGACCCGGCCCGGGCCTATGCCTGCATGGGCGTCGCCGCCGCCGGCATGCTGGCGCCGCGGGTGCGTTACGCGAACGCCGATGACGGCGTGGCGATCATGGATTTCATCGAAGAGCGGCCGCTGTCGCTGGAATATCGCGGCTCGCACGACGATCTCGTGGTCGAGGTCGCCCAGACCGCCCGCGCCCTGCATGGCGGGCCGCCGTTCCCGCCGCTGGTCGACTATCTGGACGGGGTCGACGCCCTGATCGCCCGGTTCCAGGCGCGTGGGTTGGTGGCGCCCGAGGCGATGGGCGAGCTGCTGGCGCTGCATGGCCGCCTGCGCCGGGGCTACCGCACCGCCCCCGGCGACCTGGTCGCCAGCCACAACGACCTCAACCCGCGCAACATCCTCTATGACGGCGCGCGCCTGTGGCTGGTGGACTGGGAGTCCGCCTTCCTGGCCGATCGCTACGTCGACCTCGCGTGCCTGGCCAACCTGTTCGCCCACACCCAGGCCGACGAGGACCTGCTGCTGGCGACCTATTTCGGGCGGGTGGACGAGGAGATGCGGGCCCGGCTCTACCTGATGCGCCAGGTCAACCACCTGTTCTACGGCCTGGTGACGGCCGCCGGCGTCGGCGCCTCGATCCCGCGCGCGCCGACCCTGGACGGGCCGAGCCTGGCGCAGATCCATGACGCCCTGACCTATGGCGACTTCGACCTGGCGAGCGACGAAGGCCGCATGGCCTACGTCAAGGCGCGGCTGGCGGCGGCGCTGGAGGGCCTGCGCGCGCCAGGGTTCGAAACGGCGCTGGCCAGGCTCGGCTACTGATCGAGCGAGCGGCCCCGGGTCTCCGGCGCCAGCAGCAGGCAGACGATCACCGAGACCAGGGTGAAGGCGAACGGATACCAGAGCCCGGAATAGATGCGCCCGGTCGCCGCCACGATCGCGAAGGCGGTGAACGGCGTGAAGCCGCCGACCCAGCCTGTGCCGATGTGATAGGGCAGGGACATGGCCGTGTAGCGGATGCGGGTCGGGAACAGCTCGACCAGGCAGGCGGCGATCGGGCCGTAGAGCGCGGTCGCGGCGACCACGAAGACCAGCAGCACCGCGAAGGCGCCCGGCAGGTTCATGCGCTCCGGATCGGCCCTGGCCGGATAGCCGGCCTGCGCCAGGGCTGTCCTGATCTCGGCCTCGACCCCGGCCTTGGCGGTCTTCGCCGCCTCGCCGGCCAGGCCGACGGCGCTGGCCGACCGCACCTGGGCCGAGCCGATCCGCACCAGGGCCGGCGCGCCCGCCGCCCCGGGCTCGTTGGAGTACGAGACCCCGGCCCCGGCCAGGGCGTTCTTGGCGATGTCGCAGGACGACAGGAAGGCGGCCTTGCCGACCGGGTCGAACTGCAGCGAGCAGTCGGCGGGGTCGGCGATCACCACGATCGGGGTCCGCGCCTGCGCCTCGGCCAGGGCCGGGTTCAGGGTCTGCGACAGCATGTGGAAGCCGGGGAAGTAGGCGACCAGCATCAGGCTCATGCCAAACAGCATCACCGCCTTGCGGCCCACCTTGTCCGACAGCCAGCCGAACAGCACGTAGCCGACCGCGCTGACCGCGGTCGCCGACAGCATCAGCAGGTTGATGGTCTCGGGCGGGACCTTCAGGAACCGCTCCATGAAGGTCTGGACGTAGAAGAAGGCCGTGTACCAGACCGCCCCTTGCGCGAACATGATCGCGACCAGGGCCAGCAGCACGATCTTCAGGTTGCGCCACTGGCCGAACGCCTCGGCGAAGGGGGCCTTGGAGGCGGTTCCCTCGGCCTTCATCTTGGCGAAGGCCGGGCTCTCCGACAGCTTCAGCCGCATCCAGATCGAGATCGCCAGCAGGCCGGCCGAGAACAGGAACGGGATGCGCCAGCCCCACTCGTCGAACGCCTCGGGACCGAAGAACCGGCCCAGCACCAGGCGGGTGATCAGGATCACCACCAGCGCGCCGAACAGGCCCAGGGCCGCCGAGGTCTGCACCCAGCCGGTGGCCCGGCCGCGGCCGTTCGCGGGCGCGTGCTCGGCCACATAGATCGCCGCGCCGCCGTATTCGCCGCCCAGGGCGAAGCCCTGCACGATCCGCATCAGCACCAGCAGGGCCGGGGCCAGCAGCCCGACCTGGGCGTAGGTCGGCAACAGGCCGATGGCGAAGGTGGCCGCGCCCATCAGCACGACGGTGACCAGGAAGGCGCCCTTGCGCCCGGCCTTGTCGCCGATCCGCCCGAACACCAGCGCGCCCAGCGGCCGGAACAGGAACCCCGCGCCGAACAGGGCCAGGGCGGCGACGTAGCCGGCGGTCTCGGGCAGGCCGGAGAAGAAGGTCTTCGAGATCACCTGGGTCAGGCTGCCGAAGACGAAGAAGTCGTACCACTCGAACGCGGTGCCCGCCGACGAGGCCGCCACCACGGTGCGCAGGGACGCAGGCTTCTTGCCCGTCGCCAAGGCTACGTCCGCCATCCGTCGTCTCCCCCCGAAACTGGAGAAAGGCTAACTCGGCGAACGGCGATGTGGGAAGGGACCATCGCGGTCCCGACCGAGCGGCGGCGGAGCCCTACGCCACCGCGGCCGGCTGGTCGTCGTTGGCGCCGGGTTCGACCGCGGCCAGCCGGGCGATCTCGCTCAGCAGGGCGGCGGGCGAGATCGGCTTGCCGACCACCCCGTCCATGCCCGCCTCCAGATAGGCCGTCCGCTGATGGGCCAGCACATTGGCGGTCAGGGCCACGATCGGCGTGGCCGCCACCGCGCCGCCCATCGCCCGGATGCGGCGCGCGGCCTCCAGCCCGTCGATGCCGGGCATCTGCACGTCCATCAGGATCAGGTCGAAGGCGCCGCGCCCCGCGGCCTCGACGCCGAGATAGCCGTCGGCGGCGGTCTCGACCACGGCGCCCAGCTTTTCCAGCAGCTTGGTGGCGATCATCCGGTTGGTCGAATTGTCCTCGACCACCAGCACCCGCAGGCCGTTCAGCCAGTCGTCGGTGGTCTCCTCCGCGGCGATGGCGGCCTCGGAGGGCGCGGCGGAGACCTCCAGCCAGAACACCGATCCGACGCCTTCGGTGGAGGCGAAGCCGACGCCGCCGCCCATCATCTGGGCCAGCCGCTGGGTGATCGAAAGCCCCAGGCCCGAGCCGCCGAACTTGCGGGTGGTCGAGGCGTCGCCCTGGTCGAAGCGCTGGAAGATCCGCGGCTGCACGGCCTCGGGAATGCCGACCCCGGTGTCGGCGATCTCCAGCCGCAGCATCGGGGTCAGCGCCCCCGGGCGCATGGCGGCGCGGATGGTCACCTGGCCCTTCAGCGTGAACTTCACGGCGTTGCCGACCAGGTTGAACAGCGCCTGGCGCAGGCGCACCGGATCGGACACCACCCAGCCGACGTCGGGCGCGACGTCGACCACCAGCTTCAGGTTCTTGGCCTCGGCCTGCGGGCGCAGCAGCCGGGCGACGCCCTCGATCAGGGACCGCGGATCGACCGCTTCCTGCACCATCTCCAGGCGCCCCGCCTCGATCTTCGAGAAGTCGATGACGTCGTTGAGCAGCTCGGCCAGCATGGCGCCGCAGGACAGCGCGTCATCCAGCATCCGCCGGCCCTCGTCGGACAGGTTCTCGGATTTCAGCAGGTGCAGCACGCCCATGACGCCGTTCATCGGCGTGCGGATCTCGTGGCTCATATTGGCCAGGAACGCGGCCTTGGCCTCGCCGGCCGACTGGGCCGCGCGCTGGGCGGCGATCAGGTCCAGCTCCTGGCGCTTGCGCTGGTCGAAGTCCTGGACCAGGCCCACGCCCTTCAGCCAGCGGCCCTGCCGGTCGGTGGACAGGTGGTGGAACACCCGGACCCAGCGTTCCTGGCCCGAAGGCGTGTAGGTCCGCGCCTCGAACGCCTCGCCCGGCGCGCGCCGGCCGTTGCGGATGTCCCGGAAGGCCTGGCGCACATGCTCGACGTCGTCGGGATGGAAGCGCGGGAACCGCAGGCTCTGGGCGTCCTCGTAGCCGCCGATCCCCTTGCCCACCAGCTTCTCGAACTCGGGACTGGTCCAGAAGGTCTTCTGGACGTGGTCGATCTCATAGACCCCGGCGTCGGCGGCGTTGAGCGCCAGCTTCAGGCGCCGCGCATTGACCTCGGCCTCCTTGCGGGCCTGGGCCAGGGGGGTGATGTCGTCGACATAGCAGACCACGCCCTGCACCCGGTCCTCGGCGTCGCGCCAGGGCCGGGCCTGCCAGCGCACCCAGCGCCTCATCCCCTCGACGTCGGTGAGGCGGCCTTCGGTGACGGTGACCACCTCGCCGCTCAGGGCGCGCGGCAGCGCGTTCAGCAGCCGCTTGGGCGCCCGCGGATAGGTCTGGGCCAGGGTCAGCCCGATCTGTTCCCTGTCCTTCTGGGTGAAGATGTCGCGCCAGCTTCCGCTCATCACCAGGTAGCGCAGCCGGCGGTCGAAGATGGCCACTGCGAAGGGCGAGCTCTCGATGAGCTGCAGCATCTGCTGGTGGCCGCGGACCGCGCCGTCCCGCGCCTGCACCAGCTCGGTGATGTTCTGCATCACCCCGCGCAGGGCGTATTCGCCGCCGGGCCGCGGTTCGGTGCGGAAGGTGTTGCGCCAGTGGGACCAGCCGCCGGTCTTGTCCTTCAGCCGGTGCTCGAACGAGCCGGCCTTGCCGTAGAGGATGCCCTCCATGACCGCAGCGCGGACGCCGGCCGCCTCGTCGGGGTGCAGGACCGCGCCGACCTTGTCGATGTCGTCGATTTCGTCGTCGCGGTAGCCGGTCAGGTTCAGGATGTCCTGCGACCACTCGATGCAGTCGTGCTCGGGCTCGTAGGACCAGGTGCCGATCCCCGCCGCCTGCGACAGCAACTGTCCGGTGCGCTCGGCCGCGACCAGGCGCGCGTCGCGCTCGCGCTCGCGGGTGGCGTTGCGCATCATCCCGATCAGCTCGCCGTCGGCGGTCAGTTGGGCGCGGCCCTCGAACCAGCGCCAACTGCCGTCCTTGGCGCGGATGCGCGAGCCGTGGTCGCTGTAGCCGTGCTCCTTCAGGCGCTGCAGGTGCGCCTCGATGCTGGCTTCCTCGCCCGGATGGATGAAGTCGCGGGCGAACTGGCCGACGACGTCGGCCTCGGTCCAGCCGGTCTCCCGCTCGAAGGTGGGATTGACCAGCTTGAACTTCTTGTCCGCACCGATGACGAACATCACTTCGCGGCTGTTCTCGAACAGCCACTCGGTGATCGCCGCCGATTCCTGCGGTGTCCGCTTTGCGGCCATCGCCCCCCGTCCTCTCGTTCAGGGGAAGTTGTAACGCCGGTCGGTAAACGTAACGTTTGAGCCCGGAACTTTCTGAACGCGATAGTTGTGGGCTGAAACCGCCGCGCGAAGGCCTAGAACGCGTTCTCGCCGGTGATGGCCCGGCCCAGGATCAGGGCGTGGACGTCGTGCGCGCCTTCGTAGGTGTTGACGGTCTCCAGGTTCGCGGCGTGGCGCATCACGTGGTACTCGCCCGAAATCCCGTTGCCGCCGTGGATGTCGCGGGCCTCGCGGGCGATGGCCAGGGCCTTGCCGCAGTTGTTGCGCTTCATCAGGCTGATGGCTTCGGGGACCCAGGCGCCCTCGTCGAGCAGCCGGCCCAGGGCCAGCGCGCCCTCGAAGCCCAGGGCGATCTCGGTCTGCATGTCGGCCAGCTTCTTCTGGACCAACTGGCGGGCGGCCAGCGGGCGGCCGAACACCTTGCGGGTCTGGGTGTATTCCCTGGAGGCGTGCAGGCAGAACTCGGCCGCGCCCATCGCGCCCCAACTGATGCCGTAGCGGGCCTTGTTCAGGCACGAGAACGGGCCGCGCAGGCCGCTGACGTTCGGCAGCACCTGGTTTTCCGGCACGAACACGTCGGTCAGCGAGATGTCGCCGGTGACCGAGGCGCGCAGCGAAAGCTTGTTCTGGATCTTGGCGGTGGCGAAGCCCTCCGAGCCGCGATCGACCAGGAAGCCGCGGATCACGCCGTCCAGCTTGGCCCAGACCAGCGCCACGTCGGCGATCGGGCTGTTGGTGATCCACATCTTGGCGCCGTTGAGCACGTAGCCGCCGTCGGCCTTCTTCGCCACGGTGCGCATCGAGGCGGGGTCCGAGCCGCCGTCGGCCTCGGTCAGGCCGAAGCAGCCGACGATCTCGCCCTTGGCCATGCCGGGCAGGTACTTCATCTTCTGCTCTTCCGAGCCGAAGGCGTAGATCGGGTACATGACCAGCGAGGACTGCACGCTCATCGCCGAGCGGTAGCCGGAGTCGACCGCCTCGATCTCACGGGCGATCAGGCCATAGGCCACGTGGCTGACGCCGGCCCCGCCGTACTGCTCGGGCAGGGTCGCGCCCAGGAAGCCCAGGGCGCCCATCTCGGACATGATCTCGCGGTCGAAGCGCTCGTCGGCGAAGGCCGAGACCACGCGCGGCAGCAGCTTCTCGCGGGCGTAGGCGCGGGCGCTCTCCCACACCATCCGCTCCTCCTCGGTGAGGCGCGAGGCCAGATCCAGCGGGTCTTCCCAGTTGAAGGTCTTTTGCTGGTCGCCGGTGTCGAGGGCCATGTCGCGTTCTCCGAAAGGTGACGCGCGCCTTATGACCCCATTTTACGTGCCCGTGTAGACGCCTTTGCGCTTCTCGCGGAAAGCGGCGGCCTGTTCCCTGGCGTCGTTGACCGCGCGGCGGGCCACGGTGAGGCCCACGGACTCGTATTTCAGCGCCTGTTCCAGTTCGCTCTCCAGGCTGTGCTGCAGCACCCGCTTGGCCGAGCGGACGGCCAGCGGCGGCCATTGCGCCATCTGCTCGCCATAGGCCACGGCCGCCTCGACCAGGTCGCCGTCGGTCAGCCGGTTGAGCAGGCCCAGCGACAGCGCCTCCTGCGCCTCGACCATGCGGCTGGTGAAGATCAGGTCGGCGGCGGCCGCATAGCCGACGATGCGCGGCAGGAACCAGGAGAGGCCGGAGTCCGGCGACAGGCTGCGCTCGACGAAGGTGGTCTTGAACCGCGCGCCCGGCCCGCCGATGCGCACGTCGCAGGCCAGGGCCGCGCTCATGCCGGCGCCGGCGCAGACGCCGTTGATGGCCCCGATCAGCGGCTTGTCGAAATCGTGGAACAGCCGCGCCCAGCGCCCGACCCAGCCCATCTCGTCCAGCCGCTCGTTCTGGCTTTCGGCCGGCGGCGGCAGGCCCGCGGTCAGGTCCGCCCCGGAACAGAACCCGCGCCCGGCGCCGGTCATCACCAGGGCGCGGACGCCGTCGTCCTGCCGGGCGACGGCGAAGGCGGCGTGGACGTCGCGGCGCAGCTCGGCCGAGATGGCGTTGAGCTTCTCGGGCCGGTTGAGGGTCAGCACCCCGACCTGGCCGCGGGTTTCGTAGGTGATGGTCTCGTAGGCCATGGCGCCGCTCCCCGTTTTTCGGAAGTCTGCGCCCTGGCGGGGCGCGCGCCTAGACCTCGGCCCACATCCGCAGCAGGTTGTGATAGGTCCCGGTCAGCGAGACCAGCTCGGGCGCCCCGGCCCCGACCTTCAGCGCCAGTTGCTGGATGGCGATGTCCATCTGGAACAGCAGCGCGCGGCGGGCGTCCTCGCGCACCATGCTCTGGATCCAGAAGAAGCTGGAGGTGCGGGCCCCGCGGGTCACCGGCGTCACCTGGTGCAGGCTCGAGGCCGGATAGAGGATCATGTCGCCGGCCGGCAGCTTCACCTCATGGACGCCATAGGTGTCCTCGACCAGCAGGTCGCCGCCGTCGTACTCGTCCGGCTCGGAGAGGAAGAGCGTCGCCGACAGGTCGCTGCGGATCCGCACGCTCCCGTCGCGGCTCTGGCGGATCGAGTTGTCGATGTGGGTGGCGAAGGTCTGGCCGCCGCCATAGCGGTTGAACAGCGGCGGGAACACCGTCTGGGGCAGGGCGGCGGTGACGAACAGCGGGCTGCGCGACAGGGCGTCCAGGATCTTCTCGCCGGCGAAGCGGGCGGCGTCCGATCCCTCCGGCAGTTGCTCGTTGCGCTTGGCCAGGGCCGACTGCGTGCCCGAGGTCGCGTTGCCGTCGACCCACTGGGCGGCGTCGATCACCTGGCGCAGTTCGGCGACCTGCGCCTTGGTCAGGACCTCGGGGATATGCAGCATCATCGGGCGGGACCTTAAGTCGGTATGGCCGGAAGGTAAAAGGCCCCGCCCGGGGAAGGGCGGGGCCTCTCGGCGTCCGTTCCAGGTAAGGGAAGGCTAGAAGCGGGCGTTGAGCGTCAGGATCGCCTGGCGGCCCGGACCGTAGTCGGCATGGTGCACGCCGTTGGTCTGGGCGATGTACTCCTCGTCGCCGACGTTCTTGATGTTGAGCTGCAGGTCCAGGTTCTCGCGGATGCGGTAGGCCGCATACAGGTCGAACTTCCAGTAGGCCGGGGCGTAGACGCGGTTGGTCCCGCCGCCCGCGCCGCCCTGGTTGCCGCCGTAGCTGTCCGAGGCGTAGTAGGCGCCGCCGCCGAAGCTGAAGGCGTCGGTCAGGTTATAGGTCGTGAACAGGCTGAAGGTGTGTTCCGGGGTGTTGGCCAGTTGCTCGCCCTGGTTGACGCTGTTGTAGGCGCCGCGGACCAGTTCGCTGTCCATGTAGGTGTAGCCGCCGAACACCATCCATTCGGGGGTGACCCGGCCGGTGACGCCGATCTCCAGGCCCTGGACCATGGTCTCGCCGACCTGGGCGAAGACGCCGTTGGCGATCTGGATCTGGGCGTTCTCGCGGGTCATGTGGAAGATCGCCGCCGAGGCCGACAGGCGCTCGTTGAAGAAGGCCCACTTCACGCCGGCCTCGGCCGAGGTGATCTCTTCGGGATCCAGCAGCACGTTGGCGAGGTTGCCCTGGCCGTTGCCCGTGCCGGTGTTCTGGTCGCCGCCCGAGATGGTCGGCGGGGTCGAGGACGTGCCGTACGAGATGTAGAGGCTGCCGTTGGCGACCGGCTTGTAGACCAGGCCGACCTGGTAGTTGGTGAACTGCCAGTCGCCCTCGCGCGGGGTGATGGTCGTGCCGGTGATCACGCCCAGGGCGCTGGTCGCGGTCACGTCGCGGCCCTTGACCGCGTAGTCGTCGAAGCGGACGCCGAGGTTCAGCATCCACTTGTCGCCGAACGACAGGGTGTCGAAGGCGTAGACGCCGACGGTGTTGGTGTAGTTCACCGACGGGTCGGGACGGGCGATGATCCCCTGCCACGGGTCGCTGGGGTTGGGCGCATAGACGCGGGTGCAGTCGGCGACGCCGGCGGCGGTGGTCGCGCCGGTGAAGCCGGCCGGGCAGGCCGCGCCGGCCGTGGTGTAGATCACGTAGGAGGCGTTGCGGTTGGTCTCGCGCGACAGCTCCAGGCCGACGTCGTAGCTGTGCTCGATGCCGCCGGTGCGGAACTTGCCGTAGAAGTCGGTGACGTTGGCGACGGTGACCGCCTCGTTCCAGCGGGACTTGGTGCCGCGCTTCATCCACCATTCGCCGGCCACGAACTGCGCGGCGCCGCCGTCGCCCGGGTTGGTGACCAGGTAGTCGTTCAGGGTCTTGGCCACGCGGAAGGCGTTGCGGAAGGTGATCGCCTCGTTGATGTCGTGCTCGGCGATCAGGGTGGCGACGTCGGCTTCCGTCTTCTGGAAATCGCGCGCCTTGAGGCCGTAGAACGAGTCACGCGGCACGTCGAGGACGCCGCTGGCGGTGGTGCGCGGGGCGGTCGCGCCGCCGAGCTTGGTGTACAGCGGCACGCCGTAGTCGGGCATGTCGTTGCGGGTCAGGTGATAGTAGCTCGCGGTCAGGCGGGTGTCGGCGCCCAGGCCGACCGCGGCGCTGATCGCCGCGCCCCAGGCGTCGAAGTCGACGCTGTCGCGGCCGGGGACGTCGCCTTGCGTGCCCATCAGGTTGATGCGCACGGCGCTGGTCTCGCCGACCGGCAGGTTGGCGTCGACCGTGCCGCGCAGATAGCCGTCAGTGCCGGCGGCGGCGCTGGCGCTGATCGCCTGTTCCAGCTTCGCACGCTTGGTGGTCAGGTTGATCGAGCCGCCGCCCGAGCCGCGGCCGTTATAGGCGCTGTCGGGGCCCTTGATGACCTCGACCTGCTCGAGGTTGAAGACCTCGCGGACCTGGCCGCCGGAATCGCGGATGCCGTCGACGAAGATGTTGTTGCCCGAGGCCTGGCCGCGGATGAACGGGCGGTCGGCCAGCGGCTGGCCGCCTTCGCCGGCGCCGAAGGTGATGCCCGGCGAGGTGCGCAGCAGGTCCGACAGCGAGGTGGCGGCGGTCTGGGTGATCACCGCCTGCGGGATCACCGTCACGCTGCGCGGGGTGTCCAGCAGTTGGGCGGTGTACTTCGGCGAGCTCGGCTTCAGGGCCTGGTGACCCTCGACCTGCACGCCCGAAACCTCGGTCGGCGCGTCGGCCGCCGCGTCGTCGGCCAGCGCCAGTTGCGGCGCGAGCGCCAGGCCGGCCACGCCGGCGACCGCCGCCGGCGTCAGCGCCTTGCGTGCATAGGCGCGAACGCCGCCTGTCCGTCGATTGTCCACGGGAATGCCCCCTAAAATATGCGAATGAAACTGCGAGGCGTTATTAGTAATCGAGAAACAAACTAGCAATAATAATTATTCGCAATTGCGCCGGGTGTGTCGCGGAAGCCGCAGTGGCGCGATCGGCCCGCCACGGGCGGCGGCGCGCGGCGCCCTACTTCCGCTGGTCAATCGGCCGCCGTGGTGCTTTCAGTCCGGGGTCCAGCCTGGAGGCTCCATGATCATCCAACCTCGCGTTCGCGGCTTCATCTGCACCACGGCCCACCCGGAAGGCTGCGCCCGGAACGTCCGTGAGCAGATCGACCATGTGCGCGGCCGCGGGGCCATGGCGGACATGCCCCGGCGGGTCCTGGTGCTGGGCTGCTCCACCGGATACGGCCTGGCCTCGCGCATCGCCCTGGCCTTCGGCGGCGGGGCCAGGACCCTCGGCGTCTCGTTCGAGAAGCCGCCGAGCGAGAACAAGACCGCCAGCGCCGGCTGGTACAACAACCGCGCCTTCGAGAACGAGGCCCGCGCCGCGGGCCTGGACGCCCCGACCATCGAGGGCGACGCCTTTTCCGACGAGATCAAGCAGCAGGTCGCGCAGGCGATCCGGCGCGAGTTCGGGCAGATCGACCTGCTGGTCTACAGCATGGCCGCCCCGGTCCGGACCGATCCGCGCACCGGCGAGACCTACCGCTCCGCCATCAAGCCGCTGGGGGCGCCGGTGCGGCTCAAGACCCTCGACACCCAGAAGGGCGAGGTGTTCGAGGCCGAGTTCCAGCCGGCGACCGAAGAAGAGACCGCCGGGACCGTCAAGGTGATGGGCGGCGAGGACTGGGCCCTGTGGATCGACGCCCTGCAGGAGGCCGGGGTGCTGGCGCCGGGCTTCCGCACCCTGGACTTCACCTATCTGGGCTCGGAGATGACCTGGCCGATCTACTGGAACGGCACGCTGGGCAAGGCCAAGGAGCATGTCGACCAGACCGCCCGGGCGCTGCGCGAAAAGCTCGGGCCGGATGCGGCACGGGTCGTGGCGCTGAAGGCGGTCGTCACCCAGGCCAGCTCGGCCATTCCGGTGGTGCCGCTCTATGGCGCGGTGCTGTTTGCGGTGATGAAGCAGATGGGCCTGCACGAGGGCTGCATCGAGCAGATCGACCGCCTGTTCCGGACCAGGTTCGCCCTGGACGCCGCCACCGACGAGGCGGGCCGCCTGCGGCTGGACGACTGGGAGCTGTCCGAGCCGGTCCAGGCCGAGGTCGCGCGCCGCTGGCCGCTGGTCTCCACCGAGACCCTCGCCGAGCTGGCCGACCTGCCCGAGTACCAGGCCCAGTTCCTGCGGCTGTTCGGCTTCGGGCTCGCCGGCGTCGACTACGGCAAGGACGCCGATCCGATGGTGGTTCCGGCGCTGGGCTGACCTGGCCGCCCGTTCACCGAACTTTGTCGCGCCGCGGCGGCAACCCGTCGCCGGTCTGGCTGTTCCAGTGTCGTGGGTCTCGACAGGAACATCCAGTGACCGAAGTCAGCGTCTATCAAATCGTGCGGCCGTTCGCATGGATCGCTGCGACCGCCTTCGCGGTCGGCTTTGCAGGCTATGTGGCGATCGGCCATGACCAGCCGGGCCTGGCCCAGGCGCCCGCCCCGGCGATGGCGGCCGCAGCCGCCGGCCAGGCCGGCTAGCCTTCGCCCTCAGCCCTTGGCGATGAACCAGCCGTTGCGGAAGCCGGCGTCGGCCTTGCCGTAGGCGACGTCCTGGCCTTCCGGCGTCTTCACCTGGCCGCCCGCCGCGGCCAGCACCGCGTGGCCCGCAGCGATGTCCCATTCCATGGTCGGCCCGTGGCGCGGATAGATGTCGGCCGAGCCCTCGGCGATGCGGCAGAACTTGATCGAGGAATCCATCGGCTCGCGCAGGTCGAAGCCGTACTGCTCGGCCAGCTTCTGCGCGGTCTCGTCCTTCATGGTGTGGCTGACCAGCGCCACCGCCGCGCCCTGCGGCCAGGGCCGGGTGCGCACCACGCGCGCCGCGCCGCCGGGGCTGCGCTTCATCGCCGCACCGCCTGAGGTGAACCAGGTCTCGCCCGTCGCCGGGGCGTTGATCGCGCCGGCCACCGGACGCCCGTCCTCGATCAGGCCGATATTGACGGTGAAGTTCGGATCGCCGCGCACGAAGGCCTTGGTGCCGTCGACCGGATCGACCAGGAAGAAGCGCGGCCCGATCGCGTCCGGCGTGCCGAACTCGCTGGCGTCCTCCTCGGAGATCACCGGCACGTCGGGAAAGGCGGCGGACAGGCGCTGCAGGATCAGCGCCTCGCCGCGGCGGTCGGCCTCGGTCACCGGGCTCTCGTCGGCCTTGGAGAACACCGTCAGGCCCGACTTCCACAGCGGCAGGATCAGGGCGGCGGCTTCCTCGCAGATGTCGGCCAGCACTTCGCCGACGTCGCGCTCGCGGCTCATCGGGCGCCTCGCGGATCATCCCCAAGAAAGACCAGACGGATCACGTCGCTGTCGATCACCTGTTTACCCGCATGCTCGAAGTTCACCGTCACCTTGCGTCCCGCGACCGATTGCACCTGGCCCGTCCCCCAGTCTTCCCGGGTCGGGTGCGCGACCAGCACGCCGGGCTCGAGGAAGGGATCGGGACCGCCCATGGGTGGTTCTCTAGAGTGCAGCGGCGCGTTTGCCAAAGCGCCAAATCAGGACAAGTTCGCGAGCGTAATGATGGACGGCGTAGACGCACCCCAATCGACCCCCGAAACCGCGCCGGCGACGAAGGCGCCGCCGCGCACCGCCGAGGTGGCCGCCTATCTGGCCGCGCGCATGTGTCACGACTTCATCAGCCCGGCGAGCGCCATCGTCTCGGGCCTGGACCTGCTGGACGACCCCAGCGCCCAGGACATGAAGGAAGACGCCATGAACCTGATCTCGGGTTCGGCGCGCAAGCTGGCCGACCTGCTGGCCTTCACCCGCGTGGCCTTCGGCGCCTCGGCCTCCGCCGAGACCTTCGACCCGCGCGAGCTGGAAAAGCTGGCCCAGGGCGTCTTCAACCACATGCGCGCCAACCTCGACTGGCAGGTCGAGGCGCCGACCCTGAACAAGCCCGCCGCCCGGGCGCTGATGAACCTGGCGCAGATGGCCGGCGCGGCGCTGCCCACCGGCGGGACCGCCAAGGTCCGGGCCGTCGCCCAGGACGCCACCATCGCCATCGCCGTCGAGGCGGTGGGGCCGCGCGCGCGGCTCCGCCCCGAGGTGCTGGCCGGCCTGCGCGGCGAGCCGCTTGGCGACGGGCTGCACGGCCACTGGGTCCAGGCCTACTACGTCCACCTGTTCATGGGCGACGCCGGCGGCCGGGTGTTCGCCGACGTGGCCGAGGAAAAGGTCACCTTCGCGGCCACGGTTCCGGCCTGACGCACGGCGCTGCGGCCATTTTCCTCCGCCTTCCCGCTTCGCAGGGGAGGAAATGGCGGCGGCTAGGTATCGTCCCTAGTTCGGCGGGAACGGCGCGCGCTGGCCGCCGACCTTGGCCACCACGCCGCGGTGCATGACGAAGGTCGGGCGCTCCAGTTCGGTGACGTCGGCCAGCGGGCTTTGGGCCACGGCGATGATGTCGGCGTCCTTGCCGGCTTCCAGCGTGCCGATGCTGGCCGAGCGGCCCAGCAGGTCGGCGGCGTTGACGGTGGCGGCCTTGATCGCCTCGGCCGGGCTCATGCCGACGCTGACCATCAGGGCGAACTCCTTGCCGTTGTCGCCGTGCGCCGAGACGCCGGTGTCGGTGCCGAAGGCGATCTTCACGCCGTTGGCGATGGCCCGCCTGTGGTTCTCCATCGCCGCCTTGGCCGCGATCTCGGCCTTTTCCAGCGAGTTGCGCGACCGCGCGCCGGCCCGGGCCTGGTCCAGCGCCGTCTTCGGGGCCAGCATGGTCGGGACGAAATAGGCGCCGGTCTTCTTGAACAGGGCGTCGGTCTGGGCGGTGCCGAAGGTGCCGTGCTCGATCGAGTCGACCCCGGCGTTCAGCGCCCCGACGACGCCGTCCGTACCGTGGGCGTGGGCGGCGACCTTGCGGCCGAACATGTGCGCGGTCTCGACCACCGCCTTCATCTCGTCGTCGAACATCTGGGCGCCCAGGCCGCCGGCGACGTTGGACAGCACCCCGCCGGTGGCGGTGAACTTGATCACGTCCGCGCCCTGGCTGATCTGGCTGCGCACCGCGCGGCGGCAGTCCTCGGCCCCGTTGCAGACGTTCTCGCCGTGCTGGTGGGCGATCTCGGCCAGGTCGCGGTTGAGGTTGTTGGAGCCGTCGCCATGGCCCGCGGTGACCGCGATCGCGCGGCCGGCCGCCACGATGGTCGGTCCGGTGATCAGGCCGCTGTTGACGCCGTCGCGCAGGGCGGTGACGCTGCGGATGTCGCTGCCCAGGTCGCGGATGGTGGTGAAGCCGGCCTCCAGGGTGCGGCGGGCGTTGTCGATCCCGATCACCATGTTGTCTTCGATGTCGCGGTTGGGGAACTCCATCCGCGACCTGACCTTGTCGTCGTCGCTGAAGATGTGGACGTGGCTATCGATCAGGCCGGGCAGCACGAACTGGTCGCGCAGGTCGACGACCTTGGCCCCGGCCTCGGGCTCGACGAAGCCGTCGCGCACCGCCTCGATCCTGCCGTCGCGGACGATGAGGGTGGAGGCGCCGCGCGGCGCCTGGCCCGGCCTGTCCAGCAGCGCGCCCGCATGGATGACCGTGGCCGGCTGGGCCTGGGCGGCCGCCTGGCTCGCCACGCCCAGGCCAAGAGCGATGGCGGCGCCAAGAATTTTCGCGGCGGTGGGCGCCGGGACTCTACGCATGGATACTCCCCCCTATAGATGGGCCGCACTCTAGCTTGGGCGCCGCCGCGGTCCAGGCCCGATCGGAGATCACATGACCCAGTCCCTCGCCCTCACGGCCCTCGTCGTCCGCGACTACGACGAGGCGATCGGCTTCTATGTCGGCCAGATGGGCTTCACCCTGACCCGCGACGACGACATGGGCGGGGGCAAGCGCTGGGTGGTCGTCACCCCGCCCGGGTCGCAGGCCGGCCTGCTGCTGGCCAAGGCGGCGGGCGAGGCCCAGGCCGCGCGGATCGGCGACCAGACCGGCGGGCGGGTCGGCTTCTTCCTGCACACCGACGACTTCGCCGCCGACCATGCGCGGATGAGCGCCGCCGGCGTGAAGTTCCTGGAGGCCCCGCGCGACGAGCCCTATGCGACCGTGGCGGTGTTCGAAGACCTCTACGGCAATCGATGGGATTTGCTGCAGCCGAAGTGAGAGCTTCTGACTCGCCCTGGCCGCCCAGCCGTAGTTTCATCGTACCAGCCAATAGGGAGATGGTCCGATGTCAGGCCTCACGATCCGCAAGGTGGCCGGCGCCCTGGGCGCCGAGATTTCCGGCGTCGATCTCGCCGCCGACCTGCCGGACGCCGTGATCGAGCAGATCCGCGCCGCCTTCGTCCAGCACCAGGTGGTGTTCTTCCGCGACCAGAACCTGACGCCCGAGGCGCAACTGGCCTTCGGCCGCCGCTTCGGTCCGCTCAACATCCATCCCTACGTCGCCGGCATGCCGGGCCACCCGGAGGTGATGGAGATCGTCAAGGAGCCGGGCGACAAGGTGAACTTCGGCGGCGGCTGGCACTCGGACATGAGCTTCCTGGAGCATCCCTCCATCGGCTCGATCCTCTATGCGGTCGAGATCCCGGAGTGGGGCGGCGACACCCTGTTCGCCAGCCAGGCCGCCGCCTATGACGCGCTCTCGCCGGGCCTGAAGGCGACGCTGGAGACGCTGAACGCCGTCCATTCCGCCGGCCGCGAATACTCCTCGCAGGGACACTCGGCCCAGAAGCGCCAGTCGATGAAGGTGGTCGAGGCCGAGGGCGCGGTCGGCGAGTACGTCCATCCGGTGGTCAAGGTCCACCCGGAGACCGGCCGCAAGGCGCTCTACGTCAATCCCGCCTTCACGATGCGGATCGACGGCTGGAGCAAGCGCGAGAGCAAGCCGCTGCTCGACTTCCTGTTCGAGCATTCCCGCTACGAGGCCTTCACCTGCCGGTTCGCCTGGACCGCAGGCTCGGTGGCCTTCTGGGACAACCGCTCGGTCTGGCATTTCGCGCTCAACGACTATCCCGGACAGCGGCGGCATATGCGCCGCGTCACGGTCGACGCCTGGCCCGCCCCGGCGGGCAAGCCCGCTCTCCGACAGGTGGAGGGCGTTTCCTAGGCGGGACCGTCAGCGGTCCCGTTTTTTTCCAATAAGAACAAAGACATTTTCATTAGGGAGATTTGAGATGAGCCAAGCCCGCTTCAATCCGGACGGACCGCTGAAGGGCCGCGTCGCCCTGGTCACCGGCGCCAGCCGCGGCATCGGCGAGGCGATCTGCGCGCGCCTCGCCCAGGAGGGCGCCAAGGTCGTGGCCTCGGCCCGCACCGCCGAGAGCGGCGAGAGCCGCCTGCCCGGCACCTTGCAGGACACTGTCGAGCGCATCGGCAAGGCCGGCGGCGAGGCGGCCTTCATCAAGGCCGACCTGGCCCAGGCGTCCGAGCGCGAGCGCCTGGTCGAGGAAGCGACCGCCCTCTACGGCCCGGTCGACATCCTGATCAACAACGCCGCGATCACCTATTTCATCCCGGTCGAGGAGTTCCCCGAGAAGCGCTTCAAGCTGATGATGGAGGTGCAGGTCTATGCGCCGTTCCACCTGTCGCAGCTCGTGATCCCCGGCATGCGCGACAAGGGCGCCGGCTGGATCGTCAACATCTCCTCGCCGGCCGGAATCCATCCCAAGCAGCCCTACGGCCCCGGCCGCGGCGGCACGGTCTATGGCATGTGCAAGGCGGCGCTGGAGCGGTTCTCCACCGGCCTGGCGTCCGAGGTCTATGCCGACAACATCGCCGTCAACGTCGTCTCGCCGGGCCTGGTCGACACCCCCGGCGTGGCCGTCCACGGCCTGATCAACGAGGCCACCAAGAGCCGCGTCCAGCCGATCGAGTACATCGCCGAGGCGGTCTACCGCCTGGCCTCCGGCGATCCGCAGACGGTCACCGGCCGCGTCGACTACGCCGAGCCGCTGCTCAAGGAGCTGAACGTCGAGCCGGCGGCGCTGATCTAGCGGGCGGGTCTGGCCAGATCGTCATCCCCGGCCCTGGCCCCTTTTCCTCCCCCATCAGGATGGGGGAGGAAAAATAGGGCGACCTCCATGCGATCGCGGGAGCGTCCGGAACCTGGCCGGGGGCGGTCCCGTGGCCGGGCCTGAGCCCTAGACGGCCGGCGCCGGCCGGGCGCGCTGGTTGTACAGCAGTCCGCGCCGGCGCTCCTGTTCCTCGGGGGTGATCGACTTGGGGTCCTCGCCGGGGTCGGCGACCACCGCCATGCCGCGCTGCACGGCCGGGCGGGCGCTCACCTCGTCGAACCAGCGCTTGAAGTATTTGAATTCATTGAGGTCGACGCCCTGCTGCTCCCAGCTCGCGGTCCAGGGGTAGGAGATCATGTCGGCGATCGAGTACTCGTCCCCGGCGATGTAGCGGCGGTCGTAGAGCCGGTTGTTCAGCACTCCGTACAGGCGATGGACCTCGTCGTTGAAGCGCCGCTGGGCGTAGGACTGGTCGCCGTGCTCGGGGGCCACGCGGCTGAAGTGGCCGCGCTCGCCGAACTTCGGCCCCTGGTTGGCCATCTGCCAGATCACCCACTGGATGACCTCGTACTTGCCGCGCACGTCGGCGGGCAGGAAGCGGCCGGCCTTCTCGGCCAGGTAGATCATGATCGCCCCGGACTCGAACACGCTGATCGGCGCCCCGCCGTCGGCCGGCGCATGGTCGACGATCGCCGGCATGCGGTTGTTGGGCGAGATCTTCAGGAAGCCGTCGGTGAACTGGTCGCCGCGGCCGATATGCACCGGCACGACCTTGTACGGCTGGCCGAGCTCCTCCAGCAGGATGGTCACCTTCTTGCCGTTGGGCGTCGGCCAGTAGTGGACGTCGATCATCGCGGGCCTCTTGGACTGGGTATGGACAGGCGCGCAGCCTAGGCCCGCCGGAGGCGGCCTCAACCGACAAATTCTGATTCAGTCCCCAGCCAAGCCTGGGGTCGCCGCCGGAATCTGGCCGGCGCCAAACGGCTCCTTAACCAACGCAGGGCAAGAACGGCGCGAGGGAGGAGCGTCCGCGTTGAAGACCTGTCTCGTCGTCGACGACAGCCGCGTGATCCGCAAGGTCGCGCGCCGAATCCTGGAGGACATCGGCTTCGAGATCGCCGAGGCCGCCGACGGGCTGGAGGCGCTCGCCTGGTGTCGTGCGGCCATGCCCGACGCGATCCTGCTGGATTGGAACATGCCGGCCATGTCGGGCATCGAGTTCCTGCGCATCCTTCGCCAGGAGCCGGGCGGCGAGCGGCCGACCGTGGTCTTCTGCACTGTCGAGAACGGCATCGACCGCATCCGCGAGGCGCTCGACAGCGGCGCCGACGAATACATCATGAAGCCCTTCGACGGGGACATCATCACGGCGAAGTTCGCCGAGGTCGGCCTGGCATGAAGCTGGAGGACCGCGAACTGGTGGCCCAGCTCTGCGCGGCGCGCGCGGGCGTGCGGGTCGATCCCGAAAAGACCTATCTGATCGAAAGCCGGCTGGGCCCGGTCGCCCGGCGCGAGGGCTTCGGCAGCGTCGCCGACATGCTGGCCATCCTGCGCGAGCGGCGCGAGGACAAGCTGGCCTGGTCCATCGTCGAGGCCATGGCCCACGCCGAGAGCGCCTTCTTCCGCGACCGCGAGCCGTTCGCCCTGTTCCGCGACGAGGTGCTGCCGACCCTGGCGCGGGCGCGCGAGACCGAGCCGGTGCGCATCTGGTCGGCCGCCTGCGCCGCGGGCCAGGAGGCCTACTCCCTGGCGATGATCGTCGAGGACGAGCGCGGCCGCCTGCCGGGCCTGAAGGTCGAGCTGTTCGGCACCGACATAAGCGAGCGCCAGCTCGAAAAGGCCCAGAGCGGCCTGTTCACCCAGTTCGAGGTGCAGCGCGGCCTGCCGATCCGCCAACTGGTCCGCCACTTCGAGCAGGCCGACGACATGTGGCGGGTCTCGCCGCGGCTGCGCCAGATGGTCCGCTGGCGGCGGGTCAACCTGGTCGCCGACCTGTCGACCGCCGGCCGCTTCGACGTGATCTTCTGCCGCTACGTGCTCTCGACCCTGGTCGAGCCGATGAAGGGGCGCCTGCTGATCAACCTGGCCCGCGCGCTCACCCCGGAGGGGTTCCTGTTCCTGGGCGAGCAGGAATCGGTGGCGGGGCTGTCCGACGCCTTCCAGCCGGTCGCCGGGCGGCCCGGCCTCTACGCCCGCGACCCGGCCTATCGCGTCGCCGCCTGAGGCCGTGCTCAAACGACGACTGCCGCCCCGGCCCGCCGTTGTGTTCGCGGCGACCTGGACGGCAGCTTGAAATGCGCATCTGCGGCGGGCGGGCCCGCCGCGTCGAGAGGCTTACTTCTTGGCGTCTTCAGCGGTGTTGGTCACCGCCTGTCCGGCCGCCTTCACGTCCTTGCCCGCGCCGGACACGGTGTTGCAGGCGGTGACGGACAGGCTGGCGGCCAGAACCGCGAGGATCACAAGTTTACGCATGAGCGGTCTCTCCTAGGGAGCGCGGATGGCTAAGGCCACACTAACGGTCAAGCCGCTGCCTGGTTCCCCCGGGCGGGCGTCCCGGCCCGTCGGTTGGCGTGCTCTTCCAGGGGCGTGGGGAAGATCAGCCGGGCGGTGATCCCGCCCTTTTCGTTCCGCACCATCTCCGAGCGGCCGCGTAGCTGGCGGCCGAAGGCGGTCATCAGGGTGCGGCCCACGCCCGAGGTCGTCAGGGCGTCCGGCGGCGCGTCGCCGTCGTCGCTGATCTCCAGCTCGGCCTCGTCGCCGCGGACGTTGAAATTGACGGTCAGGGCGCCGCCGCGGCCGGCGAAGGCGTGCTTCTGGGCGTTGGTCACCGCCTCGACCGCGAACAGCGCCAGCGGCGCCAGCCGGTCGGGGTCGATCACCAGGTCGTCGACATGGATCTCGGTCTTCACGCCCGCGCCGTGGCTGATGTCGGCGGCGATGAGCTGGGCGGTCAGCTCCTCCAGGAAGGTACGCAGGTCGACCCGCTTCAGGTCGGGGCCCTGGTAGAGCGCGCGGTAGATCAGGGCCAGGGCGGTGATCCGCTGGCGGGTGTCCGACATCGCCGCCCGCGCGGCCGGGTCCGACAGCGCCCGCTGCTGCATGTTCAGCAGCGAGGAGATGACCTGCAGGTTGTTCTTCACCCGGTGGTGGATCTCGCGCATCAGGTCGTCCTTCTGCGCCAGGGAGTCGCGCAGGGAGGCGTCGCGCCCGACGATGGCGTCGGCCATGTCCTCCAGGGTCTCGGCCAGGTCGCGGATCTCGGGCGGGGCCTGGTCGGCCTGCACCGGCCGCACGGTCAGGCGGCCGCGGGCGTAGAGCGCGGCGATCCGCTGCAGATAGGCGATCCAGCGGATCACCACCCGCTCGGTCACCACCGACACCGCCACCAGCGCCAGGATGAAGGTCAGGATCGGGAAGACGATGCTGGTCAGCGGGTTCAGCGTCGCCCACGAGAACAGGCCGCCCGAGCGCGCCGACAGGATCACGAACAGCTCGTCGCCGACCAGCGGCGCGGCCGAATAGACCCGCCGCTCGCCGCGCACGTCGCGGGCGTACCAGACGATCGAGCCCTGCTTCAGGGCCTTGGCCCGCCAGTCGGCCGGCAGGCTGGGGAAGGCTTCCTTGTCGGTGGCGTTGATATAGGCGCCCTCGCCGTCGGCCAGGGCGACCTCGGCGTCCTCGGGCAGCGACCGGTCGGCCGTGCGCGGGGCCAGGCTTTCCAGCGAGATCACCGCCACCAGCGCCCCGTCGAACCCGACGCGCGGATCGTGCGCCGGCACCGCCGCCAACAGGGCCGGCACGGTGGCGTAGTTGGCGCCGGGCTCGCGGGTGATCACCAGGCTGTCGCCCTTGGACAGGCTCTGGAACCAGGGCCGGCTGGCCCGGGCCTTGTCGACCGGCACGTCGCCGGCGGCGCAGGCCACCCGGCCGATGCGGTCGAAGCGGATCAGGTTGTGATAGCCGGGAATGCGGTGCGTCACCTCGGCCAGCCGCTGAGCGCAGTTGAAGCCGACCGAGCCGGGGGCCAGGGTCTCCAAGAGGATGTCGGCCGCCTCCATGCGGGCCCGGGCGGTGGCGGCGCTGCGCGCCGAGGCGGCGGCCAGCTCCTCGCGCAGTTGCACGCCTTCACGCCGGAAGGCGATCGCCGATTGGAGGATTCCCAGGATCAGCACCGGCAACAGGGCGGCAGCCAGCGCCGCCGTCAGACGGACGCGGATTGTCGAAAGGGATCCCCAGGGCGTGCCGTCCATCCTCCCGCCCTATCAGCGCGCGGTGCTCAGCCGCTCCGCGTCGGCCAGGATGGCGCTCATGGCGTCACCCGCCGCGCTCCCATCCCGCTCGTATGAGCCGTCTTCCAGAATGCTGTGCAGCGCCTTGCGCGCCCGGCTGACCCGGCTCTTCACCGTGCCCACCGCGCAGCCGCAGATCTCCGCCGCCTCTTCATAGGCGAAGCCGCCGGCCCCGACCAGGATCAGGGCCTCGCGCTGCTCGGGCGGAAGCTGGGCCAAGGACAGCCGCAGCTCGTCCAGCGCCACCGGCGCCTCGGGGTCGTCCACCGCCACCAGGGTCCGCTCGGCGGCCTCCTGGTCAAGCTGGCTCTGGCGCCAAGAGCGTCGCTTCTCGGAATAGAACTGGTTGCGCAGGATCATGAAGGTCCAGGCCTTCATGTTGGTGCCCATCTGAAAGCTGGCGCGCGCGTCCCAGGCCTTCATCATCGCATCCTGCGCCAGGTCGTCGGCGCTGGCGGGGTCGCCGGCCAGGGTGCGGGCGAAGGCGCGCAGATGCGGAATGAGCTTCACCAGCTCGCGCTTGAACGCCTCGTCGTCACCCTGTGCTGGCCGGGGCTTGCTGTCCTCGGCCATCAGCCGTTCTCCGCTGACTTCTTGTCCGCTTGTCGAAGAATGGCGAGGAATTCCTCGGGCACCGGTTCGCTGACCACCTCGTCGAACATCTGCCGCAGCCGCACGCCGATAGCCTGCTGGCGCAGGCGGGCTTCGTCCAGCGCCGCGGGCGCCCGTCGCCGGTCCTCTGTGGCTCGCTGTTCTATCATGGCCTCGGCGCCCGGCTTTCGCTGAGCCCGCCCCCTCGGTTCGTCCTGGTCGCCGGTCAACGCCTCACCCCACCCAGGGTTCCAAACTGTAGACATAATAGCGTGCAGGAAAACCTCGTTCTTAGGGAACCGGTTCCCAAGGCCAACGTTCGGGCACATGATGGACCTGATCCAGGAGCCAATCCTGGTCGGCTGCATCGAACTTCAGAGGGAGGGGTTTGATTTGAGTCTTCTTGCCCGACTGGCGCCGCATCTTCCTTATGTACGGCGTTATGCCCGCGCCTTGACTGGCGATCAGACGACTGGCGACCACTATGTTCGGGTGGCGCTCGAGGCGCTGGCGGCGGGCGACCGGGTGCTGGAAGCCAGTCTCACCCCCCGCGTCGCGCTCTATCACGTGTTCCACGCCATCTGGCTGACCAGCGGCGCCCAGCTCGAACCCCAGGGCGACGACGAGGGCGACGACGCCAGCCGGCGGCTGATGCGCATCGCGCCGCGCTCGCGCCAGGCGTTCCTGCTCACCGCCCTCGAAGGCTTCACCCCGTCCGAGGCGGCCCAGATCCTCGGCGTCGAGTTCCCCGAGGTCGAACGCCTGATCGGCGAGGCCCAGTCCGAGATCGACGCCGAGCTGGCCACCGACGTCCTGATCATCGAGGACGAGCCGGTGATCGCCGCCGACATCGAGGCCCTGGTCACCGAGATCGGTCATACGGTCGTCGACATCGCCGCCACCCGCACCGAGGCGGTCGACGCCGTCGCCCGCAAGACGCCGGGCCTGGTGCTGGCCGACATCCAGCTCGCCGACGGCTCCTCGGGCATCGACGCGGTCAAGGACATCCTGGCCCGCCACGACGTGCCGGTGATCTTCATCACCGCCTTCCCCGAACGCCTGCTGACCGGCGAGCGGCCCGAGCCGACCTTCCTGATCACCAAGCCGTTCCAGCCGGAGACCGTGAAGGCGGCCATCGGCCAGGCGCTGTTCTTCCATCCGCGCAACACCCGCAAGGCCGCCTAGGAACGGCGCGGCGGCTCCCTAGCGCGTGCAGGGGCGTCGCCTATGAATTTCCCCCTATGGCTCGTCATGGCCGGGCCGCCAGGTCCCGGCCATCCATAGACGCCGAGCCTCGCCGAAGAACCCTGGTGCGTATGGATCCCCGGCACGCCTGCGCGGCCGGGGATGACGATCAGAGGTGGGCTCAAGGCGACGCCATCGCCCTGCTAGCGCGTGGGAGCGGTGTGCGGGGACGGCGTCGTCTGCAAGGTCCCCGGCGCCGGGTCCCCGCTGTTGAACGACTGGGCCGTGCGCGCCGCGCCGGCCTTGCTGGGCGGGGTCGAGGGCAGGTCCCCCGCACGCCACGACCAGGCGCCGAACAGGGCCAGCGCGGCCAGGGCCGTGGAAACCGCCAGCACCCAGAACATGTGCACGCCGATGCGTCCCTGGCGCGCGCGCGTCGCGTTCAGGCCGGGGCGGGAAGTGTAGCGGGTGATGGCCATAAAGGGTCGCCTCCAGTGGTTTCAGAACGGCAGTTGGTCGAGGGGGCCGGGCGGAACCGGGCGCTCGGCGTCGTTGCGGACCACCGACATCTGGCCGAGCAGGGCGCCCGCCATCGCGACCGCCGCAATGACCGCTATGGCCCACCAGCGCCGGCGCAGCATGCGCCCGTGGTCCTCGCTCGCCTGCAGAAAGCCGAAACCTTCGTTCCGCTCACGGATCATGGCCCTCACCCCTGACCAATACGGGCCTGTTCGCCCGCTAGAGGCTAACGTTCCGCGGGCCGCGGGCGTTCCCGGGCCGCAATTCGCAGGCCCAGGGGGTTCGACAAGCCGCCGTGGACGCCTATCTATGGTGTATGAACAGGACCAAGATTCTCGTCGGCGCGCTCGTCGCCTTCGCCCTGGCCGGGGCGGCCCACGCCCAGGCGCCCGCCTCGTCGCTGGAGGGGATGATCGTCCGCGGCCAGGGCGGCGTGGTGCTCGGCTATGTCGAGCGCGTGACCTATCGCGAGAACGGAACCCCGGCCCAGGTGCTGGTGCGCCCCAAGGGCCCGCCCGGCGCCGGCCCGCGCAGCCTCGCCTACAGCGCCCTGCGCAAGGAGGGCGGCGACCTGTCGGCGCCCCTGACCCAGGCCGAGTTCAACGCCATGCCGGCGGTGAACGTCGCGCCGAAATAGGCCGCGGAAAAACCCGCCAAAAAAATCGCGCGTGGCGGGAACGTTCGAGCGGCGGACGGGTTTAGAGATTGCGGAGGCGGCGACGCCCCCCCCGACTTGAGGCCGGCGACCATGCCGGTCTGCCGCCTCCGCACCCCTTTTCTCGATGATGCGCACTTTAAGAGGCGGGCCCCGGGCCCGCCTTTTCTTATGCGCCTGCGGCTATGGCGCGGCCAGCTCCAGGGTGACGTCCGCGCGGCGGCGCAGGGGCCGGGCTTCGCCGTCCTGGGTCGTGGCGCCCTGCTGGCCGGCGGCGGCCAGGTCGAACTCGCCCTCCGGCAGGCCGCTGGCGACCAGCGCCTGGGTGACCGAGGCCACCCGCTGCTTGGACAGTTCCAGGTTGGCGGCCGGGGCGCCGACGGCGTCGGCCAGGCCCAGCACCTTCACCCGCTCGACCTTGCAGGCCTTGGCCTGGCTGGCGGCCTGCGAGAGCACGGCGCGGCCCTCGTCGGTGATCTCGGCGCTGTCGGGCTCGAAATAGATCTGCACGGTGACGTTCTGGCAGACGACCGGCGCCTTGACGATCTTCGCCCGCGCGTCGCTGGCGTCGGTCGCGCAGCCCGCCAGGGCCAGGCCCGCGCCTGCCGCCAGCGCGGCGAGCGCCCACGTCTTGATTCCCAGATCCATGATCCTGCCGCCCTCATATGCCGATGGGCGGACAGCATAGCTGACCGCCCATCGGTGGCTAGTCCAGGTTGCGGCCGCCGGCTCAGCGCGGGCTGCCGTCTTCCCAGTAATAACGACCCGAGCCGGAGTCGTAATAGTAGTAGCGGCCGGCGCGCTCGTCATAATATTGGCGGCGGTTCTGGCTCTCCGCGCCGCAGCCGCCGTCCTGACGACAGCCGCGGACCGCGCCCGCGCCGCCGCCCAGGGCCGCGCCGATGGCCGCGCCGGTCCCGGCGTCGCCGCTGCCGACATTGTTGCCGATCACGGCGCCCGCCAGAGCGCCCAGGGCTGCGCCCCCCGCGGCGTTGCGTTCGACGTTCCCGGAGGTGGTGCAGGCCGACGCCAGCAGGCTCGCACCGGCCAGCGCGATGATCGGCATGAGAGATTTGGCCTTGAGCATATGGCTCTCCTTACTTATCCCGCCGACCCCAACGCGCGCCTTAAGGCAGAGTTCCGGGCGCAACCGCGTCCAACCGTCGCCGTTTGGGGCCGGCCCCCCGGGGTGCTAGTTGAGGACACATGGCCGACAGACCCAACATCTCCCGGATCGAAGCGGTGGTGAACCTCGCCTCCGGCGGCGCCACGCCCCAGGACGTCGAGCAACTGCGCGCCATGCTGGCCGAGCGCGGCGCCGTCGCCAACGTCCAGGTCGCCGAGGGGGCGGAGATCGAACGCCGCCTGCGTTCGGCCGTGGACGCCGCGCCCGACCTGCTGGTCGTGCTGGCCGGCGACGGCACCGCGCGGGCGGCCGCCGACATGGCCGGGCCGCAAGGCCCGCTGATCGCGCCGCTGCCGGGCGGCACGATGAACATGCTGCCGCACGCGGTCTACGGCGCCGTCCCCTGGCAGGAGGCGCTGCGCGGCGCCCTGGAGCATGGCCAGGAGCGCTCGATCGGCGGCGGGCTGGTCGAGGGGCGCAGTTTCCTGGTCGCCGCGATCCTCGGCGCGCCCGCCCTCTGGGCGCCGGCCCGCGAGGCGGTCCGCGAGGGCCAGTTGCGCCTGGCCTTCGCGCGGGTGCGCCGCGCCTGGCGGCGGGCCTTCTCGGGTCGCCTGCGCTACTCCCTCGACGGCGGGCCGCGCGGCAAGGCCGAGGCGGTGGCCTTCCTGTGCCCGCTGGCCTCCACCGCGCTCTCCAACGAGGCCCAGAGCCTGGAGGCGGCGGTGATCGATCCCCAGACCATGGCCGAGGCGGCGCGCATCGGCATCAAGGCGCTGGTCGACGACTGGCGCAACGATCCGGCGGTGTCGGCGGGGCCCTGCCTGCAGGCGCGGGTCTGGGCGGCCAGCCGGGTGCCGGCCGTGCTGGACGGCGAGCCGGTGTGGCTGGGCTCCAGCGCCCGGGTCGACTGGCGCTCGCAGGTGGCGCGGCTGCTGGCCCCGCCGCGGGAGCGGGCGGCTTGATCCGCATCGCCCACCTGTCGGACATCCATTTCGGCGGCGAGAACGCGGCGGCGGCGGCCGGCGCCGCACGGATGCTGGGCGAGGGCGGCTTCGACCTGACCATCGTCTCCGGCGACCTCACCCAGTTCGGCCAGGTTCGCGAGTTCGAGGCCGCCGCCGCCTGGCTGCAGAGCCTGCCGGGGCCGCGGCTGGTGTGCCCGGGCAATCACGACACCCCCTATATCGCCTGGTGGGAGCGGTTCTTCAGCCCGTTCGGCCGCTTCGCGCGCCACATCGGCCCGGCCGACGTCCAGACCTTCGCCGCGCCGGGCCTGGCCGTGCGCGGCCTCAACACCGCCCGCGGGGTGCAGCCGCGCCTCAACTGGTCGAAGGGCCAGATCTCGCCGGCCCAGACCCGCGAGGCGCTCGCCTGGCTCGGCGCCGCGCCGGCCGACGCGCTGAAGGTGGTGGTCGTCCACCATCCCCTGGTCGAGATGATCGGCGGCCCGATGACCGGCCGGGTGTGGGGCGGGGAGGCGGCCGCCCGCGCCCTGGCGCAGGGCGGGGTCGATCTGGTGCTGTCGGGCCACATCCATGCGCCGTTCGTCCGGCCCTATCCGTTCGGCGACGGCTGCGCCCAGGCGGTGGGGGCCGGAACGCTGTCGGTGCGCGAGCGCGGGGCGCCGCCCAGCTTCAACGTCATCGAGGCGGGCGCCGACCAGATCCGCATCGTCGCCCAGGCCTGGACCGGCGCGCGCTACGAGCCGCTGCGCACCTGGTCGGTGGATCGCAGACGGCAAAACGCCCGCCCCGGTTAGGGAGCGGGCGTTCGGCGTTTCAAGCTTCGTTCAGAGCGCGCCGCGCCCTCGAACCAGGTGCATGACGAGGGAAACCACGAACAGCACCAGGAACACGAAGAATAGAATCTTGGCGACGCCCATCGCTGCGCCGGCGATCGAAGTAAAGCCGAGCACGCCAGCAATCAGGGCGACTACCAGGAAGGTCAAGGCCCAGCCTAGCATGTCGTTTCCTCCGGTTATTGGGTCCGGAGCTATAAACGCTTAGCTGTCACTGACGTTCCGGGACCTTGACCGGCCCCGGATGAGTCCAGCCCTTTTCGCCCTTGCGGGCGGCGTCGTACTGCGCCTGGGCGAACGTCCAGTTGGGCAGGGCGTCGAACCACGCCTTCAGGAAGCCTTCGCGATCGTTCTTGTGGTCCAGGTAATAGGCGTGCTCCCACAGGTCGCAGACCAGCAGCGGCAGCACCCCGTCCTGGCTCAGCAGGTTCTCGCCGTCATGGGTGTCGATGATCGACAGCGTCTCGCCCTTGGCGGCCAGCCACACCCAGCCGGAGCCGAAGTGGGCGACGCCCTTGGCCACGAACTGGGCCTTCAACTGCTCCAGCCCGCCGAAGTCGCGCTCGATCGCCGCGGCGAGGTCGCCGGGGGCCTTCTGGCCGGGCGGGCTCATGCATTCCCAGAAGAAGGTGTGGTTCCAGGCCTGGGCCGAATTGTTGAACAGCTTGGCCTTGCCGACGGCGCCGCGCACGACCTCTTCCAGCGAGGCCGGGGTCTGGCCCGCCTCGTCCAGAAGCTGGTTCATGACGTCGAAATAGCGCTTGTGATGCTTGCCGTGGTGCAGGTGCATCGTGGCCTGCGAGATCACCGGCTCCAGCGCGTCGTGGGCGTACGGAAGGTTTGGCAGTTCGAACATAGCAATATCCTACGGGGGAGGGAGGCAGGCCAAGGCCCGCCGTCCCACACTAACCCGAACGGCCGTGTTTGGTTCTCTAGGATTTGGAGGCGCGGCCGGCCATCAGCGCGGAAACCACGGTGGCGGTGGTGCGCGGATTCTTCAGCGCCACGGCCGCGACGGCCCCGACCACGCCCAGGGCGACCCACGGCTTGGCCTGGGCCAGTTCGAACATCCGCGAGGTGAGGTCCTTGTCCTGCTCGCGCTTGTGACGCCGGCGCGGCGGGTTGGCCAGCATCAGCAGCACCATGCCGATGATCCCGGCCAGGGCCGCGGCGGCCGCGGCCACCAGCACCCCGGCCCAGGCTTCACCGACCACGGGGGTCAGGCCCGCGTGCAGGGCGAGCGCCAGGAACACCACGCAGACGACCGCCGTCGCGGCGAGCGCGACGACGGCGGTGACGTAATAGATCGCTCGCTTGAGGATCAATTTTTGCGGCCGCTCGACAGCAGCAGGCCGATCAGCAGGCCGACGCCGAGCGCCGCCCCGGTCGCCACCAGCGGGCGTTCCTTGACGCGTTCGACGACATAGCGCTGGGCCTCGTCGATGTGTTCGCCGGCATTGTCGGCATAGGTGCGGCTCTGGGCGCGGATCTGCTCGAGCCCTTCGGCCACCACCTTTTCGAACTTCTTGGCGGCTTCGCTGAAGCTGCGCTGGGCCTCGGCCGACAGCTTGGAGGCGGACTCGGCCACCTGTTGGGCCGCGGCCTTGGCTTCATCTTTCGCGTGGTCGACGGCGTTGGTGGCCATGTCAGTTTCTCCAAGTATTCGACAGGTAACGCAGGGATTGCATGGAAGCCTTGCCGGAACGTCAAAGGCAATAGGGGGTTCCGAAAATTGACTGAAAGACTCCACGCGCAAATCGGGGCATACAACCGTTGGTTCCTGTCGCTCGGACCCGAACCCGGCTTTATGGTCGCGCCATGGTGAAGCCCGCCTCTGGACCTAGTCTGGATCAAGAACGCCTGGAGCTGGCGCTGCAATCGGCGCGCCTCGGCGACTACGAATGGGACATGGTCCGCGACGTGGTCGTCATCAGCGCGCGCATGTCCGAGATCAGCGGCCTGCCCGCGGGCGAGTGGCCGGCCCAGAAGGGCGACTTCCTCTATCGGGGCGTGCACCCCGACGACCGGGAGAAGACCCGGCGGTTCATGGAGACCTCCATGCGCGCCGAGGGCCGCTTCGAGGTCGAGTACCGGCGCATCCGCGAGGACGACGGGCGCACCGTCTGGATGCGCACCTCCGGCCTGCTGGTCACCGACGACCAGGGGCGCGCGATCCGCACCGTCGGCGTCGTCCAGGACGTCGGCGACCGCCGCGCCGAGGAGGATCGCCGCCGCGCCCTGATGGCCGAGCTCGATCACCGGGTGAAGAACGTGCTGGCCGCGGTCCAGGCCCTGGCCATGCAGACCGCCAAGCGCACCACCTCGCTCGACAGCTTCCTCTCCACCTTCTTTGGCCGGCTGAAGGCCATGGCCTCGGCCAACGAACTGCTGACCGCCGCCCGCTGGCGCGGCGCGGCCATCGCCCACCTGGCGGCGGCCGAGCTGGGCGGCATCGCGCCCGGCCAGGCCCGCTGGGAAGGCCCCGAGCTCTTCCTCACCCCGCGCGCCGCCAACGCCCTGTCGCTGGCCCTGCACGAGCTGGCCACCAACGCGGTCAAGTACGGGGCCCTGTCGGTGGAGAGCGGCCGCGTCGACGTCCGCTGGACGCGGATCGCCGACGGCGGCTTCGAACTGTTCTGGAGCGAGACCGGCGGGCCGCCGGTCGCCGTGCCGACCCATCGCGGCTTCGGTTCCACCCTGCTCAGCCAGGTCACCGCCCGCGAGCTCAACGGCGAGGTCGACGCGGAATTCCGCCGGGCCGGCGTCAATGTGCGGCTGCGCGCCAGCGCCGCCGCCGTCGTCTCGCGGCCCGAAACCGTGCCGGAGGCGCCGACCCCGCGGAAGATCGAGGTCGCGCCCGCCGTGCAGGGCCCCGCCGACCTCGCCGGCAAGCGCGTGCTGATCGTCGAGGACGCCGTGCTGCTGGCGCTGGAGCTCGAGACCGGCCTGTCGGAGGCCGGCGCCGTCGTAGTCGGCCCGGCCTACGAGCTGGAGGAAGCGATGAACCTGCTCGGCGGCCAGATCGACGCCGCGGTGCTGGACGCCAATCTCAACGGCCTGTCGGTCACCCCGGTCGCCGAGGCGCTGGCCGTGCGCGGCGTGCCCTTCGTCTTCGCCACCGGCTATGGCGACAGCGGCGCCCCGATGGGCTTCGACGCCCCCATCATCCGCAAGCCCTACGACGTGACCCAGGTCGCCGCCGCCGTCGCCGCGCTGCTGGCCTAAGCCTATCCTCGACACCGGTCATCCCGGCGATCCCTAGCCGTTCAGGAAGGCGATCATCTCGCGCGCCGCGCTGCGGTCCTGGATCATGAACAGGTGGCCGCCCTCGTAGAATTTCAGCTCCGCGCCCGGAATCCGCCCGGCCATCCCCTCCAGCGTCGCGGGCAGGGCGATGCCGTCATAGCGGCCGCCCGCGACCAGGGTCGGGGCCGTGATCTGGCCCAGCCGGTCCCAGGTGTCGTGCCCCGCCCGCGCCTCCAGTTGCCGATGCGCCCCCTGCGCCCGGCCCGGCTCGCCGGCGAACGGGTCGGCAGCGGTCATGGCGATGATCGTCGCATAGGTCTCGGGATTGGCCGCCGCCCAGGCGGCGTCGCGGCGGGTGTCGGAGATCGGGGTCAGATACCGCGCTCGCTCCTCGCCCTTCAGGTGCTCGATCTCGTGGAACGGGAACGAGGCGCCGCCCGCCCCGCCCGGCGAGGTGCAGGCCAGCACCAGCCGCCGCACCCGGCCCGGGTGGCGCAGCGCCAGCTCCTGGGCGACCATGCCGCCGAACGAGACCCCGACCACATGGGCGCTCTCCCAGCCCTGGCTCTCCATCAGCGCCGCCGCGTCGTCGGCATAGTCGGCCATCGAATAGGCCACGTCCGGCTTGTCCGACCGCCCCAGCCCCCGCTGGTCGTAGGAGATCATGTCGAAGGCCTTGGGGAACGGCCCGTCGAACTGGTTGGGCTTGGCGCGCAGGTCGCCGCCGGTGCCGGAGATGAACAGCAGCGGCTCGCCTTCGCCCGCGCGCTCGAAATAGAGGTTGAGGCCGTTGACGGCGGCGATCGGCATGGACGCGCTCCCCTGATTGTTCTTGGCTCCATGGGCCATTCGCCAGGGGCGTTGGTCAACCGTGCTCGACGGGCAGGACGATCTGCTGGCCGTTGACCCGGGCGATCAGCTCGCCGTCCTCGCGCCGGAAGTCGGCCTCCACGGTGACGAGCCGCTTGCTGGCCGCGGTGACGCGCCCCTCGATCAACAGGGGATGGGCGCGCCCCACCTTCACGAACTGCATCTGCAGGTTCACGGTCCGATAGCTCGCGCCGTCCGGCATCACGGTCATCGCCGTGAACGACAGGATCTGGTCGCCCAGCGCCGCGAGATAGCCGCCGAACAGCGAACCGTCGCTGTTGAGGATCGACGGATCGGGCTCCCAGCGCTTGCGAACCCAGCCTGGACCCCATTCCTCGCACAGGCCGAGCTTCAGCGTGTTCACCACCGGCGGCGGGTTGTTCTTCCTGGCGGTGATCAGGTCGAGCTGGTCGGTCCAGAAGGTCATGGAGGATGTCTCTCGTTGCTGTGGCCGACACAATCCGAGCTAGGCTCATATTTGACGACTCGCTTTCCGGAGGCCGCATGCCGCCCACGCCGCAACCCCAACGCCGCTCGCCGAAACAGGCGCGCGCCCAGGCCACCCGCGCGGCGATCTTCCAGGCCACGACTCAGATTCTGGAGAGCGAGGGCGAGGCGCGCCTGACCACCAACCGCATCGCCGAGGTGGCCGGGGTCAGCGTCGGCAGCCTCTACCAGTACTTCCCCAACAAGCAGGCGATCCTGATCGCCATGGCGCTGGAGGAGAACGCCAAGGTCCGCGCGGTGATCGAGGCGGCCTCGGAAGACCGCAGCCGCGTCGCCATCCGCGCCCAGATCGCCATCTGATCTGGGCCGACAGGCCCGCCACCCGCCGCGCGGCGCTGAAGGCGATGCTCAACGCCGACGCCAGCAGGTCGCTGGCCGCCGAGACCAACGACACCCTGACCCTGCTGAAGGGGCGCCAGGCCGACCTCGACCACTTCGTACGCACCCGCGCCGTGCTGGGTGTGATCCGGGCCGCGGTGCTGGAGGGCTATCCCCACCTGCACGACCCCGGCTTCGAGGAGGCCCTCGTGCGGTTGGTGCGCCCGCCGGCCTGACGCGTTTACGCCGCCCGCCGAACCGTGCAGCCTGCGGCTTTCGGCAGGAAGGGGCGCGGCATGAGTTCGACCCACGGTGACCCGATCGCGCGGATCGGGTGGCTGCGCGCGGCGGTGCTGGGCGCCAATGACGGCATCGTCTCGACCGCCAGCCTGATCGTCGGGGTCGCCGCCGCCGCCCAGGGCCGCGGCGACATCCTCATCGCCGGGGCCGCCGCCCTGGTGGCCGGGGCCATGTCGATGGCGGCCGGCGAATACGTCTCGGTCAGCTCGCAGCGCGACACCGAGCGCGCGGCGCTCGAACAGGAGCGCCGGCGGCTGGAAGCCGAGCCCAAGACCCAGCTCGCCGAACTGGCGGCCATCTATCAGAGCCGCGGCGTCGCCCCGGACCTGGCCATGGAGGTCGCGCGCCAGGTCTCCGCCTATGACGCCCTGGGCGCCCACGCGCGGGCCGACCTCGGGCTTTCGGAGGTCACCGCCGCGCGCCCGATCCAGGCGGCCTTCACCTCGGCCGTCACCTTCTCGGCCGGAGCGGCCCTGCCGCTGCTGGTGTCGCAGCTCTCGCCGATGGCCTGGGTGGCGCCGGCCGTGGCGGCCGCCTCGATCCTCTACCTGGCCCTGCTGGGCGCGGTCGGGGCCTGGGCGGGCCGCGCGCCGATGATCCGGCCGGTGATCCGGGTGACCTTCTGGGGCGCGGTGGCCATGGCCGTCACCGCCGGGGTCGGGGCGGCGTTCGGGGTCGCCGCCTAGGTCTGTTCTGCGAGCGAAACGAAAACGGCCCAGATCCCGTCGGGGACCTGGGCCGTCGATCTCCTGGCCTTGCGGCCGTGGCTTAGGCCGCTTGTAGCTGGCCGGCCGAGAACTTGCCGCTGCGCTGGTCGCGCTCCAGCTCGAAGCTCAGCTTCTGGCCCTCGTGCAGGGTGCCCATGCCAGCCCGCTCCACCGCCGAGATGTGCACGAACACGTCCGCGCCGCCATCGTCAGGCTGAATGAAGCCGAAGCCTTTTTGGCCGTTGAACCACTTCACAACACCGGTTTTCATCTAATCGTCCCTTTCCGGACATGAGTTCTCGCGCCCAGAACGGGTCGCTCGATCAAATTTTCGGAGAGGTCCGGAGGCGATTGTGAAGCTGCTCTTCCAACAGATACAGCCGCACGGCAGCGAGCCAAAACGACATTTGACCCTTATAGCGTGCGCAAAAATTCGGCCCGTCGCAAGAATTATTTAGAAAAATCTCCGGAGAGGCCCGGGATGTGCTAAGCTGCGGGATGCAAAAAGGTTTGGAACGGGCCGTCTTGACGGTCGCACTTCGTGACGGCGTCTGGGCCGTCGAGTTGGACGGCGACCTTTTCGGGCACTCCCCGGACAAGGACGTCGCCAAGGCCGCCGCCAACAAGCGGGCCCGCGAGGTCCAGGACAAGGGCCGCCCCTGCCAGGTCCGCGTCAGCGGCGAACTCGGCTTCTTCGCCGCCTGACCGCCAAAGATGCTCCCCCGCTGGGGGAGCTCCCGGCGAAGCCGGGTGAGGGGGACTTACGACTCCAGCGCCTGACGGATCGTAGCGATCGCGGCGTCGACGTCCTGGAGCACCAGCTCGGCCGAAATGCGCAGCGTCCTGATCCCCTGTTCTGCCAGCCATGCGTCGCGCTGCTCGTCGCGCGCGGGTCGCGTCCCCGCGCCATGGCTGTATCCGTCCACCTCCACGCAAAGCTTTGCGCTGTCGCAGTAGAAGTCGAGGACGTAGGGCCCTGCCGGATGCTGCTTGCGAAAGTGCAGGCCATCCAGTCGCCGGCCCTTGAGGGCTTTCCACAGCAGGACTTCCGGAAGCGTCATCGCCTTGCGGAGACTAAGCGCCAGTCTCCGCGTCCGCTCCGGCGCTTCCATGGTCAAAGTCCCCCTCAGTCAGCCATACGGCTGACAGCTCCCCCAGAGGGGGAGCATCTTTAGAATATAGGGTCCAGCGCCAAGATGCCCATCGTCCTCCAGATGCTCCCCTCTGGGGGAGCCCCCGGCGCAGCCGGGTGAGGGGGACTTCGGCCCCTACGAACCTAAACCACGCCCTTCGCCCGCAGCCCCGCCACCGCGGCCGCGTCCAGCCCCACCTCGGCCAGCACCTCGTTCGTGTGCTCCCCCAGCTCCGGTCCCGGCCAGCGCACCGCGCCGGGCGTCTCCGACAGTTTCGGGAAGGCGTTCTGCATCTTCACCTTGCCGAAGGCCGGGTGGGGCAGCTCCACGATCGCCTCGCGGGCCTGGTACTGCTCGTTCTCCAGCATGTCCGGGGCGCGGAAAACCCGGCCGCAGGGAATGCCGCTGGCCTCCAGGTGCGCGATCAGGTCGCTCAGCGTCCAGGTCGCGGTCCAGGCGGCGATGATCTCGTCCAGTTCCTTCTGGTTCACGCCTCGCGCCGCGTGGCTGACGAACTTCGGGTCGCTCGCCAGGTCGGGCCGGCCCATCGCCTCGGCCAGCCGCGCGAACACCGTGTCGCCGTTGCCGCCGATCAGGATCATCTCGCCTTCCGTACACGGATAGACGTTCGACGGCGCGATGCCCGGCAGGATCGAGCCCGAGCGCTCGCGCACATAGCCCGTGAGGTCGTACTCGGTGACCAGGTTCTCCATCACCGCCAGCACGCTTTCGTACAGCGCCGCGTCGATCATCTGGCCGCGGCCGGTGCGCTCGCGCGCGTGCAGCGCCATGGTGATCCCCATCACCGCATGCATGGCGGTCAGGCTGTCGCCGATCGAGATCCCGGCCCGCGCCGGCGGCCGGTCCGGCTCGCCGGTGACATGGCGCAGGCCGCCCATCGCTTCGCCGATCAGGCCATAGCCGGCCCGCTTGGCGTAGGGCCCGGTCTGGCCGAAGCCCGACACCCGCGCCACGATCAGGCGCGGATTGCGCGCCGCCAGCGCTTCGTAGCCCATGCCCCACTTCTCCAGCGTGCCCGGCCGGAAATTCTCGATCAGCACGTCGGCCTGGTCGATCAGCTTGAGCGCGATTTCCCGGCCCTCGGGCGTGCGCAGGTCCAGGCCCACCGAGCGCTTGTTGCGGCCGATCACCGGCCACCAGGGCGACAGCCCCTTGGGCAGGCTGCGGCCCCACTGGCGCATCGGGTCGCCGGTCCTGGGATCCTCGATCTTGATCACGTCGGCGCCGAAGTCGCCCAGGATCTGGCCGCAGAACGGGCCGGCGATCAGGGTCCCCATCTCGACGACCTTCAGGTCCTTCAGCGGCCCGTTGTTGGCGGCGGCGTCGGTCACGTCTGCTCTCTCCCGGAACTGATCACACGTCCGTGAGTTCTGGACGGGTGCTCGGTCCGTTGGACCTGGGCCGATCATCTTAGTCAATCTTGAGGAGGGTTTGATGACCCGTCACCTGCTGATCGCGGGCGTGGCCGTGGCTGCCTTGTCGCTGGCCGCCTGTGGACAAAAGACCGAAACCGAGGGCGCGGCGACGCCGGCCGAACAGGCCGCGACCCCCGACGCCAATCCGGCCGCGACGATCATCACCCCGTCGAACGAGGCCGCGGCCCCCGACTTCGTCGCCAAGGCCGGCGCCAGCGACCTGTTCGAGATCGAGGCCGCCAAGCTCGCCCAGACCCGGGCCAAGAACGCCCAGTTGAAGAAGTTCGCCGCCGACATGGTCGCCGCCCACACCAAGTCGACCGCGGCGCTCAAGAAGGCGATCGCCGATTCCGGCCAGACCACGCTCGCCCCGCCGGTCGCCCTGCCGAACGACCTGCAGGACAAGCTGGGCGACCTCGCCAAGGCCGACAACTTCGATGCGGCCTACATGGACAACCAGGTCGACGCCCACCAGGCCGCGCTCGACGTCCTGCAGCGCTACGCCGAGGACGGCGACGTGGCGGCCATCAAGGCCTTCGCCGCCGCCACCGCCCCGACGGTGCAGCAGCACCTGGAGATGGCCCGCACCGTCCGCGACGCCGTGAAGTAGGTCGCTCGGCGCCCGGCGCCGAGACCGGGGGGACCTGGCTCATCCGAGCCGCCTAGGGTTCCCTCGGTCAGCCGCCGCGCGCATCGGCGGGCTGACATCCCCGCTCCGATCCCCTAAGCGTCCCCGCAACCAGATAGACGGGGACCAGTCATGCAGAGCTTCCAGCCGCCGCGCCGTATCTTGATGGGGCCTGGCCCCTCCGACGTCAGCCCCCGCGTGCTGGCCGCCCTGGCCCGTCCGACCATCGGCCACCTGGACCCGCAGTTCCAGGACCTGATGGAGGAGATCAAGGCTGCGCTGGCCCGGCTGTTCAACGCCCCCGACCACGCCTGCGTGCCGCTGCCCGCGCCCGGCACCGCCGGCATGGAAGCGGCGATCATGAACCTGCTGGAGCCGGGCGACCGCGCCGTCATCGCGATCAACGGCGCCTTCGGCGGCCGCATGGCCGACATGGCCGACCGCGCCGGGGCCGAGGTCGTGAAGCTGGAATTCGAATGGGGCAAGCCGGTCGACCCGGCCGTGGTCGAGGAGGCGCTCAAGGCCGCCCCGGCCAAGGTGCTGGCCTTCGTCCACGCCGAGACCTCCACCGGCGCGCGCAGCGACGCGGCCACCCTCTGCGGCCTGGCCCGCAAGTACGGCGCGCTGTCGATCGTCGACTGCGTGACCTCGCTGGGCGGCGTCACCGTCGACGTCGCCGCCTGGGACGCCGACGCCGTCTATTCGGGCACCCAGAAGTGCCTCTCGGCCCCTCCGGGCCTGTCGCCCATCGCGCTGTCCAAGCGTGCGCAGGAAGCCATCACCAGCCGCAAGACCAAGGTCCGCAACTGGCTCTGCGACTTCAACCTGCTGATGAGCTACTGGGGCGGCGACGGCGGGCGCACCTATCACCACACCGCGCCGATCAACGCCCTCTACGGCCTGCACGAAAGCCTGGTCGCCCTGTTCGAGGAAGGCCAGCAGGCGGTGCTCGTGCGCCACGCCCGCACCCACGAGGCGCTCGCGGCCGGCATCGAGGCCCTGGGCCTGAAGTTCCTGGTGGCCGAGAAGGACCGCCTGCCGCAGCTCAACGCGGTGATCGTGCCCGAGGGCGTCGACGAGGCCGCCGTCCGCACCTATGTGCTCGACAAGTGGGACCTGGAGCTCGGCGCCGGCCTTGGCCCGCTGAAGGGCAAGGTCTGGCGCATCGGCCTGATGGGCGCCTCGGCCACCCCATGGCACGTCCGCCTGTGCCTCAACGCCCTCTCCGAAGCGCTCCAGGCGCAAGGCTTCAACGCCGACAGCCAAGCCGCCGTCGCCGCCGCGGAAGCCAAGCTGGCCGCCTGACCTCCATCCGCCCCCACCCCCACGTGTCATCCCGGTTTGCGAAGCAAGACCGGGACCCATTCGCGCCGGGCGGGCGGAATGGGGCGGGGACCTGCCTGCGCCATCAGGTGTTCATGGGTCCCGGTCTTCGGCCTGCGGCCGAAACCGGGATGACACCCAAAGCGCCTCCCCGGCTTCGCAGGGCGATCCTGCGTGACGCGATCGTTTTGGCCCCTTCCTCCGATCGTCATCCCCGGCCGCGTAGGCGTGCCGGGGATCCATGAGCGCCGGGGGTTTTCGGCGAGGCTCGGCGTCCATGGATGGCCGGAACCTGACGGCCCGGCCATGACGAACCCTGGAGAAGATCGTCCCCTAGATCCGCGCCTGCATCCGGTAGAGCCGTTCATAGGCCCCGCCGGCGGCGATCAGCTCCGCGTGGCTGCCCTGCTCGGCCACGCCCTGGTCGGTCAGCACCAGGATGCGGTCGGCGTTGCGGACCGTCGACAGCCGGTGGGCGATGACCAGGGTCGTGCGGTTGCGGGCCAGTTCGCCCAGCGCCTGCTGCACGGCCCTCTCGCTCTCGTTGTCGAGCGCGCTGGTCGCCTCGTCGAAGATCAGGATCGGAGCGTCCTTCAGGAAGGCGCGGGCGATGGTCAGCCGCTGCTTCTGCCCGCCCGACAGCTTCACCCCGCGCTGGCCGATGTCGGTGTCGTAGCCGTTCGGCAGCGCGCTGATGAAGTCGTGCGCATTGGCCCGCCGGGCGGCCTCGACCACTTCCTCGTCGGTCGCGTCCGGCCGCCCGTAGCGCAGGTTCTCGGCCACGCTGCCGGCGAACAGGTAGATGTCCTGCTGCACGACCGCGACGTTGCGGCGGAGCGAGCTCAGCGTCAGGTCGCGCACGTCGATCCCGTCCACCAGGATCGCCCCGGCGCTCGGCTCGTAGAACCGCGGGATCAGCGAGCACAGCGTCGTCTTGCCGACCCCCGACGTCCCGACCAGCGCCACGAACTCGCCGGGCCGCACCTCCAGCGAGACGCCCCGCAGCACGTGCGGGCCGTCCTCCTCGTAGCGGAAGCTGACCTCCCGGAAGGCGAGGGCCCCGCGGGGCCGGGCAAGGGCGATCGCGCCGGGACGGTCGGGAACCTCCGGCGCGGTCTCCAGGATCTCCATCATCCGGGCGAACCCCGTATAGCCCTGCTGCCAGAGCCGCACGAAGTTGGCCAGCCGCTGCACCGGGTCGATCAGCACCGCCACGCACAGCAGGAAGGTCAGCATGTCGGCCACGCTGAGCTGCGCCTGCTGCACGCGGATCGCCCCGGCCACGATGACCACCACGGTGATCAACTGGGCGAAGGTGGTGGTCCCGACCGAGAAATAGGCCTCGCTCTTGTAGCCGGCCCGCCGGGTGTCGAGGAACTTGGCGTTCTCGGCCTCGAGGCGCCGGTTCTCGACCTCCTCGCCGACGAACGACTTCACCACCCGGATGCCGGCCAGCGAGTCCTCGACCCGTTCGTTGATCGCCCCGACCTGCCGCTTGGACTGGGTCAGGGCGATGTTCATGCGGCCGCTGAAGTGCAGGGCGTAGATCACGGCGAACGGGATCACCGCCACGATCATCAGGGTCAGCGGCGCGTCGAGATAGGCCAGGATCGCGATCGCCCCGACGAACTTCAGCACCGCGATCGCCAGGTCCTCGGGGCCGTGGTGGTAGAGCTCGCCCAGGGCGAACAGGTCGTTGGTGATCCGGCTCATCAACTGCCCGACCCGCGTCTGGTCGTAGAACCGGAAGGGCAGGGTCTGGCAGTGCTCGAACAGCTCCTTGCGAAGCGCGCTTTCCATCTTCGCGCCCATCACATGGCCCTGGTAGTCGACGAACAGCGTCGCCAGCACCTGCACCGCCAGCAGGCCCAGCATGATCCCGCCGATGACGTAGATCTGGTTCAGCACGGCCGGGGCGTCGCCCGCCGCGCCGAGCTGGCGGGTCACGTAGTTGGCGCACAGCGGCAGGAACAGCGCCGTCGCCGAGACGAGCACTGCGCAGGCCAGGTCCGCCAGGAGCAGCGGAATGTGCGGCCGATAGTAGGAGATGAACTTCAGCGCCCGGGCGCGGGCCTGGGCGGAGAGACCGGCGCGGGGCCGGAAGGTGAGGGGCTTATGCGGCGCGTCTGCTTGCGCCAGCACCCCCGGGGTTCGTGATTGCATGAACCTTCATGTCCTGTTGCGAGGATTTTCCTTTCTGGCTGGACACGAACGTTCTCATTTCACTCTCCCTGCGCCGGACTTGGGCGACGGCGCGGACTATGCCGCCGCCGCGGCGCGTGGGCAACCGGCGTTATCTTGCGGCCATCCGCCTTTTTCGATTCCCAAGCCCGCGCCCGGGCGTAACGTGCCGGCCAAGTCCGCCGGCATGAGCGGTCGTCCGGGGAGGCCGCCTTGAGCACAGTGGAAGCCAGCGGATCGGGGGCGGTCGCCGACCTGCCGATCGACGCCGAGGTCATGGGCGACGGCCGCCTGAACCGCGGCGGGGTCGCCTGGTCCCTCTTCGAGGGCGCCCGCAATCCCTACGTCATCCTGATCACCATCTACATCTTCATGCCCTATGTCGCCGGCGTGATGGTCGGCGACCCCGTGCGCGGCCAGGAGGTGATCTCCCAGTGGAGCCAGTACGCCGGCTGGGCGGTGATGCTCACCGCGCCGCTGCTGGGCGCCTCCATCGACCAGCTCGGGCCGCGCAAGGGCTGGCTGGCCCTGATCGTCGGCCTGATGGTCCCGATGATGGTCGCCCTGTGGTGGGCCAAGCCCGATCAGAGCGGCCTGACCATCACCATGGTCATGCTGCTGACCACCGCCATCGGCCTGCTGTTCGCGTTCAGCGAGGTGCTGCACAACTCGCTGCTGGTCCGCGCCGCGGGCCTCAATGCGGCGCACAAGGCCTCGGGCCTGGCGCTGGCGCTCGGCAACTTCACCTCGGTGCTGGCCCTGGCCTTCACCGCCTGGGCCTTCGCCCTGCCGGGCAAGGTCGACTGGGCCTGGGTTCCCAAGGCGCCGTTGTTCGGTCTCGACCCGGCCAGCCACGAGCCCGAACGGGTGGTGGCGCTGATGGCGGCGGGCATCTTCGCGCTCGGCGCCCTGCCGCTGTTCCTGTTCACCCCCGACGCGCCCAAGACCGGCGTCCCGATGCTCAGCGCCTTCCGCAACGGCGCGGTCCAGCTTGTGCGGATGGTGGCCACGGTCCGCCGCTACAAGGACGCGGCGATCTACCTGGTCAGCCGGATGTTCTATGTCGACGGCATGAACGCCATCCTCATCTATGCCGGGCTCTACGCCATCGGGGTGATGAAGTGGGGGGCGCTGGAGATGCTGATCTACGGCATCGTGCTCTCGATCCTGGCGGTGTTCGGCGGCTTCGTCGGCCGCTGGCTGGACGCGGGCCTTGGCCCCAAGGGCGCGGTGCGGGTCGAGATCTTCATGTCGCTGCTCGGCATCATCGCCATGCTGGGCATGGCCCCCGACAGGATCCTCTACGCCTGGGCCTTCGACGCCGCCGCCCATCCGCCGATGTGGGACGGGCCGGTGTTCCGCACCCTGCCGGAGTGGATCTTCATCCTGATCGGCTTTTCCAACGCCGTCTTCATCACCGCCCAGTACGCCTCCAGCCGCACCATGCTGACGCGGATCACCCCGCCGGACCAGACCGGGGCCTTCTTCGGGGTCTATGCGCTGTCGGGCGTGGCCACCGGCTGGCTCGGCCCGATGATGGTCAACTGGGGCACCAAGGCGACCCACAGCCAGCAGGGCGGCTTCGCCATGGTGACCATCCTGCTGGCCCTCGGTTTCGTCGGCCTGCTGTTCGTGCGCGGCGGCGGCCGCCGCATCTGACTTTCCCTCGGGCCTGAGCGGCGCTAAGGCCCGCGCCATGCACCATGTCGTCCAGCTTCCCGCCCCGTGGCGCGAACCGGCCGAGGTCCTCTCGGCCTTTGCGGGCGAGCCCTGGGCGCTGGGCCTGGTCTCGGGCGATGCGGGCTGGTCCTATGTGGCCCGCGATCCGGGCGCGACCCTGACCCTGCGGGCCGGCGACCGGCGCGATCCGTTCGAGGCCCTGCGCGACCTGCTCGGCCCCCCGGTTCCACCCGCCGAGGGCCCGCCCTTCCAGGGCGGCGTCGTCGGCCTGGCCGCCTACGAGCTCGCCGACCGGGTCGAGGCCCTGGGCCTGCCGCGCCAGGACGCCTGGCCCGACCTCGCCGCCGCCCGCTACGAGGCGGTCCTGGCCTTCGACCATCGCGCCCGCACGGTTCTGGCCATCGGGCGCGGTCCCGACCGGCCGCAGGCGCAGGCCCGCGCCCGCGCCGCGCTCGCCTGGCTGGACGCCGCGCCCCGGCCGCCCCGTGGCGGCGTCCTGGCCGGGCCGCTGCAGGCGTCCGACCCCGCCGCCTACGAGGCCGCGGTCGGCGAGGTGGTCGGCCGCATCCGGGCCGGCGAGATCTTCCAGGCCAACATCGCCCGCGCCTGGACCGGGGCGCTGGCGCCGGGCGCCGCGCCCTTCGACCTCTTCGCGCGGCTGCTCGCCCAGAGCGCCGCGCCCTTCGCCGCCTATCTGCGCCTGCCGGGCCTGGCCCTGGTCTCCAACTCGCCCGAGCGCTTCCTCAAGGTCCGCGAGGGCCAGGCCCAGACCCAGCCGATCAAGGGCACCCGCCCGCGCGGCGCCGACCCCGCCGCCGACGCCGCCCTGGCCGCCGAGCTGCTGGCCAGCGAGAAGGACCGGGCCGAGAACCTGATGATCGTCGACCTGATGCGCAACGACCTGGCGCGCGTCTGCGCGCCGGGCAGCGTCAGGGTCCCCAGCCTCTGGGCGCTGGAGAGCTTCGCCAACGTCCACCACCTGGTCTCGACCGTCACCGGCCAGCTCACGGCCGGCGCCACCGCCCTCGACCTGTTGCGCGCGGCCTTCCCGCCGGGCTCGATCACCGGCGCGCCCAAGGTCCAGGCCATGAAGGTCATCGCCGCGCACGAGACCCCGCGCGGCCCCTATTGCGGCTCGCTGTTCTGGGCCGGTTTCGACGGCGGCCTCGATTCCAGCGTGCTCATCCGCACCGCCGCCTGCGTCGAGGGGCGCGGCGGCTGGTCGGTGGAGGCGCGGGCCGGGGCCGGCGTCGTCGAGGGCAGCGATCCGCGCGCCGAACGCCTGGAGACGCAGGCCAAGATCGCCGCCCTGGTTCGCGCCCTGACGCAGGAGCCCTGCCCATGATCCCCTTCGACGACCGCGGCCTGCTGCTCGGCGACGGCCTGTTCGAGACCCTGCTGGCGGTGGACGGCGCCCTGGTCGCGCCGCAGCCGCACCTGGACCGCATGGGCGGCGGCTGCGCGGCGCTCGGCCTGCCGCCGCTCGACAGCGCCGAGGCCGGGCGGCTGATGGCGGAGGCCCTGGCCGGGCTGGACGCTCCTCGCGCGGCCGTGCGCCTGACCCTCACCGCCGGCTCCGGCGGCCGCGGCCTCGACCGTCCCGACGCGCCCCAGGTTCGCCTGTTCGCGACCGCCGCCCCGGCCCCGCGGCCGGCGGAGCCGGCCGACCTGATCACCAGCACCGTGCGCCGCAACGACCTCTCGCCCGCCTCGCGGCTGAAGACCCTCTCCTATCTCGACAACGTCCTGGCCCGGGCCGAGGCGCGCGGGGCGGGGATGGACGAGGCGCTGATGCTCAACACCCGCGGCGACGTCGCCTGCGCGGCGGCGGCCAACCTCTTCTGGCTGTGGGGCGGGCGGCTCTACACCCCCAGCCTGGCCTGCGGGGCGCTGGCCGGGACCATGCGCGCCCGGGTGATCGCCGCGGCGGCCGACCTGGGCGTCGAGACGGCGCAGGTGCGCGCCGGCCCCGCCGAGCTGGCGCGCGCCGACGCGGTCTTCCTGACCAACAGCCTGATCGGCGTGCGGCCGGTGCGCAGGCTGGACGGCTTCGAGCTCGGAGAGGCGGCCCTGGTGGCGCGCCTGGCCGCCGCGGTCAGTTGAGCGCGATCGGCACCCCGGCCCGCGGGCTCAGGTCCATCTTGTGCCGGAAGGTGAACGCGCCGGGCAGCATCTTCTGGAACGGCGTGCGGTAGGTATAGAGCACCTCGGCGCGCAGCACCGCGGTGTTGGGCGTGCGCATGGCGGTCGCGACGGTGCCGACATTGGTGACCGGGATCGAGCCCCTGGGCACGGTCCACTTGGAGACCGGCGTGCCGCTGGCGTTGATCTCGATGCTGGTCACCCGCATCGCCAGTCCGTCGGTCGGGAACGGCTTCATGATCGCGGTGCTGGCGTTGAAGATGTTGTTGACCTCGGCCGTCGTGACCTGCGCCTGCTGGGTGACCAGGTCGCCGACCGCGGTGGTCAGCGCCCCGGCCCGGCGGTTGGCCAGCAGCGCCTGGGTCGCCTCGACCATGCCGAAATAGAGCGCCAGCACGATCGGCACGATGAACGCGAACTCGACCGCGGCCGAGCCGCGGCGGTCGCCGATCAGGTTTCGCCTCAGCATGCGGTGTTGTTCCCCAGGGGTTGCAGCGCCGGATTGAACGGCTCGTTGCGGAACAGCCGGGTCGAGGTGATCATCCGGCCGCCGGCATAGTTCTGGAACAGCGGCCGGATCAGCGGCGTGACGATCGGCCATTTGAAATAGGCGGTGACGACCACGATGTCCCCGGGGTTGCCCGGGCACCAGTCCGTGTTCTGCGGATCGAACGTGGTCGGGTCGCGCCGCGCCTGGGCCCCGGCCGCCGCATAGTCGGCGTAGGTGCGGGTTTCCACGAACAGCGGGTTGGGATCGGCCTCGCCCGGCTCGGGCGCGGCGAGGGAGCACATCGGCTGCAGCCAGCTCATGTTCACGCAGACCAGTTGGCGAAAGCCGGCCTGGGTGCGCGGCGCGCCGCTGGCGCCCTCCTGGAACACCCCGGTGCGGATGTTGCGGGCGGCGAAGTCGGTGGCGGTGTCGAGGGTCGCCGAAACCAGCAGGATCATGGCCAGTTCCAGCACGCCGAACATCAGCGTCATCAGGGGGATGCTGATCAGGGCGAACTCCACCGCCGTCGCGCCGCGGCGCGAGCGCACGAAACGCCGGATCAGGGCGCGGAGTCGGGTTGCAGAGCGCGTCATGGCGTCCCCAGGGAGCTTGGCCACGGGGAGACTAGCGAAGTCTGGCTAACTGGAGGTTTAAGGCTTGGCTGAATCGCCGGCCGGGCCGGCGTCGCCGCCGGAGCGTTCGCAGCCGCCGGCGCAGGCGTATTCCTCGACGCGCGGCCCGCGGATCACCGAGACCCGCCCGGCGTTCGGCGCGGCGACCACCACCTGGCGCTCCATGACCGTGCGGCCGAGCTGGTCGATGACGACCAGGTTGGTCACCCCATAGCCGCGGCCGCTGACCACCGCCTTGCCGGCGTCCAGCACCGCGACGTCGGCGATGGCCGGATTGCCGATCAGCACGTCGCGCACGCCGCGCGGCAGCGCCAGCGGAGTGCTCTGGTCGATCGGGACCACCAGGGCCGGCGCGGCCTGGGCGCCGCCGGCGAGGGCGGTCAGGACGGCGGCCAGGGTTAGGATCGGGCGGCGCATGGGCGGTTCCCAGGTGAAGCGTCGAGCCGAAACTCCGCTGGAATGGTCAATAAAGCCTGAACATTCCGCGCCTCGCGTGCGCGAGAATCATTATGTCGAAACGCGAAAATCGCCCGTTTTGGCCTGCTTGGTTAATCGATATTTACAGTAAACACAAGTAAACCATAGATTAGAATTCGTTTATACATGGCTGTTTACTGGTAATTAAGCGAGACTTGCGAAAGTCATCCTGCGTTTCGGGGCGAGCAGACCAAACAGGTTTGAGGCCTCAACAGTCTGCTCGCTAAACACAAAGGAGATCGAGCAATGTCGACGTTCGTTTCGCGCTTCCTGAAGGACGAATCCGGCGCCACCGCCATCGAGTACGGCCTGATCGCCGCCCTCATCGCGGTCGCCCTGGTCACCGCCATGGGCTTCCTGGGCACCGGCCTGGAAACCTCGTTCGGTAACATCCAAGCGCAGCTGGAAAAGCCGCTCGAGTAGGCGGATTACAGCGCCGCGGCGGCCTTGGCCGCCGCGGTAGCCTTGTTCTGGGACGCGGTAGAGGAGTCTTTGAATGAGAAATCTTCTGAAGCGTTTCCAGAATGAGGACTCGGGCGCCACGGCAGTCGAGTACGCGCTCATAGCCGCCCTGATCACCGTGGTCCTCGTGGCCGCGCTGGGGCCGCTGACCACCGCCTTGGTGAACGCCTTCCAGGCCGTCGCCAACGCCATTCCACAGACACTCCCCTGATCGGGATTGAAAAGAAAAGGGCCGCTCTCGCAGCGGCCCTTTTCTTTTCAATCATCCATTCACGGCTGCGGATGCAGATTGCCGCTGAACAAAGTTCTCGGACCGATCCAGAAATGATCCCGCTTCTTCAGGCTGTCCTGCTTCTCGTCTTCCCGGTGCTGGTGGTCGTCGGCGGCCTGCGCGACCTGACCAGCTTCACGATCCCCAACTGGATCTCCGGCCTGCTGATCCTCGGCTTCGTCCCGGCCGCCCTGCTGCTGGGAATCAGTCCGTCGGTCATGGGCCTGCACCTGCTGGTCGGCCTAGCGGCCCTGGCGGCGGGCGTGGCCATGTTCGCCCTGCGCTGGATCGGCGGCGGCGACGCCAAGCTGTTCGCGGCGGCGGCGCTCTGGCTCGGCGGCCCGGCCATGATCTCGTATGTCGTGATGACCGGCCTGGCCGGCGGCGCCCTGGCGCTCGCCCTGCTCAGCCTGCGCTCGCCGATGCTGCGTCCCTACGTGCTCAGCGGCCCGGCCTGGTTCGGCCGCCTGGCGGACCCGGCCGAAAGCGTGCCCTACGGCGTGGCCATCGCGGTCGGCGCCCTGCTGGCGTTCCCGGCGTCCAGCCTGATGCAGGCCTGGCCCGGTTTCTAACCGTGGCTTTAGGTCGCGTTAACTATGCGGACCGCAAGTAAGCCCAGTCGGCAAAAGGCCGGACGACCGAATCGCGTGCGCCGGCGGATTGCAGGCGCGCCCGCCTGATACCCGCATCTGCGGAGCCTTGAGCGCCGATCCATGGGTCAAGTCCGTATCGTCATTCTGATCGTCGCCGCGATCGCCGCCATCGGCCTGGCGTTCATCGTGCGCGGCATGGCGACGCCAAAGCGGCCCGAAGCGGTCGCCGCCGCTCCGCCGCCCCGCCCCGTGGTCCAGGTGCTGGTCGCCAAGCGCGAGCTGCCGATCGGGACCCGGCTGACGCCGGCCGACCTCGGATGGCAGCCCTGGCCCGCCGACGCGCTCAACGCCGCCTTCGTGACCGACGGCGCCGCGCCGGCCCTCCCGGCCAAGATGCCGGACAAGGCGGTGCAGAAGGCCGCCCGCGCCGCCAACGACCTGGTCGCGCCCCAGGGCCCGATGCAGGCCTTCGAAGGCGCGATCGTCAAGGAAGCCCTCGCCCTCGGCGAACCCGTCGTGGCCCGCAAGGTGGTTCGCGCCGGGCAGAGCGGCTTCATGGCGGTGGTGCTGCAGCCGGGCATGCGCGCCATGGCCGTGCCGATCAACGCCGAGACCGCGGCCGGCGGCTTCATCCTGCCGGGCGACCGCGTCGACGTCCTGCAAAGCCGGCAGGACTCCAATGGCGGCTCCAAGGCGATGATCACCGAGGTGCTGATGCGCAACGTGCGCGTCCTGGCGATCGACCAGAACATCGAGCCGGCCAAGGACTCCAAGACCATCGTCGGCGGCGTCGCCACCCTCGAGATCCCCGCCGCCGACGTCGAGGTGATGGCCCGCGGCAAGGCTCAGGGCGAGATGCAGCTCGCCCTTCGTTCCTATGCAGATATCGGCGGCGCGCCCGGACGCGGCGTCGCCAGCCGGGCGTCCGCGCAAGGCGTGCGCGTCTTCCGCGCCGGACAGGTCACCGAGGTCGCCAATCCATGACGCCGCGCCGTATCCTCATAGCGCTCGCCGCCCTGGGCGCATCCATCCTCGCGCCGGCCGCGGCGTCGGCCCAGGTCTCCGAGGCCGCCGCCCCGGCGATGGCCGCCGGCATGGCCGCGCAGTCGGCGGTCGTGCGGGTCAACCTGACGGGCGGCACGGCCTCCCAGGCCCTCAACCTTCCCACCGGCAAGTCGGCGATCGTCGAACTGCCGGTCGACGTGCGCGACGTGCTGGTCACCAATCCGGGCGTGGCCGACGCCATGCTGCGCTCGCCGCGGCGGATCTTCATCCTGGGCCTCAAGAGCGGCACCACCGACGCGGTGTTCTTCGACGCCGCCGGCCGCCGCATCCTGTCGCTCGACATCCGCGTCGACCAGGACCCCGCCGCCGTCGCCCAGACCATCAACCGCATCGTCCCGGGCTCGCGCGTCCAGGTCGATTCGATGAACGACAGCCTGATCCTCTCGGGCCAGGTCGCCAATCTGGCCGACGCCGACAAGGCCATGCAGATCGCCCGCGCCGCCGTCGCCAAGCCCGAGCAGGTGATCAACATGCTCGGCGTCGCCGGCAAGGACCAGGTGATGCTCAAGGTGCGCATCGTCGAGATGCAGCGCAACGTCATCAAGCAGTTGGGCTTCAACCTCAACGCCGTGCTCGGCCAGTTGGGCGAGACCCAGTATCAGTTCGGCACGCTCGCCGGCTTCGGGGTCAACGGCTCGCTGCTCGGCGGAATCACCGGCGGCTGGCAGACCAACACCACCAAGCAGCCGGTCATGCAGTTCCCCTGCACCTTCGACACCACCAAGATGTGCGACGTCGTCGTCCGCGACGCGACCCAGGCCTCCAACTGGGACACCGCGACGATCAAGGACACCGCCGGCAGCCCCGGCCTGAACAAGGGCGAGGCGACCATCAAGGCCTTCGAGCGCGTCGGCCTGGTCCGCACCCTGGCCGAGCCGAACCTCAGCGCCGTCTCCGGCGAGTCGGCCAGGTTCCTGGCCGGCGGCGAGTTCCCGATCCCCGTCGCCCAGGACAAGGACGGCGGCGTCACCGTCGAGTTCAAGCCCTTCGGCGTCGGCCTCGGCTTCACCCCGGTGGTGCTGTCCTCGGGCCGCATCGCGCTGAAGGTCTCGACCGAGGTCTCCGAGCTGACCAGCCAGGGCGCCTTCTCGCTCAGCACCCCGGGCGCCAGCGCGGCCCTGACCATTCCCGCCCTGACCGTGCGCCGCGCCGAGACCTCCATCGAACTGCCCTCGGGCGGCTCGATGATGATCGCCGGCCTGCTGCAGGAGAAGACCAAGCAGAACATCGACAGCCTGCCGGGCATGACCACCCTGCCGGTGCTGGGCACGCTGTTCCGCTCGCGCGACTACCTGGCGGGCGAGACCGAGCTGGTGATCCTGGTCACGCCCTACATCGTCGAGGCGACCAGCCCCAGCCGCCTGCAGACGCCGGTCGACGGCCTGCGCATCGCCGACGACCCGTCGACCGTGCTGATGGGCTCGCTGATCAAGGCCTACAAGGCCAATCCCCAGGCCCAATCGGGGCGCAGCTATCAGGGGCCCCACGGCTACGTGATCGAATGAGCGCATCTCGCCTGTCCCTCGTCCTCCTCGCCACGGCCGCGCTGGGCGCCTGCGCCACGGTCGCGCCGATGGCGCCGGCCCCCTCGCGCGCCTCGATCGCCAAGACGCCCACCGAGCTCTGGACCCCAGAGGTCGCGCCGCAGCCGGAACGGATCATGCTGGCGGTACACGCCCAGGGCCTTTCCAGCACCCAGGCCGACGCGCTGGCGGCCTTTGCGGACGACTGGCGCGCCGGCGGGCGCGGGCCGGTCACCCTGCAGGCCCCGGTCGGCGGCCCCGACCCGGCCATGGTCTCGCGGTCCACCGAGGGGGTCCGCGCGCTGCTGGCCAGCTACGGCGCGCAGGTGCATGTCTCCGGCTACGAGGCCAAGGGCGATCCCCGGGCGCCGCTGATCGTCGGGCGCGAACGCTACGCCGTCTCGCTTCCGACCTGCGGCCTGGAGTGGGGCAACATCTCCCGCTCGGCGACCAACGAGGTGCAATCGAACTTCGGCTGCGCGGTCAGCGCCAACATCGCCGCCCAGATCGCCAATCCCGGCGACCTGCTGGGTCCGGCCGAGATCACCGCCATCGACGCCCAGCGGCGCGGCGTGGTGCTCGACAAGTACCGCAAGGGCGAAGTCACCGCCGCGGCCCGGGACGACCAGGCGAAGGGAACCGTCTCGCAGGTGGTCAAGTGATGAAGCCGCAGCAGGGTCACGATCCGTTCGATCTCGATTTCGACGCCGACGACGAGTTCGCCGCGCCGCAGGACGAGTCCTGGCGCGAGCCGCCGGCCGCCGCGGCCGATCCGTTCGGCGATCCCTTCGCCGACCTGCCCCCGGTGCGCGAGACCGTCCGCGCCGAGGCGCGCCTGGACGCCGAGGCGGACGACTTGGGCGTTTCGGCCCTGCCGCCGCCCCCGCCGCCGGCCGCCGCCAATCCCGTGCACGACATGCTCGCCGGGGCCGAGGCGGCCTTCGGCGAGGCGAGCCTGCCGCGGATCACGGTCCACATCTATTGCGTCAACCCGCAGACCGCCGAGTTCGCCGAGGCCGCCGCCGCCGACCGCCGCATGGAGCGCGGCGTGGTGGTCACCCGGATGGGCGGGCTCGCCGCCGCGGTCGAGGCCTACCAGAACCAGGCTACGCCCTCGCTGGTGATGGTCGAGAGCGCCGATCCGCCCCCGGTCCTGCTGGGCCAGCTCGACCGCCTGGCCGAGGTCTGCGACCCGGGCACCAAGGTCGTGGTCATCGGCTCGGCCAACGACATCGCCCTCTATCGCGAGCTGATGCGCCGCGGGGTGTCGGAATACCTGGTCCCGCCGCTGAGCCCGCTGCTGCTGGTCCGCACCGCCACCGGGCTCTACGCCGATCCCTCCGCGCCCTTCCTCGGCCGCCAGATCGCCTTCTGCGGCGCCAAGGGCGGGGCGGGCGCCTCGACCATCGCCCACAACGTCGCCCACTCGATCAGCGAGCGGCTGCAGACCGGCGCGGTGCTGGTCGACCTCGACCTGCCGTTCGGCACCGCCGGGCTCGACTTCAACCAGGACCCGCTGCAGGGCGTCGCCGACGCGCTGGGCCAGCCCGACCGGCTCGACCCGGTGCTGATGGACCGGATGATGGCGCGCTGCACCGAGCGGCTGTCGCTGTTCGCCGCCCCGGCCACGCTCGACGCCGACTGGGACATCTCGGCCGAGGCCTTCGAGGAGGTCACCCAGAAGATCCGCGGCGCGGCCCCCTTCGTGGTGCTGGACCTGCCGCACGTCTGGTCCGCCTGGAAGCGCAAGATCCTGCTGTCCTCCGACGACCTGGTGATCGTCGCCACGCCCGACCTGGCCTCGCTGCGCAACGCCAAGAACATCGTCGACCTGGTGCGCCGCGCCCGGCCCAACGACGCCCCGCCCCGCCTGGTGCTGAACCAGGTCGGCGTGCCCGGCCGGCCCGAGATCCCGGTCAAGGACTTCGGCGAGGCCCTCGACCTGACGCCGGCCCTCTGCCTGCCGTTCGAACCCAAGCTGTTCGGCCAGGCGGCCAACAACGGCCAGATGATCAGCGAGGTCGGCCCCAAGTCGCGCTCGGCCGAGGGGCTCGACCACCTGGCCCAGCAGATCGCCCGCCGCGAGCCGCCGCAGGTCCAGAAGACCTCGCTGCTCTCCAGCCTGTTCAAGAAGAAGTAGATGTTCGGCAAGCGTCCCACAGAAGGCGGGTCGCAGGCGCCGCGCCAGGCGCCGCCGCCGCCGCCCGCCGAAGGCGCGGCGATCGCCACGCGGCCGCAGCGGGTCGATCCCGCCGCCGCGCCGATCGCCCCGGTCCAGACGCCGCCGCCGACCGAGCGCGCCGCCAAGCCTGCGGCCGGCCCCAAGCCGACGCTCGGCTTCGAGCAACTGCGCGCCGCCCAGGGCCCGGCCCCGGCCACCCAGGTCGTCCGTGAGCAGAGCGACTACTACCACGCCACCAAGACCACGATCTTCAACGCCCTGATCAACACGATCGACCTGGCGCAGCTCGCCCAGCTCGACGCCAAGCAGGCCGCCGAGGAGATCCGCGACATCGTCGCCGAGCTGGTGGCGATCAAGAACGTCTCGATGTCGGTGGCCGAGCAGGACACCCTGGTCCAGGACATCATCAACGATGTCCTCGGCTATGGCCCGCTGGAGCCGTTGCTGGCCCGCGACGACATCGCCGACATCATGGTCAACGGCGCCGGCCGGGTGTTCATCGAGGTCAGCGGCAAGGTCCAGCTCACCAATGTCCGCTTCCGCGACAACGGCCAGTTGATGAACATCTGCCAGCGGATCGTCAGCCAGGTCGGCCGCCGGGTCGACGAAAGCTCGCCGATCTGCGACGCGCGCCTGCCCGACGGCAGCCGCGTCAACGTCATCGCCCCGCCCTTGGCCCTGGATGGTCCGACCCTGACCATCCGGAAGTTCAAGAAGGACAAGCTGACCATGAAGAACCTGGTGGAGTTCGGCTCCATCAGCCCCGAAGGGGCGCGGGTTCTCGGCGTCATCGGCGCCTGCCGGTGCAACCTGGTCATCTCCGGCGGGACCGGCTCGGGCAAGACCACCCTGCTCAACACCCTGACCGCCTTCATCGACCCGGCCGAACGCGTCATCACCTGCGAGGACGCCGCCGAGCTGCAGCTCCAGCAGCCGCACGTCGTCCGCCTGGAGACCCGGCCGCCCAACCTCGAGGGCCAGGGCCAGATCACCATGCGCGACCTGGTCAAGAACTGCCTGCGGATGCGTCCCGAACGCATCATCGTCGGCGAAGTCCGCGGCTCGGAGGCGTTCGACCTGCTGCAGGCGATGAACACCGGCCACGACGGCTCGATGGGCACCTTGCACGCCAACTCCCCGCGTGAGGCGATCAGCCGCCTGGAATCGATGATCACCATGGGCGGCTACGGCCTGCCCTCGCGGACCATCCGCGAGATGATCGTCGGCTCGGTGGACGTCATCGTCCAGGCCGCCCGCCTGCGCGACGGCTCGCGCCGCATCACCCACATCACCGAGGTCGTCGGCCTGGAAGGCGACGTCATCATCACCCAGGACCTGTTCGTCTACGAGATCACCGGCGACGACGCCGACGGCCGGGTCCTGGGCCGCCACCGTTCCACCGGCATCGCCCGTCCCCGCTTCTGGGACCGCGCCCGCTACTACGGGCTGGAGCGCGAGCTGGCCGAAGCCCTCGACGCGGCGGAATAGCCGATGCTGATGACGTTGCTGATCGCGGTCCTGGGGTTCGTCGCCATCGCCGGCGTCGGCTTCGCCCTGGCCGGCGGCTCGTCGGCGGACGCCAAGACGCTGAAGCGCGCCCAGGTCATCGTCGGCGCCGAGGACGCCCGCGAGGCCGGCCGCCGCCGCCCCGCCGCCACCGCCCAGGAACAGCGCCGCAAGCAGATCCTCAAGACCCTCAAGGACCAGGACCGCGAGCAGAAGAAGGCCCTGCTCAGCATCACCGCCCAACTCCGCCAGGCCGGGCTGGAGATGAAGGTCGGGACCTTCTGGCTGATCAGCGGCGCCCTGGCCTTCGCGGTGCTGGTCGTCGCCTGGGTGGTCACCGGCACGCCGCTGGTCGCCGTCGGCCTGGCCTTCGCCACCGGCCTGGGCCTGCCGCGCTGGGTGGTCGGGGCGATGGCCAAGACGCGGATCAAGAAGTTCACCGAGACCTTTCCCGACGCCATGGACATCGTCGTGCGCGGCATCAAGTCGGGCCTGCCGGTGCATGACAGCCTGCGGGTCATCGCCAAGGAGACGGCCGAGCCGCTGGCCGGCCAGTTCAACCGCCTGGTCGAGAGCATCGGCATGGGCATGAGCGTCGACCAGGCGCTCGAGAAGATGCACGCCGAGATGCCGACCCCGGAGGTGCGGTTCTTCGCCATCGTGCTGGCCATCCAGGCCAAGACCGGCGGCAACCTGGCCGAGGCGCTGGGCAACCTCTCGACGGTCATCCGCTCGCGCAAGCTGATGCGCGAGAAGGTCAAGGCGCTGTCGGCCGAGGCGGTGGCCTCCGCGGCCATCATCGGCTGCCTGCCGCCGGCCGTGGCGGCGCTGATCTTCATCACCGCGCCCGACTATATGGGCCCGCTGTTCACCGACCCGCGCGGGCGCATCATGCTGATGATCGGCGCCTTCTGGATGACGCTCGGCGTCCTCTCGATGCGCAAGATGATCAATTTCAGGCTCTGACCGGCATGATCGCGGCGCTCACCAATCCGGCCAACCTGCTGGCGGCGTTCGTCGCCGTGATCTGCTTCGCCACCATCATCACCATCGCCATGCCGATGATGGACCGCCGCAACCTGGAGGCCCGGCTGAAGTCGGTCTCCACCCGGCGCGAGGAGCTGCGCCGCAAGTCGCGCGAGGCCCTGGCCGTCCGCGGCGGCCAGAGCAGCCTGCGCCACGTCGACGAAGGCCTTTACAAGCGGGTGGTCGAACGGCTGCAGCTCTCGCGGCTGCTGGAGGACCCGCAGGTGGTCGACAAGCTGGCCCAGGCCGGCTTCCGCGGCCCGCGGCCGGTCTCCACCTTCTACTTCTTCCGCTTCATCCTGCCCTTCGTGTTCTTCACGGTGATCGGGGCCTACCTGTTCCTGGTCAACGATTTCGGCCTGCCGCCGATGACCCGTTTCTTCTTCGCGGTGGCGGGCCTGACGGGCGGCTACTACGCGCCGAACGTCTTCATCAGCAACGTCGCCCAGAAGCGCCGCGAATCCATCGTCGGGGCCTGGCCGGACGCGCTCGACCTGCTGCTGATCTGCGTCGAGAGCGGCATGTCGATCGAGGCGGCGATCCAGAAGGTCAGCCAGGAGATCGGCGGCAACTCGATCGAGCTGGCCGAGGAGCTGACCCTGCTGACCGCCGAGATCTCCTACCTGCCCGAACGGCGCATGGCCTATGAGGGCCTCGCCCGCCGGACCAACCACCCGGGCATCAAGTCGGTGACCACCGCGATGATCCAGGCCGAGCGCTACGGCACGCCGCTGGGTGCGGCCCTGCGGGTCATGGCCAAGGAGAACCGCGACATGCGCATCGCCGCGGCCGAGAAGAAGGCCGCCCAGTTGCCGGCCAAGCTGACCATCCCGATGATCGTCTTCTTCCTGCCGGTGCTGTTCATCGTCATCCTCGGGCCGGCCGCCCTCAAGGTCCGCGACCTGATGGCCGCCAGCGCCACGGGCGGCTGAGGCTACGCCGCCAGCGGCCCGCCGGCGATGGTGATGCGGTGCATCAGACGGCGCCGGCCCTGATAGTCGTTCATCGCCTGGTGCCAGGTGGCGCGGTTGTCCCAGATCGCCATCGAGCCGGGCTTCCACGAGAAGCGATGCACGAACTGCGGCTTGACCGCGTGCTGGTAGAGATAGGCCAGCAGCGCGCGGCTCTCCTCCATGCTCCAGCCCTCGAAGCCCAGCGTGAAGGCCGGGTTCACATAGAGCGCCTTGCGGCCGCTGCCCGGGTGGGTGATCACCACCGGATGCACCGCGCTGGGCGTGTCGTCGTGCCCGGCCAGATGCGCCTGGTCGGTCTTGGTGAACACGCCTTCCTTGCCATAGATGTGCTCGGAGGCGTGGATCGCCTTCAGCCCCGCCAGCGTCGTCTTCAGCCCGTCCGACAGCGCCTCGTAGGCGGCGTACATGTCGGCGAACAGGGTGTCGCCGCCGCTCGGCGGGGTCTCGATGGCCAGCAGCACCGAGCCCATGGCCGGCTCGGCGTCATAGCTGTGGTCGGTGTGCCAGCCGCCGCCGATATTGGTGGTCTGGGCCTCGGTCTTCTCGACCTTGGCGATCTGCGGATACTTCTCCGAGGGCGGGAAGTAGCGGTTGACCACGATCGGCCCGATCTTCTCGGCGAAGGCGATATGCTCCTCCGGCGTCAGGTGCTGGTCGTGCAGGAAGGCCACCCCGCGGCGGTAGACGGTGTCGCGGATCAGGTCGATCTCGGCGTCGCTGGCCCGGGCCAGGGCGACATTGGCGATCTCGGCTCCGCAGCCTTCGGTTTCGCGGACGATGGCGTTCATGGTCGCCTCCCTGGCGCTGATCTTTGCGCGGAGCCTAAGAACGCCGCTCGCCGAAGATTGTCACTCAAGTTACAATTGGCCGATGACCGACGATCGCCAGGCCGCCCTCGACATGCTCCGCGCCGCCGGATGGCTGGCCCCCTATGGCGAGGACCTGGCCCAGGCGCTGCTGGCCGAGGGCTCGCTGGCGCGGCTGGCCGCCGGCCGCTGGGCCCAGGCCGAGGGCGACGAGCAGACCGGCCTGCTGGCGGTGGTCGAGGGCGCGGTCGATCTCTACTGCCAGGCGCCGGGCGACCGCGAGGTGCGCTTCAACCAGATCGGGGCCGGCGCGGCCCTGGGCCAGACCATCGCCTTCGGCGGCGGCCCGCGGCTGGTCACCGCCGTCTGCGCCGCGCCCAGCCTGCTGCTGCGGGTCTCCGACGCGGGGCTGGAGCGCATCGCCCGCACCCGGCCGCAGATCTGGCGCGCGGTCGCCTCCCTGGTCTATCTGCAACTGCGCGGCGCCCTGCACATGGCCGCCGACGCCATCGCCCTGCCGCCGCGCCAGCGCCTGGCCTCGCGGCTGCTGGCCCTGGCCCGCGCCCGCCAGGGCGAGCCGGTCCTGGCGCTCAGCCAGCAGGCCCTGGCCGAGATGGTCGGCCTGACCCGCAAGACCGTGAACGGCTACCTGGCCGACTTCCAGCGCGAGGGCATGGTCCGCCTCGACTACGGCGCCGTCGCCCTGCTCGACCTTCGCCGGCTGGAGCGCGTCGCCGCCAGCTAGGCCAGCCGGGCCTCCAGCCAGGCCAGCAGGTCGGCGACCACCTCCTCGCGGTTGGTCTCGTTCAGCATCTCGTGGCGCCCGCCGGGATAGACCTTCAGCGTCACGTCCAGCCCCGCGGCCTGGTAGGCCTCGACCAGCGGCGTCAGCGCCTTCAGCCGGTTGTTGATCGGGTCCTGGTCGCCCACGAACACATAGACCGGCAGCCCCGGCTTGATCGCGCCCAGGTCGCCGGCCGACAGCGCCTTGGCCGCGAGCCCATAGAACGAGGCCTGTGAGGCGTCGTTGAAGCGGATGCCGCAGAACGGGTCGGCGACATAGGCGTCCACCTCGGCCGGATCGCGGCTCAGCCAGTCATAGTCCGTACGCGGATTGTCGAACATGCTGTTCGCCGGCCCCTCGAAGCGCGGCCCCGGCCCGGTGGTTCCCGACAGCACCACGGCGTCGATCAGGTCCGAGTGCGCCCGCAGATAGGCCTGCGAGAAGATCGCGCCCATCGAATGGCCCATCAGGATCAGCGGCAGGCCCGGATGCTCGGCCCGCGCCAGCCTCGACAACTGCGCCATGTCGGACACGCAGGCCTCCGCCCCGCCGGGGCCGAAGTCGCCCAGGTGGCTCATGCCCGAGGTCAGCCCATGGCCGCGATGGTCGGCGGCGTAGATCAGGAACCCGGCCTCGGCCAGCGGCGCCAGCCGCTCGCGATAGCGGCCGGCGTGCTCGCCCGCCCCATGCGCCAGTTGCAGCAGCGCCCGCGGCGCGGCTGCGCCGCTCCAGCGGAACCCGGCCAGCGCCGTCCCATCGGCGCCCTCATAGCGAAAGCGGGTCTCGGCCATGCCTGTTCTCCTCATCCTGCGTCCAGGAATAACGACCTGCCGCGGCGCTGCAAGACGCGCGCGCGGCTAGGCGGCGGCTGCTCGCGCATAGCGGCCGGGCGGCTGGCCGACATGCTTGCTGAACGCGGTGCTGAAGGTGCTGGCCGAGCCGTAGCCCACTTGCTCGGCCACCTGCGCCAGCGCGACCTTGCTGCGCAGCAGGTCCTTGGCCAGGGCCATGCGCCAGGTCAGCAGGTATTCCATCGGCGGCACGCCCACGACCCGCGTGAAGCGGTCGAAGAAGGTCGAGCGCGACAGCGCGCTCTCCCTGGCCAGGTCCGCCACCGTCCAGGGCCGGGCCGGATCCTCGTGCATCCGCCGGATCGCCGGCGCCACCCGCGCCTCGCCCAGGCCGCGCAGCAGGCCCGGCGGCGCGTCCTCGCCCTGGGCCGCGCGCAGCGCCTCGACCAGCAGCAGCTCCAGCAGCCGCGAGACCACCAGGTCGCGGCCCGGCCGCTGGGCGTCGGCCTCCTCGCCCAGGAACCGGACCAGGGTCGCCAGCCGCTCGGCGCCGCGCATGTGCACCATCGGCGGCAGCAGCGGGCCCAGCAGGTCGGCGTCCGGCGAGTCGAAGACGAAATAGCCGCCCAGCAGCCGCACGTCGGCCGGCCCCTCCGGCGTCCCGTGGCGGACCTCGTCGGTCGGGGCGGGGGTCAGCTTCGGGTCGATGAACCGCGCCGTCGCGGGCTCGAAGCCCGACATGGTGAAGCCGGGCGTCGCCGGCAGCAGCACGAAGTCGCCGGTCTCCAGGGTCACGCTCTCCTGGCCGTCGACGGCCAGCCGGCATCGCCCCTCGATCACCGTGCAGAAGCTGGGCTGGCCGAAGTCCGAATAGCGGACCGCCCAGCGGCCGGCGCCGCTGATGCCCTTGGTGAACACCGTGCGTGGCCGCAGCAGCGCGATGACTTCCGACAGGGGATCGATCATGTCCGGACGATAGCCAACTAAATCCGGACTAGGAAGCGTAGATCGTCCGACGTTCGCCGCCTACCGTCCGATCGTCAGACACGAAAGGACATCCCCATGAAGACCGTGCTCATCACCGGCTGCTCCTCCGGCTACGGCCTGGCCACGGCCCGCCGCTTCCACGACCAGGGCTGGAACGTCATCGCCACCATGCGCACCCCGCGCGAGGACATCCTGCCGCGCTCCGAGCGCCTGCGCGTCCTCCGGCTCGACGTCACCAGTCCGGGCGGCATCGCCGCGGCCATCGACGCCGCCGGCCGCATCGACGTCCTGGTCAACAACGCCGGCATCGGCGTGATCGGCGCGCTGGAGGCCACCTCCATGGCCAAGGCGCGCGAGGTGTTCGAGACCAACACCTTCGGGGTGATGGCCATGACCCAGGCGGTGATCCCACAGTTCCGCCTGAGCCGGTCGGGGGTGATCGTCAACGTCACCTCCAGCGTCACCCTCGCGCCCATGCCGCTGGCCTCGGTCTACACCGCCAGCAAGATGGCCATCGAGGGCTTCACCGCCTCGCTGGAGCACGAGCTGCGCGCCTTCGGCGTCGGCGTGAAGCTGGTCGAGCCCGGCTATGGCCCGACCACCCGCTTCACCCAGAACTCCGACCTCGACCTCGCCCAGGCCGTCCCCGAGCCCTACCGGCCCTTCGCCCAGCCGATCCTGGACGCCTTCGCCACCCCCGCCCTGGTCACCACCGAGGCCGACGTCGCCGACGCCGTCTGGCGCGCCGCCAACGACACGACGGGCCAGCTACGCTATCCCGCCGGCCCCGACGCCGTGGCCCTGGCGGCCAGCTAGGCGGGGTCGCCGCACTCGTGTCATCCCGGTCCTGCTGCGCAAACCGGGATGACACGCGGGTATTCCGCCTACGCCGCCGCCTCGAGATAGTCGGTGATCGACTCGGGGCTGGGATCGAGGCCCTTCAACTGCAGGACGGCGCCGGCGTTGCCGCGGTGATAGACGCCGTGCAGGCTGACGTGCAGCAGGATCTCGCCGCGCCGCATGCGCGCCGGCTTGCCGCTGGTGAAGACGAAGTCCACCGGCTGCTCGAAGTCCTCCGCCGAGAGGTCCTCGGCATAGGTGGCGTACCAGTCGTCGACCTCGCGCATGCCGGCCGCCAGCGCCTCGAACGTCGGCAGCACCTCCGAGCGCGCCGCCCGGTAGCCGTGCGGGCGCCCCAGCAGGTGGTGCTGGAAGATCCGGTCGACCGCATGGATGTGGTCGAAGATGCGCAGGAGGATCTCGGTCTCCTGCTCGGTCAGTCGCTCCAGGTTCCGGTCGACCGCCTCGCAGAGGCCGCGATCGGCCCATCGTTTGACGGCCATGAGCTGGGCATAGGGCGGTCGGGTCAAGATCCAATCTCCATTAGGGCATTGATTTACTGGCCTTCTTCGGCAAGAATATGAGTAATAGCTCGCAACTTCCTACTCGCATTCGGAGCTTGAGGACCCTGGCGCGCAGGCCGCTGACAAACCCGAGGAAAAACGCCTCCCAGGCGCGGTCCCGCGCGACGGTCGACGCCCTGGTCGAGGCGACCGCTCGCATTCTGGTGCGCGAGGGTTTTGAGCGGGCCAGCACCAACCGCATCGCCGCCCAGGCCGGCGTCAGCATCGGCTCGCTCTATCAGTATTTCCCGGGCAAGGAGGCGCTGGTCGCCGCCGTCATCGCGCGCCACAACCGCGACCTGATGCGGGTCACCGGCGACGCCCTGGCCCAGGTCGCGGCCGCGCCGATCGAGACCGGCGTGCGGACCCTGGTCGCCGCCGCGATCGAGGCGCACCGCATCGATCCCCAACTGCACCGCGTCCTGGCCGAGCAGACCCCGCGCACCGGCGCCCTGGCGGACGTCGAGCTCTTCCACCGCGAGGCCCACGGCCTCTTCCGCGGCTACCTGGAGGATCACCGCGACGAGCTGGGCGACCTCGACCTGGACCTGGCGGCCTTCGTCTGCGTGACCTCGATCGAGGCCCTGACCCACACCGCGGTCATCCACCGCGCCGACATCCTCGCGGGCGACGCCGTCGCAACCCTGGTCGACGAAGCCGCCCGCCTGGTCATCGGCTACCTGCGCCCCCGCGCCGTCGCCTGACGGCTACGGCGGCGAGCGGATCGCCAGCCAGTCCTCGCACCGCAGGCCCTCGACTCGCCCGAACTCCGCCAGATTGCCGGTCACGACCGTAAGGCCCCGGCTCCGGGCGTGACCGGCGATCAGCAGGTCATATCCGCCGATCGGCTGGCCGCGGCGCTCCAGGCTCGCGCGGATCTCGGCCGCGTGGTCGGCGGCGACGTCGTCGAACGCGAGGACCTCCAGGCGCGAAGCGAACCGCTCCACCTCGTTGCGATTGTGTTCGGGCAGCGCCGTGAAGCAGCTCGGTCAGCACGATCGTCGAGATGCAGAGGCCGTCGGCCGCCGCCGATCAGGACAGCCGGTCGCGGAAGTCGGCGTAGTCGAACTGGCGGACCAGCCGCAGGGCGTCGGACTGGCTGTTCCAGAGCGCGATGGCGGGCAGGGGCACGCCGTTGAACGTCGTGGTCTTGACCATCGAGTAGTGCGCCTGGTCGAGGAAGGCGATGCGCGTTCCCGGCGCCGGGGGCTCGCCGAACAGGTAGTCACCGATGACGTCGCCGGCCAGGCAGGAGGGGCCGCCCAGGCGGACGGGCGCGCCGTGCTCGGCTTCGTTCAGCAGCGCCGGGCGGTAGGGCGCCTCCAGCACGTCGGGCATATGGCAGGTCGCCGAGATGTCGGTGATCGCGACGCGCACGCCGTTGTCGAAGGCGTCGAGGACCTCGCCCACCAGGATCCCGGCGTCCAGCGCGATCGCTTCGCCCGGCTCGAGATAGACCTCGACGCCATGCCGTTCGCCGATCTCGCGCAGGAAGGCGACGAGGTCCTCGCGCGCATAGTCGGCGCGGGTGATGTGGTGCCCGCCGCCGAGGTTGATCCACTTCAGGCCCGCCAGCGGCCCCGCCAGCCGCGGTTCCATCGCCGCCCAGATCCGGCGCAGCGGCTCGAAGCCCTGCTCGCACAGGGCGTGGATGTGCAGGCCGTCGACCCCCTGCAGGTGTTCGGCCCGCAGTTGCGACACCGGAAAGCCCAGGCGCGATCCGGGGCAGCAGGGATCGTACTTGGCGACCGCGGCCTGGCTGTGCTCGGGATTGAGGCGCAGTCCGATCTCGAAGACCGCCCCCTCGGCCCGCACCTGGGCGATCAGGTCCGCGAAACGGGCGATCTGGGCCGGCGAGTTGAAGATCACCGTGTCGGACAGGCGCAGGATCTCGGGCAGGTCCTCGGCGCGGTAGGCGGGGGAATAGGTGGTCAGCTCGCCCCTGTAGTGTTCGCGGGCCAGCCGGGCTTCCCACAGCCCGGAGGCGCAGACCCCGTGAAGGTGTTCGCCGACGAGATCGGCCAGCGCCCACATCGAGAACGCCTTGAGCGCCAGCAGCACCTTGGCGCCCCCGCGCTCGGCGACGTCCTGCAGCACCGCCAGGTTCCTGCGCACCGCCGCCTCGTCGACGACGAAGCAGGGCGAGGGCACGCGGTGAAGGTCGAAACGGGCGAAGGCCCCCGGGCCGCCGGCTTGGGTCTCCATCTTCAGAAGGCGAGCGGCGCGGGCAGGTCCTGAACCTGCCAGGGCAGGCCCTGGCGGTTCATCTGCGCCATGAACGGATCGGGGTCGAGCTGCTCCATGTTGAACACGCCCGCGCCCCGCCAGGCGCCCGTCAGCAGCAGCAAGGCGCCGATCATCGCCGGCACGCCGGTGGTGTAGCTGACCGCCTGGCTGCCGGTCTCGGCATAGGCCTCTTCGTGGTCGCAGACGTTGTAGATGTAGACCGTCTTCTCGCGACCGTCCTTCCGGCCGGTGGCGATGACGCCGATATTGGTCTTGCCGCGGGTGACCGGGCCCAGCGACGAGGGCTCGGGCAGCAGCGCCTTCAGGAACTGCAGCGGGATGATGTCCACGCCCTGGAACCGCACCGGGTCGATGCGGGTCATGCCGACGTTCGACAGCACCTCCAGGTGCTTCAGATAGCTGTCGCCGAAGGTCATCCAGAAGCGGATGCGCCCGATCTCCGGGAAGAACCTGGCCAGCGACTCCAGCTCCTCATGGTACATCAGGTACATGTTCCGCTCGCCGACCTGCGCGAAGTCGAACGCCTGCTTGTGGGCCAGGGCAGGTCCCTCCACCCACTGGCCGTTCTCCCAGTGGCGCGAGGGCGCGGTGACCTCGCGCAGGTTGATCTCGGGGTTGAAGTTCGTCGCGAACGGATGGCCGTGGTCGCCGCCGTTGCAGTCGAGGATGTCGAGCGTGTCGATCCGGTCGAGCAGGTGCTTGCGGGCATAGGCGGCGAACACCGACGTCGCGCCTGGATCGAAGCCGCAGCCGAGCACGGCCATCAGCCCGGCGTCCTTGAACCGCTCCTGGTACGCCCATTGCCAGCTATATTCGAACTTCGCCTCGTCGCGCGGCTCGTAGTTGGCGGTGTCGAGATAGTTCGCCCCGGCCTTCAGGCAGGCCTCCATGATCGAGAGGTCCTGGTAGGGCAGGGCCAGGTTGACCACCAGGGCGGGCTTCACCGCCTCGATCAGCGCGGCGGTCGCATCGATGTCGTCGGCGTCCAGTTCGGCGGTCGCGACGCTCACGCCGGTGCGCTGCTTCACCGAGGCGGCGATGGCGTCGCACTTGGCGCGGCGACGGCTCGCCAGCGTGATTTCAGAGAAGACGTCCGGGTTCATCGCCATCTTGTGGACGGCGACCGACCCGACGCCACCGGCGCCGATCACAAGCACCTTGCTCATCTATCCAACTCCCGACGTCAAATCCGTGCCGCCGCCCGTCGACCCCGACGCGCGGCGGCGGGCCTTATACGAGGTCGGGATAGGCCGTGCCCACCCCCTAGAGCAACGCCCGCTGCGCGCGCGACAAGGAGACCCACCCCTCATCTGGTCATTGCGGGAACCGCCCGCGCACCAGTTGCAGCCGGACCGGCTGGCCGTTCAGCGCCTTCGACGTCCAGGCGACGGTCGCCGCGTCCTTCGGCACCGGCGTGCAATAGACGATCGGGGCCGGGAACGGCCGTAGCTGGCGCAGGCAGATCTCGTCGGCCTTCAGGCTCCAGCGCCCGCTGGAGGGCTGCCCCCGCCGGCCGGCGGCCGTATAGCCGCCGTCGCTGTCGAGCCAGATGTGCTGGGTCTTGCCGTCGGGAAAGGTCGAGACCACGGTGTTGCCGAACGCCGCCTCGATCGGCGGCGCGGCGCTGGCCGAACTCGCCGCCAGCGCAAGAGCCAGGACGAGCGGCGCCGCGAATCGCATGCCGCCAGCCTGCCTGGCCTCTGCGTCAGTCCCGCGACGCTTCCGTCGCCAGGACGTGACGCCTTGTTCGAGGATCGGCCGGCGGGGAGGCCGCCGTCATCGCGCGCTACAACCGCGACCTGATGCGGATCACCCGCGAGGCGCTGTCCCAGGTCGCGGCCAGCCGATCGAAACCGGCGTGTCCGCCCTTGATCTGCGGGCGGGACCCCACCGGAGGGGACCGTTCAGCGCCAGCAGCGGACATCAGTTGAAGGGCCGAAAGCGGGCTTGCGAAGGTCTGCTGCCGGTGACCCCGTCAACAAACGCATCCGACCCAATGTGGGTATAGAGGCCACGCTACCCGCTGCTCGGCGGCGTTTACTTCCCTCAAAGCTAGGTTCGCTACCTTGGAGCGATGAAGCGCCTGATTGCACCTTTGTCGGCTCTGCTCTTGCTACCTGGATGTCAGAGTACGAACCCGACTGACGCCTACATCCAGGCCGCGGAACGAGCGTTGGAGGAAGCGACGGCGCCACCACCCGCTTCGTTCTCTGCCGCGGCGCTCGCCGAACTCGACGAATTGTCGCTTCCGGTGAGCGACCACCTTTCGGCGGTCCGCTATTGCGCATTCATTCTTAGCCACATCACGGTCGACCAGAACGTCTTCGTAGTCGCCAGGCAGCGCGCCGAATGGCAGCAGATCAATGGGCCAAGGCCCATGATCTCGAGCTTTGATTTTGGCTCGCTGTTCCCGGTGATCCAGACCGAGCCGAGCTTTAGTCATCAGGCGGCGGTCAACCCGGGCTCTGCCAGTCGAACTTATCTCGAGCCGAACGTCGGGGTGTGCACGATCCTCACGACCGGCGAGCCGGCCGCCCAGCAGAAGACGTCGGATTGGCTCAGGGCGAGGGGCTCGACGTGGGTCGCCGCCGGACGCAGCGGCGCGTGGCGTGCGTACAAGCTTCGCAATCCTGTCCGCCTCACCCAAGTTGACGTTCGAATTTTCGAAGCCGTGCTCTCAGCCGAGGCAAAGAACAATGGGGTCACCGGCCTGCATGTCGTGGCCTTGACCGGACTGCCGTAGCCGAGCGCCCTAAGGCAGAAGTGAACTGCCGGCCATGGTCGCGAATGCGCCACAAGCAGACTCTCCTGTCGGTGCGGAAGGCGGACTCTCTGGAGAGCCGACCAGTGACGTCATCGCCTAGTCGATCTGCCCACGACGAGAGATGTGGGATCCGCACGCACGGCCTCGCCGTTACCGACTGCGCCGTCAGCCGCGGATGCTTCTGAACGGGCGATCTGTTCAGGACGACGCCTTGCCGCGCAAAGGGCGATCCAAGCTTGACTGCAGGACGCAGCGTCATGAATCTGCCCCCAGGTGCCCCCCTCGCATGCCGCGTTGTTGTAGCTGCGACGTCTGACTGAATGTGTATAGAAATGATGATGAACGCCATGAATTACGCATGGTCACCCATCGAGAAGGAGGGGGGCGCCGCCGGGTGGGAAAGATCGCTGTAGAGCTTCAGTCCCACGCAGCGCTGCTGAAGTACCTGGGCCTTGGTAAGGCCGAGTACATCTTCCTGAAGCGATACGTTGCTTATCGTTACTCGGCCGTCGCAGTCCCGAAGCGCCGTGGCGGGTCGCGGACTCTCCTGATCCCTGAGCCACGCCTGAAGTACCTTCAGCGCAAGCTCTACGCCCTGCTGCAATCCGTCTATGTCAGGCGAGCGCCTGTGCATGGCTTTGTGGCGGATAGGAGCGCGATCACCAACGCCAATCAGCACCAGGCGAGACCTTTTCTACTGAATCTTGACCTCGAGAATTACTTCGGCTCGATCACAACAAACCGCGTTCGGGGGCTACTTACCGCAATCAGCTTGCCTCAGTTGAACGCGGACTTGATCGCGACCCTATGCACAACTGCCAATCAGCTGCCGCAAGGGGCACCAACGTCGCCCATTCTAGCGAACATGGTCACTCACCGGCTCGATAAGGAGTTGATGGCTTTCGCGGCCCGCCATCGCCTTCGCTACACGCGCTATGCCGACGATCTTTCATTCTCAAGCTACGTGCAGCCCACCGCCTTGTTCGCTGACGCGATCCCCCTACCTGGCCGCATCGCAGTTTCCGAGCTTTCAGTGGAGCTGCAGAGCCTAATCTTGGGCAATGGGTTTCGCATCAATCCGGGCAAGGTGTGGTTTGCAGATAAGCGTACGCGCAAGGAGGTGACCGGCCTGATCGTGAATGAGTTCACCAATATCAGGCGCACCCATGTGCGGAGCATTCGCGCGGGTCTTCATCGGCTTGACACCCTCGGCGTGTCTGCAGCTCTTTCTGCATATGAGCCTCGCCCCGGCAACAAGGGTACGTTCGATCAGGTGCTGAGAGGCCAACTGGAATGGTTGGCCCAGGTTCGGGGCCGGAGCTTCAGCGCCTATCGAACGCTTGCGAAGCGCTACAACACGCACTTTCCCGGGACGCCGCTACCCATTGATCCCACGCATGAAGAGATCGCGCGCGACGCTGTTTTCGTCGTGGACTGGGAAAGCCCTGACGGCAGTGATTGCGGGCAGGGCACTGCGTTCTTCCTCGCTGGAAGCGGCTTGGTAACCGCCGAGCATGTTGTTTCCGGTTTGGCTGGCGGGAAGGCGGAGATTTATCGCCCTCATAAGCCCACGTTGAAATACTCAGCTACTCTGAGCCCCGTGTACAGCGCGCATGCCGACTTGGCGCTGCTCGACCACGATGTTCCTGTCTCTGAGCAAGCGTGGCTGGAGGCCTCCCTGGGGGGCGAGCGGGCTGGCGAGCCCATCAAAGCGCTCGGTTTCCCTGACTACGCACCGGGCGACGAACTGAGTGTGAGGGAGGGGAAGATCGTAGGACGCTCGACGAAAAGCGCCGTCCGCATGGTGGAGGTCGACGCGATTCTTCCGGACGGTATGAGCGGAGGCCCAATCGTGAACAGCCGCTACCAGGTCCTCGCTGTGATCAAGAAAGGTGGACCGCTGGAGCACCGCCAGCTGGGCGTCGACCTTACCGAACTTGCGAAGCTTATTGATGCGTCCAAGACAGCAAGCGCCGTCGCGCCGCCGCCTTCGAGCTCGCCATAGGGCGGCTTCCAGATGTGGGCTGATGTCGCGTAGCGGCACCCTGCTGACTTTGAGCCTTCCGGGCGAAGCGCGGTCGCCGCGCCACTTGCGGACGTTGCCCTTGGGATCGAAAGCAGACCTTCAGACCGCACGCTGCCAGCTCGGTCGCGCCTGCTACAGGTAGATTTGCACGTGTAGGCGCGGCGTCGCTGTATTGTACGTCCTAAAGCATGCTGCAGCACGGGGCCTTGGTGGCGGGCGTCGCCGAATCTACAAGACGGTGAACCCTAACGCTTCCAGTCTAGGCTTCATGGCCTTCAAGTCGGCGGCGGGGACACCAATCCAGAGGAGGTCGCGGGGGCGGGTGACGGCGACATAACCGATGCGCCCGATCTCGCTGCCCGTGCCCGCGAGCATCCCTTCGAGGTGTGACTTGGTGGCGATGTAGAGCACCGCATCGAGGGTCTCGCCCTTGGCGCCGTGGACCGTGTCGACGCGAAGCGGCTTGACAGGATCGGCCTTCACAGTCGACACCGGCGTCGAGGGCAAAGCCTTGGCGCTGAGCCGCATGGCCAGGTTGGACGCCGCCGCCAGGCCGGTGCTGGCCTCGATCGCTGTGAGTAACACCTGGGTCGAGATCCGTAAGGCGTCCAGCCAGTCCGTGTTGGCCTGTAGGTGGGCGCCGGGAAGCCCGTCGGTGCGCGAGCGCACGAAGTTCCAGATCAGGCGGCGGACCGGCCGAAGCTCGGGATGACGCTTCGGGTCGAGCAGGTTATGGGCGAATCCCTCCGGCGGGGTCTCCAGCAGCGATTGCTCCAGCGCTTCGGCGACCAGGCGAAAGGCGCGGTGATACTCTCCGCGCCCATCGCGAAGCGCCGCGGCCCGCGCCAGCATGCGCACTGCGCCGGCACCCAGCGCGGTGCCGCCGCCGGTGATGGTCTCCACTAGTGAGGTGGCCCGGCACAGCACGGCGCTTCGACCGACATCCAGGCCACAAGCCTCGATGGCCTGACGGAAGGCCGCAATCAGCGCGTCGTGGCCGTTGGGCACGTAGGCGACGGCATAGGCGCCGGCGGGCGGCCCGACCGACCGCCGATGGGTCTCGCCGGTCTCGCCGGCCAAGCGCTGGGCGATCTCGTTTATGGCCGGGATCGATCGGTAGTTCCGGCTGAGCGAGTAGGGAGTTGTCGAGTGACCGCGCAAATAGGCGCCGTCGGCGCCAGCGTATTCATAGATGCCCTGGTGCGGATCGCCGATCAGGGTGACGGAGGAGCCCGTCTTCGCCAACAGGCCCAGGATGGCCTGCTGCGCCGAACCAATGTCCTGCGCTTCATCCACCAGGATTTCGGGATAGCGGTGGGCGAAGGCCTTCAACAGGTCGGCCTCGGCCATCAACGCCTTGCAAGTCCAGAACCGGCCGAGGTCGTGGGTGTAGGCCCCCACCTTGCCCAGCCGCTCGATCAGTCCGAGCGCCTTGGACTTGTCGAGCGCGACTTGGGTGCCCCGGATGTCGAGGAAGAACTCGAACCGCCGGTCGACCACTTTGGTGTGGATCTGACCGACAGAGATGGGCGGAGCGCCTTTCGACAGCGGCGGTAGGGTGAAGCCCTTCAGGAACGGCTCCGAGCCCGACACCAGGAACGCGGCGCGAGGCGCCTTCATCACGCGATAGGCATGCGGGCGTAGGATGTTGGCGGTGATGAACCCGTCGATCGTATCGATCTCGACCCCGCCGCCAGGTGGAATTGACCTGGCCTCGCAGAGCGCGGCGAAATCGCGCCGGAAGGTGTCGACCGCGATGTTGGAGAACGACAGCAGCGCGACGCGCCCGCGAGCGCGGTCGAGGCGGCGGCGGACCTCGACGAGGCGATGGACCGCCGTGCGCGTCTTACCGCTGCCGGCGCAGGCGAGCACGGCAAGCGGGCCGAGACCGGCTGCGATCACCGCCTCCTGCTCGCCGGAAAGGCTGGTCATGTCTCGGCCTGGCATGCGTGGGCGATGGCATCGCGGATGTATTGCGGGACCTTGCGGGTGGCTCCAGTCGCTAGGAGGGCCTGGGCGAGCGCCTGGCCGAACTTGCCCTTCTGGACGTTGTTCTGCTCCCGCTCGAACATCCCGCTGAATAGCGCTCGCGCCCGGGCGGGCGGGCCGGCCAACGCCGTCACCGTCGCGTCCAGGTCCGCTCCGATCTGTGGGTGGATCTCCTTGAGCGCGGTCAGCATGGTGGCGACGTTCTCGGGCTCAAGGGCGAGGTCGTATTCCAAGGTTTTCTGGCCATGGAAAACCTTGACCAGGCTGTCCGCCAAGTCCTGCATCTTCTTTGTGTTGTCGGAGACCGTGACCGTGTCGCCGGCGGCGGGGTAGAGGGCCTTTCCCTTGTCATCCGTGGGATCGGCATCGGTGATCACCGACACCGGAATCTTCAACGCCTTCTCACCGAACAGGGGCAGGAAGCAGTCGAAGTTCAGGCCCTCGACGCTGATCAGGCTGACCCCGTAGTCCCGCAGCTTGAAGCCGGCGAGCTCGGCCAGCACGCTGACCAGCATCAGCTCGGCCGCGCCCTCCACGAAAATGATCCGGCGGGCGAAGAAGATTTCGGCGCGGGTGACGTCGAGGTAGCGCTCCAGCTTCTCGCGCTTGCCTTTGGCGAACTTGATCGAGCGAGGCTGGAACGCCTCGACGTGACCGCCTTGGTCCACCAAGCAGACTAGGGTGTTCAACTCCGCGATGCTGGCGAAGTTCGGCGAGTGGCTGGTGACGAAGATTTGGACGGGCTTTTCGCCCGCGACCGTCTTCTGGATGTCGGCCAGGTAGCGGAGCAGCACCGCCTGGAGCTGCGGATGCAGGTGGGCTTCCGGCTCCTCGATAATCAGGCCGCGGTAGGCCGCGTCGGTGTTCTTGGCCATCTCGCTCAACACGACGGCCATGTAGATGAGGTTGTTGAACCCGAGGCCGTTCTGATCGATTTCGAACTGATCGACGGAGATGGACAGGCGCGCGGCCAGACGCTGGAAGTCGCTGGCGCTGAGGCCAATCTCTAAGGCCTGAGCCAGTTGATCGCCGAGCATCGACTCGTGGCGCCCAGTGATAGCGGCCTGGGTGCTCTTGATCGGCTCGTGGGCCTTCAGGGTCTTGTCCAGCTCCAGCAGCGCTGCGTTGACCGCCTCTTTGCCTGCGTCGTCGGTCAGAATCTGCAGCAGCCGCGCGAGCTGGCTGCCTCGGCTCGGCCGCAGGCCCTGGGAGGCGTCGCGCAACGCCGGCAGGTAGACGCCGCGCAGGTGGTCGCCCATCTCCGTGGTCAGGCCGTTCTCACGGTGCTCCCCGCACCAGCGCTTGGCTTGCAGCCGTCCGCCCTTGTCCGGCTCGGAATAGGCGACAGAGAAGTAGGCGTGCATCTTGCCGTCGTCGTCCGGACGGATGGCGGCCATGAACTCGGCCTCGTCATCCAGGCTCAGGTCTGCGAAGGTGAATTCGAACAGGATCGAGCCGGACGGTTCGCCACCCTTGGGGTGGTGAATGTCATCGACGTTGAGCCTGGGGTAGGGTTCGTCGATGCCGCCGAGCAGCGCGCGCAGGGCGTCGACCACGGCGGTCTTCCCGGCGTTGTTCGGCCCGACGAGGATGTTCAGGCCCTTCTGGAACTCAAGGGTCACGTCCTTGAGCTTGCGGAAATTCACGATCCTCAACTTGGACAGATACACCCGATCCTCCCGTCGGCAGATCCACGCGCGGGTGGGCTCGGAGAATCATCGCCGCTGCGCAGTATAGTTGCAGTTGTACAGTGACTGTTACCTCACACGAGTAACCGAGGGCTGCGAGGTTAGGGCGCTTGACTACACCGTCTGGGACACTTTGAGGCAAGTAGCTTCCGTCCTCGGCGCAGCCGACTCCGTCAACGCCCGCCTTCTTGCAAAACTACCCCGTGGAAAGGCTCTATATCCGCAATAGCCCTCCAAAAGGATCCCATGGACTCGCTCCTTTCGAACGCTGTTCAGTCCATCGAAATCGGAGTCGAGGACTTCAAATCATCCGATCCCCGGCGGCTTGCCTCGGCCGTCCGCAATGTTCAGGCCGGCATACTCCTGTTGTGCAAGGAGAAGCTTCGGTGCCTGTCGCCGCCAGGGAGCGACGAGGTGCTGATCAAGGCGCGGATTGTTCCAGGCCTGGACCCGGCCGGCCAGCTTGCATTCAAGGGGCATGGCGACAAGACCGTCGACGAACAACAGGTTGTCGATCGGTTCGGTCAGCTCGGAATTCGTCTCGATTGGGGCCCGCTGCGTAAGCTGACCATCCATCGAAATGTCCTGGAACACTACCGATACTCTGGCAGTCGTGAGGAGCTGCGCGAGGTGGTGGCGCAGTCGGCGACCATGATCCGACGCCTCTTCGACGTCTTGGAGCTGGATCCTGTCGACGAACTCGAGCCTGATTGCTGGGAGTTCCTGCTCGAGAACGAGGCGGTCTTCCAAGAAGAGTTGGCGCGCAGCCGCGCGTCAATCCAGACCATGCTTTGGCGGTCGCCCACGATGGCCCGCGCCGCGGCGACAGACCTTTCGTGCATGAATTGTCGCTCCGACCTGCTTGAGCTCGAGAACCCCGATGACGTTGAGCAGGACACTGCCCGCTTCAAATGTCGGGCATGCGGATGGACCTTCCCAGCCAAGGCACGCATCTGGCCAACCCTCGTCCAGTATTTCGGCCAGGATCTATATGAAGCCGCCACTCAGGGAGGCCTCGCCCCGCTCTTCAAATGCGATGCCTGTGGCGAGGTCGCAGTGGTGGTCGACGAGGGAGAGTGCGCCTCCTGCGGTAAGGGCGGATACGAGCTCCGTTGCGAAGTCTGCAACACGATCCTGACTGACGAAGACCGCGAGCAAGGCGACTCCCGATGCCTTCAACACCTCGATGCCGAGATCGCCTTCTTCAGCCGAGATCGCCATCCGACCGCCGAGTAGCGACGGCTTGGCCCGTGATCGCGCGGATGGGCGCGGCGCTATGGTAGGTTCCGACTTCGTTCCGAATCGACCTCAATGGCTACAGCACTTGGATACGTCGACCATCGCCCCTTCGCTGGGCTGGGCGCCCGGCTGATCTTCGGCCGCCGGCCGGATGGATCTGTTATTCGTATAGAGGACGTGCCAAGCGGACTGGCTTGTGACTGCGTCTGCCCTGCCATCGACTGCGCCCAGCCCCTGATTGCCAGCAAGGGCGAGAAGGTCGCGCATCACTTTCGACATGTGAGCAGTGCGGTCGGCTGCTCGGGCGCCGAGACGAGCGCGCACATCTGGGCCAAGCAGGTCCTGGAGCAGGAAAAGGCTATATGGCTCCCGGCGATCGAGGCGACAGTCAAAGGCGTCACCGTCACGCTCTTTCCCAAGCAGAAATTCAAGTTCGACGCCGTGCGGCTGGAAACGCGGATCGGCGAGGTGGTGCCCGATGTGGTGTTGTCGAAATGTGCCCATGACTTGATCGTCGAGGTGCAAGTCACCCATGCCTGCGGGCCGGAGAAGATCGCCAAGCTCGAAGCAGCTGGGATGTCGACCCTCGAAGTCGACCTCAGCGCCTACCGCACCTGTGACGATGAAGCGAATGTCCGAAAGGGGATCCTAATCACGGCGCCAAGGCGCTGGCTGGTGAATTCCAAGCTTGCGGCGGCCGAGGAGGCTGCGCGGCTCAAGGCTGCTGAAGTCGAGGCTGACCGGCGGCGCGCGGCGGAAGCAGAGGCCGCCGAACTGATGCGTCGGTTGGTTGAGGCGCCCAGGATGAACGAGAAGCCCTTTCAGCCCCTGGTCGAGGCGGCGGAAGCGCTCGGGCTGGGTCACCTGCTGGACGGCCCTGAACCGGCGCCGTCCGGATTCGCCGTTTCGACGCGAACCTGGCGCGCGGCCGTTTTCATCCGCGTCATCTACCCGGCGACCGCGCCTGGAAATTCCTGGTGGCAGCCGACCGTGGACTTTAATCAGGCAGCGGAGAAGATCCGAGACCTCTGGGCCCTCCCCTTTCGGCCGAAGATCGAGCTGAGCGTTCTTCGCGCGCTGGCGCGTCGACAACCAGCCATCGCGCATCCGACTGATACCGTCAGGGCTTTCCTCGAGCTTCTCCTGCAGGATGGACTGCTGACCTACGCCAAGGGCGACTATTCGGTGGCCCCCCACCATCGACAGGCCCTGAGAGACGGTGCCAAGGCGATCAACGAGCGGACGAAGCGATCGAAGGACATTGCCGAAAAAGTCGAGGCCATCCTTCAGCTGGCCGATGACGACGAACGTTCGGGCTTTCGTCTGGACGATTGGATGCGCACGCCGCCGCCGGGCTTTTCAACAGCGCCAGCCGACTTGATCGCCACCGGCGGCGAGGAGTTCGAGCGCCTGGAGAGTGCTTTGTACGGGCTCGAACCCATGCCCTGGCGTCGGACCATCCCGAGAGATGCCGTGGGGCTTCCTGTCAAGCGCCACCTGGAGCGCGAGGCCGAAATGGCGCGCGCAGCCGAGGAGGCCGCAGAGGCCGCACAGCAAGCGGAAGCCGAGAAGGCGCGGCTCAGTCGGATCGACAGGATCAAGGCCTATGCCACCGCCGCGCTGGGCTGGACGGGCAAGGAATGGCTGGAGCAGATGCCAGTCAACGCGACGATCTCTCGCCTGGCGGCCGCAGGCGCCAGCGACGAGGGCTATGAGCGGATCAGGCGGGGAATCGAGAAGGTAACTGCCGACCGGCGCCTGGCGCAGGAGCAGGCTGAGGCGATGGCGCGGCGCCAAGCCGTCCTTCGGCGTCGGGCCGCCGCAGCGCTGCCAGAGACCCATGCCGCATTTTTCTTGAACAACGCACGGGGCGAACTTGGTCGCCGCACCCCGCTGGAGGCTTGCGGCAGCGACCGCGGACTTGATGACGCCCTTGCGTTACTTCCGAAGAGACGACGCCACTAGCCTGCAAGAGGGACATCCCCTTGACTGCGACGCTAGGTGCCCCAGATTCACGGTGGGCCGCAATCGTCGGCCTGGCCGCTGCCCTGGCGAAGAGCATTCGCTCAACGACACCGTAGACCATGGTTTTCACGCCGATTTCCCATCTGGCCGTGAGAGCGAGCAGCGCGTTTTCGCGAAGGCCAAGACAAGGAAGTCGAAGTGTATACGACCCATGACGGTGCCAAAAGGCGCGCCAAGGAATTGAAGCGGCTGTTCGACGACAGCGGGCTGCGATACCCCCTCCACAAGACCCAACGCGCGATCGCCAAGGCTGGCGGCTACGCGGATTGGCACGAGCTGCAGGCGCGGCTGGCGGCCTCCGCGCCCGCTCAGGATTCGGCCACGTTTCGCCGCCACTTGCTCTCCGCCCTCCCCTTCCCGTGCCATGCCCCGGTCATGGCGTGGCTCGACGATGAGTTGACCGACGTCGCGCTCGAACCGGGAATCCCGCCGCGCTACTTCCGCGACGTTCACCCCTACGTCATGGGTGCCTCCGTTCTGCACCGCAGTCGCACGGCCCTGCTACGCCCGGGCTCCGGCGTTGGACAGAAGCTGCGGGAGCAACTTGTCGTCGGGCTCCTGCTGAACATCCACGGCGGCCCGAGCCCTTGGCCTCGTCTCGACCCCGAGTCCCTGGCCCTGGTTTTCGAGGGCGATCTGAGGGCTCTGTTCCGGCAGGATGTCGACCACGCCCGCTTCCCAGCGGAGTTTCAGCGCCTGCAAGAGGAGGGCCTGCTCGTCTGGAGCGGCGGGGTCCTTGAGGTGATGCCGCCCGACGTCGATGCGCTGATGGGGTGGGTACGCGATCACAACACCCGGCTCGCGGAACACTGGGTCGAAGACGGGCAGAACGCCGACATGTTGGCCGATAGCCTGCGCAATGCGCTCGCCGCGATCGGCATCGACAACGCCCGGCGTGTGGCGGACGCTGTCGCCCGGCAAGGCTCGGACGCCTACGTCACCCCGTCAGGCGCGATCCTCGAGTTGATGACGAACCTGGCTGCACAGGGAGACATCGCCACGCTGGCGCGCGCCTACGCGCTGTTCGCGCGCATGCACCGCGTGAACAGCAGGTTCGTTCGCGAGCAGGTGCCGGCCAAGATTTTGTCCAACTACTTCAGCGGGCGTCTCCAGCTGGATATGCGCAAGGCGGTCGCGTGGGCGTCGCAGACTCCCGGCTGGGAGACAGAACTGAAGGCGTCGCTGGCTGAGCCCGCGATGTTCGTTTCGGCGGTTTATCGGATGGCGGAGCAAATCCGCGCGGCGGCGTGACATCAAAGCTGTGGTAACGGCGCTGATCGCGCCGCTGAGATCGCAGTATAGCTGGAGATTAGCCTCCCCAACCCAGTACGCTACCCGGAGATCACGTCTGGCCGGTCATCCTCGCACCGCGTCGAAGTGGCTCTGACGGCGGAGCAACTCAATCTTCATATTTTGCGCAAGCGCCCTCGCGAAGTAGCGCCGGCAAGGCGCGCAGCGTCGCCCCATCGCGAAAGTCTGGCCTCATGCGCGCCCACTGAGTGAGAGTCGATGGTGCTCCTGGCGTTGCGCCCGGAAACGGACACTCCCGACGTCAGCAATGAGCCCAAAGCGGCAGCCCTCCGCTCCCACCCCCTACGGCGTCTGCCGCAGGCTCTCCCACGAGCGGTTCGCGCCCGCCGCCGCCGCGTTTGCGGCCGGGGCCTTGGCGCTGCGCAGCCAGGCGAGGTTGTTCTCGACCATTTCGGGCGGCAGGTCCTGGCGGGCCAGGCGTTCGGCCTCGTCCAGCCGGCCCGAGAGGCCGACCACCAGGGCCAGGTTCTGGCGCACCGCGATCGGGGCGTCGGGCCGGGCGGCGGCCTGGCGCAGGGTCGCCTCGGCCTGGGCGGTGTCGCCGCGCGCGGCGTAGTACATGCCCAGATTGCCCAGGGCGACGGGGTTGTCCGGGGCCAGGGCCAGGGCCTGGCGGTGGGCGGCCAGGGCCTCGTCGAAGCGGCTGGCCTGCTCGTAGGCGACCCCCAGCAGCGAGGGGATGCGCCAGTCGCGCGGCGCCAGCTTCTGCGCCTGGCGCGCGGGCTCGATGGCGTAGAAGCCCCGGCCGCGGCCGACATGGCTGCGGGCCGCCTCCAGCAGCGCCTCGACATTGTTCGGGGCGGTGATCAGGGTGCGCTGCGCGGCCTGCAGGGCGTCGTCGTAATTGCCCATCTGGCGCAGCGCCTGCGAGAGATAGACCCCGGCCTCGGGGTCGGCGGGGTCCAGCTCGGCCTCGTGCGCCCAGAACGCCGCGCGGGCCAGCGGATCGAGCCGCTGCACCTGGGCGCGCTCCTGGGCCGTGGCCTTGCGCGGCGCCGCGGCCGCTTCGCCGGCCTTGTCGGCCGGCTTTGCAGAGGGCGCGGCCAGGGCCGGGCTGGCGCCCAGGGTGAGGGCGAGGGCGGTTGCGGCGAGGGCCGACATGCGACACATGAAGTGACGGGCTCCGGGTGATTGCGGCCAAGCATCCCCCGCCCGCTTAAAGGAAGCGTTAAGCATAATTTCCGCCGCCGGGCGGGCTTGGAGAGCGCCATGACCGAAGTCGTCGTCGACCATGCGGAGGGCGCCGTCGTCCCCGTCCATGCGCTGCGCGAAAAGGAGGTCGCCGGCTTCCTCGACGGCCGCCAGGCCTTCGTGAAGGCGTTCGCCGAGCTCTCGGAGTTCAAGGGCAAGCCCGGCCAGGTGCTGGTCGTCCCCGACACCGAGGGCGGCCTCGACCGCGTGCTGTTCGGCCTGGGCGAGAGCGGCGACGCCCAGGCGTTCCGCGCCCTGGCGGCCAAGCTGCCGGCCGGCGACTACCGCATCGCCTCGGCCCCGGCCGAGCTCGCCCCCGACCAGGTCGCGCTGGCCTTCGCGCTGGGGAGCTACCGCTTCGACCGCTATAAGAAGAAGGGCGAGAAGCATCCGCGCCTGGTGGCGGGGGAGGGCGTCGACGTGGCCGAGGTGCGCCAGGTCGCCCATGCCTGCGCCCTGGCCCGCAACATGGTTAACACCCCGCCCAACGACATGGGGCCGCTGCAGATCGAGACCATCGCCCGTGAGATCGCCGAGCAGCACGGCGCCTCGATCACCGTCATCACCGGCGAGGGCCTGCTGGAGGCCAACTACCCGGCCGTCCACGCCGTCGGCCGCGCCGCCACGCCCGAGCGCGCGCCGCGCATGATCGAGATCACCTGGGGCGAGGCCGGCAGGCCGCTGGTCGCCCTGGTCGGCAAGGGCGTGGTGTTCGACACCGGCGGCCTCGACATCAAGCCGGCCGCCGGCATGCGCACCATGAAGAAGGACATGGGCGGCGCCGCCCACGTGCTGGCGCTTGGCCGGATGATCATGGCGGCCAGGCTGCCCGTGCGGCTGGCGATCCTGGTCCCGACCGTCGAGAACGCCATCTCCGGCGACGCCATGCGGCCGGGCGACGTGCTGGCCAGCCGCAAGGGCCTTTCCATCGAGGTCGGCAACACCGACGCCGAGGGGCGGCTGATCCTAGCCGACGCCCTGACCCGCGCCGCCGAGCTGGAGCCGGCGCTGACCCTCGACCTCGCCACCCTGACCGGGGCGGCGCGCATGGCGCTCGGCCCGCAGTTGCCGCCCTTCTACACCGACGACGACGAACTGGCCGGCCAGATCGAGGCGGCGATGAACGCCGTCGCCGACCCGATGTGGCGCATGCCGCTGTGGAAGGGCTATGTCGACTCGATCGACTCCGACGTCGCCGACGTGAAGAACGACTCCGACGCCTGGGCCCAGGCCGGGTCGATCACCGCGGCCCTGTTCCTGCAGAAGTTCGCGCCCAGCGGCCCGTGGGCCCATTTCGACATCTTCGCCTGGAACCCGCGCGGGCGGCCCGGCTGGCCGTCGGGCGGCGAGGCCCAGGCCATCCGCGCCCTCTACAGGATGATCGCGGACCGCTTCGGATGAGCCTCGATCCCCGCGCCGTCCTGGCCCGCCCCGACCTCGCCGCCCGCGACCTGGAGGCTATCGTCGCTGCCGATCGCTATGACGATAGGCGCCGATACGTCTGTCGGACCCCTGCCGCGGCCTTGCGCCGCGCGCCATCGTCCGACGCCGAGCAACTCGACCAACTCCTTTTCGGAGAAGGGTTTGACGTGCTTGAGGTCCAGGACGGCTTCGCCTGGGGCCAGGCCCGCCGCGACGGCTATGTAGGGTTTGTGGAAGCTGGCGCCCTGAAACCTGCCGATAGCGTCGCCAATATGAAGGTTTCTGCGCTCCGCACCTATGCCTTCGCGCAGCCCAGCATCAAGTCGCGGGCCATCGGTCCGTACTCGCTGGGAAGCCTGCTGACGGTCGAGGCGCGGGAGGGCCGATTCGCCAAGGCGGCGGACGGCGGTTGGTTCGTGGAGGATCACCTGGCGCCGATCGGCGTCTTCGAGGCCGATCCGGCCGCCGTGGCGCTGCGCTATCTGGGGACGCCGTACCTGTGGGGCGGGCGCGAGAGCCTTGGCCTCGACTGCTCGGGCCTTACGCTGCAAGCGCTCGGGGCCTGCGGCGTGGCCCTGCCGCGCGACACCGACCAGCAGGCGCAGGGCGGGGCGGCGGTGGCCGAGAGCGACCTGGCGCGCGGCGACCTGGTGTTCTGGAAGGGCCACGTGGCCATGATGCTGGACGGCGAGGCCATCGTGCACGCCAACGCGCACCACATGGCCACAGCGATCGAGCCCTTGTCGGTGACAAGGGCTCGCTACGTCGCGGCGGGGGTGGGCGAACCCACCGCTTTCCGCCGTTATTAGAAGGGCTTAGTGCGTGGCGGCCGGGGCCGCAGTCGCCGGGGCGGCGGCGTCGCCAGCGGCCGGAGCCGCAGCTTCCTCGGCGGCCGGAGCCGCGGCGGCCGCCGGGTTCGGGGCCGGGAAGGGCAGGTTGGAGCCCTGGGTGTTCAGATAGGCCAGCAGGTTGATCCGGTCCTCGGCCTTCTTCAGGCCGACGAAGGTCATCTTGGTGCCCGACAGGTGCTTTTGCGGGGCCTTCAGGAACTCCGAAGTCTCCTCGAAGGTCCAGACGCCATGAGTACCGTGCTCGATCATCGCCGGCGAGTAGGCGAAGCCCGGATGCTGGCCCGACTTCTTGCCCAGGACGCCATGAAGATTGGGGCCGGTGCCGTTGGGGCCGCCCGCTTCGATGGTGTGGCAGGACTTGCACTTGGCGAACACCGCCTCGCCCGCCTTCACGTCGGCGGTCGGCAGCACCGTGCCCCAGTCGATCGGCGCCTCGGCCGCAGCGCCGCCGGCGCTGGCCTCCTCGGCGACCTCGATCGCGTAGCCCGGCTTCTCGACGGCGTGCGGGGCGAAGACGCCCGAAGAAATTTCACGAAGGCCGACGATGGCCAGGCCGGTCGCAAGCACGGCGCCCGCGACTTTATTGAACGTCAGGTCGCTCATAGTCTCTAAATCGGCCCTCTTAACGGCCAGCCGCAGAGGCTGGCGTCAGCGCGGGAATCCCCGCCCCTTATTGCGCCCGGCTCTCTTACACGCTACCGCCGCCCGCGCAACCAGCCAGTTGGTCGCTTCCGGGTGTCATGAAACCGATCATCCTCATTCCTGCACGCATGGCGGCCACCCGGCTGCCTGGGAAGCCCCTCGCCGATATCGAGGGTCTGCCAATGATCGTCCGTGTGCTGCGCCAGGCGCAGGCCGCCAACGTCGGTCCCGTCGCGGTGGCGGCCGGCGACGCCGAGATCGTCGAGGCGGTGCGGGCCGCGGGGGGGCGGGCGGTGCTGACCGATCCCGACCTGCCCTCGGGCTCGGACCGCATCGTCGCGGCGCTGAACGCCCTGGACCCTGCGGGCGAGCACGACGTGGTGATCAACCTGCAGGGCGACATTCCCTTCCTGGCGCCGTCGGTGGTCGAGGCCGCGGCCCGGCTGCTGGCCGAGCAGCCGAGCTGCGACATCTCCACGGTGATGGTCGCCGAGGCCGACATCGCCGAGCGCAGCAATCCCGACATCCCCAAGGTCGTGGCCTCGATGGCCCCCGACGGCCGCAGCGCCCGCGCGCTCTATTTCACCCGCTCGGTGCTCTATGGCGACGGGCCCGTGTGGCTGCACCACGGGGTCTACGGCTACCGCCGCGAGGCGCTGCTGCGCTTCTGCGCCGCCCCGCCGTCGCCGCTGGAGATCCGCGAGCGCCTGGAACAGTTGCGCGCCCTGGAGCTGGGCATGTCCATCTGGGCCGCGGTGATCGACGAAGCCCCGATCTCGGTGGACAACCCCGCCGACCTCGAACGCGCGCGTAAATATGCAAGGGAACACGCATGACCAAGGGACGCATCGCCTTCCAGGGCGAACTCGGCGCCAACAGCCACGAGGCCTGCGTCGCAGCGTTTCCGGACATGGAGCCCGTTCCCCACGCCGCCTTCGAGGAAGCCTTCGACGCGGTGAAGATGGGCGACTGCCAACTGGGCATGATCCCGGTCGAGAACTCGATCGCCGGCCGCGTCGCCGACGTGCATCACCTGCTGCCCTCCTCGGGCCTGAGGATCATCGGCGAGCGGTTCAAGCCGATCCACTTCCAGCTCATGGTCAATCCCGGCGTGAAGCTGGAGGACGTCAGGACCGTCGCCTCGATGCCGATCGCGCTGGGCCAGTGCCGCAAGTCGCTGCGCCGCATGGGGCTGAAGACCGAGCCGGTCGGCGACACCGCCCTGGCCGCCAAGCTGCTGTCGGAGCATCCCGATCCGACCCGCGGCGCCGTCTCGCCGGCCCTGGCGGCCGAGCTCTACGGCCTGGAGATCGTCGCCCGCGACATCGAGGACGAGCACAACAACACCACGCGCTTCCTGGTGATGACGGCCGATCCGAACCCGCCGCCGCCGCCGTTCACCGCCCCCTGCGTGACCAGCTTCATCTTCCGCGTCCGCAACATGCCCGCGGCGCTCTACAAGGCCCTGGGCGGCTTTGCGACCAACGGGGTCAACATGACCAAGCTGGAGAGCTACATGGAGAACGGCGCCTTCACGGCGACCTTCTTCTACGCCGAGGTCGACGGGCGGCCCGAGGACCGCGGCCTGGCCCTGGCCTTCGACGAACTCAAGTTCTTCTCGGAACGCTTCGAGATCCTCGGCGTCTATCCGGCCGACCCCTTCCGTTCGCGAGCCGGCTGATGAACACTATCGAGATCGACGCCAGCGGCTGCTGGAACCGCAAGGAATTCGCCAGGCTGCTGCAGGAGACGATCCAGGCGCTGCCGGGGCATGGCTCCAGCGTCGAGTCGTTCGTCGACTCGATGGTGTTCGGGACCATGAGCGAGCTGTCGCCGCCGTACCGGATCGTCGTGCTGGGCGAGCTGCGGCCCGAGGTGCGGGCCTTCGCCGCCGACCTCTCCAACGCCATCGGCCAGGCGCGCCTGGAGCGCCGCACCCGCCGCGGCGACGACGTCGAGGTCAGCCTGAAGGTCGGCTAGGTACGGCCGCCCTGCCACGAAGGGGGAGAACTGGGGTTCGGCGTCATCCCGGTTTGCGAAGCAAGACCGGGACCCATTCGCGCCGCGGTGCAGGATGCGGCGCGGCCTCGCCATAGCTGTGCTCGGCGGCTCAGTCCCCGCTCTCGGCCCAGGTCTTCAGCAGTTGGTGGGCGATGGCCATGGCGCCGGGGGCGAACGTGCCTTCGACCTTGCCGGCCAGCACGTCCCTGGCCTCGGCCTTGGTGAACCAGCGCACTTCGGAAAGCTCAGTCTGGTCGGGCGTGGCCTCGTCGCTGGCGACCTGGGCGATCAGGCCGATCATCAGCGACGACGGATAGGGCCAGGGCTGGGTCGAGTGGTACTCGACCGACAGGGTCTTCAGCCCCGCCTCTTCCTCCAGCTCGCGCGCGCAGGCCTCCTCGATGGACTCGCCGGGCTCCAGGAAGCCGGCCAGGGCCGAGAACATGCCCTTGGGCCAGGCCTCCTGGCGGCCGAGCATGCAGCGCTCGCCATGCACCGCCAGCATGATCACCACCGGGTCGGTGCGCGGGAAGTGCTCGGCCTTGCAGGCGGGGCAGGCGCGCTTCCAGCCGCCGTCCACCACGTCGGTCTGCTCGCCGCAGGATGAACAGTGGCGGTGCCGGCGGCGCCATTCGAACATCGACTTGGCGGTGGCCATGATCGCCGCGTCCGTGGCCGGCAGCCGCAGGGCCATGGCCCGCAGGTCCTCGAATCGGCCCAGCCCGGCCAGCGGCCCGTCGGCCGGGTCGTGCCCGCCCTCCAGGTCGATGGCGAACACCGCCGTCTCCTGCCAGAGGCCCATGAACAGCAGCCGCTCGGGCCCGCCGGACAGGTCCTCGGCCATGCGCGAGGGCAAGTAGGCGATCTGCACCCCGCCGTCGGGCGCGTTCTCGACGAACGGCCGGCCGTTCCAGAGGGCGATGGCCAGGGAATCAGGCGCCAGCAGCTTCTCGGCGAGCCAGGACGCATCCCCGCGTCTCTCGCTCGCGCGGTTCAAAGGGTTGCCGGCGAAGGTGTTTTGATGGGCGGAAAGCGGCATGCGCGGAGTTGTAGCTGCGCTGGCGCTTGCGCGCGAGCGCCAAGGTCGCGATATAGGGGGCGGAGATCGGCGACGGGCGGACGCCTCGCCAACCCGGTCAGGTCCGGAAGGAAGCAGCCGTAACGAGTTTCGCTCCGGGTCGTTGTTCGGTCTCCACCCAGCCCCACAAGGCTTCAGCCTCCATCCTCGGGCGCCAATGGCAGAAGACGACGAACCCGAGACGTTAGAGCGCGATCCCAATACGAGCGATATGTTCGGCGCGCCCGCTGCGCCGCCGCCTGCGCCGGTCGAGGAATCGGCCGCCTACACTGTCATCGCGCGCAAGTACCGGCCGCAGACCTTCGACGACCTCTATGGCCAGGAGGCGATGGTGCGCACCTTGCGCAACGCCTTCGCCAGCGGCCGGATCGCTCACGCCTTCATGCTGACCGGGGTGCGCGGGGTCGGCAAGACCACCACCGCGCGGCTGCTGGCCCGGGCGCTGAACTACGAGACCGACGCCATCCACGAGCCCACCCTCGACCTGACCGAGGAGGGCCGGCACTGCCGCTCGATCATCGAGGGGCGGCACATGGACGTGCTGGAGCTGGACGCCGCCAGCCGCACCGGCGTCAACGACATGCGCGAGCTGCTGGACGGGGTGCGCTACGCCCCGGTCGAGGCCCGCTACAAGGTCTACATCATCGACGAGGTGCATATGCTCTCGACGGGGGCGTTCAACGCGCTCCTGAAGACCCTCGAAGAGCCGCCGCCCCACGCCAAGTTCATCTTCGCCACCACCGAGATCCGCAAGGTGCCGGTGACGATCCTCAGCCGCTGCCAGCGCTTCGACCTGCGCCGGGTCGAGCCGGACGTGATCGTCAAGAACCTCGACATGATCGCCGGCAAGGAGGGCGCGCAGGTCGAGCCCGAGGGCATGCTGCTGATCGCCCGCGCCGCCGAAGGGTCGATGCGCGACGCCCAGTCGATGCTCGACCAGGCCATCGTCCAGGCCGAGGCCGGCCAGATGGTCACCGCCGCCTCGATCCGCGACATGCTGGGCCTGGCCGACCGCGCCCAGACCATCAGCCTGTTCGAGCAGGTGATGCGCGGCCAGGCCGGGCCGGCGGTCGAGACCTTCCGCAGCCTCTACAACTTCGGGGCCGAGCCGGGCCAGGTCATGCTCGACCTGATGGACCACACCCACGGCGCCTCGGTGGCCAAGGCCATCGGCCCGCAGGCCCTGACCCTGCCCAAGGAGCAGGCCGCCCGCCTGGCCGCCGTCGGCGCGGCGGTGTCGGCCGGCAACCTCTCGCGCATCTGGCAGATGCTGCTGAAGGCCCATGAGGAGGTGCGCCGCGCCCCCGACGCGGCCGCGGCCTGCGACATGGCACTGATCCGGCTGGCCTACGCCGCCGACCTGCCCGGCCCGGAAGAGGCGCTCAAGCGGCTCGCCGCAGGCGATTCCATGCCCAGCGGCCCGGCGCCTGGCGGCGGGGGCGGCGGTGGTGGAGGAGGCGCTACGGCCAGCCTGGGCGGCGGCGTCACCGCCCAGGCCCGGGTCATGGCGCCGCCGCAGGAACAGGCCGACGCCGTACCGACCCTGAACTCGTTCGCCGACGTGCTGAACCTGATCAAGGCCAAGCGGGACATCGTCCTGCAGTTGGACGTCGAGCGCTTCGTGCGCCCGATCAGCTTCCGCCAGGGGGCGATCGAGTACGAACCCGTGCCCGGCGGGCCGAACAACCTGGCCCAGCGCCTGGTGACGCGGCTGAAGGAATGGACCGGCCAGCCCTGGCTGATCGCCGCGCGGGGCGGCGGCGGGACGGAGAGCGCCTGGGAGCGCCAGAAGCGCGAGGCCCAGGAGGTCCGCGCCGAGATCGAGGCCGATCCCTTCGTCCTGTCGGTCATGCAGGCGTTTCCGGGGACCGAGATCGTCGGCGTGCGCAACCTGCCGCAACCGGATATCGCGCCCGTGATCGAGGGCGTTGAAGACGACGAAGACGAAGAGTGAGATTGCGATGAAAGACCTCGGCTCCCTCATGAAGCAGGCCCAGGCCATGCAGCAGAAGCTGGCCGACGCCCAGGCGCGCATCGCCGAGATCGTGGTCGAGGGCACGTCCGGCGGCGGCATGGTCAAGGTGACCCTGAAGGGCACGGGCGAGATGTCCGGCGTCGAGCTGGACGAGAGCCTGCTGGCCCCCGGCGAGGGCGAGGTGATCTCCGACCTGATCGTCGCGGCCCACGCCGACGCCAAGCGCAAGCTGGACGCCCAGCAGTCCGAACTGATGCGCGAGGCCGCCGGCCCGCTGGCGGCCATGGGCCTGCCGGGAATGCCGAAGTTCTAAGCCTTTGGGCGCTTCCGCCGGACCTGAGATCGAGCGGCTGATCTCCCTGCTCTCCAAGCTGCCGGGCCTTGGCCCGCGCTCGGCCCGGCGCGCCGCCCTGGCGCTGCTGAAGCGGCGCGACCAGCTCTTGCTGCCGCTGTCCGACGCCCTGTCGACGGCGGCCGAGCGGGTGAAGACCTGCGGCGTCTGCGGCTCGCTGGACACCCAGGACCCCTGCGCCATCTGCGCCGACCCCCAGCGCGACGCCTCGCTGATCTGCGTGGTCGAGGAGGTCGGCGCGCTCTGGGCGATGGAGCGGGCGGCGGCGTTCCGCGGGCGCTACCACGTGCTGGGCGGCCTGCTCTCGGCCCTGGACGGGATCGGGCCAGAGGCGCTGCGCATCGGGCCGCTGGTGGCCCGCGCCGCGGAGACCGGCGTGCGCGAGGTGATCCTGGCCCTGCCGGCGACGGTCGACGGCCAGACCACGGCCCATTACCTGGCCGAGCGGCTGGAGGGGGCGGGCGTCAGCGTCACCATGTTGGCGCGCGGCGTGCCGGTCGGCGGCGAGCTCGATTGGCTGGACGACGGCACCATCAACCAGGCCATGCGCGCGCGCCGGCCGGCCTGACGGCTATTTCAGGCCCGACCAGTCGGCGGCGCCGAGCGCGGCGATCACCTCGTCGAGATCGGCCTTCAGGCGCTTGAAGCCCTTGGTCGGCTCCAGCGTGCCTTCGTTCAGATAGAGGCCGCGGTTGATCTCGATCTGCAGCGCGTGGGTGCGGCGGTTGGGGCGGCCGTAGTGCTCGGTGGTGTAGCCGCCGGCATAGGGGGCGTTGCGGGCCACCTTGTAGCCGCGGGCCTCGAGCTCGCGCTCGACCTTCTGGGTCACCTGGGCCGAGCAGGAGGCGCCGAAGCGGTCGCCCAGCACCATGTCGCAGGGGCCGTCGCGGCCGCTGGCCTTGGCCGCGGCGGCGGGCATCGAGTGCCAGTCGATCAGGATGGCGTAGCCGTGGGCGGCGTGCGCCTCGCCCAGCAGCCGGGCCAGGCCGGCGTGATAGGGGGTGTGGACGCCCTCGATGCGGCGGCGGGCCTCGGCGAAGGTCAGCTTGCGCGCATAGATCTCCTGGCCCTCGGACACCACCCGGGCGATGGCGCCCAGGCCCGCGGCCACCCGCGCGGTGCGGGCGCGGGCGAAGTCGGGCAGCTCGTCGGCGAACATCGCCTGGTCGAGCTCGAAGGCCTCGCGGTTCACGTCGATATAGGCCCGCGCCAGGTTGGCGCAGATCAGCGAGGCGCCATGGCTGGGGCCGGTCCCGATCAGCTCGTCGACAAAGGCGTCTTCCGACCGGCGGATGGCGTGGGCGTCGAGCGCCGCGGCCTGCATCATGTCGTCGGGATAGAGCCGGCCCGAATGGGGCGAGGCGAAGACCAGGGGCGTGGGCGCCGGCGCGCCGTCAGCCGCAGCGCGCCGCACCTCGAAGGGTGAAATGGCCGGCGCGGAACGGTTCGCGGCGATGGGCTCCCAGGCGTTCATCGCCGCCATATGACGGTGCGTCTTCCTGTGGGTCAAACGGATCGCGCATCCCAGAGCCTGTCCCGGCTGGCTTGCATCAAGCCAGCCGGGGCTCGTCCTCTTGGATTTGGAGCCCTTCTTGTCCACTCTCGATCCATCGGGAGTGGGAAGGGCTCCAGACGGTTCATCGGGGATTTACGTCTGGCCAGCTAGTGTGGAGGCTTACTTGTTGCGCCTTGCGGAGCTCCCATGCCCCGAATTCTCCTCGCCGAAGACGATGACTCCCTGCGCGGCTTCCTGTCCCGCGCCCTGGAGCGTGCAGGATATGAAGTGACCTCCTGCGCCGACGGCGAGGAAGCTGCGGCGATCCTCGACCAGGACTGGGACCTGCTGCTCACCGACATCGTCATGCCGGGCATGGACGGGATCGAGGTCGCGCGCCTGGCCGCGGCCCAGCATCCGGGCCTGCGCATCATGTTCATCACCGGTTTCGCCGCCGTCGCCCTGGCCGCGGGCGAGAGCGCGCCGCCCGGCGCCAAGGTGCTTTCCAAGCCCATCCACCTGCGTGAGATCGTCTCCGAGGTGGAGCGGATGATGGCCGCCGCATAAGGTGTGAAAATGCGGCCGAGGGCGCTTGCGCAAGCCCGCCCTCGCCGCTATACCGCCGCCTCCCGTTCCCGAAAGGGAGCCGAGTGGTTCGGACGTGTAGCTCAGCGGGAGAGCACCTCGTTGACATCGAGGGGGTCACAGGTTCAATCCCTGTCACGTCCACCATTCCTTCCGCCGCTGAGCCGGTGTGATTTTCCTCCCCGCCAATACCTTCAAGACGTCCGCCGGTTAGGCGGCTATGCATCCCTGCGTCCGGCTCTCCGAGAGCCGCAAACCGGCGCCGAAGGCCTCCATTCGCCGCGTTCTCTCCAGGGCCATTCCGGAAGTGTAGGTTTCGATCGCTGGTCGTCAGCCGGGCAGCTCTTCACGGTACAAGGCGTTGATCAACTGCGGCAGCGTCCGCGCGGTTCGGACCGCCTCCTGCAGTTCATCCAGCATTTCCCGTTCCTCCCGCGGCGGCCCATCCTCGCCGGCGATCGCTTCGTCGTCCCGCCAGTCGTCCGGATTGGCCTCGATCGAGGCGCATGCCCGCTCTTTCACCTGGTCCAGGGCGAGGGGATCGATCTCGACAAGCCGCTGGTCGATCCGGTGCACGCTCTGCCGCATCAAGAAGCGGAACGCCCGCTCCCAGAAGGGCCTCACGACGCCGAGGTCAACGACGGCCAGAACCTTCCAGCACCGACCACCGCTGTCGGCCAGCACCATCCCGAGCCGCTCGCCATGCTTGAGCTCCCAGGAGGTGCAAGTCGAGAAGTCCTCGGAGTCGAGAAACCAGGTCAAGCGCTCCCGCCCCGGAACCGCGTAACGCCCGACATCGCGACGAAACGCCAGGGCGGGAAACGAGGGAGCGTCCAGGGTCAACGGCGCTTGTCCGCCTGGGCTTTTCCAGCCGCTGCAGGATGGCCGACCGCCGCGCCCGTTCCGACTTTCGACCAAGTGGGCGTCCCGTACATGTATCTCTCCACCGCATTGAACTGCGGCTTGCCTTTGTAGGAGTTGGTCAGGCGCCCGTGAACCTCGGCGCTGGGCATGGGCTTGATGTTCCACGGCTGGTTCTTGATCCAGTCCGGCACGTTCTTGCCCCAGCCATTCTGTGGAATGGCCCAGTGATGGCCATGCTGTTTTGGCGCAAGCATGCCCCTTTCCTTGCCCAACCACGGCCTCACGTACCGGTCCCAATCGTACGGATTCTTCGCCGCATTCTTTGCGACGTCCGCCCCTCCCTTTCCTTCCCTGATCCCCGCTCGCGCGATGCTGTAGGGCAGGGCCGAATTCGTAAGGGCCGGGACGGGTCGTCCGCGCGCCGCCCACGCCGCCATCCCCCAAAGGTCCCTTCGACCTTCCTCGCCACGGCGCTCTTGCGTCGCGGTGGCGGACGGACTTTTGCGCGGGGGCGTCAAAAACCCTTTCGGGATAACGGTGTTGCGATTTGAACGCAGTTCGGATGCATTGTTGCGGTTCTGCAAAATTCACCTAGCGCCAGGGCTGCGAACGAGCATTTGATCCTCCTACCCACGGGCGACCATCGCGTCAGATCGAAAACGGCGTCCGTCGAGGGGGAGGAAATTTGATGTTGAAGAGCAGGTATCTCTGCGGCGGCTCCGTCATGGCCGTTGCTCTGGCCCTGGGCGGCCAGGCCTTTGCCCAGCAGGTCAGCACCGTCGAGGAGGTGGTGGTCACCGGGTCGTTCATCCGCGGCACGCCCGAGGATGCGGCCCTTCCCGTGGACGTGATCAGCTCGGACGACCTTGAAAAGCAGGGTTCCCCGTCCACCGTCGAGCTTCTCAAGGCCCTGCCGGTCTCCAGCGGCGTCCTGGGCGACACCAACCAGTTCGACCCGCGGGCCCAGGGCTCGGAAGGTTCGGGCTCGGTCAACCTGCGCGGCCTCGGCGCGCAACGGACCCTGGTCCTGATCAACGGCCGCCGCATGGCCTCGAACCCGTTCGGCCAGGCCGGCGCCGGGATCGTCGACACCAACATCATCCCGTCGGCCGCCATCGGCCGGGTCGAAGTGCTGAAGGACGGCGCGGCCGCCACCTACGGCTCGGACGCCATCGCCGGGGTCGTGAACTTCATCACCCGCCGGGACTTCGACGGGCTCGAGCTGAACGGCAGCTACCGGTTCATCGACGGCTCGGACGGCGACTACACCGGCAGCATCCTCTTCGGGCACACCTGGGACAACGGCAACGTCCTGCTCAGCGCCGGCTACCAGCACCGCTCGGAGCTGCCGACGACGGAGCGCGACTGGGCGACCCAGTCCTACTTCAACAACCCGGAAGGCGGCTGGTCGGCGGGCAACGCCGTCGCCCCGTTCCTGCCGGTGACCAACGGTCCGAACGGCGCCTTCATCCCGGCCGCGGGCTTTGCGCTCGACAACGGCTGTACGCCGCTGGGCGGCGTGGCCCAGGGCGGGGCCCTGCCGGCCTGCTTCTTCCCGTACATTCCGTACGACAACCTGGTCGAGAAGGAAGACCGCTTCCAGCTCTATGGCGAGGCCAACGCCGACCTGGGCGAGAACGCCCAGCTACACATCGAGGTGTTCTACTCCGAGACCGACGTGCCGGAGTGGAAGACTTCGCCGTCGTACCTGGCCCTGCAGACCCCGACCGCGAACACCAACCCGACCGTCGGCCAACTGCCGGCCTCGGTGCTGGCGGGCTATTTCGTGCCGGCCTCCAATCCGGGCTTCATCGCCTATCGCAACGCCAACCCGACGCAGATCCCGGCCTTCGCGACCGGCGCGCACATTCCGGGCGTGCGCTATCGGCCGCTGTCGTTCGGCGGCAACCCGGCGTTCGACTACGGGCCCTCGGAAGGCCGGCGTCATTATGATGCGTTCCGCGTCAGCGGCGGCATCAAGGGCCAGTTCAACGACGCCGTCGGCTACGACTTCGCCCTGACCTACGGCCAGGAGACCGGGGTGCGGACCGGCTACGACACCGTGGTGTCGCGGTTCCAGATGGCGCTGCGCGGCTACGGTTCGCTCAACAACGGCGCGGCCGGCGGCTGTACGGCGGCGGAGACCAACAACTTCACCACCAACGCCGGCAACACCGCGCTGGGCTGCTACTACTTCAACCCCTTCTCCAACGCGGTCTCCAGCAACGCGATCACCGGCGCGACCAATCCGGGCTTCAACAGCTCGGTGGCCAACGACCCCGAGCTGGTCCGGTGGTTCTTCCAGGAGGTCTCGACCAAGCAGACCTCGAAGCTGTTCGTGGCCGACGCGGTGTTCAACGGCGAACTGCCGTGGGAGCTGGGCGGCGGCGCGATCGGATGGGCGGCCGGGGCGCAGTTCCGGCGCAGCTTCTTCACCTCGTCCTATAACGACCTCAGCAACATCGACGCCAACCCCTGCATCGACACCCCGTTCAACGGTTCGACCGACTGTGCGGTGCGCAACGGTCCGCTGATGTTCCTGGGGACCGGCGAGGAAGCCGATCTCGAGGCCGACGTCTACGGCCTGTTCGCCGAAATGGCGCTGCCGGTCACCGACGACCTGCAGATCCAGTTGGCGGCGCGTTACGAGGACTACGGCGGCGAGACCGGCTCGACGCTCAATCCGAAGATCGCGGTGCGCTGGCAGGCGACCGACATCCTGGCGTTCCGCGCCTCGGCCGGCACGACCTTCCGCGGCCCGCCGCTGACCCAGTTGAACACCAGCAGCGTCACGGCCCTGTCGTTCATCGGCGGCGCCTTCCGCGCCATCGACATCTTCGGCAATCCGGACCTCGAACCGGAAAAGGCCACGACCTACAGCGTCGGCGCCCTCGTCAAGGTCGGTAACTTCAAGGGCAGCATCGACTACTGGAACTTCGACTTCGAGAACCCGATCGTCGCCGAACCCTCGGCCTCGATGGTCAACACCATGTTCCCGGGCGGCGCGTCCACGAACTGCGACCAGCCGGCCTTCGCGGCCCTGCAGGCCCGCTTCGTCTTCCAGGGCGCCTGCAACATCGCGACGATCTCGCGGGTGCGGACCAACTGGACCAACGGGCCGGGCGTGAAGACCTCCGGCATCGACGTGCTGGCCGACTACGACGTCGGCGACGTCTGGGGCGGCGACCTGCGGTTCGGCGGCTCGGTCAGCTACACGATCGAGTACAAGGTCGATCCCTTCAAGATCGGCGACGTGACGGTCGAGAACGCCTTCGACGCGGTCGGCTACCTCAACTACCAGCTCACCGCGACGTCGCTGCCGCAGCTCAAGGGGTCGGTGTACGGCGAGTACTCCCACGGGCCTCATAACTTCCGCTGGACGGTCAACTACATCGACTCCTACGTCGATCAGCGGGCCTCGATCTTCGCCCCCAACCCGGTCAACGGCGCGGTCCAGCCGAACGGCGCCAAGATCGACGAGAGCTGGGTGCACGAGATCGACTACCGGGTCCTGCTGCCCTGGGACTTCACGGTGAACGTCTCGATCGACAACGTCTTCGACACCGAGCCGTCCTTCGCGCGACTCGACCTCAACTACGACCCGTTCACGGGCAATGCGCTGGGCCGGACCTACAAGGTCGCGGTCAAAAAGAAGTTCTAAAGCCAGGCGGCCGGCCGCGGGGCGACCCCCTGCGGCCGGCTTGCAGCCGCCTTCAAGGCGCCGCGGGGTTCCCCCGCGGCGCCTTTTTCTTCGGCCGCGGCATGGGCGCCACACCCTCCGGGAGCGGGTTTTCGACGGGGCGGCGATCGGCATGCGGAAGTTTTCGAAGGCCGGGTTTGATCCGGCCGCCGTTAGGTTTGGTCAGGGAGTCCGTAAATTACGCAAAACCAATGACTTAGTGAGTATTATTCGTGAGTGATCAAAAATTACTTATTCGGGTATGCGGTCGTATATGAAATTTCTCAGTTACGTCAAAAATATGAGCTGAAATGGCGCGCATTTCAAGGCTGTAATGTTCGCAACAACGCTCTGGCGTCCTGCAACTTCTCCGTCAATGATCGCCATACTCGAACATAGACAATCGCGGCATTTCAATCGCCGCGTGGGTTCGAGGGGGAAAGGAAACACTGATGTTGAAGAGCAGATATTTCTGCGGCGGGTCGATTTTGGCCGTCGCCCTCGCGTTCGGCGTGTCCGGCGTGGCCGCCGCGCAGGAGGGCGCGACTGTTGAGGAGGTGGTGGTCACCGGCTCATTCATCGCCGGGACACCTGAAGACGCGGCCCTGCCGGTGGACGTCATCAGCTCCAGGGAGCTGGAGGCGCGCGGTTCGCCGACCATGGTCCAACTGATCAAGACCATCCCGTCGTCGGGCGCGGTGATCGGCGAAAACAACCGCTTCGGCTCCGGCTCGGGCGCGGCGACCATCAACCTGCGCAACCTCAACTCGCCGACGACCGGCTCGCGGACCCTGGTCCTGTTCAACGGCCGCCGGGTCCCGGTGTCGCCGCAGAGCCTCAACTCGGTGGACGTGAACCTGCTGCCGACGGCCGCGATCGGCCGGGTGGAAGTGCTGAAGGACGGCGCGGCCGCGACCTACGGCTCGGACGCCATCGGCGGCGTCGTCAACTTCATCACCCGCACCGACCTCGACGGGTTCGAGTTCAGCGGGCAATACCAGTTCATAGACGGGTCGGACGGCGACTACGAAGCCAACCTGGCCTGGGGCAAGAAGTGGGACAACGCCGACGCCCTGGTCACCCTCGGCTACCGGCATCGCTCCAAGCTGCCGATCCAGGAACGCGACTGGGCGCTGCGCACCGGCGTCGACGGCTTCCTGCAGAACCCGCTGGGCGGCTGGGCCAGCACCGGCAACCCCGGCCAGTACAACGTGATCTCGTCGATCACGCCGGGGCTCAACGGCGGCTTCGCCACGGCAACGCTCGGCGCGGGCCTGCCGGACATCGGCTGCGCGGCCAACGGCGGCGCGCCCTACAACATCACGGCCGTGATCGGCCTGCGTCAGCTCAACCCGGACGCCAACTCGTGTCAGTTCCAGTACACGGTGTTCGACAACCTGGTTGAGGACGAAGAGCACTTCCAGGCCTACGGCAAGTTCAACTTCGACATCACCGACACCCTGTCGGCCAATATCGAAGTGCTCTACGCCATGCACGACACGCCCGAGCAGAGCTGGGCGGTGACCGGGCCGAACCAGTTCCCGACCCCGCTCAGCGCGGGCGGCACCTCGCCGATCCCGGCGCTCAGCCCGTCGGATCAGGGCCGCTTCTACATCCCGGCGACCAACCCGGGCCTGTTGGCGCTGATCAGCCAGGTCAACGGCGCCAACTGCAACGGCTCGGTCCTGCCCTACGGCATCGACGCGGCCAGTTGCCAGACGGCGCTGAACGCGGCGCGGGCCGCGGTGGCGACGGCGGCGACCAACGGCGTCGCGGCCAGCCAGACGTCCTGGCGTCCGATCGGCTTCGGCGGCAACCCGTACACCGAAGACAAGCACGCCCACTATTCCTACAAGGTCGACACCTTCCGGGTGTCCGGCGGCTTCAAGGGCGAGCTGCCGTTCGGCATCAACTGGGACGGCGCGCTGACCTATCAGCAGCAGGACTACACCCGGGTGCAGGAAGACATCTCGGTCAACCGCCTGCAGCAGGGCCTGAGCGGCTTCGCCAGCCGGGCCGGGGCGGCCGACCAGTGCACCGCGGCCGAGACCAATAACTGGACGAGCAACGCCGGCAACGCGGCGATGGGGTGCTACTACTTCAATCCCTTCGCGAACGGCTTCGAGCAGAGCCTGTCGGACGTCGCGCCCAACCCCTACTATCTCGGCTCCGCCGCCATTCCGGGCTTCAACGAAGCCGTCGCCGCCCGCAACGAGGTGGTCGACTGGATGGACGAGCGGCTGGTCAACAAGATGTCGACCCGCCTGTTCGTCGCCGACCTGATCCTGAACGGCGAACTGCCCTGGGAACTGGGCGGCGGCGTGGTGAAGTGGGCGGCCGGCGGCCAATACCGCTACGACCAGTACCGTCAGAACCCGGAGATCCTGCACGACGTCAACGCCACGCCGTGCGTGGACTCGCCGCCGTTCGGCGACGGCCAGCCCTACTGCCTGGTGCCCACCGGGCCGTACCTGTTCAACGCCAACCTGGCCCAGTACGACGTTTCGCGTGAGATCAGCTCGGTCTTCGCCGAAACCCTGCTGCCGATCACCGACGACCTCGAGCTGACCCTGGCGGCCCGCTACGAGTACTATGCGGGGCAGGGCGAGACCTTCAATCCGAAGGCTTCGCTGCGCTGGCAGGCCCTGGACTGGCTGGCCCTGCGCGGCTCGGTCGGCACCACCTACCGCGCGCCCTCGGCGATCATCACGACCACGAACTTCACCCGTGGCCTGACCAACGCCAACGGCACGTGGCGCGCCAACGACCAGTACGGCAACCCGAACCTCGATCCGGAAACCGCCTTCACCTACAGCGTCGGCGCGATGGCCAAGATCGGGGCGTTCCGCGCCACGATCGATTACTGGAGCTTCGACTTCGAGGACCAACTGATCCTCGAAAGCGCCACGGACATGCTGGCCGCCGCGTTCCCGGCCGCCGGCCCGAACGTCTGCACCAGCGCCGATCCGGCCTACGTGGCGCTGCGTTCGCGCTTCACCTTCACCGACCTGGGCTGCGGCCGCGCCAACGTCCAGTCGTACCGCACGCAATACATCAACGGCGGCAAGGTGAAGACCTCGGGCGTCGACTTCCAGGCCAACCTCGACGTCGGCGACCTGTTCAACGGGCAACTGACCACCGGCTTCGACGGCAGCTACCTGATCCAGTACGACGAAGATCCCTACACGATCGAAGGCGTCGCGGCTCCGGCCGCCGGCACCCAGGAGCGTGCGGGCACCTACCGTGCGTCGATCTTCACCGGCTACAACAGGCTGCGCGCCAACGCCTATGTGAACTGGTCCAGCGGCATCCATAACCTGCGCTGGCAGACCCGCTTCATCAGCTCGGTCAACCAGACGGAGTCGAACCCGATCGGCCTGGCGCTCGCCACCAAGTCGACGACCAAGATCCCGGAATACTGGCAGCACGACCTGACCTATCGGGCCGAACTGCCGTGGGACACGACCCTGACGGCGACCGTGCAGAACATCTTCGACGAGGAGCCGCCGTTCGCGATCGGCACCCAGTACAACTACGACCCCTCCAGCGCCAACCCGCTGGGCCGGGTGTTCGCGGTGGCGGTGAAGAAGCGCTTCTAGGCGCGGGCTCACCGAAGCTAAGCCGAAGCGCCGTCCCCGAAAGGGGGCGGCGCTTTTGTCTTGCCTGGGGTACGGCTCGCGTTCCGCGGCCGATCGAGCGCCCAAAGCGCGGCTTTCATGCAACAGTTATGCGTTTACTTGCCGTTGCGGCGCCCTTCGCCACGGGCGCGCGCGCCTCAGGCGTCTCCAAGGCGGCGGCGCACGCGAGCAACATTCTGAAATATGCGCATATCCTGTTGCGGTAAGGGGTTGAGGCGCATTCAGGCGTCAAAGGCGCCCATGTATCAGGGGTTTATGAACGCCGATCACTACCGCTCACCGTGCGATTCTGAATTGTGGACAACGGTATGTTGCGGCCTTGAAAAATAGTGGCGCAGCCGCAAGGCGCGTCGGATGATCTTTCTGCTCATGAGTCCACAGCCCTCGCACCAGATGAGGGCGGCTCTCGAGGGGGAAGGAAACCTATGTTGAAGAGCAGATATTTCTGCGGCGGCTCAATATTGGCCGTCGTCCTGGCAATTTCAGCCAACAGTTCAGCCCAAGCCCAGTCCAGCCAGGTATCCACCGTCGAGGAGGTGGTCGTCACCGGCTCGTTTATCGCCGGCACGCCCGAGGATGCGGCCCTGCCGGTGGACGTCATCGGCTCCAAGGAGCTCGAGACCCGCGGCTCGCCGACCATGGTCCAGTTCATCAAGACCATCCCGTCGTCGGGCGCGGTGATCGGCGAGAACAACCGCTTCGGCTCGGGCTCCGGCGCGGCCACGGTCAACCTGCGCAGCCTGAACTCGACGGTGACGGGCGCCCGGACCCTGGTGCTGTTCAACGGCCGGCGGGTGCCGGTCTCGCCCCAGGGCCTGAATTCGGTCGACATCAACCTGCTGCCGACCGCGGCGATCGGCCGGGTCGAGGTGCTGAAGGACGGCGCGGCCGCCACCTATGGCTCCGACGCCATCGGCGGGGTGGTCAACTTCATCACCCGCAGCGATCTCGACGGCTTCGAGGTCGGCGGCCAGTACCAGTTCATCGACGGCTCCGACGGCGACTACGAGGCCTCGGTCGCCTGGGGCAAGAAGTGGGAGCGTGCGGACGCCCTGCTCACCTTCGGCTACCGGCGCCGGTCGGAGATGCCGATCTTCGAACGCGACTGGGCGATCCGGACCGGAGCCGACGGCTTCCTGGAAAACCCGCTGGGCGGCTGGGCCGGCACCGGCAACCCCGGCGGCTACAACTATGCGACCACCGCCCCGGTCGGCTCGCCGACGAGCGGTTTCAGCGCGGCGACCTTCACGGGCGTCCTGCCGGACATCGGTTGCGCGGCCAATGGCGGCGCGCCCTACAACCTTACCACCCTGATCGGGGCCCGGGCCGTGGTGCCGGACTCCAGCGTCTGCAATTTCCAGTACACCAGCTTCGACAACCTGGTTGAGGACGAGCACCACTACCAGGCCTACGGCAAGTTCAACTTCGACGTGACGGACAACATCACCGCCAACATCGAAGTGCTGTACGCCATGCACGAAACCCCGCTGCAAAGCTGGGCCGTGACCGGGCCGAACCAGTTCCCGGCGCCGCAACTGGCCTCCGGCGCCTCGCCCGGCGGCGGGGTCTCGCCGATCCCGGCGACCGGCACCGGCGAGCAGTCGCGCTTCTACATTCCCAACACCAACCCGGGCCTGCTGGCGCTGATCTCGCAGATCAACGCGGCGAGCTGCGCGGGGCCGAACCTGCCTTACGGGGTGGATGCGGCGAGCTGCGCGACCGGCCTGGCGATGGCGCGGGCGGGGGTGGCCAACGCCCTGGCCTACGGCGTGGCGACCAGCCAGAGCGTCTGGCGTCCGATCGGCTTCGCGGGCAATCCCTATACCGACGACCAGCACGCCCACTACACCTACAAGGTCGATACGGCGCGGGTGTCCGGCGGCTTCCGGGGACGGTTCGAGAACGGGCTCGGCTTCGACCTGGCGCTGACCTACCAGAAGCAGGACTACAACTATAACCTCGAAGACCTGTCGGTTAACCGGCTGCAACTCGCCCTGCGCGGCTTCGGCAGCCGCGACGGCGCCTCCGACCAGTGCACGGCGGCCGAAACCGCCAACTACACCACCAACGCCGGCAATGCGGCCCTGGGCTGCTTCTACTTCAACCCGTTCACCAACGCCTTCGGCGAGAGCCTGGCGCAGGTGGGGCCGAACCCCTTCTACGTCGCCGACAGCGCCATCCCCGGCTTCAACGACGCGGCCGCCAACCGCGGCGCGGTGGTCGCCTGGATGGACGACAAGCAGCGCAACGAGATCTCCTCGGAGCTGTTCGTCGCCGACCTGGTGGTCAACGGCGAACTGCCCTGGGACTTCGGCGGCGGCAACGTCGCCTGGGCGGCCGGCGCCCAGTATCGCTACGACCGGACGATCCAGGACCCGGACGTCATCTACGACGCCAACGCCACGCCCTGCGTGGACTCGGTGCCGTACGGGGACGGCTCGCCGTTCTGCCCGACCACCGCCAACGGTCCCTTCCTGTTCAATGCGAACCTGCGTCCGTACGACGTGAACCGGAAGATCAGCGCGGTCTTCGCCGAGACCAAGATCCCGTTCACCGACAGCCTCGAACTGACCCTCGCCGGGCGCTACGAGTACTATGAGAGCCAGGGCGAGACGTTCAATCCGAAGGCGGCGATCCGCTGGCAGGTCCAGGACTGGCTGGCCCTGCGCGGCTCGGTCGGCACCACCTACCGCGCGCCGGCGGCGACGATCACGACGACGAACTTCACCCGCGGCCTGACCAACGCCAACGGCACCTACCGGGCCAACGACCTCTACGGGAACCCGAACCTCGATCCGGAAACCGCCTTCACCTACAACGTCGGCGCGGCGGTGAACTTCGCGAACTTCCGCGGCACGATCGACTACTGGAACTTCGACTTCGAGGACCCGCTGACCTCGGAGGTCACGGCCGACCTGCTGAACGTGATGTTCCCGGGCGGCTCGGCGACCGGCAACTGCGGCGCCGCCGCCTATGCCGCGGTCCAGGCCAGGTTCACCTTCGCCGGGGCCTGCAGCCGCGCCAACATCCTCTCCTACCGCACCCAGTACATCAACGGCGGCAAGGTGAAGACCTCGGGCGTCGACTTCCAGGCCAACCTCGACGTCGGCGAGGTGCTGAGCGGCGTCCTGACCGCCGGCTTCGACGGGACCTACCTGCTGAAGTACGACGAGGCGCCCTACATGATCGAGGGCTTCCCCTCGAACGCGGCGGGCGTCCAGGAGCGGGCCGGCACCTATCGCGCCTCGCTGTTCACCGGCTACAACAAGCTGCGCGCCAACGCCTACATGAACTGGTCCAGCGGCATCCATAACCTGCGCTGGCAGACGCGGTTCGTCTCCTCGACCAACCAGGTGGAGACCAACTCCATCGCCCTGGCCGCGGCCCTGAAGAAGCCGATCAAGATCTCGGAATACTGGCAGCACGACCTGACCTATCGGGTCGAACTGCCGTGGGACACGACGGCGACCGTGACGGTCCAGAACATGTTCGACGAGGATCCGCCCTTCGCGCTGGGCACCCAGTACAACTATGACCCGGGCAGCGGTAACCCGCTCGGCCGCGTCTATGCGGTGGCGCTCAAGAAGCGCTTCTAGGCAGACCTCCGGCCAGCGCGGTTTTCAGGCGCAGGGCCGATCTGCGGGCGTCGCCCCCTCGAAGGCGGCGCCCGCTTTTTCTTTTCAGGGCTTGGCCTTCTCAGGCGTAAGCGGGGCCATGCTCATGCTCCCTTCGCTGCCTGGGGCGCGAGGCTATGACCTTTGCGGGCCGCGCGCTTCCGGAATCGGTCCGGGGCGACCAGCTCGGCCAGGGGCGCGGGCAGGGGCGAGGGCGCGCCGAGGACCTGGGCGGCGACGTGCTCGGCCAGCAGCGGCGCCAGGCAGAAGCCGCGCGATCCCAGGCCGGCCAGCACGTGAACCCCGGCCAGGCCTAGCGCGGCGCCGGCCAGCGGCAGGTGGTCGGGCGTGGCGGCGCGGACCGAGGCGCGGCCGTCCAGCTCGGCTCCGACCAGCCGCGCGGCGAGGCCCGGCAAGGCGGCGGCCAGGGTGGCGCGGTTGCGCTCGTGATCGGCGGCGCGCAGGTCGGTGGCGGTCTCGCCGCGGTCATGGGTGGCGCCGAACAGCAGGCCATCGCGGGTGGGGACCGCATAGCCGCCCCAGGCGGCGGCCTGGGCGGGGCGGGCGGCGCGCGTCCAGCTCGCCTGGCCGCGGACGGGGCCGATCGGCAGGCCGTCCAGCAAGGCGCCGATAGCGGGGCCTATCGTCAGGATTACCGCCTCGGCTTCCACAATCGTGCCGCCCGCGGCGTCCAGCAGCCGCCAGCCGCCGTCCGTGGGGGCGAGGCTCGCGACCTCGGCGCGCAGGACGGGGCCGATCCAGGCCGAGAGGATCGCCGCCGGCTCGACGACGAGGGCGGCGGCCAGGTCCAGCGCCGGGGCGGGGGAAGGCTCGCCCAGGCGAGCGCTGGCCGCCTCGACCTCCAGCAGCGACAGCGCGCCCGGCTCGAAGAGGTCGGCGGCGGCGATCTTGCCGAACCGCTCCAGGTCGCGCTCGCCGCCGGCCAGTTGCAGCACGCTGCGGGCGATGATCGCGTCCGGCGGCTCGTCATAGAGCCGCCCCGCCCGGGCGAACGCCTGGGCGAAGAGCCGGGCCAGCGGGCCAAGGCCGGCGTCCAGGCGCGGGGTGACCAGGGCGGCGGGATTGCCCGAGGCGCCGGCGCCGGGGCCTTCGGCGTCGAGGACCACGGGATCGCAGCCAAGGGCGCGCAGGGCGCGGGCCGCGCCGGCTCCGGCGATCCCCGCCCCGACCACGGCGACTCTCGGGAAAGGCGGCTCCGAGACCGCGCCGGGTAGCCGCGCTTCCAACCGTTCGCGCTTGCGCCCGAAGCCGGGGCGTTTCTCGACCTCGAAGCCGGCGGCGGCGAGGCCGCGACGGACCGCGCCGGCGACGGTGAAGGTGGCGGCGCGGGCGCCGGGCGCCGAACGGGCGGCGACCAGGGCCATGATCTCCTCGCGCCACATGGCCGGATTGAGCGCCGGGGAGAAGCCGTCGAGGAACCAGGCGTCGGCCTGCCCGCTCCACTCGGCCAGGGCGCTTTCGACGTCCATCACCGCCAGGTCGAGGACGGCGCCCAGCTCGGGCAGGTCGATCCGGTGAAAGCCCCGGGCGCGGCCGGGCCAGCGGCGCACCAGCAGGCCGGCCAGGTCGGCGAGCTCGGGCCAGCGCGAGAGGGCGCGCGCGGCCTCCTGCGCGGTGATCGGGTGGGCCTCGATGCTGAAGACGTGCAGGCGCCCGCCCGGCGGGGCGCTGCGCCGCCAGAGATCGAGCAGGGCCAGGATGTTGAGGCCGGTGCCGAAGCCCAGCTCGCCGACCGTGAAGGCCCGCCGTCCGGCCCAGGCCTGCGGCAGGCCGCAGCCTTGCAGGAACACCGCGCGGGTCTCGGCCAGGCCGTCCTCGGCGGAGAAATAGACGTCGCCATAGAGCCGCGATCGCGGTTGGCCGTCGTCGGTCCAGGCGAGGGGGGATTCGTCGCTCATCGCGCCGTTATAACGCGCAATAGAAAAGGGCCGCCCCTCGGGACGGCCCTTCGCTCAAGAACGCAGATGCGTTCGAAAGACTTACTTCGCGGCCGGAGCAGCGGCTTCAGCAGCGGCGTCGGCCGGAGCAGCAGCAGCGGCGGCAGCGGCGTCGGTCGCGTCGCCAGCGGCCTTCGTGGCGTCGGCGGCGGCGTCAGCGGCAGTGGCGGCGGCGTCGGTCGCGGTGGCGGCGGCGTCGGTCGCGGTTTCGGCGGTGGCTTCGGCAGCGTCAGCGGCCTTTTCGGCCGGCTTGCCGCAAGCGGCGACGGACAGAGCGGCGACGGCGGCGCCGGCGACGAGCAGCTTGCGAAGGATTTCGGTGGTCATGTCCCTGGGTCCCCTGGAAACGGAGGTTAGAAGGCGCCCAACGAGGCGCCCCTGACGGGGAACTTCGCTGCGCTGTTTCGGAATATGCCCGGCTTCGCGCTCAGGGCAAGGCTTTAATTCACGCCCTCGTGATCACTTTTACAGCCCAGCCGTCGATCGCCTGGAAAACCAAGGCCTTCACGGGTGTTGTCGGACGGCGCGTCAATGTGGTTTCGAAGGATGGTGCGCGGCGCGATAGGCGGTCGGCGGAGGGTTTGGCGATGGATTCGGTTCTGGCGGAGGCGCCGCGGGCGCGGCTGATCGACCTGGAGGGCCGCGGCGGCGCCATGGCGGCGTTGGATTTCGGCGATCCCCAGCGGCCCGTGGACGTGGTCTTCGTGCACGCCAACGGCTTCAACGCCCGCACCTATCGCGCGATCCTGGCGCCGCTGGCGCGTGAGCTGCGGATCCTGGCCGTGGATCAGCGCGGACACGGACGCTCGACCCTGCCGGCCGAAACCGAAGGCCGCACCTCCTGGGACGGGCTGCGGGACGACCTGCTGGCGCTGCTGGCCGCGCTCGACCTGCGCGACGTGGTGCTGGCCGGGCACTCGATGGGCGGCACGGCCTGCGTGCTGGCTCAGGCGCAGGCGCCCGAGCGGGTGCGCAGCGTCGTGCTGTTCGATCCGGTGGTGATCGCCTCGGCCGGCCTGGTCGATCCCGAGCAGTTCGCCAACTCGCCCCTGGCCCAGGGCGCCCTGCGCCGCCGTTCGGTGTTCCCCGACAAGGCCAGCGTGGTCAGCGCCTATACCGGCCGCGGCGCCTTCAGGACCTGGAGCGCCGAGACGCTGGCCGACTACGTGGCCGACGGCTTCCGCGAGCGTCCCGACGGCCAGGTCGAACTCGCCTGCGCGCCGGAGTGGGAAGCCTCCAACTTCTCGTCCCACGCCCACGACACCTGGGGGGCGTTCGAGCAGGCCCAGGTCCCGATCCGCATCCTGCGCGCGGGGGAAGGTTCGACCTGCCGCGAGGACCCGAAGCTGGACGCCCTGGTCGCCGCCGGCCGGATCGCGATGGAGACGGTTGCGGGGACCACCCACTTCCTGCCGATGGAGCGGCCGGACCTGGTGCAGGCGGCGTTGCGGGCCGCCGCGCTCTAGAGCGCCAGGCCGGGCGGCGAGGCGGCGCGGAACGCGTCCTGGGCCTGCGGCGAGATATCCACGACCTTGCGCAAGTCGAGGTCGAAGGAGACGACCACGGCCTCGGCGCTGGCCCAGGCCTGGCCGGTCTGCGGGTCCAGCATCCAGTGCATCACCCGGCGGGTGCGCGCATCGCAGCCGGCGAAGCCCGAGCGCAGCTCGACTCCGTCGCCGGCCTCGGGCCAGGCCAGGTGCAGCACCCGGTACTCGAGCACAGCGCCGCCGATGCGGGGCGCGGGCTGGTCCTGCGCGACTTCGGGGCCGGGCCGAACGTCGCCGAACAGCCGGCCGACCCCGTCGGAGACCCGGCCGATGAAGATCTCGGGCCGCATCCGTCCGAACACGTCGCATTCGGCCGGCCCCACGACCCCGAGGCCGATGCGCTTGAGGCCCAGCTCATGCGCCCGCGGCAGGCTGGCGGTGGACGTCACCGGCGAGAGGTCGATGCTGCGCGCGGCGGCGTAGGGCGGAACCTCGACGGCCAGCGCCCTGGCCTGGTCGAGGATGCGCGCGGGCCAGGGGAAGGGGCGCAGCTCGCGCGCCGTGGCGTGGTCGACCCGCAGTTGGAAGGTGGCGGCCGGATGGCCGTCCAGATGGCGGATGACCAGCAGCAGCCGCGCGTCGCACTCGCCCATCTCGATCACGCCGCCGGTCATGTGCAGCGAGGCGCCGGGCTTGGCCTCGCGCAGGAAGCGGATGTGCTGCTCGCGGACGATCAGGGTCGACTCGCCGTCGGCGGCGAAGGCGCGGGGCATCCCGAGTCGGGCGGCCAGGCCGGCCAGCCCCTCCTGGGCCTTGGCGACCCAGAAGCGGACGTTCATGTGGCCCATCTCGTCGCATTCCCAGGTGTTGACCCCGCCGCTCCAGACCTCGACGCCAGACACTTGGATGCTCCCCCGGAAATTCGAACGGCGGGACCTTAGGGGGTGCGCCCCCGGGGCGCCAGCCGGGGGAGGCGATGGGTTCCGGCGCCATCCCGGTTTGCGAGGCAAGAGCGGGGTCCATTGAGGCCGCGATGGCGGGATGGGGCGCCGGCTGCGCGAGGCTTGCGAGATCAGGTGTTCATGGGTCCCGGTCTTCGGCCTGCGGCCGAAACCGGGATGACGCGGGGGCGGGGGAGACCATGCGCGGGGAGGAAATGAGACGCCGGCGGCTGGCTCTCGTCGCTTCGAAGCTCTAAGCCACTGCCGAATCAGGTTGCGAGGACGGCATGAGCGGAAACAACGACGAGTTCGTCTATGACGAAACCACGGGCGAGTGGGTCAGCGCGGCGGACGCCGCGAAGAACGCCGCGAGCGCCCAGCAGGTGGACGTGCGCGACGCGGTGGGCAACCTGCTGGCCGACGGCGACAGCGTCACCCTGATCAAGGACCTGAAGGTCAAGGGCGCGGGCCAGACCCTGAAGCGCGGCACGGTGATCCGGTCGATCCGGCTGACCGGCGACGAGCAGGAGATCGACTGCCGCCACGAGAGCATCAAGGGCCTGGTGCTGCGCGCCGAGTTCGTGCGCAAGCTCTAGTCGCGCTTGCCTTCGGCCGGGTCGCCGGCCGCGCCCATATGGCCGCCGGGCGGGGTGTCGGTGGCGAAGCTGCGGCTCTCTTCCAGATCGCGGGCGGCGTCGGGCGGGGCCTCGCCCGGGGGCCGGCGGCGCGGCGGCGACGGGCGGTTCGGCGTCGGATCACGGGGTTGCGGCATTGGACGTCCTCCTGGCCTGAAGGAAAAATCGCCGGAGGGCCGCGACGTTCCAGGCATCCGGCCAGGAGTGGCCGCCGTATCGGCTACATGCCACAGTCGAGCGCCCCCGGAGGAAGCCAGATGCCGCCGCCCGCCAGCATGCTCGTTCGCCGGCACGGCCTGGTGACGCGCGTGACCCACTGGGTCAACCTGGCGGCCGTGGTCGTGCTGCTGCTGAGCGGCCTGCAGATCTTCAACGCGCACCCGGCGCTCTATTGGGGCGACGTCTCCACCTTTGCCGATCCATGGGTGTCGCTGTTCGCGGCCGAGCGCGGGGGCCAGGGCGTGGGCGTGACCAAGGTCGGCTCGGCCTATTTCGAGACCACCGGGGTGCTGGGCTTCTCGGACGGCGAGGTGCGCGGCTTTCCGGCCTGGGCGACCCTGCCCAGCTATCGCAGCCTGGCCGACGGGCGGCGCTGGCACTTCGCCTTCGCCTGGCTCTTCGTGCTGAACGGGCTGGTCTATGTCGGGGGCGGGCTGATCGGCGGCCACATCCGGCGCGACCTGCTGCTGGCGCGCGATCAGGCCGCGGCGCGCCATCTGCTGCGCGAGATCGCCGACCATGCGCGCCTGAGGTTCCCCAAGGGTCCCGCCGCCCTGCGCTACAACGCCCTGCAGAAGCTGGCCTATCTGGCGGTGATCTTCGGGCTGCTGCCGCTGATGGTGCTGACCGGGCTGTCGATGTCGCCGGGCATGAACGCCGGCCTGCCCTGGCTGCCGGAGCTGTTCGGCGGGCGGCAGTCGGCGCGGACGATCCACTTCATCTGCGCCGGTCTGATCGTGCTGTTCGTGCTGGTCCACGTGGCGATGGTGCTGGTCGCCGGGCCGGTGAACGGCCTGCGCGCGATGATCACCGGCAGGTTCGCGGTCCGCCGGGGAGAGCCATGATGAACCGCCGCTCCTGGCTGTCGGGCGCCGCGGCCGCGGCGATGGGCGCGGTGCTGGGGGCCTGCGACAGGCTCACCATGAACCCCGGGGTCCAGAGGGGCCTGGCGCGCGCCGAGGGCCTGACCCGGCGGGTCCAGCGGCTGGTCGTCGATCGCCGGGCGCTGGCCCAGGAGTTCACGCCGGCCGAGATCTCGCCGGACTTCCGCGCCAACGGCTCCACCGCGCCAGGCGACCCCGAGTACCGCGCCCTGGTCGAGGGCGGGTTCGCCGACTGGCGGCTGGTGATCGACGGCCTGGTGGAGCGGCCGCTGTCGCTGACGATGGCGCAGTTGCGCGCCCAGCCGGCGCGGACCCAGATCACCCGCCACGACTGCGTCGAGGGCTGGTCGGCGATCGGCCAGTGGTCGGGCGCGCGGCTGGGGCCGCTGCTGGACCGGGCCGGGCTGAAGGCGGGCGCGCGCTACATCGTCTTCCATTGCGCCGACACCCTGGACCCGAACGCGCCCGAGGGCCTGCGCCGCTATTACGAGAGCATCGACCTGATCGACGCCTATCACCCGCAGACCATCCTGGCCTACGACATGAACGGCGCGCCGCTGGCGGTGAAGCACGGGGCGCCGCTGCGGCTGCGGGTCGAGCGGCAACTGGGCTACAAGCACGCCAAGTACGTCATGCGGATCGAGGCGGTCGCCGACCTGGCCGGGCTCGGCGCCGGCAAGGGCGGGTTCTGGGAAGACCGCGGCTACGAGTGGTACGCCGGCATCTGAGATCGCCTGGAATTGACATCGGCGACGGAATTCACGGAACTGGCCGGGGCGGGGGCGGGCCCCCGTGGGACAGGGCTCTGAGCATGAATGCTTTCATCGCCTCCGGCGCCGGCTTCCTGGTCGCCGTGCTGTGGCTTGACCTGATGTTCGACGTCCAGGTGCAACGGCGTGGTCCCGACCGGGCCTCGAACGAGGTGCTGGCCTCGATCTCGGCCTACTACCGGCGGGTGACGACCGAGGCGTGGCCGATGAACTGGCTGATCTCGTCGGTGATGGCGCTGACCCTGGCGGCGATCCTGGTCCAGATGGTCCAGGGCGCGCATGCGGTCTGGGTCGGGGTGGTCTCGCTGCTGCTGGCGGTGCTGGCGATCGGGCTGGCCCTGGGCCGCACCGTGCGCAACGCCGTGCGGCTGGGGCAGGCGGTGGACCTGCCGCAGGTGCAGACCCATCTGGCGGTGCAGATCTACCACGACCACATCATCTGCCTGGCCGCCATGCTGGGGCTGGCCGGCCTGCAACTGGCAACGAGCCTCTAGCTAAGGCGGCTTAGTTGTAGGGCGATCGGGCGATCAGCTCGGCCTCGGCCGAGCAGGCCGCGCCGTCGGGGGCCTTGGCGCCCTTGCGCAGGGCGGCGAGCTCCTTGCGGGCGGCGTCCATGTCGGCGCGAAACCGGGCCGAGCCGTGCAGGCCGGCGACGACGATGGAGCCGTTGGTGCGCCCCGCCTCGACCGCGCTCATATTGTGCACGCCGCAGACCAGCCGGCTCTCGCCGAACGAACGGGCGCGGGCGAGGATCTCGGTCGAGCGGTCGGGAACCAGCTCGGCCAGGATCAGGCCGACGGTCCAGCCCCAGGTGGTGTGGCCGGAGGGGTAGTCGGGGCTCTTGGCCAGGCCCTCGGTCTTGGCCACGCAGATGTCGCCCTCGTCGATCAGGTAAGGGCGCTGGCGCTTGTAGATGTCCTTGGGATGGTTGACGGCGCGGCGCACGTCGTAGCGGGCGGTCATCAGGATGCCGGTCAGCCTGGGCGCGGTCTGCGCGGTCAGCTCCATGCCGAGGGCGCAGCTCATGTCCTTGACGATCGCGGCCTCGTCGGCGTCGGCGCTGGCCAGCGACCAGCGGGGGCTGTCCTTCAGCGCGCGGGTGGCCAGGAAGGCCGAGCGGTCGGCCTGGTAGCGGATCGTGCCGGGCGTCGGGGCCGGAGGCAGGATCTTGTAGGTGTCGGGCGCGGCCTCGCCGAGATAGCCGCTGGGCTCGGGGGCCGGGTGCTGCTGGGCGAGGGCTGCGCCCGAGGCGGCGAGGGCCAGGGCGGCGGCCAGGCTGATCAATAGGCGGTTCATGACATCCCTCCCGAACGGGCCCCGATCATGCGGAGGCGCGTGCGCCGTTCAAGCCTCTCCGCTCAGATTTGAGTCACCGCACGCGCGCGAGCCGATAGAGTGCGGCCCACAATCTGCATCCTGGAGATCGCCATGCATCGCGCCATCGCCCCTGGAAACGTCGCCGTCGTCACGGGTGCGGCGGGCGGCATCGGCGAGGCGGCGGCCCGCCGCTTCGTGCGGGAGGGGCTGCGGGTGTGCCTGGCCGACGCCGACGCCGAGGGCCTGGCGCGCGTGCAGGCCGAGCTGGGCGACCAGGCGATCGCGGTGCGTGTCGACGTGTCGGACCGCCAGGCGGTGGAGGGGCTGGCGCGCACGGTGGCCGAACGGCTGGGCGCGGTCTCGGTGCTGATGAACAACGCCGGGGTCGGCGGCGGCGGCGATGCGCTGTCCAATCCCGAGGGCTGGTCGCGGGTGCTGGGGATCAACCTGATGGGGGTGCTGCATGGCGTGCAGGCCTTCGCGCCGGCCATGGCCGAGGCCGGCGCGCCGGGGCTGGTGATCAACACCGGGTCCAAGCAGGGCGTGACCATGCCGCCGGGCGACACCGCCTACAATGTCTCGAAGGCGGGGGTGAAGGCGCTGACCGAGGGGCTGGCGCACACGCTGCGCAACACGCCCGGCTGCCAGGTGAGCGCCCACCTGCTGGTGCCGGGGTTCACCTATACCGGCATGATCGCCCGGCGCATCCCCGAGCGCCCGACCGCGGCGTGGACGCCCGAGCAGGTGGTCGAGCGCATGTTCGAGGGGATCGCGCGCGGCGACTTCTACCTGTGGTGCGAGGACAACGAGACGCCGCGGGCGGTGGACGAGAAGCGCGTGCTCTGGACCGCCGGCGACATCGTCGAGAACCGGCCGGCGCTGTCGCGCTGGCATCCCGACTGGAAGGACCGGTTCGACCGGTTCATGGCCGGCCAATAGTCCCCAAGGAAAAACGGCGCCCCGAAGGACGCCGTCTTGTCTAAGCCTCAGGCCTTCTTTTCGAAGAGCTTGTTCCAGCGCGGCTTCGTGCGGGTCTTCCACGACCCGCGGTGCCAGGCGTCGGAGGCGATCAGCGGGACGACGGTCGTGGCTTCGGCGAAGACCATCTGTTCCCAGGTCACGTCGACCTTGCCCCAGGAGCAGGCTTCCTTGAGCGTCGAGGACGAGCAGGCGCCGTCGCGCACGTCGGCCACGGTGATCTGGACCGCGTACTTGTGCATCTCGGCCTCGTGGCCGAGGATCTCGGCGCAGACCACGGTGTCCTGGGCGAAGTTCTTCGGCACGCCGCCGCCGACCATGAACAGGCCCGTCGTGCCCGCCGCCAGCTTGATGTCGGTCAGTTCGCGGAAGTCGGCGACCGCGTCGATGGTCAGGTAGGGCTTGCCCTCCTTCATCTTCTCGACCTGGTGCTTGACGAGGCCGAAGCCCGCCGACGAGTCGACGAAGGCCGGGCAGAAGATCGGCACGCCTTCGCGATAGGCGGTCTCGATCAGCGAGTCCGGCTTCTTGGCGTTGCCGGCCGCCAGCCACTTGCCCATCTCCCAGATGAACTCGCGCGACGAATAGGGGCGCGGCTCCAGCAGGTTGCAGATCTCGTAGATCGTGCCGTCGCAGTTCTGGAGCTCTTCCTCGTCGATATAGGTGTCGTAGATGCGGTCGATATAGAGGTCGCGCAGGTCGCGGTCGTCGACGTTCGACTGGGCCTGGTAGTGCTTGAAGCCGAGGGCTTCGAAGAAATCCATGTCGACGATCGAGGCGCCGGTGGCGACGATCGTGTCGATCATCCCGTACTTCACCATGTCGCGGTAGATGTGCATGCAGCCGCCGGCGCTGGTCGAACCGGCCAGGGTCAGCCAGGTCGAGCAGTCCTTGTCCTCCAGCGACATCGACCAGATGTCGGCGGCGCGCGCGGTGTCGCGGCTGGTGAAGCTCATCTTGCGCATGGCGTCGATGACCGGGCGGGCGTCGTACTGGTCGATCGCCACGTGCTCGACGGTGTTGGCCAGCAGTTCGGCCTTGCGGTTCGACTTCTGAACGTCAGCGTTCATTCTCTGAAACCTCTAGAGTTTGAGCGCCCGTCCGAAATGGAAAAGCGCGGCCGGGACGGAGCGACCGGCCGCGCCTATAACGATGCAGCCGCCGGCTTATTTCCGCCGACGCTTCTTTCCCCGCGCACGCGACAGCTTCACGACATTCTGGTTCTCCTGGCGGGGAACCGGAATGGAGCGGCGGGCCAGGCCGAACATCGAGGCCATGGGCGCGTCGGCCGCCTCGACGGTCTCGGCGTCGCCGTAGCCGTTGAAGCGGGTGTTCATCGCCACGCCATAGGCGCCGAGCATGCCGATCTCGACATAGTCGCCCTCGCGCACGTCCTCCGGCAGCCAGAACGGGCCGGGCATGTGGTCGAGGGAGTCGCAGGTCGGACCCCAGAAGCGATAGGGCTTCAGCGGCCCCTTCACCTCGTAGGCCTCGCCGTTCTCGCTGCGGAGCAGCTTGACCGGAAAGGGCCATTTGGTGTGCGCGGCGTCGAACAGCGAGCCATAGGACCCGTCGTTCAGATAGAGCGCGTCGGCCTTCTTGAGTTCGACCTTGGTGAGGATCGAGGAGCCTTCGGCCACCAGCGCCCGGCCCGGTTCGCACCACAGCTCGGTCGTCTCGTGCACCATCATCTCGGCGAAGCCGCGGTCGATGGAGTCCATGTAGTCGGCCAGGTCCGGCGGAACCATGCCGGGATAGACCGACGGGAAGCCGCCGCCCACGTCCACCACGTCGGCGAACACCCCGGCGCGGACCAGGGCGCGCGAGGCCTGGGTCATGGCGGCCTGGTAGGCCGTCGGCCGCATGCACTGGCTGCCGACGTGGAACGAGACGCCCATCAGGTCCTGGGTCGCGCGGCGGGCCGCCAGCAGCAGGCCGGGGGCCTGGTGCGGATCGACGCCGAACTTGCCGGCCAGCGAATAGGCCGCGCCCTCGGCGGAGACGCCGAGACGGACGATCAGGTTGAGGTCCTTGGCCCCCTGGGTCGCGGCGAGGATCTTCTCGAGTTCCTCGTGCGTATCCAGCGAGAAGGTCTTCACGCCATGGTCGAAATAGGCGGCGGCGATCGCCGCGCGGCTCTTGACCGGGTGCATGAAGGCCATGCGGGAGCCCGGCGCGTGCTGCGCGACCAGCTCGATCTCGGGGACCGAGGCCACATCGAAGGACGTCACGCCGCTCTCAGCGAGGGTCTTGATGACCCATGGCGAAGGATTGGCCTTCACCGCATAGAAGACGTCGCCCTTGAAATTTTCCTGGAACCAGCGCGCCGCTACCGCCACCGCGTCCGGTCGCGCAATGGCGACAGGGCGTTCCGGTGACCGCTCACGGACCAGGTCCAGGGGCGTATGGTACGTGCGCAATTCACGTAGCCCCCATTGGCAGTTGAACCCAGCCGGCGTTAGCAGCGCTTTTCAGGACATCGGGTCCGCCGGAGCGCTGCGAAATAGGGACGATGACCCCCGATGTAAAGGGGTTTGTTCCTTCGCCTAGAAATTGTCATCAAACCCTGGCCGCGCCAGGGCTTGCGAGGGGGCGGCCACGACGTGGTTTCCATCTGGTTTCCAGGGGGCCGCAACCCCTTGAGGGGCGGGCCCTGACGCTCCCTGCGCCGGGCCCCTTTTCCTCCCCTGCGTCAGCGGGGGAGGGGGACCACGCGTCAGCGTGGTGGAGGGGGCGGGCCGCAAGCTCATGGCCGGCCGCCGCCGCCTCCACCGGCTGCGCCGGTCCCCCTCCCCCATGAATGGGGGAGGAAAAATAAGGCGACCTCCGTATGCCATCGTCCTGCCTTTCCACCCCGGGGGACGGGAATGTCTGAGATCCGGTTGCGGCCGGCCTCGCCGGCGGATGCCGCGGCCATCGCCTTCTACGAGGCGCTCGGTGGGCGTCGCGCAGGCCGCTTCACCGATCCGGGGCCGCTGTGGCGATCCGACAACATCGTCTTCGTGTGGGATGAACTGGCCGATCTGATGTAGAAGAAGGCTGCATGACTGCGCTGGCGTCTCCCGGAACTTGCCGTAACGGCTGGCGTGGCATCGCAGGCTGGACCGAAAGCGTGGCGCTATGTCATGAAGCCGTCGCAGGGGTCGGCGATCACAGTCAGTCCGTGCGCGCGCCGATCCGGGGAAGCCTCGCCATCCATGTCTGAAGCCGCCGTACTGTCCGTGCGGAACGCCTCCAAGAGCTTCGGCTCGCGTCGGGCCCTCGATTCCGTGTCGCTCAATGTCCGCAAGGGCGAGATGATCGCCCTGATCGGGCCGTCGGGTTCGGGCAAGTCGACGCTGCTGCGCTCGATCAGCGGCCTGCAGACCATCGACGCCGGGGCCGGCAAGATCGAGGCCTTCGGCGGCGTGGTGCAGTCGGACGGCAGGATCAGCAGCAAGGTGCGCGACGCGCGCATCCGCATCGGCTTCATCTTCCAGCAGTTCAACCTGGTCGGGCGCCTGACCCTGTTCTCGAACGTGGCGCTGGGGTCGCTGGGCCGCATCCCGTTCCTGCGCGGGGTGTTCGGCTTCTGGCCGGCCGAGACCAAGCAGGCGACCATGGCGGCCCTGGCCCGGGTCGGGGTGGCCGAGTACGCCGGCCAGCGCGCCAACACCCTGTCCGGCGGCCAGCAGCAGCGCGGGGCCATCGCCCGCGCCCTGGTCCAGAAGGCCAAGATCATCCTGGCCGACGAACCCGTCGCCTCGCTTGACCCGGTGTCGGCGCGACGGGTGATGGAAATTTTGCGCGACCTGAACCAGCAGGACGGCCTGACCGTCGTCGTGACCCTGCACCAGGTGGACTACGCCCTGCGCTATTGCGACCGCGTGGTCGCCCTGAAAGCAGGCAAGATCGTCTACGACGGCGCGGCCTCCGGGCTCGACCGCAAACAGCTCATCGACATCTACGGCCCGGAATTCGAAGACGTGTTCTGGGAAGGAGCCCCGCAATGATCGACCGTCGCCTGCTCATCGGCAGCAGCCTGGCCGCCCTCGGTCTAACGGCCTGCGGCAAGTCCGAGACCACCACGCCGGCCGGCGGCCCGCCCAAGGTGATCAACTTCTCGATCCTGGCGACCGAGAACTCCAGCAGCATGGAGACCTTCTGGAAGCCGATCCTGGCCGACATGGAGAAGTCGATCGGCATTCCGGTGAAGCCGTTCTTCGCGTCCAACTACACCGCCCTGATCGAGGCCCTGCGCTTCAAGCAGACCGACGCCGGCTGGTTCTCCAACCAGTCGGGCCTGGAGGCCGTGCGCCGCTCCAACGGCGAGGTCTTCGCCCGCACCTTCGATCCCAGCGGCACGGACGGCTACAAGTCGCTGCTGATCGTCCCGGCCAGCTCGAAGACGACGCTGGAAGACGTGCTGAAGTGCGACAAGAGCCTGACCTTCGGGATCGGCGACGCCAAGTCGACCTCGGGCACCCTGGCGCCGATGACCTATCTGTTCGCGCCCAGGGGCATCCGGCCGGAGGCCTGCTTCAAGCAGGTGCGCACCGCCAACCACCAGGCCAACCTGTTCTCGGTGGCCAAGGGCGTGCTCGACGTGGCCACCAACAACTCCACCGCCCTGCGCCTGCAGCGCGAGCGTGGCTCGCCGGTCGCCGACCAGGTGCGGGTGATCTGGGAAAGCCCCAAGCTGCCCGAGGACCCGATCATCTGGCGCAGCGACCTGGACCCCTCGGCGAAGGAGAAGCTGCGCCAGTTCTTCCTGACCTACGCCCAGGGCGAAGGCGCCGAGGCCGAGCGCCAGCGCAAGCTGCTGGCGGCGCTGTCGATCGGCGGCTTCCGCCCGGCCGACAACTCGCACCTGCTGCCGGTGCGCGAGATGGAGGCGACCGAGCAACTGCTGTCGGCGCGCAACGCCGGCGACAAGGTCAAGGAAGGCCAGGCCCAGAAGGCGCTCGACACCATCGCCGCCGAGCGCGCGGCGCTGGAAGCCAAGACCGGCCAGCCCGTCGCGACCCAGTAGGATAGTCCCGTGACCGCCAGCGTGACCGACGCCGACCTCCTGAAACCGCCATCGCGGCCGCTGGGGCAGCAGGTGTTCGATATCGCCCTGTGGGGCGGCATCGCCATCCTGCTGGTCATCAGCTTCGGCCCGGCCGAGATGCGCAAGCTGCCGATGCTGTTCCAGAATTCCGAGAACATGCGGCAGTTCGGGCAGGAGTTCCTGCATCCGGACTTCAGCGACTGGACGTTCCTGGTCGGCCAGATGTGGCTGACGGTCCAGATCGCGCTGTGGGGCACGGCCATCGCCGTGCTGATCGCGGTGCCGCTGGGCCTGCTGGGCGCGCGCAACGTGACGCCGTCCTACATCCAGTTGCCGATCCGCCGGCTGATGGACATGCTGCGCTCGGTGCCCGACCTGGTCATCGGCACCATCTTCGTCGTGGCGGTGGGCCTGGGGCCCTTCGCCGGGGTCATGGCCCTGGCGCTGAACACCGGCGGGGTGCTGGGCAAGCTGTTCTCCGAAGCGGTCGAGTCCATCGACAAGGGCCCGGTCGAGGGCGTGCGCGCCACCGGCGCGGCCCCGTTGCAGGAGGTGGTCTGGGGGGTGATCCCGCAGGTCGCGCCGCTGTGGACCTCGTATGCGCTCTATCGGTTCGAATCGAACAGCCGCGCGGCCACGGTGCTCGGCCTGATCGGCGCGGGCGGCATCGGCCAGATCCTGTTCGACAGCCTGAACTCGTTCGCCTACTCGCGGGTCGCGGCCATCGCGATCGTCATCGTGGTCGCCGTCACACTGATCGACCTGCTGTCACAAACCATCCGTGGGCGTCTGCTTTAGGCGTGTCAAAAAGGTCGCAGGCGGGGCGCCTCGTGAGTCCCGTCCCTGAACGCCCGGCGAATGGGCGATTCCGGGGAATCCCTGGCGCATAAGGGTTTCTGAGCGCTCGGGCGCCGTTCCTGCCGGGCCCGGCGAGAGCCATCGCAAATCCGTCATCAAACTGACGACCGGCCGTCGCGGAAGCTTGGCTGAAGCGTCACGGGACCTCGTTAAGCCGCCTCCCAAGCCTCTGAAAGGGCTCACGGGGATAGCTCTACAAGGATCCGGACAATGAAGATCAACACCTCGCTTTGCGCCGGGGCGGCGCTCGGCGTGCTCGCGCTGGCGATCGCCGGCGGAGCTCAGGCTCAAGACACCACGACCTCCTGGAAGGGCGCGCCGCAGTTCCAGAACGACTCGCTGACCTTCAAGGTCCGCGGCCGGGTCTACGAAGACTTCGTGCACCAGGAAGTCGACCGCCAGACGGGCGCCGACTTCGAAGCCAACGTCACCCGCCTGCGGACGGCCCGCCTGGGCGTCGAAGGCACCTGGAACTCCAACTGGGCCTACAAGGCCGAAGTCACCCTGTCGTCGACCGGCGGGACGACCCAGTGGGAAGACCTGATCCTGGAATACAAGCCGACCGACAACATCTCGATCATGGCCGGCAACTTCAAGACCGTGTCGTTCGAGAACATCTCGTCGTCGCGCTACACGACCTTCATGGAACGCGGGCCGTTCAACGACGTGCTGGACATCGGCCGCGTCATGAACGTGCAGGTCAAGGCCAACGGCGAGAACTGGACCGTCGCCGCGGCGATCTCGGGCGACTCGCTGAACAGCGCCGATCCGACCGCCACCGCCAACGGCGGCAGCGAGGCCCTGGGCGTCAACGGCCGGGTGACCTGGGCGCCGATCAACGGCGACGCCACCAAGCTGCACGTCGGCGCCTGGGCGCGCTATCGCGATCGCCAGGACCAGGCCAACTTCACCTACCAGGCCCGGAACAACACCAACTACGGCGCGCGCTACATCACCACCGGCGCGGTCGGCGTCTCCGACAAGATGGTCGGCCTGGAAGGCGTCTTCATCCAGGGCCCGTTCTCGGTGCAGGGCGAGTGGGCGACCGCCGACGTGGATCGTCTGGCCAACGTCTCCAGCAACCTGAAGACCTACTACGTCGCGGGCTCGTGGTTCGTGACCGGCGAGATGAAGAACCTCGACGTCAAGAAGGGCGAATGGGGCCGGACCAAGATCCTGAACCCGGTGACCAGCGGCGGCTTCGGCGCGCTGGAGCTGGCGGTCCGCTACGACAACACCGACCTGACCGACTTCAACGTCCCGGCCACGGCCGGCGAGTACTCGGCCTGGACACTCGGCGCCAACTGGTACCCGCACCCCTATGTGCGGTTCATGGCGAACTACACGAAGTCCGAGAACGACAACCGCGCCGTCGGCGCCGACGTCGATGTCGAGACGCTGCAGTTCCGCGCCCAGTTCGACTTCTAAGACCTCCCCAGCGGGGCGGCCCGTCGGGCCGTCCCGCACCCCGCAATCCCTCGAGGAGAAGCCTCCCGTGAAGAAGATCCTGGCCTTCAGCGCCGCCGCCGCCTCCGTCATGGCGATTTCGGCTCCCGCCCACGCCGCCCGCGACTACGTCTGGGCCGCCGGCTCGTCGACCGTGTTCCCGTTCGCCACCCGCGTGGCCGAAAACTACGCCAAGAAGACCGGCAAGAAGGCTCCGAAAGTCGAGAGCCTGGGCACCGGCGGCGGCATCAAGCTGTTCTGCGGCGGCGTCGGCGACGCCTATCCGGACATCGCCAACGCCTCGCGCCCGATGAAGAAGTCGGAATTCGACGCCTGCGCCGCCAAGGGCGTGAAGGACATCGTCGCGATCAAGATCGGCTTCGACGGCATCGTCGTGGCCACCGACAAGGACGGCGCCGACTACAACTTCAAGACCGAGCACCTGTACCTGGGCCTGGCGGCCAACGTGCTGCGCCAGGGCAAGTTCGTGCCCAACCCCTACCAGACCTGGGACGAGATCGGCTCGGGCCTGCCGGGCAACCGCATCAACGTCTACGGCCCGCCGCCGACCTCGGGCACCCGTGACGCCTTCGTCGAACTGGCCATCGAGGCCGGCGCCCGCAAGTTCCCGACCGCCGAGGAGCTTCGCTCGAACAACGAGAAGAAGTTCAAGGAAGTGGTCGATCCGCTGCGCAAGGACGGCTGGGTCGACGCCGGCGAGAACGACAACGCCATCGTCGGCACCCTGACCAAGACCCCCGGCTCGCTGGGCGTCTTCGGCTGGTCCTACCTCGAAGAGAACATGGACAAGATCAAGGGCGCGGCGGTCAACGGCGTGAAGCCCTCGTCCAGCACCATCGCCGACGGTTCCTACCCGCTGTCGCGTTCGCTCTACATCTACGTGAAGAAGGCCCACATCGGGGTGACCCAGGGCCTGCAGGAATACCTCAACGAGTTCGTCTCCGACGCGGCGACGGGCCGGGGCGGCTACCTGCAGAGCCGCGGCCTGATCCCGCTGCCGGCCGGCCAGCACGCCGGCCAGCAGGGCGTCGCCGAGAAGCTGACCCCGATGGCGCGCCCGGCCGCCTAAGCCGAGCACCAGGAGAGCTGGCGAGCGCCGCGGACCCCAAGGTCCGCGGCGTTTTTCGTTTCAACGGCGTCTTCCATCCGTCATATATTTCGATTATTCTGGAATTATGGAAACGAAAAGCGCCGTCGCCAGCCTCGCCGCCCTTGCTCACGAGGGCCGCCTGGCCGCCTTCCGACTGCTGGTCCAGGCCGGCGGCGCCGGACTGGCGGCCGGCGAACTGGCCCGCCGCCTGGAGGTGCTGCCCAACACCCTGTCGACCAATCTCGCCATCCTGGCCCATGCCGGCCTGGTGACCTCGCAGCGGGACGGCCGCTCGATCGTCTACCGCGCCCAGTACGACGCCATGGGCGAACTGCTCGCCTACCTGGTGGAGGACTGCTGCGCCGGGTCGCCCGAGATCTGCGCGCCGCTGGCGAAGGTCGCCGGCGGCTGCTGCGCCGCCTGACGTCCAACGGAGCCTGCGCATGACCTACAACATCCTGTTCCTCTGCACGGGCAACTCGGCGCGCTCGATCATCGCCGAGGCGGTGCTCACCAAGGAGGCGGGGGGCCGGTTCAAGGCCTATTCCGCCGGCTCCACGCCCAGGGGCGAGGTCAACCTCCACGCCCTGGCCCTGGTCGAGGCGCTGGGCTTTACGGCCTCGGATTTCCGCTCGAAGTCCTGGGACGAGTTCGCCCGTCCCGGCGCGCCGGCGCTCGATTTCGTCATCACCGTCTGCGACAACGCCGCCGGCGAGGTCTGCCCGGTCTGGCCGGGCCAGCCGATGACCGCCCATTGGGGCATCCCCGATCCGGCCGCCGCCCGGGGGACCCCGGCCGAGATCGCCGCGGCCTTCGCCGAGGCGGCCCGCCAGTTGGGAACGCGCATCCGCCTGTTCCTCAGCCTGCCGCTGGAGACCATCGACCAGTTGTCGCTGCAGACCAGGCTGCGCGAGATCCACGAAAACGCCGACACGCAGGCGTCGTGACCATGTCGGTCTTCGAACGCTACCTGACCCTGTGGGTGGCGCTCTGCATCGTCGCGGGCCTGGGGTTGGGACATCTGTTTCCGGGCGTCTTCCAGGCCATCGGCTCGGCCCAGGTCGCCCAGGTCAACCTGCCGCTGGCCGGGCTGATCTGGCTGATGATCATCCCGATGCTGATCAAGGTCGACTTCGCCGCCCTGCGCGGCGTCGGCCGGCACTGGCGCGGCATCGGCGTGACCCTGTTCGTCAACTGGGCGGTGAAGCCGTTCTCGATGGCGGCGCTGGGCGCGGTCTTCATCGGCTGGCTGTTCCGGCCCTGGCTGCCGGCCGGCGAGATCGACAGCTACATCGCCGGCCTGATCATCCTGGCGGCGGCCCCCTGCACGGCGATGGTCTTCGTCTGGAGCAACCTGACCCGGGGCGAGCCGAACTTCACCCTCAGCCAGGTGGCGCTCAACGACCTGATCATGGTGGCGGCCTTCGCCCCGATCGTCGGGCTGCTGCTGGGGCTGTCGGCGATCACCGTGCCCTGGGAGACGCTGCTGCTGTCGGTGGGGCTCTACATCGTCGCGCCGGTGATCATGGCCCAGAGCCTGCGTGCGGCGCTGATCAGGCGCGGCGGCCCACCCTTGGTCGACGCCGTGCTCGCAAGGCTCTCGCCCGCGGCCCTGGCGGCGCTGCTCGCCACGCTGGTGCTGCTGTTCGCCTTCCAGGGCGAGCAGATCATCGCTCAGCCGGCCGTCATCGCCATGCTGGCGGTCCCGATCCTGATCCAGGTCTATTTCAACTCGGGCCTGGCCTATCTGCTCAACCGCGCGAGCGGCGAGGCGCACAGCGTGGCCGGGCCCTCGGCGCTGATCGGGGCCAGCAACTTCTTCGAGCTGGCGGTGGCCGCGGCGATCAGCCTGTTCGGCTTCCAGTCCGGCGCAGCGCTGGCGACCGTGGTCGGGGTGCTGATCGAGGTCCCGGTCATGCTGTCGGTGGTGGCGATCGTGAACGCCAGCAAGGGCTGGTACGAGCGCGGCGCGCGGGTGCGGTCCTAGCCCTCGGCGCGGCGCACTTCGGTGCGGACCTGGGAGCCGTTCTCCAGGGTGCGATGGACCGGGCACTTGCCCGCGATCTCGACGATCTTGGCGGCCAGGTCGTCGCTGAGCTCGCCGTCGACCGAGATGACCCGGGTGAAGCAGTCGATCTTGGCGGCGACGCCGTCGGCGCCGCCCACCCCGTCGCGGACGTGGATCTTCTGGTGGCTGACGTCGACCTGGATGCGGCCGAGGCCCAGCCCCTTGCGCGCGGCGTAGAGGCGCAGCGTCATCGAGGTGCAGGCGCCCAGGGCCACCGACAGGAAGTCGTAGGGCGAGGGGCCGGTGTCGAGCCCGCCGACGCTCTGCGGCTCGTCGGCGAACAGGCGGTGGCGGCCGGCCTGGACGGCGTTCTGGAACTGGCCGTCGCCCGTCTCCATGACCCGGACGTGCTCGATCGGGTCCTCGCCCTGCGGCGCGTCGGCGGCGATGTAGCGGCCGAGCCAGCCGGAGATCACCTCGGCGGCGAAGGCGGCGTCGGCCGGATCGCTCAGGAAGTGGTCGGCCTTGTCGAGCGAGACGAAGCTCTTGGGGTGCCTGGCGGCCAGGAAGATACGGGTGGCGTTGTCGATGCCGACCGTCTGGTCGAGCGGCGAATGCAGGATCAGCAGCGGCTTCTTCATCGCGCCGACCGCCTCACGGATGCTGCGCCGGCGCACGTCCTCGACGAACTGGCGCCTGATGGTGAAGCGGCGGCCGCCGAGCTCGACCTGCGCCTGGCCCTGGGCCTCGACCTGCTCGAGGCTGGAGCCGAGGTTCTTCAGCACGTGGGCCGGATCGGCGGGGGCGGCGATGGTGACCACCGCGCGGACCTCCGGGATGTCCTTGGCCACCGCCAGGGCGGCCGCCCCGCCCAGCGAATGGCCGATCAGCACCGACGGCGCGCGGTGATCGCGGCGCAGGTAGTCGGCGGCGGCCAGCAGGTCCTCGATGTTGGACGAGAAGTTGGTCGAGGCGAACTCGCCCTGGCTGGAGCCGAGCCCGGTGAAGTCGAAGCGCAGGACCGCCACCCCGATGCGGGCGAGGTCGGCGGCGATGCGGCGCGCGCCCAGCAGGTCCTTCGAGCAGGTGAAGCAGTGCGCGAACAGGGCGTAGGCGCGGATCGGCCCGTTGGGCCGGTCGAGGCGGGCGGCGAGCGTCGCCCCCGAATGGCCGGGGAACTCGACGCGTTCGACGCTGGCGGACATGGGATGGTCCTTATGCGGCCTCCGGACGGCGCCGGCGCACGCGGGCGAGCCGGCGCAGCTTGCGCCAGAAGCGGGTCTTCTCCGGCTCGGGATAGGGCTGGAGATTCTTCACGAAGTCCTCGGCGCAGGCCTTCCACGAGAAGCCTTCGGCGAAGGCGCGCACGGTCTTGCTGTCGAGCTTGAGCGCTTCCAGGCAGGCTTCGCGCAGGCCCTCGGTGGCGCTGTGGGCCAGGACGCCGGCGCCCGAGCCGGGGATGATGTCGATCGGGCCGGGCGCGGGATAGGCGGCCACGGGGACGCCGGCGGCCATGGCTTCGAGGATCACCAGCCCGAAGGTGTCGGTCAGCGAGGGGAAGACGAAGACGTCGGCGCAGGAGAAGTACGAGGCCAGCTCGTCGCCGAACTTGGCGCCGGTGAAGACCGCGTTCGGATAGCGCTCCTTCAGCTCTTCGCGCTGCGGCCCGTCGCCGACCACCACCTTGGTCCCGGGCAGGTCGAGGCCGAGGAAGGCTTCGATGTTCTTCTCGACCGCGACGCGGCCGACGGAGAGGAAGACCGGCCGCGGCAGGCCCGCATAGACGTCCGGCTCGTCCTCGCGCCGAGGATGGAACATCACCGTGTCGACGCCGCGCGACCAGACCGAGATGTTGCCGAAGCCGTGCCGCTCCAGCTCGTCCTTCATGGTCGGGGTGGTGACCATCATCCGGCCGGACGGCTTGTGGAACCACTTCATGTAGGCGTAGCCGGCGGCCAGCGGCAAAGGCAGGCGGGCCGAGACGTACTCCGGGAAGCGCGTGTGGTAGCTGGTCGTGAACGGCAGCTTCCATTCGACGCAGATGCGGCGCGCGGCCAGGCCCAGGGGGCCTTCGGTGGCGATGTGGATGGCCTCGGGCTCGAACGCCTTGAAGCGCTCCTGCACCGGCTCGTGGGCGGCCAGGGCGACCTTGATCTCGGGATAGGTCGGCAGCGGGAAGGTCTTGAACTGGTCGGGGCTGATCACCTCGACGGAGTGGCCCAGGTCCTTCAGCTCGCCGACCACGCGCGAGAGCGTGCGGACCACGCCGTTGACCTGCGGCTCCCAGGCGTCGGTGACCAGCAGGATGCGCATCGGCTTGTGGCCGTTCTCGCGCGGGGCGGTGATGGCGTCGCGGATGCGGGCGGCCGGCCGCGCCGGCGTCAGCGCCTGGGCCTGCAGCCAGGCCCAGAAGGCGCCCAGCAGCGCTTCCTTGGTGGGGAAATGACGATAGACGGTGCGCTCGCCGACCTCGGCCTCGGCGGCGATCTCCGCGAAGCTGAGGTCCTCCAGCGGCCCCGATTCCAGCTTGCGCGCCACGGCGTGCATGATCTGGTCGCGGGTCGCCTGTTTCTGGCGGTCGCGCAGGCTCGAAGCGTAGCGTGTCGGCGGTAACATGACAGCGGGACTGTCACCAAATCAGTGGGGCTGTCAATCAGGGCTGACCTGGGGGGTCAGGCCGCGGCTGGGGTGGGCAGGGCCTCGGGCTCCGGCGCCGGCTCGACCAGGCGGATGGTCCGGTCGATGGCCGACCACGAGCGCAGCTTGGCCCAGTGGAGGATTTCCAGGCTGCCGTCGTGATGTTCGACCAGCGCCGAGCAGCTCTCCACCCAGTCGCCGTCGTTGATATAGGCGATGCCGTCGATGTCGCGCATCTCGGCTTTGTGAATGTGGCCGCAGATGACGCCGTCGACGCCGCGGCGGCGCGCCTCGTCGGCGACGGCGGCCTCGAAGTTCTCGACGAACTGCAGGGCGTTCTTGACCTTGGTCTTCAGGAAGGCCGAGAGGCTCCAGTAGCCGAAGCCCATGCGCCGGCGGACGCGGTTGAACAGGGTGTTGGTCGCGATCAGCGCCCGGTAGGCGTAGTCGCCGACGAAGGCCAGCCACCTGGCGTGCTGCACCACCCCGTCGAACTCGTCGCCGTGCAGGACCAGGAAGCGCTTGCCGTCGGCGGTCTCGTGGATGGCGTCGCGCGCCACCACCACGCCGCCGAAGTGGACGCCGACGAACTCGCGCACGCGGTCGTCGTGGTTGCCGGGGACGTAGATCACGTTCACGCCCTTGCGGGCCATGCGCAGGATCTTCTGGACGACGTCGTTGTGGGCCTGGGGCCAGTGCCAGCCCGAGCGCAGCTTCCAGCCGTCGATGATGTCGCCGACCAGATAGAGCGTCTCGCACTCCATGTGCCGGATGAAGTCGAGCAGAAGTTCGGCCTGGCAGCCTTTCGTGCCCAGATGAATGTCCGAGATGAACACCGCGCGGTAGTTGCGGATCGCCAGATCTGTCACTCCGCGCCCCCTTGGCCGGCCAGAACTGCTCATCGGTTAGGCTGATTGCATGTCAGTCTCATGAAACCGCCTCTAGCCCTTTTGTCGCGGCGCCTTTTGAATTAAGGGTTTGGGAAGGCCGACCCTCCCCAGGTCTCCCGAAACAAGGTCCAATGGACGCCCGAACCTATCCTGCGAAGGAGACGCCGAAGTCTCGGCGTACCCGCGCGCGTATCCTTGACGCGGCCATGAGGCTGTTTGCCGAAAACGGCTATCACGCGGCGACGAACGCGATGATCGCCGACGCCGCGAACCTGACGCGCGGCGCGATGCTCTATCATTTCGCCAGCCGCGAGGAGTTGGTCGAGGCGGCGATCACCCACATCGAGGTGGAACGGGCGCGGCTGTTTGAACAAGCGGCATCCGGGCCGATGGCGCCGGGCGTGGACGCGGCCGAGCACGCCATCGACGCCTATTGGGCGCTGCTGCACGAAATTCCGTTCATCGCCTTCGCCGAGCTGGAGGCCGCGGCCCGCACCGACGCCATGCTGCGCGTGCGCCTGGCCGACGCCCAGAGCGCCTTCGACCGCAACCAGGTGGGCGACCGGTTCCTGGCCCTGGCCCAGGCCGGGGTGGACCCGCGCTTCCAGACCAGCCGCGACCTCGGCCGCTTCCTGCTGGAGGGCCTGGCCCGCGGCGCGATGACCTATGATGAGCAGGCCCGCAAGGAGCGGCTGCTGGCGGTGGTCAAGCGGGCGGTGCGGGTGCTGAACCGCAAGGGCGACGTCCAGGAACTCTGGCCCGACTGATCACCCTTCGCCGAGGTCCGCCGGCGATCCCTGGCGCGTATGGATCCCCGGCACGCCGACGCGGCCGGGGATGACGATCGGAGGCGATGGGCGACCGCGCCATCTGCGACCGCCCTCCCGACGAAGGGCCCTACCTCGCCTTTTCCGCCGCGATCCAGGCGTCCATCCGGCGTTCCAGCATGTCGAGCGGCATCGGGCCGGCCAGCAGCATGGCGTCGTGGAAACGGCGGATGTCGAACTTCTCGCCCAGCTCCGCCCTGGCCCGCTCGCGGATGGCGAGGATCTTCATCTCACCGGTCTTGTAGGCCAGGGCCTGGCCCGGCCAGGAGACGTAGCGCGCCAGCTCGATCTCGATATTGAGCGGCGAGAGGGCCGAGTTCCTGGCGAAGCACTCGCGGGCCTGGTCCAGGCTCCAGCCCTTCCAGTGCAGGCCGGTGTCGGCGACCAGCCGGCAGGCGCGCCACATCTCGTAGGACAGGCGGCCGAATCGCTCGTAGGCGTTACGGTAGACGCCCATCTCGCCGCCCAGCTTCTCGGCATAGAGGCCCCAGCCCTCGGTGAAGGCGGTGACGTTCGCCTCGCGGCGGAAGTAGGGGACGCCCTGCGCCTCCTGGCCGAGCGCGATCTGCAGGTGATGGCCGGGCACGGCCTCGTGCAGGGTCAGGGCCGGCAGCTCGTAGAGCGGCCGCTGGGGTAGGTCGTAGGTGTTGACCATGTAGCCGCCGGCGACGCCCAGGGCGGGATTGCCGGGGAAATAGCGGCCGGTGGTGTAGCTCTTCTCGATGTCGGCCGGGACCGGACGCACGCCGTAGGTCAGGCGCGGCAAGGTGGCGAACCAGGCGGGAAGCTGGTCGTCGATCCGCTTGGCGATCTCCGAGGCCTTTTCCAGCAGGGCCTCGCGGCTGGTCGCGTAGAACCGCGGGTCGCTGCGCAGGTGGGCCTGGAAGGCCGCGAAGTCGCCCGCAAAGCCGGTCTCGGCGATGACGCCGTCCATCTCCTTGCGGATGCGGGCGACTTCGGCGAGGCCGTTCTGGTGGATCTGGTCGGGGGTGAGGTCGGTGGTCGTGTGGTCCTGCACCAGCCAGGCGTAGTAGCGCTCGCCGCCCGGCAGGCTGCGGGCCGCCAGGGCCTTGCGGGCCCGGGGCAGGTACTCGGTTTCCAGGAAGGTCACGAACTGCGCCTGGGCCGGGCGCAGCCTGCCGCCGATCGCGGCGATGGCCTGCGCGCGCAGGGCCGCCCTTTCGGCCGCGGGAACCTCGGCCGGCAGGCGGTCGAGCGGCGCCAGCAGCGGGTCGTCTTCCACCGGGATCGCGATCTGCTCCCTGGCGCGGGCGATCACCTGTTCGACCGTGCCGCGCGGCTGGGTGAAGCCGGTCCTGGCGCCGCGCCGGGCGTTGGCGATCTCGGTGGCGTAGTAGGCCGGGGCGGCGTTCAGGCGGTCGATCCAGGCCCGGGCGTCGGCGGCGCTGCGCATCGGGGTCGAGGCGGCGAGATAGCCCAGCGTCCAATGGAAGCCGCCGTCCGAGGAGAACGGCATCCGCGCCTCGTCGAAGGCCAGGCTGCGGAGCTGGCGCTCGAGCGTCCAGGCCAGGAACTCCCGATTGATCCGGCCCTCGTCGGACAGGCCGGCCGGATCGAGCGCGGCGACCTGGGCGGCGAAGCCCTTCAGCGCCTTCGCCCGGGCGGCGTCGGCGGCGGGCGAGTTGTCGGGCAGGCGCGAGAGCGCGGCGCGCTCGCCCTGCTGGCCGGCCTCGATCGGGTTCTGCGACAGGCTGTAGGCCCCGTAGTCGGCGATCAGTTTCCCGATGGCGGCGTCGTCGGCCAAGGCGGGCGCGGCCCCGAGGGCGAGGATGAGGGCCAGGGCCGCCAGACGCATGATCAGTCCACCTTCACAACGAGTTCAGGAAAGCTGGCGCCTGCGGCGGCCCTGGCCAAGGTATTTTCGGCCAACCCGCCTCGCCGGACGGCGAAGAATCATCCCACTTCAAGTCTCGCCCGCGCCGCGCCATGGTCGCGGCGACAAGAAAAGCCCTCGGGGGGACCTCGATGAGTTTCGTGACGCGTCGCAAGTCGATGGGGCCGCCGCCGTCCCACGACGGGCATGGCCTGATACCGACCCTGGGCTGGCCGCACCTGGTCGCCCTGGGCGTGGGCGCGATCATCGGCACCGGCATCTACACCCTGACCGGCGTGGCCGCTGGCCTGGCGGGCCCGGCGGTGATCCTGTCCTTCGCCCTGGCCGGCGCGGTCTGCGCCTTCGCCGCGCTCTGCTATGCGGAGATGTCGACGATGATGCCGCAGGCGGGCAGCGCCTATACCTATTCCTATGTCGGCATGGGCGAGCTGGCGGCCTGGGTGGTCGGCTGGAGCCTGATCCTCGAATACACCGTCGTCTGCTCGACCGTGGCCGTGGGCTGGTCGGGCTATGCCGGCGGGCTGATGCAGCAGGCCGGCTGGGCCGTGCCCCAGGCCCTGCTGGCCGGGCCGCACGCGGGCGGGATCATCAACCTCCCGGCCATCCTGATCACCCTGGTCGTCACCGGCCTGCTGCTGGTCGGCACGCGCGAGAGCGCCACGGTCAACTTCATCCTGGTGCTGGTGAAGATCGTCGCCCTGGCGGCGTTCGTGGCCCTGACCATCCCGGCGTTCAACGCGGCCCACTTCGAGCCCTTCGCCCCGTTCGGCTTCGGCGCGACCATGGACGCCGACGGGGTCAAGCGCGGGGTGGCCGCCGCGGCGGGCATCATCTTCTTCGCCTTCTACGGCTTCGACGCCATCTCGACGGCGGCGGAAGAGACCAAGAATCCGGGCCGCGACCTGACCATCGGCATCATCGGGTCGATGTTCGCCTGCACCGCCATCTACATGATCGTCGCGGCCGCGGCCCTGGGCGCCTCGCCGTTCGACGTGTTCTCCAGGAGCCCCGAGCCCCTAGCCTTCATCCTGCGCGGCCTGGGTCATCCGCAGGTCGCCGCCGTGGTCGCCGGCGCGGCGGTGGTCGCCCTGCCGACCGTGATCATGGTCTTCATGTTCGGCCAGAGCCGCATCTTCTTCGCCATGACCCGCGACGGCCTGCTGCCGCGCGGGCTTTCGCGGGTCGGGCGGCGGGGCGTCCCGGCCCCGGTGATCATCCTGACCGGGGTGGTGGCGGCCTCCATCGCCGGCTTCCTGCCGCTGAACGAGATCGCCGCCCTGGCCAACGCCGGGACCCTGCTGGCCTTCATCGCCACGGCGATCGCGATGATGCTGATGCGCCGCCGCGCGCCCGAGCTGCCGCGGCCGTTCCGCACGCCGCTGTGGTGGTTCGTGGGGCCGGCGGCCGTGGCCGGCTGCCTCTACCTGTTCACGACCCTGCCGGTGTCGACCCTGGTCAACTTCCTGATCTGGAACGCGATCGGCGTCGTTGTCTACCTGGCCTATGGCCGGGTGCGGAGCCGCCTGGCGAGCGTATAGCGCGCCCGCCGCAGGATCTCTTCCCGCGAAAGCGCGTTTCGCGCGCTTGAGGCGGCGCAGACCCGCGCCTACAGTCCGTTCGTCTGCCGCCCGGGGCGTCAAGCAAAGCAGCGCCCTCATTTCAAGGGCGAGGTCGAGCGGCAGGCCGGCGCCTATTCTTCAGCGCCTTGGGGAGCGATGTGAATTCAGCGGTGAACAGGGGCCATGCGGCCCAAGCCGGTCGTCCGAGCGGAATGCAGGACCTGACCACGGGTCCGATCGGCAAGACCCTGATCATATTCGCCCTGCCGGTGCTGGGCTCGAACATCCTGCAGTCGCTGAACGGATCGGCCAACGCCATCTGGGTCAGCCACGTGCTGGGCGAGGCGGCCCTGACCGCCACGGTCAACGCCAACAACATCTTCTTCCTGATGCTGGGCGCGGTGTTCGGCATGACCATGGCCGCCAACCTGCTGATCTCGCAGTCGGTCGGCGGCAAGGACATCGCCATGGTCAAGCGGGTGGTGGGGTCGGCCTCGACCTTCTTCCTGCTGCTGTCGCTGTCGGTCGGGGTGGCCGGCTACATGCTGACCCCGGCGATCCTCAAGCTCATGCAGACGCCGCCGGACGCCACGCGCGATGCGATCACCTATCTGCGGGTGATCTTCGCGGCCATGCCGTTCATGTACTTCTTCTCGTTCGTGATGATGGCGCAGCGGGGGGCGGGCGACTCCAAGACCCCGTTCTGGTTCTCGGTCGCGGCGGTGGGGCTGGACGTGATCCTGAACCCGCTGCTGATCACCGGCTTCGGGCCGTTCCCGCGCCTGGGGATCGCCGGCTCGGCGACGGCCACCCTGATCAGCCAGAACATCACCCTGGTGGCGATGATCATCTATCTCTACCGCACCGATAGCGTGCTGATCCTCAAGCGCGCCGACTGGCGGCTGTTCAAGCCCGAGCTGGCGATCATCCGCACGCTGGTGGTCAAGGGCTTCCCGATGGCCCTGCAGATGCTGGTGATCTCGGGGGCGGCGGTGATGATGATCCGCTTCGTCAACGCCTACGGCTCGGCCACGGCGGCCGGCTACGGGGCGGCGATCCAGCTCTGGACCTATATCCAGATGCCGGCCATGGCGCTGGGCGCGGCGGTCTCCTCGATGGCGGCCCAGAACGTCGGCGCCGGACGCATGGACCGGGTGGGCCAGATCGCCCGCAAGGGGGTGATGATCGCCGCCTTGATGACCGGCCTGCCGGTGGCGCTGATCTATCTGGTCGAGCCCTGGGTGTTGATGGCGTTCCTGCCGGCCGGCAGCCCGTCGATGGCCATCGCCATGCATATCAACGCCTTCGCGCTGTGGGGCTTCATCCCGTTCGGCATGGCGTTCGTGCTCAACGGGATCATCCGCGCCACCGGCGCGGTGTGGCCGCCGCTGCTGGGCCTGCTGATCTCGATGTGGCTGGTGCGCATCCCGTTCGCGCAGTTCCTGCAGCCGACCCTCGGCCAGGACGCCGTCTGGTGGAGCTTCCCGCTGGGCTCGATAATCTCGCTGGTGCTGGCGGCGGCCTATTACCGCTGGGGCGGCTGGCGCAAGTCCCGGCTGATGGAGGGCATTCCGATGGGCGCGGCGCCCGACACCGGCATGAGCCCGCCGTCGGTGGCCGAGGAGACCGAGGTGGTCGACGAGGCGGCCCGTCATGCGCTTCCGGCCAAGGCCCCGGCCGAGTAGGGCCGATCCTAGAAAAACACGCCGGGGCGGCGCCGGCGCCGTTGCGTCCGGCAAACAAGCGTTTGATAATGGCCGCGGGCCCGGCGACCTAAGCGGCTGTCCGGGCGCAGGATTTCCGGACGGTCGCGCGACCGTCCATACCGATATTTTGAAAAATTCGGCTCCGTGCGAGCGTATGGGAGGCGCCAGATGGCCTGGGATTTTGAAACCGACCCGGAGTTCCAGAAGAAGCTCGACTGGATCGAGGACTTCATGCGCGAGGAGGTCGAGCCGCTCTCGCAGCTCGGCCTGGCGGTGCGCGGCTCCCTGGGGCGCGAGAAGTTCATCAAGCCGCTGCAGGAGAAGGTGAAGGCCCAGGGGCTGTGGGCCTGCCACCTCGGCCCCGAACTGGGCGGCCAGGGCTATGGCCAGCTCAAGCTCGGCCTGATGAACGAGAAGCTGGGCCGCAACAGCCTGGCCCCCACCATCTTCGGCTGCCAGGCGCCCGACACCGGCAACGCCGAGATCATCGCCCACTACGGCACCGACAAGCAGAAGGAGCAGTACCTCTGGCCGCTGCTCAACGGCGACATCCGTTCGGCCTTCTCGATGAGCGAGCCGACCGGCGGCTCCGACCCGCTGACCTTCAAGACCCGCGCGGTGCTGGACGGGAACGAGTGGGTGATCAACGGCGAGAAGTGGTTCTCGACCAACGCCCGCTATTCGAAGGTGCTGGTGCTGTACGCGGTCACCGACCCGGACGCCAAGGACCCCTACCGCCGCACCTCGATCTTCCTGGTGCCGACCGACACCCCCGGCGTCGAGATCATCCGCAATGTCGGCGTCGGCAGCGGCGAGATCGGCAACGGGACCGAGGGCTATGTCCGCTACAACAACGTCCGGGTGCCCTATGACGCCCTGCTGGGCGAGCGCGGCGCGGCCTTCGTCATCGCCCAGGTCCGCCTGGGCGGCGGGCGCGTGCACCACGCCATGCGCACGGTCGGCGCCTGCAAGCACGCCCTGGACCTGATGTGCCGCCGGGCGGTCTCGCGCACCACCCGCGACGGCAAGCTGGCCGACCTGCAGATGGTGCAGGAGCAGATCGCCGACAGTTGGATCGCGGTCGAGCAGTTCCGCCTGCTGGTGCTGCGCACCGCCTGGCTGATCGACAAGCACAAGGACTACAACCTGGTCCGCAAGGACATCGCCGCCATCAAGGTCGCGATGCCCAAGGTCTATAACGACGTGGCCACCAAGGCCGCCCACCTGCACGGCGCGCTCGGCGTCTCCAACGAGATGCCGTTCATGCACATGGTGACGTCGAGCCTGGTCATGGGCATCGCCGACGGGCCGACCGAGGTCCACAAGGTCACCCTGGCCAAGCAGGTGCTGAAGGACTACCGGCCCGACAACGACCTGTTCCCGAACTACCACATCCCGCGCCTCAAGGAGGCGGCCGAGGAGAAGTACGCCAAGGAGCTGGCCGAGCTGAAGGAAGCCTATCGGGCCGAGCGCGGCAAAAGCACGGCGAGCGCCTAACGGCTGTACCGCCGCGAGAGCATGGGACTAGTGTGTGGGGCGGCTTCTGATTGGAAGCCGCCCTGCCTATTTGAGCTATTCGATTTCGAGGATTTTCGTGACCGACGTTCAGACCGATTCCGCACCGCCGGCCGCGCCCGCCTGGCCCGTCATGACGCTGGCCGAGGCCCACGCCCGGCTCACCGCGCCGGGCCAGCGCTTCGAGATCGAGGAGAAGGTGATCCGCGGGATCGCCACCCGGACCTGGAAGAACGCGCCGCCGACCCTGCGCGACATCTTCCTGAACGGCCGCACCTTCAAGGACCGCGAGTTCCTGGTCTACGAGGACGACCGCGCCACCTTCGAGAGCTTCGCCCGGGCCACCATCGCCCTGGCCGTGCAACTGCAGGCCGACGGGGTGAAGAAAGGCGACCGCGTCGCCGTCATCATGCGCAACATCCCCGAATGGCCGGTGGCCTTCTGGGCCGGGATCCTGGCCGGGGCGATCGTCACGCCGCTGAACGCCTGGTGGACCGGGCCTGAGCTGGAGTACGGCCTGGCCGACTCCGGGACCAAGGTCGCCATCGTCGACGACGAGCGGCTGGAGCGGATCCTGGACTCGTTCCCGAACCTGCCGGCCCTGGAAAAGGTCTACGCCCCGCGCCTGGCGGCCGAGCCGACCGATCCGAAGGTGCGCCGGCTGGAGGACGTCATCGGCAAGGTCAACGACTGGGGCGCCTTGCCCGACCAGCCGCTGCCCGACGTGGCCCTGGCGCCCGACGACGACGCCACCATCCTCTACACCTCCGGCACCACCGGAAAGCCGAAGGGCGCGCTTGGCACTCACCGCAACATGACCTCGAACATCATGGCCAGCGGCATCGCGGCGACGCGCAACTTCCTGCGCGCGGGCCAGCCGCTGCCGGAGAGCGATCCGCACAAGCTGCCCCAGCGGGTCAGCCTGCTGGTGGTGCCGATGTTCCACGCCACCGGCCTGTCGGCCAACCTGTCGCCGGCCCTGAACGCGGGCGGCAAGATCGTGCTGATGCGCCGCTGGGACACCGAGCCGGCCATGGCGCTGATCGAGCGCGAGAAGGTCAACTCCACCGGCGGGGTGCCGACCATCGCCTGGCAGTTGATCGAGCATCCGGCCCGCGGCAAGTACGACCTCTCGTCCCTGCAGTCGGTGGCCTATGGCGGAGCGCCCTCGGCGCCCGAGCTGGTCCGCAAGATCGTCGAGGTGTTCCCGGCCTCGCAGCCCGGCAACGGCTGGGGCATGACCGAGACCACCGCCACCTTCACCTCGCACCTGGGCAGGGACTACGAGAACCGCCCGGCCAGCGCCGGCCCCGCCGCGCCGGTGGGCGAGATGCAGATCCGCGACCCGGCCGACGGCGTCACCATCCTGGCGCCGGGGGCCGTGGGCGAGCTGTGGGTCAAGGGGCCGCAGGTCGTGAAGGGCTACTGGAACAAGCCGGAGGCCACGGCCGAGACCTTCGTCGAGGGCTGGCTGCGCACCGGCGACCTGGCGCGGATCGACGAGGAGGGCTTCCTCTTCATCATCGACCGGGCCAAGGACATGCTGATCCGCGGCGGCGAGAACATCTACTGCGTCGAGGTCGAGAACGTGCTTTACGACCACCCGGACGTGATGGACGCCGCCCTGGTCGGCCGGCCGCACAAGACGCTGGGGGAGGAGCCGGTCGCGGTGGTCCACCTCAAGCCGGGCGGAACGGCGGACGAGGACGAACTGCGCGCCTTCGTCCGTGCGCGCCTGGCGGCGTTCAAGGTTCCGGTCGAGGTCCGCTTCTGGCCCGAGACCCTGCCGCGCAACGCCAACGGCAAGATCGTGAAGACGGAACTGAAGAAGCTGTTCGAGGCGCAGTCATGAGTTCGCGCAAGCCGCTGATCGTCGGCATCGGCGGCACCACCCGGCCGGGCTCGAGCACCGAACGCGCCCTGACCATCGCCCTGCGCGCGGTCGAGGCCGGGGGCGGGGAGACCCGCCTGCTGGGCGGCGACTTCCTCTCGCGCCTGCCGATCTACAACCCGGCCGTCCCCGAACCGACGCCCGAGCAGAGCGAACTGGCCGAAGCAGTCCGCGTCGCCGACGGGATCATCGTCGCCAGCCCCGGCTATCACGGCTCGATCTCCGGCGTGATGAAGAACGCGCTCGACACCCTGGAGCTGCTGCGCGAGGACGCGCGGCCCTACCTGACCGACCGGGCGGTGGGCTGCGTCATTACCGCCGAGGGCTGGCAGGCGGCCGGAACCACCTTGACCACCCTGCGATCGATCGTACATGCGCTGCGGGGCTGGCCGACGCCGTTCGGCGCGGCCCTGAACGCCGCCGGCGGTCTGTTCGACGCGGAGGGCGGCTGCATCGAGGCGAAGGACGCCTGGCAGCTAGCCACCGTCGGAGAGCAGGTGCTGGACTTCGCCAAGATGAAAGCTCGCCTATGACCCGCCCCCACCTCGTTTCGCCCAGCGGATCCGGCTCCGGATCCGAGGAAGCGCCCCACGAGTCGGCCATCTCGCCGATCGAGGACATCATCGAGGACGCCCGCAACGGCCGGCCCTACATCCTGGTCGACGCCGAGGATCGCGAGAACGAGGGCGACGTCATCATCCCGGCGCAGTTCGCCACGCCCGACCAGATCAACTTCATGGCCAAGCATGCGCGCGGCCTGATCTGCCTGTCGATCAGCGCCGAGCGCGCGCGGACCCTGCGCCTGCCGCCGATGGCCATCGACAACCAGTCGGGTCACGGCACCGCCTTCACCGTCTCGATCGAGGCGCGCGAGGGGGTGACCACCGGCATCTCGGCCCATGACCGCGCCCACACCATCGCCGTGGCGGTGGATCCGACCAAGGGCGCCGACGACATCGTCTCGCCCGGCCACGTCTTCCCGCTGGTCGCCAAGGACGGCGGCGTGCTGGTCCGCGCCGGCCATACCGAGGCCGCGGTCGACATCAGCCGCATGGCCGGCCTGAACCCGGCCGGGGTGATCTGCGAGATCATGAAGGACGACGGGTCGATGGCCCGGCTGCCCGACCTGGTCGCCTTCGCCCAGTTGCATGGCCTGAAGATCGGCGCCATCGCCGACCTGATCGCCTATCGCCGCCGCACCGAGCGGCAGGTGGAGCGGGTGCTGGAGACGCCGTTCGACAGCGCCTATGGCGGCCGCTTCCGGATGGTCATCTACCGCAACATCCTCGACAAGACCGAGCATGTGGTCCTGACCAAGGGCAAGATCGATCCGGACAAGGCGACCCTGGTGCGCATGCACCGCGTCGACTTCGCCGCCGACATGCTGGGCCACGCCGAGGCGCGCCGGGACTTCGTGCCCAAGGCGCTGGAGGCCATCTCCGCCTATGACGGCGCCGGGGTGGCGGTGTTCATCCGCGATTCCAATCCGGCCTGGCTGTCGGAACGCTACGGCGCCGAGCCGGGCGCCGACCACGGCGCGGCCGTGCTGCGCGACTACGGCGTCGGGGCCCAGATCCTGCTGGACCTGGGCGTGCGCGACATGGAGCTGCTGTCGAACTCGACCACGGTGCTGCCGGGCTCGGGCGGCTATGGCCTGCGGATCGTCGGCCGCCGCCCGCTGGACTAGGCCTCCATCGCCGGCCAGTCCGGCATGGCGATCTTCACCGGCTCGCCGGCCAGCACGCCGTCCAGGTGCTGCAGGAAGCTGGCGATGCCGGCGGCGCCCTGCATGTAGCCGGTCTGGGCCTGGATGAAGTCGGGCCGGTCGCGGTGCTCGGCCTGGCGCCAGCGGCGCTGGCCGTCTTCGGCCTCGCTGGCGCCCAGGATCACCTCGGCGCAGCGCCGGGCCAGGTCCAGATAGGCCGGCCCGCCCGTGCGGCGGGCCAGCAGCAGGGCGAACTCGCCCACGCCGGCATCGCCGCAGCACTGGCCATGATTGTTCCAGAAGCCGGCCGAGCGTTCTTCCGGGGCGCCGGCGCCCGCGATGCCGGCCACCAACTGGTCCAGGGCCTGCGCCCACTGCGCCTCGCCGGTCACCGCGTGCAGCTCCAGCAGCAGGCGGCCGGTCCCCGCCGGGCCGTGGCAGGCGCAGAGATAGAAGATCGGCTTGCGGGTGTCCTCGTTGTGGCAGACCAGCCGCCCGGCGCCGACCGGGTGGCTGCGGCTCATCACATAGCGCGCGGCCTCCTTGGCGGCGTCGAGATAGCGGGCCTCGCCGGTGGCGCGGTGCAGTTGCAGCAGGGCGTAGCCGACGCCCGCCCCGCCGTGGGCGAAGTTCGGCGCGGTGAACTGGAACGGCATGTCGGCCATCATCCGCCAGCGCAGGCCGTCCGGCGTCGCCTCGCCGACCTCCAGCAGCCGCTCGCCCGCCGCGACCGCCAGCGGCAGGGCGCCGGGATAGAGGTCCTGGGCGTAGAGCAGGGTCAGGATCACCCCGGCCGCGCCGACCGACTGGTCGTAGATCTCGCGATCGCCGGTGAAGCCGGTGATGTCGGAGAACGGCATCGGTTCGATCCAGCCGACCCCGGCGCCCAGCGGCGTGGCGGCCGCTTCCACGCGCGCAAGACAGGCGACCGCCCCGTCGCGATAGCGGTCCAGTCCGGTGGCCTTGGCCAGTTCGCCCAGCACGAAGACATAGCCGCCCCAGCCGGTGGACGCGTTCACCGAGAGCTCGCCCAAGGTCTCGATGTGGGCGAGGATCTCGTCGCCGGCGGCGATCGCCTTCTCCATCAAGGCGGGCTCGCCGGACTGGGCGTGCAGCTCCAGCAGCAGCAGGATGACGCCGCCGGCGCCGTGATAGAGCGTGTGGGCCGGGCGCGCCTTGGGGTGGTCGTTGCTCCGCCAGACGGCGGTTCCGGGCGCGCGCTGCGCCTCGATGAAGTTCAGCGCCTCAAGCGCCGCCTGGCCGTACCTGCCCATTTCCACCCGTCCTCTGTTTTTTCAGAGGCTAGCGGCGGGCGAGTCTAGAGGCCAGCGCGGAACACCCAATGGGGCCAGACCTGTTCGGAGTGGAGCTTGCGCTGCATCACCAGCTCTTCGACCGCCTCGGTGGCGCCGAGGCAGGAGGGGGTGTCGGCGTCGTCATAGACCACGTATCCGCCCCGCGACATCAGCGGCCAGACCTCGGCCTGGGTATATTTCACGGCCGAATAGATGTCGCAGTCGATGTGGGCCAGGCCGAAGCACGGACGTTCGCGCGCGATGGCGGGGAAGGTGTCCTGGAACAGGCCCTTGACCACCACCAGGTTGGTCAGGCCCAGCGCGTCGCGGCGCTGGACCAGCGCCTCGCAGGAGCTGTCGCCGAAATCGCCGGCGCCGTGCAGGTCGCGCCCGGCGTCGGTGGCGGGCATCCCCTCATAGGTGTCGCAGGCATAGACCTTGGCCCCCGGCGCCACGTCCCACAGCACCCGGGCCATGAACAGGGCGTTGCCGCCCCGGTAGGACCCGAACTCGATCACGTCCTGGCCGTCCAGGCCTGCGAAGAACGAGGTCAGGATCAGGAACAGGTTCATGCGCTTGGATTCGACCATCACCGACCAGCCGCCGGAAGCCTCGAGGCCGGCCTGGTAGAGCGGATGGCGGGCCACCAGGTCGGCGACCCCGGCATGCATCAGGCCCCAGCCGCGCTGATAGCCGTCATGGGCCGAGCGGCCGCCGACGATGGTCCTGGGCGTGCCGATCACCGGTAGAGCGACGGGGGTCATGCGCTCATTGCTAGGCGGCTCCGCGGCGCTCGGCAATCGCCGTTATGTGACTATGCCGTGGCGGTGTCGTAGCTGCGCCAGGCGCTGGAGCAGCGTTTCGCCCGCGAGGCGCGGCGCAGGTCGTCGAGCCTGGCCTCCAGCTTGGCCGAAGCGACCGGCGGCGCGGCGCCCAGCGAGGCCGGGAACAGATAGGCCTGGGCGCTCGCCCCTTCGCTGGCCGGGCGCTGGCGGCGCGTGGTCGACATGTAGGCGCGTTCGGTGAGGGCCAGCTCGGCGGCGAGCTCGCGACAGGACATGTGACTATAGTCCTTCTGCGGGGCCGACGCGGCCGCGGTCCGATGAGGTGTCGTGGTGGTGCAGGCCGACAGCAGCGCTGCAGCGGCGATCGGCAGGACCGCGCCTCTCATTCCTGAGCCCTCCCTGAAGGGTCGTTGTTGAGGAGACTTTGGCACGCCCGCCGCAAATGTCTTTAGGGAACATCCCTGACGCGACCATTTGCTTGTGCTACACGCACGCCGGCTTGCGCGGTGCTTGAGGATTGTCGTTTTCTTGAGCGCGGAACGGGCCTATATGACGGTCTGCTTGATTGCACCGCCCGGCCGAAAGGCCGGGCGCCGTCATTTTGGAAAGACCGTCATGACCGACATTCTGATGCCGAAGGCGACCGCCGTCTGGCTGGTCGACAACACCTCGCTGACCTTCGATCAGATCGCCGACTTCTGTGGCCTGCATCCGCTGGAAGTGAAGGGCATCGCCGACGGCGAAGTGGCGCGCGACATTCGCGGCGCCGACCCGATCGCCAACGGCCAGCTCTCGCGCGAGGAACTGGACAAGGCCCAGACCAACGACAAGTACCGGATGAAGGCCCAGAAGAGCCGCCACGCCGAACTGCTCAAGCCGGTGAAGAAGGCGCCGCGCTACACCCCGGTGTCGCGCCGCCAGGACCGCCCGGACGCCATCGCCTGGTTCATCCGCAATCACCCGGAAGTCGCCGACAGCCAGGTCGCCCGCCTGCTGGGCACCACCAAGGCGACCATCGACCAGGTCCGCAACCGCAGCCACTGGAACTCGGCCAACATCAAGCCGGTCGATCCGGTGACGCTCGGCCTGGCCTCGCAACTGGAACTGGACGCGGTGGTGAAGAAGGCGGCCGACAAGAAGGCCAAGGACGACGCCCGGCGCGGCATCGTCGACGGGCCGACCCTGGAGCCGGCCTCGGAAACCGGCGCGGTCAGCGCCGCGGCCGACGATCAGCCCCATTCGGCCGAGCCGCCGCACTTCGACGACGAGGACGGCGAGGAAGACTAGGAACCGAGGGGGCGGCTGCGCTCAAGCAGACGCGCAGACGGCCCCTCCGATCGTCTCCGGGGACCCGTGGAGGCGATCGCGGGGTCGTCTGGCGTCCGGCCCCCACCCGTCCGGACGAAGAGGAGGCGAAGCCTAGTGCGCTTGCGCGCCCAGGGCCGCGATCTCCTCCTTGAGCTTCAGCTTCTTGAGCTTCAGCGCCTTCAACTTGGTGGCGTCTGCGGCCGGTCTGTTCGTCTCCTCCTCGATCATCCGCTCCAGGTTCTGGTGGCGGGAGCCAAGTTCACGGATACGGGCTTCGACGGCCATGACGTGTCATCTCCTTGTCGAACTTACTGTCTCGAAGAGTGAACACCCGCTGGTCTGACCTGTCAGATCACATATGTTTGCAGTGGGCTGGCGGTCGCTCACGCCTTGAAACCGGCGGTGGAGATACAAGGCATGAGCAAAGCTGAACGCCTGGTGGTCGGCGTCTCCGGCGCCAGCGGCGTGGTCTATGGCCTGCGCGTGCTGGACGCCTGCCGCGAGCTGGGCGTCGAGAGCCACCTGATCCTGTCCAAGGCCGCCGCCCTGACCCTGGCCCAGGAGACCGCGCTGAGCCCGGCCGAGGTCAGCGCCCGGGCCGACGTCGCGCACAAGGCCGGCGACGTGGGCGCCTCGATCTCGTCGGGCTCGTTCCCGACGCTCGGCATGATCATCGCGCCCTGCTCGGTGCGCAGCATGAGCGAGATCGCCACCGGCGTGACCTCGTCGCTGCTGACCCGCGCGGCCGACGTCACCCTCAAGGAACGCCGCCCCCTGGTGCTGATGGTGCGCGAGACGCCGCTGCACCTGGGGCACCTGCGCACCATGGTCCGGCTGGCCGAGATGGGGGCGGTGATCGCCCCGCCGCTGCCGGCCTTCTACGCCCGGCCGGCCAGCCTCGAGGAGATGGTCGACCAGTCGGTGGGCCGGGCGCTCGATCTTTTCGGCCTGTCCTGGAAGCCGGTGAAGCGCTGGGGGCAGGATCTCGGGCCGCTGACGGGGGAGGTCTAGGCATGTCGCTGTGGGGATGGACGCTGGAGGCCTATGCGCGGCCGGGCGTGGCGGAGGCCTGCCTGGCGCTGCAGGACGATCACGGCCAGAACACCTCGTTCCTGCTCTGGGCGGTGTGGGCCGAGGGCGCGGACGAGGCGGCGCTGCGGGACGCGGCCCTGGCCGGCCGGGCCTGGGACGACCAGGTGCTCAAGCCGATCCGGGCCGTGCGCCGGACCCTGAAGGCGGCCTTTCCCAAGGTCGACGACGGCGCGCGCGAAGCGCTGCGCGAGGACGTCAAGGCCGCCGAGCTGCGGGCCGAGCGGGTGCTGATGGAGACCTTCGAGGCGCTGAGCGACCACCGCCGCGGCGGCCGGCCGGCGCTGGCCGCGCTGCAAGCGGCGTCCCGCGCCTGGGGGAGCCCCGCGCCCGACGACGCGCTGGCTCGCCTGGCAGGCGCCCTTGGCTAGGTCGTTAACCGCCGCCATGGCATATGGACGTCCCGTGAGGCGGGGCGGGTGAGCGTATGAACGACGACGACAGAAACGATCCGGAGGCCAGGCTCGCCGGGCGCCTCCATGCGCTTACCCAGGAGCACGCCGATCTCGGCGTGGCGGTGGAGGCGATCGCCCAGGCGCCGGTGCCCGACATGATGGTCATCGCCCGCCTGAAGCGGAAGAAGCTGGCGCTCAAGGACGAAATCGAGCGTCTGAAGGATCAGCAGACGCCCGACATCATCGCCTGAGCCGCGTCGCCCGGGAGAAGGGGGACTTGCTCAGCGCGGGATCGCGCCGCGCGCCTCGCGCTTGCGGATGAACATCGCCGCGTCGGCTTCGGAGACCAGCGCCTCGGCGTCGAGCTCGGGGGAGATCTCGCGCACGCCATAGGAGATGTGCAGCGGGGCGGTCCATTCGCCGAAGCGGATCGGCGTGGCCTCGACGGCTTCGGCGAGCGACCGGGCCTTGGCCTCGGCGGTCGGCCGGTCGGCCTGGACCAGGATCACCGCGAACTCGTCGCCGCCCATGCGCCCGACGACGTCGCTGTCGCGGACGTTGGCGGCCAGGCGCTCGGCCACCGCGCAGAGGCAGGCGTCGCCCGCCGCGTGCCCGTAGCGGTCGTTCACCGCCTTGAACCCGTCGAGGTCGAAATAGACCAGGCTGGCCGGCGAGCCGTAGCGCTGGGAGAAGGTGCGGATGCGGGCCAGTTCGCGGACGAAGGCGCGGCGGTTGAGCAACGGCGTCAGCGGATCGCGGTCGGCCAGGCCCTCGACCTCGCGCAGCTTGGCCTTCAGGCGCGACACCTCGCCGCGCAGGTCGTCGATCTCGGTCAGCAGGGTGGTCAGCGCGCCCTGCACCGAGGGCGTCAGGTCGCCCTCGCCCAGGCCCAGGAACGCGGTCTTGTCGGACGGGCCGGCGCTGGCCGCGACCGCCTGCGCGCCGGCATGGACCAGCGCCCGTTTGCGGATCGCCGAGAAGGGTTCGGTACGCGCGCCGGTGATCTTCATGCAGCCTCTCGCCCACCCTCAGAATCGGCAGGGAACCTTAAGCGTTGAGAATCCTGAACGTCCTTGGTTGCGGGCGCAAGGGCGGCGCCTATACTCCGCGCCTTTCCGAGATAAGGGGCACGTCGGAATGAGCGCAGCCAAGGCGCAAGTCGCCATCATCATGGGCAGCCGGTCGGACTGGCCGACCATGAAGGCGGCCGCCGACAGTCTCGACGCCCTGGGCGTGGCCTACGAGGCCAAGGTGGTCTCCGCCCACCGCACGCCCGACCGGATGTACGCGTTCGCCAAGGGCGCCAAGGCGGCCGGCTTCAAGGTGATCATCGCCGGGGCCGGCGGCGCGGCGCACCTGCCGGGCATGACGGCCTCGCTGACCGAGTTGCCGGTGCTGGGCGTGCCGGTGGAGTCCAAGGCCCTGAAGGGCATGGATTCGCTGCTGTCGATCGTGCAGATGCCCGGCGGGATTCCGGTCGCCACCCTGGCCATCGGCGAGCCCGGCGCCAAGAACGCCGGCCTTCTTGCCGCCCAGATCCTGGCGCTCTCCGATGAGGCCCTGGCCCAGCGGCTGGCCGACTTGCGCGCCCGCAACACCGCCAGCGTCGCCGAAACCGTCGAAGACTGAGAGACATCACATGACCGCCTCTCCTCTGCCCCCCGGCTCGACGATCGGGATTCTCGGCGGGGGGCAGCTTGGCCGCATGCTGGCGCTGGCCGCCGGACGGCTGGGCTTCGACGTGGCCATCCTGGACCCCGAGCCGGACGGCCCGGCCAGCCGCGTGGCCGCCCACACCATCGTCGGGGCCTATGACGACCCGGCCGCCCTGGCGCAACTGGCCGAACTGGCCGACGTGGTCACCTTCGAGTTCGAGAACGTGCCCGCCGCGGCGGTCGAGCGACTGACCGCCCAGGGGGTGCTGGTCGCCCCCGGCGCCCGCGCCCTGGCCGTGGCCCAGGACCGGGTCGAGGAGAAGACCTTCCTCAACGGCGCCGGCGCCCCGACCGTGGCCTTCGCCGCCGCCGACACCGGCGAGGCGGCCCGCGAGGCGGTCGCCGCCCTGGGCGCGCCCGCGCTCATGAAGACGCGGCGCGAGGGCTATGACGGCAAGGGCCAGCTATGGGTCGAACATGTCGCCGATGCGCCCGAGGCGTTCGGGAAGGTCGGCGCCAAGCCGGTGATCCTGGAGGCGCCCGCCGACTTCGTGCGCGAGCTGTCGGTGATCGCCGCCCGCGGCCGCGACGGCGAGATCGCCGTCTATCCGATGGCCGAGAACCATCACGAGAAGGGCGTCCTGCGCCGCTCGTTCGCGCCGGCCGAGGTCGGCCGCGAGACCGCCGGCCAGGCCGAGCGCATCGCCGCCCAGATCCTCAGCGCCCTGGACTATGTCGGGGTCATCGGCATCGAGCTGTTCGAGCTGAAGGACGGCAAGCTGCTGGTCAACGAGATCGCGCCGCGGGTGCACAACACCGGCCACTGGACCATGGACGGCTGCGAGGTCGACCAGTTCGAGCAGCATATCCGCGCGGTGGCCGGCTGGCCGCTGGGGCCGACCCACGCCCACGCCAAGGTCGAGATGCTGAACCTGCTGGGCGATGAGGCCGACGCCTGGGCCAAGCTGGCCGGCGAACCGGAAACCCGCGTGCACCTCTACGGCAAGCGCGACGCCAAGCCCGGCCGCAAGATGGGCCACGTGAACCGGCTGCGGCCGCTGTAGGTCCTGCACGCCCCCAGGCCGATCGCATATGGAGGTCGCCCTATTTTTCCTCCCCCGCTAACGCAGGGGAGGAAAGGGGGCCAAGGCGCTGTGGTTTCGCCCCGCCTCCTCCGATCGTCATCCTCGGCCGCGCATGCGTGCCGGGGATCCATACGCGCCGGGGGTTTTCGGCAAGGCTCGGCGTCTATGGATGGCCGGGACCTGCCGCCCCGGCCATGACGAACACGGGGAACGATCTCCCTCCCCCTCTGTGGGGAGGGGAAAGTCGATTCTTAAGCCTCGGCCGGGATCGCCGACAGCGCTTCTTCCAGTTCCAGGAAGCTCGGCTGCGCGCCGGAGGGGACGCTGCCGCGGCCGATCTCGACCGAGATCTGCGCGGCGTTGCCGTGCAGGTGGGCGACCAGCACCGACTGGATGATCTTGTAGAAGGAGCCTTCCTCCTCGATGATCTCCTTCAGCCGGGCGGCGAAGGGACCGACCAGGCCATAGGCGAGGAACACGCCGAGGAAGGTGCCGACCAGGGCGCCGCCGATCATGCCGCCCAGGACTTCCGGCGGCTCGGTGATCGAGCCCATGGTCTTGATGACCCCGAGCACGGCCGCGACGATGCCCAGGGCGGGCAGGGCGTCGGCCAGGTTCTGCAGCGCGCCGGCCGGGGCCAGGGCCTCGTGGTGGTGCTTCTCGAGCTGCTTTTCCATGGCGTCCTCGACCTGGTGCGGGTCCTCGAGGTTCATGGTCATCATCCGCAGGGTGTCGCAGATGAAGTCGATGGCGAAGTGGTCCTTCATGATCTTCGGGAAGCGCGAGAAGATCGTGCTCTCCTTCGGATTCTCGATGTGGCTTTCCAGGGCGATGACGCCCTTGGACTTCATGGTCTTGGTCAGCAGGAACAGCAGCGAGAGCAGGTCGCGATAGTCGCTCGCCTTCCACTTGGGCCCGGCGAACACCTTGCCGAAGCCGGCCAGCGAGGCCTTGATCACCGGAACCGAGTTCGAGATCAGGAAGGCGGCGACGCCCGCGCCGCCGATGGCCATCATTTCATGGGGCAGGGCGTGCATGATCACGCCCATGTTGCCGCCCGAGATGATGTAGCTGCCGAACACCAGCGCGAAGAGCAGCACGATGCCGATGATCTGAAACATTGGAAGTGGCCGTCCCCGCGGAATTCGGCGCCGAGCATGGCGATTAATGCTTAATGCCCCGTGTGCGTCTGCGTGCAGGTATGGGTTTGCGCATTGCGACGGCACGGCTTAACAGCGTCCGCATGCCTAGGTTCGTGTCCGCCCCGGACGGTCTGCCGAAGGGGACTTTTGCGATCATCTTCGGCGTGTCCCTGGTCACGGCCATGGGCAATACCGGGATGATTTCCGTACTTCCGGCCATCGGCCGGTCGATCGGCATTCCCGACCCGATGGTCGCGGCGATCTTCTCGCTGTCGGCGCTGCTCTGGGCCTTCTCCTCGCCGTTCTGGGCGCGCGCCTCGGACAGGCACGGCCGCAAGCCGCTGATGCTGATCGGCCTGGCCGGCTTCATGGCCTCGATGGTCGCCTGCGGACTGGTGGTCAGCGCCGGCCTGCTGCACCTGGCCGCGCCGATGGTGATCTTCGGGCTGTTCCTGCTGGCCCGGGCGCTGTTCGGGTTGTTCGGGGCGGCTTCGAACCCGGCGACCCAGGCCTATGTGGCCGAGCACACCGCGCCCGAGAACCGCACCCAGTCGATGTCGGCCCTGGCCGGGGCCTTCGGCCTGGGCACCGTCATCGGCCCGTTCATCGCGCCGCTGTTCGTGCTGCACGGGCTGAAGGTCGACCTGGCCGGCCCGATGTTCGGCTTCGCGGTGGTGGCGGGCGTCATGCTGTTCGTGGTCTGGAAGTACCTGCCCGAGAGCGCGCACATGCCCCAGGCGCCGGTGAAGGCGGCGCCCGCCAAGGGGGCCTCCGGGGCCGAGGCGGTGATCAAGGAGCGCCCGATGTGGCGCGATCCGCGCGTCCAACCCTTCCTGATCTACGGCTTCATCGTCGCGGTCTGCCAGACCGCCCAGGCCCAGACCCTGGGCTTCCTGATCATCGACAAGCTGCAGGTCACCCCGATCCAGGCCCAAGGCTTCATCGCCATCGCCATGATGTTCGGGGCGGTGGCCGGGCTGCTGGCCCAGTGGGGCATCATCCGCATGTTCGAGATGACCCCGCGCCAGTTGCTGCGCTGGGGCGTGGCGGTGGCCGCGCTCGGCAACGTCATCGTGGCGCTGCAGCCCAGCTATGCGGCGGTGGTGGCGGGCTATGCGATCTCCAGCCTGGGCTTTGGCCTGGCGCGCCCCGGCTTCACCGCCGGCTCGTCGCTGGCCGTGGACATGCACGAGCAGGCCCGCGTCGCCGGCGCCATCGCGGCGGTCAACGGCGTCAACGTCGTGCTCGCCCCGGCCTTCGTCTGGCTCTACCAGCAGGTCGCCCCCGCGCCGTTCGTGATCTGCGGGGCCCTGATGCTGGTCATGCTGTTCTACGCCTTCAAGAACGAACAGCTCCGCAACGCCCATCCCCAGCCCGCCACCCGCGCCGACGCGGCCATGGCGACCCTGGAGAAGAGCGACGAGGGCGGGGTCTGAGGACGATCCCCCTTTCGGGCGGGCTATCGCGCTTGCCGTAGACCACCCCGGGAAGACGGCGCGCCAGCGACGTCAGTTATCCAACCACCAAGCACACCAAGAGCACCAAGGCGCCTGCGCTTATCGCCGGAGCGCCCCTTTGTGTTCTTGGTGTGCTTGGTGGTGAAACTTCAGCGTTCAGGCCAGGCTCGGCAAAACGGCCGCTTCGCGGCGCTGGAGCGCCTCAAGAGCCCCGTTCCAGCAGGGCCTAGTTCGCCAACGCCCCGGCCTCGACGTTCAGGCGGCGGACCATCTCCATCGACAGATAGCCGTCGGCGACCAGGCCGCGCGACTTCTGCCAGGCGCGCAGGGCGGTGCGGGTGTTGACCCCGACCACCCCGTCCGGCGAGCCCGGATCGAAGCCCAGCCTGGCCAGGGCGGTCTGGGCCCCGATGCGGTCGCTGATCGCCAGCGGCGTCTCGACGGGCCAGGCCTTCACCAGCGGCGCGCCGCCGGCGAAGGCGTCGGCCAGCAGCCCGATGCCCAGGGCGTAGGCGGTGGAGTTGTTGTACTTGCGGATCGCGAAGTGGTTCGGGAACAGCAGGAAGATCGGCCCGCCCGCGCCCGCCGGGGCGACCAGTTGGGCCGGGGCCTGCTCGGCGGCGGTCCAGGGGCGGCCGTCGGCGGCCTTCACGCCCAGGGCCTGCCAATAGGCCGGCAGTTCCTTGGGGCCCTCGGTCAGGCTGTAGTCGAACCCCGCCGGGACGCTGACCTCGCGGGCCCAGGCCTGGCCCCGCGTCCAGCCGCCCTTGGCCAGCAGGTTGGCGGCCGAGGCCAGGGCGTCGTTCGAGGAGCCCCAGATGTCGCGGCGGCCGTCGCCGTCGCCGTCCACGGCGGTCGAGATGTAGTTGGAGGGCAGGAACTGGGTCTGGCCCATGGCGCCGGCCCAGGAGCCCTTGAGCTGGGCGCGGTTGGCCTCGCCCGACTGGATGATCTTCAGGGCGGCGATCAGCTCGCCCTCGGCCCAGGCGCGGCGGCGGCCGTGATAGGCCAGGCTGGACATCGAGCGGACGACGTCGAAGTCGCCCTGCACCGCGCCGAACGCGCTCTCCATGGCCCAGACGGCGATCAGGATCTCGCGCGGCACGCCGAAGCGCTGCTCGACGCCGCCCCAGAACGGCAGGTCGTTGCGATAGCGCTGGCCGCGGGCGATGCGGTCGGCGCTGATCACGCCCTTCACATAGTCGCCGATCGGCTTGGAGAACTCCGGCTGGGCGGAATCGAGGCTGATGATGCGCGGGTTGGGCGTCACCCCGGCCAGCTCGCGGTCGACCAGGGCGGCGGGCAGGCCGGCGGCCACGGCCCGGCCGCGGAAGTCCATGCGCCAGGCGTCGAAACCGGCGTCGGCCGAGGGGGTCGGCGGCGCCGGCGCCGCGGGCGCGGCGGGGGGCTGGGGGACCGGCGCCAGCGGCGGCGGGTTCGCGCCGTTCACCTGGGGGGGCGGGGCGGGACCGGCGCAGCCGGCGAGGAGCAAGACGAGAAACAGGCGACGGTCCATGCAGGCAACCTAGCCGTGCCCCGAGCGCCCCTCAATCACAAGGCCGCGAGGCGGGCGCGGCCAACTCGCTGCGGCTGCGGCGTTGACTCTTTGGGCCTGCGCCCGTATACGCGCCCGCTCTGTAGATAACCCCGCCGGACCCGGTCCGGAGCCTTGAGATAGGTCCATGAAGGTCAGAAGCTCGCTTAAGTCGCTCAAGACTCGCCACCGCGACTGCAAGCTCGTGCGTCGCAAGGGCGTGGTCTACGTCATCAACAAGACCGACCCCCGCTTCAAAGCCAAGCAAGGCTGAGGCGACGAGGATGGCTCCCAAGGCCGTCCTCTGGGACATCGGTAATGTGATCGTGCGCTGGAGCCCGCGCACGCTTTACCAAGAGTTCTTCAAGGAACCGGCCGAAGTCGACCGGTTCCTTTCTCATGTCTGCACCATGACATGGCACGTCGCCCACGACCTGGGCGTGACCTTCGCGGACAACCGTGCGCCGCTGATCGAGCGCTTCCCCGAATACGCCGAGGCGATCCATGCCTGGGAGACCCGCTGGTGGGACATGTTCTCGGGGCCGATCCCCGAGACCGAGGCCGCCATCGAGGCGCTGCACGCGCGCGGCGTGCCGCAGTTCGGCGTGACCAACATGTCCCATGAGACCTTTCCCGGCACGATCGCCATGAGCCCGGCCTTCGCGCGGCTGTCGGACTATCTGGTCTCGGCCGAGGTCGGCCTGATCAAGCCCGACCCGGCCTTCTACGCCCTGGCCTGCGAGCGCTTCGGCCTGCAGCCCTCGCAGGTGCTGTTCTTCGACGACTCGGCGGCGAACATCGAAAGCGCCCGCAGCTTCGGCTTCGACGTCCATCACTTCACCGACCCGGCCGGCGTCCGCCCGGCCCTGGAGGCCCGCGGCCTGCTCTGATCGCGGCGGCGCGCAAATCGGCGCTTGCCAAATATACGAATGTTACTTCACATTTGTATAAATCGAGCGAGCCGGACAGGCTCCAGGCTGAAGGGGAAGGCGATGAAACAGGCATTCGCAGCGGGCGTGATGACGCTGGCCATGCTGGGCGCGGGCGGAACGGCGGCGCAGGAAAGCGTCGGGGCGCGCGGGACCTGGGGCGCCCCCGCCCACGCGCCGGGCGCGTTCCACAACATGGAGGAGCTGTTCCCCTCGCGGCGCATCGCGCCGGCGGCCGCGCCCCTGGCGCTGAAGGCGCCGGCCGGGCCGCTGGCCTTCACCTACGAATATCAGGGCAAGACCAAGACCCTGGAGGACTTCGCCGCCGACACCCGCACCAGCGGCCTGCTGATCCTGCACGGCGACCAGATCCTGCACGAGCGCTACTATATGGGCGCGGCCCCCGACAGCCGGTTCATCTCGTTCTCGGTCGGCAAGTCGTTCGTCTCGACCCTGATCGGCATCGCCCTGGCCGAGGGCAAGATCGGCAGCCTCGACGACCGCATGATCGACTACCTGCCCGACCTGAAGGGCGGCGCCTACGAGACGACGACCATCAAGGACGTGCTGGAGATGTCCTCCGGCACGGCGTTCGACGAGGAGTACACCGACGCCAGGTCGGGGATCGCCGGCTTCCTTGGCCTGTTCGACGCCAACCAGGGCGGCCTCTACGACTATTCGCGCCAGTTCAGGTCGGCCCGGGCGCCGGGTTCCAGGTTCAACTACGCCAGCGCCGACACCGAGATCCTCGGCGCCCTGCTGGCCAAGGCCACCGGCGCGCGGCCGGCCGACTACATGGCCGAGAAGCTCTGGCAGCCGATGGGCGCCGAGGCCGAGGCCCGCTGGATCCTCGACCAGCCGGGCGACGCGGGCCGCGAGGTCGCCGCCGGCGGCCTGCTGATCCGGCTGCGCGACTACGCCCGCTTCGGCTATCTCGCCGCCCACGACGGCGCGGTCGGCGACCGCCAGGTGCTGCCCACGGGCTGGATCGCGCTGGCCACCCAGCCCCAGCGGCCGCAGGTCCAGTACGGCAAGCTCGGCGACGGGCCGCTGGGCTACGGCTACCAGTGGTGGCTGATCCCCGGCCCCGACCGCGCCTTCACCGGCGAGGGCATCTACGGCCAGTTCCTGATGGTCAATCCCGAGCTCGACCTGGTGGTGGTCAAAACCAGCGCCTGGACCGCGGCCTGGGACGATCCGATGGCGCTGGAGACCTTCGCCATGTTCGACGCCCTCGGCGCCCAGGTCCGCGCCGGCAAGCGGTGAAGCGCGGCGACTCCGTGTTAGGAGAGGGGTGATGAGCGCGCCCCTCACCCCTCGCAAGCTGCCGACCCAGGCGCGGGCCAAGGCCCGCATCCAGCGGGTGCTGGACGCCACCCAGGCGATCCTCAACCGCGACGGCCCGGCCGCCCTGACCACCCCCGCCATCGCCGCGGAGTCGGGGGTGTCGGTCGGCTCGATCTACCAGTACTTCCCGAACAAGGAAGCCATCGTCCTGGCGCTCTACGAGGCCCGCCTCGCCGAGATCCGGGACGTGGCGGCCGACGCTCGGGATGACGGCGAGAGCGACTGGCGCGCCTTCTTCCGCAAGTGGATCCTGGCGATCAAGGCGCGCGAGGAGGCGGTCGGCTACGGCCTTTCGATGAGCGCGGCCTTCGAACAGTTCCCGCGGCTGGCCGAGGTCGAGCCGATCCACGCCGAACAGATGGCCGAGCGCGTGGTCGCCCAGCTCAAGCGCTTCGGCTCCCCCTGGCCGGACGAGGCGCTCTTCGACCTGGCGATCTACGCCTACTATCTCGACGCGGCGGCCTGGCGGTACTGGACGTTGGCCCAGGCGCGGCTGCCGCAGGGCGTCGAGCGGCTGGCCGAGACCGTGATCGCCCTGCTGGCCCCGGCGCTGGAGGGCGGCGCCCCGCCGCCGCCGCCCTACGCGCCGCGCCGCCTTAGCCGTTCCTGACGAACTCCAGGAACTCCTGGCGGGTGCGCGGGTCGTCGCGGATCACCCCGGTCAGGCTGCTGGTGGTCAGGCGCGAGCCGGGCGTGTTCACCCCGCGCATGGTCATGCAGCTATGCTCGGAGACGATCACCACCCCCACGCCCTTGGGCCGCAGGATGTCGTGGATGGCCCCGGCGATCTCGGAGGTCAGCTTCTCCTGGATCTGCAGCCGCCGGGCGAAGCCCTGCACCACCCTGGCCAGCTTGGAGATCCCGACCACGCGGTTGGACGGCAGGTAGCCGACATGCGCCTTGCCCAGGAACGGCAGCATGTGGTGCTCGCAGAAGCTGACCACCCGGATGTCGCGCAGCACGACCAGCTCGTCATAGCCGCCGACCTCCTCGAAGGTGCGTTCGAGATATTCGCGCGGGTCGCTCTCATAGCCGGCGAACAGCTCCTCATAGGCGCGGACCACGCGGCCGGGCGTGTCCAGCAGGCCCTCGCGGTCGGGGTCGTCGCCGGCCCACTGGATCAGGGTGCGGACCGCCGCTTCGGCCTCGCTCCGGCTGGGTCGGCTCTTGGAATGGGCCATGGCGATATCTCCGCGTCGATCCGTCTCAACGGTCGGCCAAGGCGAAGGTTCAGCTCGACGGATGACAGAGGCCGGTCTCGCCGCTAGTTTCCGCCGCCTTTCCGCAACCCTCGAGCTGTGAGACGCTTAACGCCATGTCCGACGACAATTCCCACGGCGACATCCTGAACCAGGCCGCCCAGGGCCAGCTCAAGAGCATCATCGAACGCATCGAACGCCTCGAGCAGGAGAAGTCGGAGATCGCCGAGCAGATCAAGGAAGTCTTCGCCGAAGCCAAGGGCAACGGCTTCGACGTCAAGGTGCTGCGCAAGGTGGTCCGCATCCGCAAGCAGGACCGCGCCAAGCGCCTGGAGGAAGAGGCGATCCTTGACCTCTATCTCTCCGCCATCGGAGAGATTTGAAGCGGTCCCCGCCAGATCGGAAGGCGCAGGCCAAGCGGGCCGCGCTGAACGCACTGAAGCGCGTCCGCCGCCAGGCGGAGCGCGCCGAGGTGAAGTTTTCCGACTGGGAGGGGGAGTTCCTCGGCTCGGTCGAGGACCGCGTGAAGACCTACGGCCGCGCCTTCGGCGACCCCGAGAAGGGCGCCGCGGGCGAGGCGCTCTCGGTCATGCAGGCCGTGAAGCTGAAAGAGATCGCCGCCAAGGCCAAGGGCGAGAAAAAGCCCTTCCGCCGGCGCCCGAAGCCCTATTCGGAAGATTGAGCCCGGACCAGGGTGTCATCAAGTCAGTTGAGCTTTTGGGGCGGGGCGGCGCCTCATTCGTCAGGCCCCGGCGCGAATGGGTCCCGGACAAGCCCTGCGGGCTTTCCGGGATGACGCGGGGAGCACGCCCGCAACAAATGCGCCAAAGGCGCGCTCCACCCCTCGCACCACGCCAGCCGCCCCATGGCGCCTTCGTGCTCTTAGTGTCCTTCGTGGTCTTGGTGTTTCAAAATCCGCCAAGCAGCTTGCGCCAGCCGCTGCCGGAGAAAAACCAGGTGTCATCCCGGTTTGCGCAGCAAGACCGGGACCCATGAACACCGCGAAGGCGGCATGAGGCGAGGCTGGGCCGATCCTGAAGCCTCCGGTGTTCATGGGTCCCGGACAGCCGCTGCGCGGCTTCCGGGATGACAGCTTTTTCTCTCCCCCCATCCATAGACGCGGAGGTCCCGGCATGCCTGCGCGGCCGGGGATGACGATCGGGAGGGGCTGGCCCTTAAGCCACCGCGCTGGCGTCGCCCTCGCCGCCGGCGCCCTTGACGGCGTCTTCCAGGCCCTGTTCGCGGACCTTGCGGTAGAGGGTCGAGCGGCCGATGCCGAGGCGGCGGGCCACCTCGCTCATGTGGCCGGCATAGATCTCGATGGCCAGGGCGATCAGGTCGCGCTCGATCTCTTCCAGGGTCCGCAGGTGGCCGCGGTGGTCGAGGATGCGCACCGGCGCGTCGGCCGGCATCTCGGCGACCAGTTCCTCGGCCGTCGGCAGGCTGGCCGGGCGCTGGCTGGCCACCGGCTCGACCGCTTCGGGCGGCGGGGCGGCGACGCCGGAAATGGCCGGGAAGTCGAACGGCTGCAGATAGGGGGCGTCGGCCAGGACGATGGCGCGATAGACCGCGTTCTCCAACTGGCGCACGTTGCCGGGCCAGTCGTAGCGGGTCAGGAAGGCCAGGGTCTCGGCCGAGGCGCCGACCACGGTCTTGCCCTCTTCGACGTTGAAGCGGCGGATGAAGTGGTCGACCAGGGCCGGGATGTCCTCGCGCCGCTCGCGCAGGGGCGGGGCCTCGATCGGGAAGACGTTGAGGCGATAGAACAGGTCCTCGCGGAACAGCCCTTCCTTCACGGCCTGGGCCGGGTCGCGGTTGGTGGCCGAGACGATCCGCACGTCCACCTTCACCGAGCGCTTGGAGCCGACCGGGTCGATCTCGCTCTCCTGCAGGGCGCGCAGCAGCTTGACCTGCATGTCCAGCGGCAGCTCGCCGACCTCGTCGAGGAACAGGGTGCCGCCATTGGCCTCCTGGAACTTGCCCAGGTGCTTGTCGGTGGCGCCGGTGAAGCTGCCCTTCTCGTGGCCGAACAGGATCGACTCCACCAGGTTCTCGGGCAGGGCGCCGCAGTTGACGGCCACGAACGGCTTGCCGGCGCGCTCGGACGAGCCGTGCACCGCGCGCGCGATCACTTCCTTGCCGACCCCGCTCTCGCCGGTGATCAGGATGGGGATCGAGGATTTGGCCGCCCGCTCGCCCATGCGCTTGACCATGGTCATGGCCGGCGAGTTTCCGACCATGTCGGCGAAGCTGGTGCGCCCGGCGGCGTGCTTCTTCAGCCGGTCCACCTCGCCCTTCAGCGCGCCCATCGACAGGGCGTTGCGGATCGAGACGATGATCCGCTCGGGACTGGCCGGCTTGATGAAGAAGTCGCTGGCCCCGGCCTGCATGGCCTGGACGACGGTGTCGATCCCGCCGGTGGCGGTCAGCACGATGACCGGCTGGGCGAAGTTGCGCGCGCGCATCTCCTTCAGCGTATCCTGGCCCGACATGCCGGGCATGACGAGGTCGAGCAGCACGATGTCGGTCGACGCGCCCGATTGCAGGCGCGTGATCGCGGCGTCGCCGTTCTCGGCGTGGGCGACGGCGAAGCCTTCGCGCTCGAGCACGGCCTGGATGAGCCGACGCTGCGTCGGGTCGTCGTCGACGACTAGGACCGTCTTGGTCATTTGAAACACCCACACCTGGAATCGGACGCTCGTTTCGCCGATGGCTTGGTCGAACGAGGCTCTTGTTGGCCCGGATTGATACATGGGCGGGGTAAAGGCGGGGTTTCGGACTCCTGAGTCGGGGGTTAACGGCGCGGCGGCCGCTGTCGAGCCGCGCACTTTCGTATAACGTGGTTCTTCATTCGGGCTCGTCGCCGGGCGCGTCCGACGCATACTCGCGAGCGCTGGGAGCGGGCCGCCTTGAACCTTCGGCACTTCCTCAACGAGCTGAAGACCCGCAACGTCGTCCGCGTGGCGGGCGTCTACACGGTCACCGCCTGGGGCGTGTTCCAGGTCGCCAAGACGGTGTTCGAGACGCTCGACCTGCCCAAGTGGCTGTCGGTGACGACCCTGATGCTGCTGGCGGCCGGCCTGCCCCTGACCCTGCTGCTGACCTGGGCCTTCGAGCTGGGTCCCGACGGGACGATCCGCCGGACGCGCCCGGCGGAGGAGGACGCGCCCAAGCGCATGAACTGGATGGACTGGAGCGCCCTGGCGGCGATCGGCGCGGGCGTGGTGATCTTCATCGCCACCGCCGTCGGCCTGGCCGGGTCGCTGCGGAGCCCGAGCCTGATGTCGGCGCCCAACAAGTCGGTGGCCGTCCTGCCGTTCGCCAATTTCAGCGCCGCCAAGGATTCCGAGTATTTCGCCGACGGCCTGACCGAGGAGGTCACCAACAGCCTGGCCCAGGTGCCCGACCTCAAGGTCGCGGGCCGCACCTCGGCCTTCTATTTCAAGGGCAGGAACGAGGACGTCCGCGAGATCGGCAAGAAGCTGAACGTCGCCCACGTGGTCGAGGGCAGCGTCCGCCGCTCGGGCGATCGGCTGCGGGTCACCTGCCAGCTCGTCAGCGTCAGGAACGGCTTCCACCTCTGGTCGGAGACCTACGACCGGCACATGGACGACGCCTTCGCCATCCAGACCGAGATCGCCGACGGCGTGGCCAGCGCGTTGAAGGCGGAGCTGCGGGCCGGCGGCGGCCCCGATCCGCGCCAGGCGGCGCGCGACCCGCAGGCCTACCGCCTGGAAGTGGTCGCCAAGGGCCAACTGCGGCGCAAGGGCAAGGAGCACGTGCTGGCCGCCCAGGCGATCTATCGCCGGCTGATCGACATGGAGCCTGACAACGCCGAGGTCCGCGCGGCCTACGCCTATGCGACCGCCTATCTCGCCCAGAACCATCTGGAGGGCGACTTCACCCCGGCCGTGCGCAGCGCCGAGGCGCAGATCGCCAAGGCGCTCGAGCTCGATCCGAAGTCCTCGGCCGCCTACATCGCCAAGGGCATGGTCGCGGCGATCCGCTTCATCCGCGAGGGCTCGGCCCAGGCCGAGGGCGAGGCCGAGAGCGCCTACAGGCGGGCCGTCGAACTGGCGCCGCGCAGTCCCGAGGCGCTCAGCCTCTATGGCGACTACATCGCCGCGCGGCGGCCGGCGGAGGCGGCGACCTATCTGCGCCGGGCGCTGGAGATCGATCCCCTCGACCGCATCGCCAACAACGCCCTGGCTGGCTCGCTGGCGGCGACCGGCCACCTGGACGAGGCCGCCCAGCGCCTGCGCGCCAACATCGAGCTGTTCCCCGAGTTCATCGATTCCAAGGAGCAGCTCGGCGACGTGATGATCGAGCAGGGCCGGCTGGACCAGGCGGTGATCTGGTATCGCATGGCCGCCGAGCCGCAGACCGACCCCGCCGCCTCGATCCAGCTCGCCAACCTCTATTACAACCTCGGCCTTCCGGGCGACGCCGAACGGGTGCTGGAGCCCTGGGCCGCGCACCCCATCGTCGGCCCGATCGCCAACGCCGTGCGGATGATCGTGGCGCGCGACTTCGACGGCCTGGCGAGGCTTTCGCGGGTCAAGCTCGCCGAGGCCGAACCCGATCCCCTGTGGCACAGCGGCCTGGCGCTGGCCGCGACGGAGCTGGGCCAGTACGACCTGGCGCGCGGCGAGTGGCTGGTGATGTCGCCCGAACTGTTCCAGCCCTCGCCGCAGGTCTCCACCCGCCTGGCCCACGAGGCGGTCGACGCCGCCTATGTGATCGACCAGACCGGCGACAAGGGCCAGGCGCGGCGCATCCTGCTGGCCGTGCTGGCGGCGAGCGAACCCAAGCCGGGACTGCGCCAGCCGAACGGGCGGCGGATCGCCCGGGTGAAGGCCTACGCCATGCTGGGGGATCACGAGCGCGCCCTGGCCGAGCTGCGCGCGGCCATCGATGGCGGCTATCGCATGCTCTACGACCTCGACCTGTTCACCCGCCTCGACGCCTATCCGACCATGGCCGCGATGCGCGCCGATCCCCGCTTCCGGGCGATGATCCAGGAGGTCGAGGCCGACAACCGGGCGATGCGCGAGGCGCTGCTGTCCAGCGCCACGCCGGCCGGGCCCGCGCCGCGCAGCTCATAAGAGACGGCCTGGCCCAGGCCGTCGCTAGCCATTTCCGAATAGCTGGGGTTCGAAATCGGATGCTTGCGCCGGCGGCGGACAAGCTGGACCTTGGTCGCGCGATCCACCGGAGCCCCGCGCCATGTTCGTCGGCCACTACGCCGCTTCCCTCGCCGCCAAGGCCATCGAGCCGCGCGCGCCGCTCTGGAGCTATGTGATCGCCGCCCAGGCCATCGACATCGGCTGGGGCGCGCTGGTCATGGCCGGGGTGGAGAAGGTGCGCATCGATCCCAGCCTGCCGGGCAGCGCGCTCGACCTCTACCACATGCCCTTCACCCACAGCCTGCCGGCGGTGGCGCTGTGGTCGCTGGCGGGGCTGCTGCTGGCGCGGGCGGCGCGGCTGCCCTGGGGCGCGGCGGTCGCCATCGCCCTGGTGGTGTTCTCGCACTGGCTGACCGACCTGCTGGTGCACCGGCCCGACCTGGAACTGTGGTTCGGCGGGACCAAGGTCGGTTTCGGCCTCTGGAACTATCCCGTGCCCGAGCAGGCGGTGGAGATCGGCCTGCTGGCCCTGGGCGCGGCGGCCTGGGCCTTCGTGCGCGGGCGCCAGGGGCGCTCGCTGTGGCCGGTGCTGGTGTTCGTCACCGTGTTGCTGGCCGTGCAGATCGTCGCGATGGTCATGCCCGGCGACGGCAACGCGGCGGGATTGGGCGGCACGGCCCTGGCCGTCTACCTGGTCCTGGGGCTGATCGCCCTGGTCCTGGACCGGCCGCGCAAGGTGACCTAGCGGCGCCCTTGCCCCAGGCCGGCAACGGCGCATAGTTCGCCCAAAGGCCGCGTGATGACGGCTGCTGGGAGGCGCAAGTATGAAGAGCTGGAAGCTGGCGGCGGTTCTCGCCGTGGCGGCGGTCTTGGCCGCATGCGGTCAGAAGGCCGGGACGACCAAGGCGGGCGATGTCGACGGCGACCGCATCGCCGCGGCGGCCGGCAACGGCGAATGGCTCTCCTACGGCCGGACCTATGACGAGCAGCGCCACAGCCCGCTCGACAAGATCAACGCCGGCAATGTCGCCCAGCTCGGCCTGGCCTGGATGTACGAGTTCGACACCGACCGCGGCCAGGAGGCGACGCCGGTCATGGTCGACGGCGTGCTCTACACCACCACCGCCTGGTCCAAGGTCTTCGCCTTCGATGCCAGGACCGGCGCGCCGAAGTGGTCGTTCGACCCCAAGGTCGACGGCAAGAAGGGCTTCGACGCCTGCTGCGACGTGGTCAACCGCGGCGTCGCGGTCTGGAAGGGCAAGGTCTATGTCGGCGCGCTCGACGGCCGGCTGATCGCGCTCGACGCGGCCACCGGCAAGGAGCTGTGGTCGGTGCAGACCACCGACACCGCGCGCCCCTACACGATCACCGGCGCCCCGCGGGTCATCAAGGGCAAGGTGCTGATCGGCAACGGCGGCGGCGAGTACGGCGTGCGCGGCTACCTGTCGGCCTATGACGCCAATGACGGCAAGCTGGTCTGGCGCTTCTACACCACCCCCAACCCGAACGGTCAGCCCGACAACGCCGCCTCCGACAAGGTCATGAAGGAGAAGGGCGCGGCCACCTGGTTCGGCGAGGGCTGGAAGGCCACCGGCGGCGGCGGCACGGTCTGGGACGCCATGGCCTATGACCCGCAGCTCGACATCCTCTATGCCGGGGTCGGCAACGGCACGCCCTGGAACCACGTGAAGCGCTCGGACGGCAAGGGCGACAACCTCTTCCTGTCCTCGATCCTGGCGCTGAAGCCCGACACCGGCGAGTACGTCTGGCACTACCAGACCACGCCGGGCGAGAGCTGGGACTACACCGCCACCCAGCACATCATCCTGGCCGACATGAATGTGGGAGGCACGCCGCGAAAGGTGCTGATGCAAGCGCCCAAGAACGGCTTCTTCTACGTCCTCGACCGCACCAACGGCCAACTGATCTCGGCCAAGCCCTACGTGCCGATCACCTGGGCCAAGGGGGTCGACCCCGCCACCGGCCGCCCGATCGAGAACCCGGGCGTGCGCTATGAGAACGCGCCCTCGCTGCAGGTGCCCGCGCCCTTCGGCGCCCACAACTGGCACCCGATGGCCTTCAACCCCAAGGAAAACCTGGTCTACATCCCGGCCCAGGTGATCCCCTTCGCCTACACGCCGGACCAAGGCTACACCTACCGGGCCGGCGGCTGGAACGTCGGCACCGACTTCCTGGCCAACGCCCTGCCCGACGACAAGGCCCAGATCGCCGCCCTCAAGGCGATGGTGAAGGGCGAGCTGATCGCCTGGGACCCGGTGGCCCAGAAGGCCCGCTTCACGATCGAGCACCCCTATTTCTGGAACGCCGGCGTGCTCTCGACCGGCGGCGGGCTGATCTTCCAGGGCGCGGCCCAGGGCGAGTTCGCCGCCTACAGCGCGGCCGACGGCAAGAAGCTCTGGTCCTACAAGACCGACAACGGCGTCATCGCCGCGCCGATGACCTACGAGCTGGACGGCGAGCAGTACGTCGCCCAGATGGTCGGCTACGGCGGGGCCGGGGCGCTGTCGGCGCCGTTCGTCCTGCCCGACCGTCCGCGGCTGCCGGGCCGGCTGCTGGTCTTCAAGCTGGGCGGCACGGCCACGGCGCCGGCCTATGTCCGGCCCGAGACGTTCGAGATCGACCTGACCGGCGTGACCTCGACCGGCGACGCCAAGCGCGGCTTCGCCCTGTTCCACCAGAACTGCCAGGTCTGCCACGGCCCCAACGCCACCGGGACCTACCTGCCCGACCTGCGCCGCTCGCAGATGCTGCTGTCGGCCGAGAGCTGGAAGTCGGTGCTGATCGACGGGGCGCTGGCCGAACGCGGCATGGCCAGCTTCAGCCGCTTCCTCGACGCCCAGGGCGCGGAGGACCTGCGCGCCTACGTGCTCACCGAGGCGCGGGCCGTGCAGGGAACCGCCGCCGCGCCGCCGGCCGCGCCCCCGGCCAAGGGCGGGCCGCCGCCCAAGAGCTAGGATGCTGGCGGGGCGCATCCCGGGTGCGCCCCGCTAGCGACCGCGCCGCCAAGGGTCTATCTGTGCGCCCATGAACGCTCCCGTGAAACTGGACACCCTGCCCGAGTGGAACCTCGCCGACCTCTATTCGGGGCGCGAGGACCCGCAGATCGAGGTCGACCTGGCCGCCGCCAAGGCCGCCAATGACGAGCTGGTCAAGCTGAAGGGCCGCTTCACCGCCCTGCGCACCGACCCGCAGCGCCTGGGGGAGGTGCTCGACCACGGGATCCAGCTCTACGAGCGCGCCACCAATGGCCTGTGGGGCGTGGGCGCCTATGCCGCGCTGTCGGCCTCGGTGGCGCGCGACGACCCGGCCTGGGCCAAGTTCGAGGCCGACCTGCGGGCGCGCTCCTCGCAGATCGCCGCCGACAGCCTGTTCTTCACCCTGGAGCTCAACCAGCTCGAGGACAGCGAGATCGAGATGGCCTTCAAGGCCCATCCGCCCGCCGCCCGCTGGCGGCCCTGGATGCGCCGGGTGCGGCTCTCGCGCCCGCACGAGCTGACCCCCGACCTGGAGCGGCTGCTGATCGACCGCGGCCCGGCGGTGGCCAACTGGACGCGGCTGTTCGACGAGACCCTGGCCCGCCTGACCGCCAAGGTCGGGCGCGAGACCCTGACCCTGCCCGAGGCGCTGAACCGGCTGTCCGATCCCGACGGCGCGCGCCGCAAGCAGGCCGCCCAGGGCCTGGCCAGGGCGCTGGAGGAGCGCACGCCGATCCTGGCGCTGTCGATGAACACCCTGGCCTTCGAGAAGCAGGTCGAGGACCGCTGGCGCAAGTACCCCGATCCGGCCGCCTCGCGGCACCTGGCCAACGAGGTCGACGCCGACGCCGTGCAGGCGCTGGAGGCGGCGGTGGTCGAGGCCTATCCCTGCGTCAGCCACCGCTACTATGCGCTGAAGGCCAAGGTCATGGGCCGCAAGAGCCTGGACTACTGGGACCGCAACGCTCCGCTCGACACCGCCGCGCCGCGCACCTACGGCTGGGACGAGGCCAAGGGCATGGTGCTGGAGAGCTTCGCCGACCTGGCCCCCAAGTTCGCCGACACCGCCCAGACCTTCTTCACCCATCCCTGGATCGACGCGCGCCCGCGGACCGGCAAGCAGTCGGGCGCCTATTCGCACCCGGTCACCGCCGACCGGCACCCCTATGTGTTCATGAACTATATGGGCGAGCGCCGGGACGTGCTGACCCTGGCCCACGAGCTGGGCCATGCGGTGCACCAGACCCTGTGCGCGCCGCTGGGCACGCTGCTGGCCGACACGCCGCTGACCCTGGCCGAGACCGCCTCGATCTTCGGCGAGGGGCTGGTGTTCGAGCGGCTGCTGGCCGGGGCCTCCAAGCAGGAACGCCTGGGCCTGCTGGCCGGCAAGATCGAGGACGGCCTCAACACCGTCGTCCGCCAGATCGCCTTCCACCGCTTCGAGACCCGGTTCCACGCCATGCGCCAGGAGGGCGAGCTGGCGCCCGAGGACATCAGCGCCCTGTGGCTGGAGGTCATGGCCGAGAGCCTCGGCCCGGCGGTGAAACTGAACTCCGGCTACGAGCACTACTGGGCCTATGTCAGCCATTTCGTGCACGCGCCCTTCTATGTCTACGCCTACGCCTTCGGCGACCTGCTGGTGCGCGGGCTGATGGAGAAGCGCCGCGAGGATCCGGCCGCCTTCGCGCCGCTCTACGAGGACCTGCTCGCGGCCGGCGGAACCCGGACCTATGTCGAGGCGCTAAAGCCATTCGGGCTGAACCCGCGCGAGAAGGCCTTCTGGGCCGCGGGCATGAGCCAACTGGAACGGTTGGTCGACGAGTTCGACGACCTGGTGTGAGGGAGCGGGCCATGGCCGAGGCGATTTCCAACCCTTGGCCGGCCCTCGACTACGCGCAGGACCGCGGGACCTTCGAGACCCTGCACCTGATGAGCCAGGTCGTCGGCAAGGCGCGCACCGCATGCGCGCCCTGGGTCAACCACGGCTGGCAGGTGGCGCTCTACGTCACGCCGCGCGGCTTCACGACCTCGCCCGTGCCCAACGCGCACGGCCTGTTCGACCTGGAGTTCGACTTCGTCGAGCACCTGCTGCGCTGCCGGGCCAGCAACGGCTTCCTCGGCGAGATCCCGCTGGCCGGCCAGACGATCGCCGGCTTCTACGGGGCGGTGGAGGAACTGCTCACGCTGACCGGCGCGCCGGTCCGCATCAACGGCGTTCCCAACGAGATCGCCGACCCGGTCCCGTTCGCGCAGGACACCGCGCCCCGCGCCTATGACCGCGACGCCGCCTGGCGGCTGTGGCAGGCGCTGATCCAGATCGCGCGGGTGTTCCAGGAATTCCGCACCGGCTGGCTGGGCAAGGTCAGCCCCGTGCACCTGTTCTGGGGCAGCTTCGACCTGGCGGTGACCCGGTTCTCGGGACGCACGGCGCCGCGCCATCCCGGCGGGATCCCGCACCTGCCCGACGCCGTGACGCGCGAGGCCTATTCGCACGAGGTCTCCAGCGCCGGGTTCTGGCCGGGCGGCGGCCTGGTCGACTATCCGGCCTTCTACGCCTACGCCTATCCCGAGCCGAAGGGCTTCCGCACCGCCGCGGTGCGGCCGGAGGCGGCGGCCTTCCACGAGGGGCTGGGCGAGTTCGTGCTGCCCTACGAGGCGGTCCGCTCGGCGCCCGACCCGGACGCGGCGCTCGCGGCGTTTCTGCTCTCGACCTACGAGGCGGCGGCCGACGCCGGGAACTGGCCGCGCGCCGAACTGGAGTGCGACTTCGGCGTGCCCGACGTGCCGCGGCGGTGCTAGGCGCGCGCCGCCTTCACCTCGCGCACGAACTCCCCGAAGCCGGCGACATAGCCCGTCAGCGCCTGCTCGATCGCCGGGTCGAGGATCGCGCCCGCCTCGTCGAACACCTTGTGGGCGCGTGAGACCAGCAGCCGGCCGCCGAACCAGGGCCGGGTTCCGAGCGTGCGCAGCACCGGCAGCCAGGCGTCCTGGCTGAGAATGGTCCCGAAGCCGCCGGGCGAGGCGCCGATCAGGGCCACCGGCTTGCCGCCGAACACCCGCGGGATGTCGCCGGACGGCCGGGTCAGCCAGTCGACGGCGTTCTTGAACACCCCGGGGATCGAGTTGTTGTACTCGGGCGTCACCAGGAAGAGGCCGTCGGCGGCGGCGATCTTGTCCTTGAGCTCTGCGACCCTGGCCGGGATCCCCTCGGCCGCCTCGACGTCGCCGTCATAGAGCGGGACGCCGCGGATCGTCTCGACCTCGATCGCCACGCCCTCCGGCGCAAGCCGCGCCGCCGCCCGCAACAGGTGAGCGTTGAACGATCCTGTCCGAAGGCTTCCGGAAAGGCCGACGATGCGGAGCCGAGCGGCGTCGGTCATGGGGTCTCCAATCTTGATGTCATCGCGGATGGAGCGGCGCAGCCGCGGAAGTCCGGGCCCCATGAACACCTGATCTTGCCGTCGGCGGCAAGGCGTCGCCACATCCTTGGGCTCGGCGCGAATGGGTCCCGGACAAGCGCTGCGCGCTTTCCGGGATGACACTCGGGAACGCCGTTACAACAGATCGCCGCCGGCCGCCGAGGCGGTGGTGCCGAACTGCTGGTAGGCCTTGATCACGTTGCGGCCCACGGTCCAGCGGTGCACCTCGTCGGGCCCGTCGACCAGGCGCTGGGAGCGGATGTGGGTGTACCAGGCCGCCAGCGGCGTATCCTGGCTGTAGCCGAGCGCGCCGTGAAGCTGGATCGCGGTGTCGACCACCTTGTGCACCATGTGGGCCAGGAAGACCTTGGCGATGGAGTTCTCCTGGCGCAGGTCCATGCCGTGCTCGGCCTTGTAGGCGATGTGCAGCAGCATCAGGCGGGCCATGTAGAGTTCGCTGGCGCACTCGGCGAGCAAGAACTGGACGCCCTGGCGTTCATGCAGCGGCTTGCCGAAGGTGCTGCGCTGGGTGACGTGGGCGGTGGCCATGTCGAGCGCGCGCTGGGCCATGGCGACGTTGTGCATGCCGTGGCGCAGGCGGCCGTAGGCCAGGCGGTGCTGGCCCATGTTGAAGCCCTGGCCCTCGCCGCCCAGCAGGTTCTCGGCCGGGACCACCAGGTCCTTGATCTCGATCTCGGAGTGGCCGCCGCCCATGATGTGCGACAGCGGCCCCTCGACGGCCATGGTGGCGATGTCGCGCTTGATGACGTAGCCGGGATCGGGCAGCTCGACGATGAAGGTCGAGAACTGCTGGTGGCGCGGGGCGTCGGGGTCGGTGCGGGCCATGACCACGGCCAGGTCGGCGGCGCTGGCGGCCGACGAGAACCACTTCTCGCCGTTGAGCACGTAGTTCTCGTTGCCGTCCTTGACCGCGGTGGTGCGCATGCCGGTGGCGTCGGCGCCGGCGGCCTTCTCGGTCATCGAGTAGCAGACCCGTTTGTCGCCGTTCAGCAGCGGCTTGAGGAATTTCTCCTTCTGGTGCTCGGTGCCGTGCGCCAGCAGGGTCAGCATGGTGGCGTCGTCGGGGCCCTGGCTGTTCATCGACAGCGCGCCCAGGTGGCTGCGGCCCAGCTCCATCTGCACCAGGGCGTTGGCCAGCGGGCCCAGGCCCATGCCGCCGTACTCCTTGGGGATGAAGGGCAGCCACAGGCCCTGGGCGCGGGCCTTGGCGCGCAGCTCGGCCAGGACGGTCTTGAAGGACTCCTTGTCCTTCAGCCGCGCCTCGGCAGGAATGCATTCCTGCTCGACCCACTCGCGGACGCGAGCACGGACGGCCTTCGCGTCCTCCGGAATCTCGAAATCGATCGCCACGGCGCCTATCTCCCTTTTTGTCTCTTGCGTTCCGCAGCGTCGGCGCTTGTCGTGTCGTAAGGCAAGTCCCGCCGTCCGCCTCGACGCGGCCGGCGATCAAACAATTGGGGAGTCCATGCACTATCGAGAGCTGAAGCAGGCCTGGTCTGAGCTGACGGCGCCGGGCGCCCCGTTCGAGATCACCGAGATCCCGGTGCGCGGGAACATGATCCGGATGTTCAAGTATGCGCCGCCGTCGGTGCGCGAACTCTGGCTCTCGACCGCCGCCTATGGCGATCGCGACTACCTGGTCTACGAGGACGACCGGCTGACCTACGCCCAGGCCCACGCCCAGGTGAACGCCATCGCCGCCTGGCTGTTCGCGCAAGGGGTGCAGCCGGGCGACCGCGTCGCCATCGCCATGCGCAACTATCCCGAATGGATGCTGATCTACTGGGCCTGCCTGTCGGTCGGGGTCGCCGCCGTCGGCGTCAACGCCTGGTGGGTCACCGACGAGCTGGAGTACGCGCTCAAGGACTCCGCCCCCAAGGTGGTGTTCGCCGACGCCGAACGGCTGGCCCGCATCCAGGAGCGGCCGGCCATGGCCGAGGGGATCAAGCTGGTCGCCGTGCGCACGCCGGCGCCGGCCGGCGTTACGCCCTATGCCGAGGTGATCGCCGGCGGCGGGGAGATGCCGCAGGTCAGCGTCGACCCGGACGCCGACGCCTGCATCTTCTACACCTCGGGCACCACGGGCTTTCCGAAGGGCGCGCAGCTCACCCATCGCGGCTGCATCGCCAATCTGATGAACATGGGCTTCTCGGCCCAGGTGCAGGGCCTGGCCGTGGCCAAGGCGACCGGGATCGTCCCAAGCCCCGAGGACGCGCCGATCCCGGCGGCGCTGCTGACCACGCCGCTGTTCCACGTCACCGCCAACAACTGCGGCGCCTACGCGGTCACCGCCGGGGGCGGCAAGCTGGTGCTCATGTACCGCTGGGACGCGGGCGAGGCGCTGCGCCTGATCGAGAAGGAGAAGATCACCGCCATGAGCGGCGTGCCGACCATGGCGCGCGAAGTGATCAACCATCCCGACTTCGAAAAGACCGACACCTCCAGCCTGATGACCCTGGGCGGCGGCGGGGCGCAGTTGCCGCCCGACCTGGTGGCCAAGATCGACGGCGCGGTGAAGACCGCGCGGCCGAACACCGGCTATGGCATGACCGAGACCTGCGGGATCATCACCGCGGTCTCGGCCGACTTCTTCGTCGACAAGCCCGAGAGCTGCGGCCCGGCCATGCCCTCGTTCGAGGCCAAGTGCGTGGACGACGACGGCAACGCGGTCCCCACCGGCCAGGTCGGCGAGCTGTGGGTCAAGGGCGCGCCGGTCATCAAGGGCTATATCAACCGGCCCGACGCCACCGCCGAGGCGATCACCGACGGCTGGCTGCACACCGGCGACGTGGCGCGGATCGACGAGGACGGCTTCATCTTCATCGTCGACCGCAAGAAGGACATGGTCCTGCGCGGCGGCGAGAATGTCTATTGCGCCGAGGTCGAGGCCGGCATCTTCCGCCATCCGGCCGTGGCCGAGGCGACGGTGTTCGGGGTGCCGGACGAGCGGCTGGGCGAGGAGGTCGGGGCCGCGGTGCTGCTGCGGCCCGGCGCGATGGTCTCGCCCGAGGAACTGCGCGAGCACCTGGCCGGCCTGATGGCCAAGCACAAGATCCCGCGCTACCTGTGGTTCATGAACGACCCGCTGCCGCGCAACGCCAGCGGGAAGTTCCTCAAGCGCCAACTGCGTGAGACGCTGAGCCCCGAGAAGGCGCTTTAGAGCGGGCTTCTACGCCCGCACGAAGGTCGCGATGACGGCGTCGGCGTGGGCCTCGACCTCTTGCGGGGTCATGGGGTCGACGCCGTAGGCCAGGCGCAGTTCGCCGGCCAGGGTGAAGGGCGCCTGGGAGGCCGCGGCCATCATGTAGATCAGCCGCCGCGGCTCCATGCGCGGCAGGTGGCCGGCGGCCATCAGGGCCTCGATGTTGCGCCGGCCGGCGCGGTGCTGCGGGACCACGATATGCTCGGCGATCCAGGCGGTGCGGTCGGTGTCGGTCATGGTCTCGTGGACCATGATCCGGGCGTGCTCGGGATGGCGCGCGCAGTAGCGGACATAGTCGCGCAGCGCCTGCTTGAACCGCTCCAGCAGCGGCTGGCCGTAGGTGGCCCGCCAGAGCACGCGGCGCTCGGCGTTCATCTGGTCGACCAGGTTGCGCAGGGCCGCGCGCCAGAGGGTCGCCTTGTCGGTGAAGTGATAGCGCACCAGGCTGTGCTCGACCCCGGCGGCGGCGGCGATGTCGCGCAGGGCGACGCCCTCGAAACCGCGTTCGGAAAAGAGGGTCAGGGCGGCGGCGAGGATGGCGGCGCGGGTCGCCTCGACGGAGCGGGCGTCCTTGGCCGGGCGGCCTCTGGGACGGGGAGCGACCTCGGTCATGACCCTAATATTGCCCAAGTGGGTAAAAATAGATAGCGTCCGCGCAACACGCCCGGAGGAACCCCTGCGATGACCGCCCAGCCCTGGATGGACAAGAGCCTTTCGCCCGATGCGCGGGCCGCGCTGCTGGTCGAACAGCTCACCCTCGACGAGATGATCAGCCTGGTCCACGGGCCGATGCCGGCCCTGCTGGAGACCCCGCCGCAGGACGCGGCGATGGGGGCGGGATACATCCCGGGCGTGGCGCGGCTGGGGATTCCGGCGCTCAACGAGACCGACGCCAGCCTCGGCGTCGCCAACCCGCGCAAGATCCGACCGGGCGACGGGGCCACGGCGCTGCCCTCGGGCCTGGCCCTGGCCTCGACCTGGGACGCGGAGCTGGCCTATGCGGCCGGGGCGATGGTCGGGTCGGAGGCGCGCGACAAGGGCTTCAACGTGCTGCTGGGCGGCGGCGCCAACCTGACCCGCGAGCCGCGCTGCGGGCGCAATTTCGAATATCTGGGCGAGGACCCGCTGCTGGCCGGGGTGCTGGCCGGCGAGGCGATCAGGGGCGCGCAGTCGAACCAGATCGTCTGTACGCTCAAGCACTTCGCCCTGAACGACCAGGAGACCTGCCGCCACGTGGTCGACGCGCAGATCGACGAGGGGGCCTTGCGGGAAAGCGACCTGCTGGCCTTCCAGATCGCCATCGAGCGCGGCGACCCCGGATCGGTGATGTGCGCCTACAACCGGGTCAACGGCGAGTGGGCCGGGGAAAACGACTTCCTGCTCAACCAGGTGCTCAAGCGCGACTGGGGTTATCGGGGCTGGGTGATGAGCGACTGGGGCGCCGTCCATTCGACCGCCAAGGCGGCGCTGGCGGGCATGGATCAGGAGAGCGGAGAGCAGCTCGATCGGCAGGTTTTCTTCGGCGCCCTCCTGAAAGATGCCGTTGAGCAGGGCGAGGTCCCGTTCGAGCGGCTCGCCGACATGGTCCACCGGATCCTGCGAAGCCTTATCGACAAAGGGGTTTTCGATCATCCGGCGGAGCGGCGCGAGACCGACTACGAGGCCAACGCCGAGGTGGCCCAGAAGGCCGCCGAGGCCGCTATCGTCATGCTGAAGAATGCCGATGGAATCCTGCCGATAGAGTCCACAAACCGGCGGATCGCGGTGATCGGCGCCCACGCCGACGTCGGCGTGCTGTCGGGCGGCGGCTCCTCGCAGGTGATCCCGGTCGGCGGGGCGGGCCTGGAGATCGCGGTGACCATGGGCCTGTCCTCGGCCTTCTCGCAGATCACCTATCACCCCTCCGCGCCGCTGGCGGCGATCAGGGAGCGGGCGCGGAACGTCCAGGTGACCTGGGACCACGGCACGGACCTTGCCGCCGCGGCGGCGGCCGCGAAGGACGCCGACCTCGCCATCGTCTTCGCCGACCAGTGGTGCACCGAGGCCGAGGACCTGCCGACCCTGTCGCTGCCCAACGACCAGGACGCCCTGATCGCCGCGGTCGCCGCCGCCAACCCCAGGACGGTGGTGGTGCTGGAGACCGGAACCCCGGTGACCATGCCCTGGCTGGACGACGTGGCCGCGGTGCTGCAGGCCTGGTATCCGGGCGCGCGCGGCGGCGAGGCCATCGCCCGCGTGCTGTTCGGCGAGGTGAACCCCTCGGGGCGGCTGCCGATCAGCTTCCCCCGCGACGTGGCCGACCTGGTGCGCCCCGAGATCCCCGGCATGATCTTCGGCCCGCCGGTCGAGGGGAAGACCCTGCCGACCTCGTTCCCGGACGTGCAGCAGCACAAGGGCCGCTTCTCGGTCCCGCACCCGGAGGGCGCGGACGCCGGCTACCGATGGTTCGCCAAGACCGGCAGGCCGACCCTGTTCCCGTTCGGCTTCGGGCTCTCGTACACGAGGTTCGCGCACGGGCCGCTGAGCGTGAAGGGCGGCGAGACGCTGGAGGTCAGTTTCGACGTCAGCAACACCGGCGAGGCGGCCGGGATCGACACGCCCCAGGTCTACGCCTTCGTCACCGGCGCGGACGGCCAGGAGAGCCAGCGGCTGATCGGCTGGGCGCGGGTGGCGCTGGCGCCGGGCGAGACCAAGCGGGTCACGCTGACGGCCGACCCGCGGCTGCTGGCCAACTACGACGCCGCCCTGCCGGGCTGGCGCGTGGCGGCCGGCGAGGTCGCGGCGGCGGCAGGGGCGTCTGCGGAAGCGCTGGGGCCGCGGGCGAGCGCGGTGCTGGGCGCGCGGACGCTGGAGCCCTGAGATCCTCCCCTCTTGGGGGAGGTGGATCGGCGCGAAGCGACGAGACGGAGGGGGACCGCTCTCAAGTCTGCAGAGTCAAAGTCCCCCTCAGTCAGCCATGCGGCTGACAGCTCCCCAGAGGGGGAGCAATTGGGGCCGTCTCAACGGCGCTCGCTGTCGAGCATAGCCATCTGCTCGGGGTTGTAGCGCTCGCCGGCGGCGGCGCCCTTGGGCACGATCTGGTCGAGTTCGGCGAGGTCGGCCGCGGTCAGGGTCAGGCCGGCCGCGCCCAGGGCTTCGGCCAGGCGGTCGGGGCGGCGGGCGCCGACCAGCGGGACGATGTCCTCGCCCTGGGCCGCGACCCAGGCGATGGCCACCTGGGCCGGCGTGGCGTTCCGCGCGGCGGCGAAGGCGCGCAGCTTTTCGACGAGGCCGAGATTGTGTTGCAGCGCCTGGCCCTGGAAGCGCGGGCTGTGGGCGCGGAAATCGGCAGCGCCGGCGCCGGTCGACCAGTAGCCGCTGATCAGGCCGCGCGAGAGCACGCCATAGGCGGTGACGCCGATTCCCAGCTCGCGGCAGGTCTGCAGCACCCCGTCCTCGATCCCGCGCGAGATCAGCGAATACTCGATCTGCAGGTCGCTGATCGGATGCACGGCGGCGGCGCGGCGCAGGGTTTCGGAGCCGACCTCGGAGAGGCCGATGTGCCGGACGTAGCCGGCCTGCACCAGCTCGGCGATGGCGCCGATGGTGTCCTCGATGGGAACCTTGGGGTCGAGCCGGGCCGGGCGATAGATGTCGACATAGTCGGTCCCCAGCCGCTTGAGGCTGTAGGCCAGGGCGCTCTTCACCGCCACGGGGCGGGCGTCGTAGCCGAGCCAGGCGCCGTCGGGGCCGCGCTGGGCGCCGAACTTGACGCTGACGATCGCCTGGTCGCGGGGCGCCTGGCGCAGGGCTTCGCCGACCAGCATCTCGTTGTGGCCCATGCCGTAGAAATCGCCGGTGTCGAGCAGGGTGATCCCGGCCTCGCGGGCGTCGGCCAGGGTGGCGAGGGCCAGGTCGCGGTCGGCGGGGCCGTAGAGGTCGGACATGCCCATGCAGCCGAGGCCGAGGGCGGAGGTGGTCGGGCCGGTGCGGCCGAGCTGGCGGGTGATCATGCGAGGGCTCCTTGGGTTGACGCCAATCTAGGCCCGCGCCATTCCTGCGATAATCCGCTCATCACCTGACGGGCCGTTCGGAATTTCGCACAATGCGCCATGTGAACCTGGCCGACCTGGACGCCTTCGCGGCGGTGGCCCGCGAGCGGAGCTTCCGGCGCGCGGCGCGGCTGCGCGGGGTGTCGGCCTCGACGCTCAGCCAGGCGGTTCGCGACCTGGAGGCGGCGCTGGGCGCGCGGCTGCTGAACCGCACCACCCGCAGCGTGTCGCCGACCCAGGCCGGGCTGCGGCTGCTGGAGCGCCTGGCGCCGGCCCTGGGCGAGATCAGTTCGGCGGTGGAGAGCGTGCACGAGAGCGCCGGGACGGCGGCGGGGCTGCTGCGCATCAACGCCCCCGAGCCGGCGGTCGAGCTGGTGCTGGCGCCGCTGGTCGCGCGCTTCCTCGAGCAGCATCCGCGGGTGCGGCTGGAGATCGTCGGCGAGTCGAGCCGGATCGACATCGTGGCCGAGGGCTTCGACGCCGGGGTCCGCTGGGAGGAGCACCTGGACCAGGACATGATCGCCGTGCCGTTCGGCGGCCTGCAGCGCTACGTCCTGGTCGCCGCGCCGCAGGTGGTGGCCGCGCACGGCCGGCCGCAGACGCCGCACGACCTGGCCGGCCTGCCCGCCATCCGCCAGCGCTTCGCCAGCGGCGTGATGTTCGCCTGGGAGTTCGAGAAGGACGGCCAGGTCGTGCGCGTGGACCCGCCGCCGCGGCTGGTCTCGACCAGCGTGGCGCTGCAACGGCGGGCGGCGCTGGACGGGGTCGGGTTCTGGACCGCGTTCGAAGGCTATGTCCGCGAGGACGTCGAGCAGGGGCGGCTGGTCAGCCTGCTGGAGGACTGGCTGCCGAGCTTCCCCGGCCCCTCGCTCTACTATCCCAGCCGCCGCCACGTCCCGCCGCCGCTGCGGGCGTTCATCGACTTCATCCAGGCCGAGCGGGGGCGGGCGTAGATCCTCCTCTGCTCGGGCGCATATGGCGCCGTGGCCTTGAACAACCTCCGGCGATCGTCATCCCCGGCCGCGCAGGCGTGCCGGGGATCCAACGTGGCTGGGATTGCCGGCAGACCTCGGCGTCTATGGATGCCTGGCGGCCCGGCCATGACGAACCGGCGGGGGAAATTCATATGCGATCGCCCTGCCTCCGGGGGAGGTGGCGTGCGAAGCGCGACTGCTCTCGCAGCAGAAGAGTCAAAGTCCCCCTTAGTCAGCTTCGCTGACAGCTGCCCCAGAGGGGGAGCATCTATCTCCCGCTGTCATCCCGGTTTGCGCAGCAAGACCGGGACCCATGAACACCGGATGGCGCGGCGGGCGGCTCGGCGCGTCCCGGACGGCTTTCGGACGACGCCTATTGTTTCGGATAGGCGACCGGGTAGGGGCCCGAGAGGTCCTTGTAGCGGTCGCGCAGTTCGATCTGGCGGGAGGTCAGGGGCTGGGCCTGGCCGCGGATGAAGATGGCGGTGGGCTGGCTGAGCGGTTCGAAGGGGTCGCCGGTCCAGATCACCACGTCGGCGTCCTTGCCCGGCTCCAGCGAGCCGACCTGGTCGGCGACGCCGAAGATGCGGGCGGTGTTGATGGTCACCGCCGCCAGGGCGGCCGAATAGGGCATGCCGTAGGCGACGGCGTTGCCGGCGTTGTAGCGCAGCTCGCGGACGCGGTGGGCGCCGCCCGTGCCTTCCAGCGACACGGTCACGCCGGCGGCGTGGAGCCGGGCGGCGTTCTCCAGCGACGCGCCGAGGGTCTGGAAGGTCTCGGGGCGGTCGGACAGCGGGTCCATGATCACCGGGACGCCGGCGGCGGCGATCTCCGGGGCGACCATCCAGCCCTCCTCGGCGCCGGAGAGGATCACCTTGACCTTTTCCTCGCGGGCGAACTTCAGGACGCTGCGGATGTCGGAGGCCTTGTGGACCGCGGCGATGATCGGCATGCGGCCCTCGACCACCGGGATCAGGGCCTCCAGGTCGGCCTTGGAGAGGGCGAGGTCGCGGACCCCGGCGCGGTCGTAGGCGGCCTTGTTGCGCATGTAGTCGCGCACGTCGCGGAAGGCGGTCTTCAGGGCGACGATCTCGGCCCCGCGGGCGCCGCCGGCGACATTGGCCCCGCCGTCGCCGAACGGCACGACCATGCCGACCTTGGGCTTGACCAGGATGTCGGCGGCTTCGCCCAGGTGGATGACGGCGGCCTGGCCGGCGAACAGGGCCGCGGACCTCGTGCCGCCGCCGCCCCCCGCGGTCATCAGCTCCTCGCCGTCGTCGGCGTGGAAGTCGGCGCCGCGCCCGCCGCCGGCCGAGATCGGCGTGACGACGGCGCGGGTGATGCCGGCCATGCGCGCCACCGGGATCAGGGTCGAGGCCGGGTTGAGGCCGTACTGCACGTCGAAGGCCGCGCCGATGTCGGGATTGTTGACCACCAGGTCGTCGCCCAGGGAGCGGACCTCGACCGCGCCCAGCAGCGCGTTGGGGGCGATCAGGCCGGGCGTGACCACCCCGCCCCGGGCGTCGATGATCCGCGCCCCGGCCGGCGCGGCGGCGCCGGCGGCCACCGAAGCGATCTTGCCGTCCCGCAGCACGAGCGTGCCGTTGGCGATCTCGCCGGCCGGGCCGGCGGTGAGGATGCGGGCGTTGGTGATGGCCACGGTCTCGGCGGCGGCCGGGGCGGCGAGGGCGGCGGCCAGCGCCGCCAGGCTGACGACAAGGCTGCGCATCAGCGGCCCGCTCCCTGACCAAGTTCGAAGTCCGATTTCGGCTGATAGCGCCGGTCGTGGCGGTCGTAGGCGACGGCGCCGTCCAGATAGACGCGCTCGGCCTTGGCGTAGATCGAGAAGGGGTTCTTGTCCCACAGCACCACGTCGGCGCGCTTGCCGACCTCGAGGCTGCCGGTCTCCTTGTCGAGGCCGATCGCCTTGGCGGGGTTGAGGGTGATCCACTTCATCGCCTCGCCCTCGGTGATCTCGTAGCCGGCGGCGCGGCCGGCGGCGAGCGCCTCGGCGGCCTCCTGGTTGAGGCGCTGGATCACGTCGGGGTCGTCGGACTTGATGATCGCGCAGCCGCCGGCCGCGTGGATCATCGGGGCGTTGGCCTCGACCGCGTCCCAGGCCTCGAGCTTGGAGCCCCACCAGTTGGCCCAGGTGGCCACGCAGATGTCCTCCTTGGCCAGGATGTCGGCGATCTTGTAGGCCTCCAGCGCGTGGTGGAAGGCGGTGATCCTGTAGCCGAACTCGCGGGCGATCCCGATCATCTGGACCATCTCGTCGGCGCGGTAGCAGTGGTTCTCGACCAGGATCTCGCCGTTCAGCACGCCGACCAGGGTCTCGAGCTGCAGGTCGCGCTTGGGCGGGTCGGCCTTGTCGCCGCGGTCGACCTTGGCGCGGTAGTCGTCCCACCTGCGGCCGTAGTCGGCGGCGTTGATCCAGGCGGTGCGGTAGCCGGCGACATTGCCCATGCGGGTGGAGGGCGCCCGGTTGCGGTTGCCGTAGACGCGCTTGGGGTTCTCGCCGCAGGCCATCTTCAGGCCGTAGGGCGCGCCCGGGAACTTCATGTCCTGGACGGTGCGGGCCGGGATGTTGCGCAGGGTGACCGAGCGGCCGCCGATCAGGTTGCCCGAGCCGGGCAGCACCAGCAGGGTGGTGACGCCGCCGGCGCGGGCGAGGTTGAAGCCGGGGTCCTGGGGCCAGACCGAATGCTCGGCCCACACGCCGGCGGTGTTGGGGTCGGTCAGCTCGTTGCCGTCGGAATGGGCCGGCGCGGAGGGCGAGGGATAGACCCCCAGGTGCGAGTGGGCGTCGATCAGGCCGGGGGTGACGTACTTTCCATGGGCGTCGACGAGGTCGTAGCTGGCCGGCGGGACGATGGCGGCGCCGACCGCCTCGATCCTGCCGTCGCGGATCAGCACCACGCCGCGCTCGATGCGCTCGCCGGTCCCGGTGAAGATGGTCGCGTCGACCAGGGCGGTCGGGCGGCTGGGCAGGGGTTGGTAGGTGGAGGCGTAGGCGGCGTCGTTGCGGCCGGAGTCGAGCCCCTTGGGCAGGGACTTGGTCCTCCCGCTCTGGATTGGCGCGCTCTGGATCGGGGCGCTCTGGACCGGCGTGTTCTGGACCGCCGTGCCGGGGGGCGGCGCCGTCGTGGCGCAACCGCCGAGGGCCGCGGCCGCGAACGCCGCGACCGCCGTCGTCAGGACTCTCATCAAATCTATCCCCTGCGTACCGGCGTGGACGATAGGACGGAACCGGCGCGGCGGGGAAGGCTGGGCGGGCATATTTGCGCGCCGGACGGAGGTGCGCGGGCGCCACGGGCGAGAGTGAATCCGCGTCGAAAGACGATGCTGCATTGCTAATGCATTTGACATGCAGTCGCAACTAGAGCCATGACCGCCCTCCAGAAGTGCGGGTTGACGGGGATCGCTCATGGCGTTGCGTATGGTGTTGTCGCTGGGGGTCTGTGCGGCCGCCCTGAGCCTGGGGCACGCGGCGCTGGCCGAGGAGGCGGCGAAGGCCGAGGCGCCGAACACCGTCGCCGGCGTGGTGGTCACCGGCAGCACCGAGAGCACCCAGCTCCAGGTGGTCGAGAGCGGCGCCCTGGGCGCCAAGTCGCTGCTGGACACGCCCTATTCGATCACGGTGATCACCGCCGACGACATCGAGAAGCGCCAGGCGACCTCGATCGGCCAGGTCTTCATCAACGATCCGGCGGTCTATTCGTCCGCGCCGGCCGCGACCGTGAACTGGTGGGGCACGCAGATCCGCGGCCTGGGGGTGCGCAACTACTACGTCGATAACGTGCCGCTGCTGCTCTACTGGGGCGGCGACTTCCCGCTGGAAGGCGTGGAGAGCGTGCAGGCCCTGAAGGGACTGACCGGCTTCATGTACGGCTTCGGCGCGCCGGGCGGGGTGATCGCCTACAAGTCCAAGCGGCCGACCGACACGCCGCTGCTGAGCACCGAGCTCGGCTATCGCAACGACTCGGTGCTGCGCGCCCATGTGGACGCCGGCGGCCGCATCGGCCCCGAGGGCCGCCTCGGCTATCGCGCCAACCTCGCGGCCGAAGGCGGCGAAGCCTACAATGGCGCGGGCGTGGAGCGGCTGGCGGGCTCGCTGGCGCTCGACTACGAGATCACCCCGGACCTGCAATGGCGGGCGAGCGCGACGTCCGAGACCAGCAACCTCAAGCACGAGCCGCTGCAGTTCTACTGGTCGGACTACGCCGGCGCGCGGCCGCCGCGCGTCACCTACGACTACGACAACCTGGAGATCGACAATTCGGACTACCGGGCCGACACCCTGGCCCTGTCGACGGGCCTGAACTGGGCGTTCGCGGAAGGCTGGAACGCGGACCTGACCTATGGCTACACGCGCAAGAAGCACCGCTCGAACAAGATGTTCGCCTACCTGCTGAACGAGGCCGGCGACTACGAAGGCTATGCGTACAATTTCGCCGAGACCGACGAGAACAACTTCGTCCAACTGATGGTCGAGGGCGGGTTCGTGACCGGGTCGGTGCGCCATGCGGTGGTGGCCGGCGCGTCGTACCAGAACAGCCTCGCCGACTTCGGCGGGCCGACCTCGTACTGGAGCAACGACTTCAACGGCAACATCTACCAGCGCCAGCCTTTCCGGGTGACGCGCCAGATCGACTACAGCACCGATGGCTCGCCCTATGAGGAGCGCCAGACCGCGTGGTTCCTCAGCGACACCCTTTACCTGGGCGAGCAGTGGCAGGCGATCGTGGGCGTGCGCCAGACGCGCTACGAGCTGGTCGACCTGGACGGCGACCCGGCGACGGACTCCGGCTACGAGACCACCGCGACGACGCCGACCGTGGCGCTGATCTACAAGCCCGCACCCTACGCCGCGTTCTACGGCAGCTACGCCGAATCGTTGGAGGGCGGCTCGCGGGTCGCCGAGCGCTACGCCAACGCCGGGGAGATGTTCGGCGCGACGGTCAGCAAGCAGTACGAGGTCGGCGCCAAGTACGAACATGAGCTGCTGAGCTTGACGGCGGCGGCGTTCCGAATCGAGCGCGCGGCGACGATCGAGGAGGAGGTCGGCGGCCTGCTCTACCTGCGCCAGGACGGGCTGACGCGCTACGACGGGCTGGAGTTCTCCGGCGCCTATCAGCTCACCGCCGACCTGCGCCTCGGCGCCGGCGTCTTGCTGCTGGACCCCAAGATCAAGGACGTCTCGGCCGGCCAGGAGGATCTGGAGGGCAACGTGCCCGACGGCGCTACGCGCCGCCAGTACGTGCTGAACGCCGACTATCGCGTGCCGGCGGTGGAGGGGCTGAGCCTGCACGGCACGGTCCGCTATTTCGGCGACATGCCGACCAGCGACGCCAACGTGCTGTTCCTGCCCGAGCGGACGATCGTCAATGTCGGCTTCCGGTACGACACCGAGATCAGCGGCCAGCGGGTGAGCTTCACCGGCAACGTCAACAACCTGCTGAACGAGAAGTACTGGGACCTGACCAATGTCGGCGAGGGCGTCAACGGCGCGCTGGCGATCAAGGTCTACTGGTAGGAGAGCGGCCCGGCCTCGCCCCGCGAGGCCGGGCGCCGGCGGATCAGCAGTCGCCGAGGCGTTCGGCGGTGATCTTCATGGTGGTTTCCTTCATGGCCGGGGTCGGGGCCGGGTCCATGACGGTCTTGGCCTCCATGGTGTAGCGGCTGGTGAAGTCGCCGGAGATGCGGCTGTCGGTGATCACCTTCATGCCGCCCTGGATGGTGCAGACGCTGTGGCCGACGATGTCGGCGCCCTCGCGGCGATAGGACTGCTCGGCGCAGGTGACGCCGGCGCTGTGGCGGGCGGCCTCCATGTCCTTGAAGCTGGTCCGGGCGACGCAGCTTTCGATCACGACCGGCTTGGGCGCGGCCGACAGCACGGTGGTCATCTTCCACTTGCCGGGCGCCGGTCCCTCGAGGTCGGCGCCGGCGATGGCCGGGCCGGCGGGGGCGGCGGCCTCGGGCCGGGCCGGCTCGATCCTGGCGGCGTCTTCCTTCTTGGAGCAGGCGGCGGCCAGGACGGCGACCAGGGCCAGGCTGATTGCGATACGCATGAGTTCCTCCACGGTTTGGTCCGACCCACCCCCCGGGGCGTATCGGCGATGGCTGAACGCACGAAGCGCGGCCATGGCGCCAAGGAATCGGCGCTTGCCATTTTTCAAACGCCCGTTCATCTGCAACGACCATGTCCGACGATCTGACCGAAGTGCAGGCCGCCGTCGTTCCCGACGGCTTTGTCATCAACCTCTGGCAGCGCGGCTTCGGCCGCACGGTCGGGCCGTTCTATTCCAAGCGCGACCTGGCCACGAACGAGGAGGTCATGGCCTTCCGGGTCGAGGAGCACCACGCCAACGGCATGGGCAACTGCCACGGCGGCATGCTGATGAGCTTCGCCGACATGGCCTGGGGGCGGGTGATCTCCAACCAGCGCGAGATCGGCTGGGTGACGGTGCGGCTGACCACCGACTTCCTGTCGGGCGCGCACATGGGCGAGTGGGTCGAGGGCTCCAGCCAGATCATCGCCGAGCAGGACGACGTGTTCACGGTCCGGGGCCGGATCTGGTGCGGCGATCGCGTCCTGATGACCGGCACGGGAGTCTACAAGGGTATCCGCTCGATCCAGCGCAAGCCGGGCGAGCGGGAAGGCAAGAAGGACGCTTAAAGGCCATGGCGATGGATCCCGCGATCAAGGAAGGCGCGCCGGTCGGCTATTACGACGACGACCGCCCGGTCCCGAGCGAGCCCGGCAGCCTGCCGCCCGAGGTCCAGGCGCCGCTGCTGCCGTTCCGCGGCCGCGAGCCGGACGCGCCGGCCTGGTTCCTCGACGCCATCGCCAAGGAGCCGGAGCGCAGCTTCGTGACCTCCAAGGGCAGCAGGCTGGAACTGCTGACCTGGGGCGAGGTCGGCAAGCCGGGCCTGCTGCTGGTGCACGGCAACTCGGCCCACGCCGACTGGTGGAGCTTCATCGCGCCCTATCTGGCCGAGCACTACCGGGTCGCCTCGATGTCGCTGGCCGGCATGGGCGCCTCGGACTGGCGCGAGACCTACGCCTTCCAGGACTTCGCCGAGGACGCCGAGGCCTGCGCCCAGGCGGCCGGGCTCTATGCGGCCGGCAAGCCGATCTATATCGGCCACTCGTTCGGCGGCTCGCAGGTGTTCTTCGCCGCCGCGGCCCATCCCGAGCGGATGAAGGCGGCGATCATGGTCGACGTCGGCTTCGGCGGCCCCCCGCCCGACAGTCCCGAAGGCAAGCGCATGCTGGAGGAGCAGGCCAAGCGGGTGGCCAACATCCCCACCGCCGACCGCGCCCAGAAGGTCTATCCGACCATCGAGGCGGCGCTGGCCCGCTTCCGCTTCATGCCGCCGCAGGTGGCCGGCAACCTGTTCGTCGCCGACTTCATCGCCCGCCGCTCGCTGAAGCGCGCGCCGATGGAGGACGGCTCGGGCGAGGGCTGGACCTGGCGGTTCGACCCGAACATGTGGAACAAGCTCGACCGCACGGCGATGAACGCCATGATGGTCGGCGGCAAGCCGAAGGTCGAGGTGCCGCTGGCGCACATCTACGGCGACCGCTCGGTGATCATCACCCGCCGGACGGAAGGCCAGACCACGCCGCTGCCCGACGACATCCTGGAGATAGCCATCCCCGACTCGGCCCACCACGTCATGGTCGACCAGCCGCTGGCCCTGGTCGCCGCGCTGCGCTCGCTGCTGGCGGTGTGGCCGCAGTAAGGCGTCCGGGAGCCCTTGAGGCCGGCCTGCGGTTCGTGTAGGTCCGGCGGCAACTGAATTTTCGAAGAGAGAGACGCCTCCGCCATGGCTTCCGAATACCACCGCGGCGACATGGACATCCACGAGCAGACCTCGACCTACCATCTGTTCGTGATGCTGGCGAAGTGGGGCTCCCTGGCTCTGGCCGCGCTGCTGATCTTCCTGGTGCTGGCCTTCTGCACCCAGACCAGCTTCTTCGGCAGCCTGGCCGTCGGCGTGATCGTCGCCGTGGCCGGCTATTTCGTGCTGCGCGAACACGGCGGCGAAGACGCCCACTAGGGGCGAGCGACCCTTCTGACAGATCGGAAAGGCGGGCGCCGGCGACGGCGTCCGCCTTTTTGCGTTCTGGGTTCCGGTATCCTCCCGACCCGGACGAGGGGCGCGGGCGAGCCGCGGGAATCCCTGAACGCCAAAGGGGTTCGTCATCAAACATTTGTTTGAAAGCGGCCCCGTGGTCGCTGGACAACGGCTCGCGGCGGCCTCTATGGTCGCCCTCAGCCACAGAACGAGTAGGGGGGTAAGGGGCGCATGACGACGATCGCCGTCACCAAGGAACGCCGCGCGGGGGAGACGCGCGTGGCCGCGACCCCCGAGACCGTGAAGAAACTGATCGGCGCCGGCTTTACGGTGACCGTGGAAGCGGGGGCGGGGACCGCCGCCAGCTATCCCGACGCCGACTACGCGGCCGCCGGCGCGACCCTGGCCAAGACCGCCCAGGACGCCATCGGCACGGCCGACATCCTGTTCAAGGTGCGCGCGCCCGTCGACGAGGAGATCGCGGCCCTGAAGCCCGGCGCGATCGTCGCCGCGACGCTGAACCCCTATGTCGAGAAGGACGCGCTGCAGGCGCTGGCCGCCAAGGGCGCCACGGCCTTCGCCATGGAGTTCGTGCCGCGGATCACCCGCGCCCAGGTGATGGACGTGCTGTCCTCCCAGGCCAACCTGGCCGGCTATCGCGCCGTGATCGAGGGCGCCGAGGCCTATGGCCGGGCGATGCCGATGATGATGACCGCGGCCGGCACCGTCGCCGCGGCCAAGGTGTTCGTCATGGGGGTCGGCGTCGCCGGCCTGCAGGCCATCGCCACCGCGCGCCGGCTCGGCGCCGTGGTCACCGCCACCGACGTGCGGCCGGCGACCAAGGAGCAGGTCGAGAGCCTGGGCGCCAAGTTCCTGGCCGTCGAGGACGAGGAGTTCAAGAACGCCCAGACCGCCGGCGGCTACGCCAAGGAGATGAGCCCGGAGTACCAGGCCAAGCAGGCCGAGCTGGTCTCCAGCCACATCGCCAAGCAGGACATCGTCATCACCACCGCCCTGATCCCGGGCCGCCCGGCGCCCAAGCTGGTCAGCGCCGAGCAGGTCGCCTCGATGCGGGCCGGCTCGGTGCTGGTCGACCTGGCCATCGAGCAGGGCGGCAACGTCGTCGGCGCCAGGCTGGGCGAGACTGTGGTCACCGCCAACGGGGCCAAGATTCTGGGCGCGCCGAACCTGCCGGGCCGCATCGCCACCGACGCCAGCGCGCTCTACGCCCGCAACCTGTTCGCCTTCGCCGGCCTGTTCCTCGACAAGGAGGGCAAGTTCGCCCCCGACTACGAGGACGAGATCCTGAAGGCCGCGCTCGTCACCCAGGGCGGCGCGGTCGTGCACCCGTCCCTGACCGCCTGATCGCAAGGAGCAACCGATGGAAGCCGTCGATCCTACAGTCTTCCGCCTGGCGATCTTCGTCCTGGCGATCTTCGTGGGCTACTACGTCGTCTGGAGCGTGACGCCCGCCCTGCACACCCCGCTGATGGCGGTGACCAACGCCATTTCGTCCGTGATCATCGTCGGCGCCCTGCTGGCCGCCGCGGCGAGCGGGGCGGACGGCGAGCTGACCAGGAACGTGCTGATCTCCAAGGGGGCCGGCGCCGTCGCCGCGGCCTTCGCGGCGGTCAACATCTTCGGCGGGTTCCTCGTCACCCAGCGCATGCTGGCCATGTACAAGAAGAAGCAGAAGTAAGGGGAGCGGGGGGAACATGAACGCTAATCTCGCCGCCATCGCCTATATCGTCTCGGGCGTCCTCTTCATCCTGGCCCTGCGCGGCCTGTCGTCGCCGACCACCAGCCAGGCGGGCAACCGCAACGGCATGATCGGCATGGCCATCGCCGTCGGCACGGCCCTGCTGACCCTCTGGGGCCAGGGCAAGCTCGACGTCCTGACCCTGGGCCTGATCCTGGGCGGGGTCGCCATCGGCGGCGCGGTCGGGGCGGTGATCGCCCGCAAGGTCGCGATGACCTCGATGCCGCAACTGGTCGCCGCCTTCCACAGCCTGGTCGGCATGGCCGCCTGCCTGGTGGCGGTCGCCGCCATCCACACGCCCCAGGCCTATGGCATCGCCACGCCCGACGGCCTGGTGCACACGACCTCGCTGATCGAGCTCAGCCTGGGCCTGGCCATCGGCGCCATCACCTTCACCGGCTCGGTGATCGCCTTCGCCAAGCTGAACGGCAACATGTCCGGCGCGCCGATCCTGCTGCCGGCCCGCCACCTGCTGAACATCCTCATCGCCCTGGCCATCGTCGGCCTGATCGTGGTGCTGGTGATGAGCGGCGGCGCGGCGATCTGGGCGTTCTGGGGCATCTTCGCCCTGGCGCTGCTGATCGGCGTCACCCTGATCATCCCGATCGGCGGGGCGGACATGCCGGTCGTGGTGTCGATGCTGAACAGCTATTCCGGCTGGGCGGCGGCGGCGCTGGGCTTCACGCTGGAGAACGTCACCCTGATCATCACCGGGGCGCTGGTCGGCTCGTCCGGCGCGATCCTCAGCTACATCATGTGCAAGGGGATGAACCGCAGCTTCGTCTCGGTGATCCTGGGCGGCTTCGGCGCCGACGACAGCGCCGCGGCGTCCGGCGGCAAGGTCGAGACCCGCCCGGTCAAGCAGGGCAGCGCCGACGACGCGGCCTTCATCATGAAGAACGCCAGCAAGGTGATCATCGTCCCGGGCTACGGCATGGCCGTCTCCCAGGCGCAGCACGCCCTGCGCGAGATGGGCGACGTGCTGAAGGCCGAGGGCGTCGAGGTGAAGTACGCCATCCACCCGGTCGCCGGGCGGATGCCGGGCCACATGAACGTGCTGCTGGCCGAGGCCAACGTGCCCTATGACGAGGTCTTCGAGCTGGAGGACATCAACTCGGAGTTCTCCACCGCCGACGTGGCCTTCGTGATCGGGGCCAACGACGTCACCAACCCGGCGGCCAAGACCGATCCGACCTCGGCGATCTTCGGCATGCCGATCCTGGACGTCGAGAAGGCGCGCACGGTGCTGTTCGTGAAGCGCGGCATGTCCTCGGGCTATGCCGGAGTCGAGAACGAGCTGTTCTTCCGCGACAACACGATGATGCTGTTCGGGGACGCCAAGAAGATGGTCGAAGGGATCCTCAAGGGGCTCTGACGTCGAGCATCAGGGACTCTGCGGAGGGGGCGCGTCCAGGGCTGGGCGCGCCCTTTCTGCTATCTGGGCGCCGCGTCTACAGTGAAGTTGAATATAGTCTACAGCAACGTTCAGATCATGAGATCGAACGAGAACGTGGTTCCATGGCGCGACAATATGCGCCGTATGATCGTCGCATCGCAGCCGCGTTTTAGGCTACAAGACCGCTCAATCAGCTTCCCCGCAGGTGCGGGGCGTCGTCGCAGCTCGGATGCATAACCTCTAGCGTCCGCTTGTAGAGCTCGACTGTACTGGAAGAGGTCGCTTCTTGAATTCGATGAGCCTGGCCGCGCATGGCGGCATGCGCCACTTTTGGGTCGAGGGCCTGCTGGCCATCGCGCTGACGCTCTGCGTCGTCACCGCCGCCTATGCGACCACGGTCTTCTCGCCGTCCGCCGCCCCGCCCGAGCCGACCTACGCCAAGGTGGTCGCGCAGGTTCCCCCGCCCCCGCCGCCGCCGGAGTTCCAGTTCGGCGAGCCCGTGCCCGGCCATGCGGTGAACTCGCCCTTCGGCCTGCGCAAGATGTCGTGGGAAAAGCACGGGCGCCTGCACCACGGCGTCGACATCGCCGCGCCGGCGGGCGTCAAGGTGGTGGCCGTGGAGGACGGGGTGATCGTGCGCAGCGGGTCCAGCCCGTCCTATGGCCGGTTCGTCGAGGTGAAGCACGCCGGCGGCCTGACCAGCTTCTACGCGCACCTCGGCCGCATCGAGAAGGCCGCCAGGGCCGGCGCCCCGGTCAGCGCCGGGACGGTCATCGGCCGCATCGGGTCGAGCGGGATCTCCACCGGCCCGCACCTGCATTTCGAGATCCGGCGGGGCGAGACGCCGCTGAACCCGGTGGCGTTCATGGGCCGCGAATTCGCCACCGCCGAGGACCTGCCGCTGAAGAGCGCCGCCTACTATCCGAAGAAGGTGCGGGTGGCCCAGGCTTCGCGCCCGCCGGCCGGCAAGCGCCAGACGGCGGTCAAGACCGACGGCGGCCGGGTGATGGCCAGCCTGGAGGTCGGCGGCTAGAGGCCCGCCCTACCGCGCGACGCGGCGCCGTCCGAACGCGCGGTCGGCCAGGAAGCCGCCGAGCAGGATCGCCAGCACCGCGCTCACCGCCATCCAGGCCGGGTGCCGGATCGTGGTCATGTTGAAGATCGCCAGGGCCAGGACGATGAGGGCGACGATCCGCCCGGCCCAGGCGCGGCGTCCGGCGACTAGGTTGGCGGCCGAGGCGCCGCCCAGGGTTCCCAGGAACCAGGCCAGCAGCACGGCGATCTTGGCCTGGACCGGGATCTTGCCCATGGCGGTGGCGAGCTGGGCCGGATCGGTGAGGTTCACGCCCGGCGGCGGCGGGAAGATGGTGTGGCCGACGCCCTCGACCCCCAGGATGATCAGCATGCTGGCGATCACGCCGATGACCACGCCCAGCGCCACGCCCAAGATCGCCCGCATTCGCACTGACTCCTAGTTTGGCGGGCAACCTCGACTAGATTGGGAGGATGCTCAAGGTTTGCAGATGACGGGACCGCGTTTTCACGCCTCGCGCGGCCAGTTGGTGGACATCGGCGGGCGGCGGATGCGGGCGGTGCCGGCGGGGCCGCAGAACGACCGCCCGCTGATCGTCCTGGAGTGCGGCGCCTTCGGCTGCGCGGCCGACTGGGCGGTGGTGCAGGAGCGGCTGGCGGCCCGGGGCTTGCGCAGCCTGGCCTATGACCGCGCGGGCCTGGGCTTTTCCGATCCGGGGCCGGAGCCGCGCGACGGCGGGGCGATCGCCGCCGACCTGGAGGCGCTGCTGGCGCAGCTCGGGGAGCGTGGGCCGGTGGTCTATACGGGCCACTCGATGGCCGGGCTGATGGCGCGGGTGTTCGTGCCGCGCAACCGCGAGCAGGTGCTGGGCGTGGTGCTGGTCGACGCGGTGACGCCCGAGATGCTGGACGTGCGCCGCACCGCGGCGGGCATCCACGCCTATCGCCGGGCGATGAGGCTGGTGGGGGCCTGGTCGGCGGCGGGCTTCATGCGGCCGGTGTCGCTGGTGATCGGCGACCTGATCGGCCTGGAGGGCGAGGCCCGCAAGGAGAAGCGGCGGATCTACGGCTCGGCGGTCCACACCCGCTGGGCGGCGCAGGAGGTGCAGAACTGGCCGCGGACCTCGGCCCTGGGCCGCGAGGCCGGCGGCTACGATCCCGAGCTGCCGGTGGCGGTGGTGACGGCCGGGGGCGAGCAGGTCGCGACGCGGCTGAAGGCGCTGCAGGTCGCGCCGGCGCGGCAGTCGCAGCACGGCTATGTCGAGCATGTACAGGGCGCCAATCACGCCAACCTGCTGGGCAAGGCCTTCGCCGACCCGGTCGTGGCCGGGGTCGAGCACGTGCTGGCGGCGGCGGGGCGCTAGGGCTCGCGCTCCACGGCGCCGCAGGCGGCCAGCAGGCGATCCAGGATCAGGCTGCGGATCGCGACGCCGGCGACGTCCTCCAGCAGCGGGCAATGGGCGGCCGCGCCGTCCAGCAGCACCGGCAGGGCGGCGCGGGCCTTGGGCGCGATGGCGCGCAGGGCCTGGCGCTGGGCGGGCGGCAGCCGGGCGGCGTGGCCGGCCAGGGGCGCGACGACGGCGGCGCGGGCGGCGGTGATCTCGAAGCGGCCGTCCCAGACGGCGCTCTGGCCGGGGGCCAGCATCAGGGCGGCCTCGGGGCGGCGGGCGAACTCGCCCGGCTCGCGCATGAAGAGGACGCGCTCGCCGTCGGTCTCGATGCGGGCGCCGGCCAGGGTGGCGACCAGCGGGCGCCCGGCCTGCAACAGCGTTGTGACACGGGCCAGGCGGTCGGCGCGGGGCGGGCGGGCGGTTCCGGCCGCGCAGAGGGCGGCCGCGGCGGTCAGCCGGGCCGGCAGGCGCGCGCGCGGCAGGGCGACGACGCCGGCGGCGTCGACCTGCGCGGCCGCCGCGAGGCCGGCGAGGTCCTGCGGCAGGTCGGCGGCGGGTGTGGGCTCAGGGCGCGCGGCGCGGGCGCGGGCGCGGGCGAAACGTAGATCGTCATTGGACGGATCATCGATCCAGGCCTCGCCGCGGGCGGCCAGCCAGTCGCGCAGGGCCTGGCGGGTGACGCCCAGCATCGGCCGCAGCAGGAAGACGCCGCGCCCTTCCGGCCAGACCGGCGAGGGCGCCCATTCGCGCGGCGAGGGGGTGGTCGAGCCTTCGGCGCGCATGGCGGCGGCCTCGGCCAGGTCGCTGGCGGTATGGCCGAGCAGGACGACGCGCGCGCCCAGGCCGCGGGCGGCCTCGGCCAGCAGCCGGTGACGGGCCAGGCGGGCGGCGGCGGGCAGGCCGCGGGCCGGCTTGTCGCCGGTCCAGGCCAGGGCGTGGAACGGGGCGCCGAGGCGGGCGGCGAGCGCCGCGCACTGGGCGGTCCAGGCGGCGCTGGCCGGGTTGAGGCCGTGGTCGATCGTCAGGACCAGCAGCCGGCGGCCATGAGCGGCGGCCCAGTCGGCGGCGATCAAGGCCAGGGCCCGGGAGTCGCCGCCGCCGGAGAGCCCGACCGCCAGCGGGGCGCCGGACACGGCGGCGAGCCGGCGGTCGAGGACGGCGTGGACGCCGGCGCTCAGCGCGTCGGTCAGGCCGAGCACTTGGCCTGGGTGCGGGCCTGGGCCGCGCGGGTCTGCACGGTGGTCGAGGCCTTGGGATAGCGCTTGGCGAGCTCGGCCAGGGTCTGGCAGGCGTCGGCCGGCTTCTTCAGGGCGATCAGCGAGCGCGACAGTTCCAGCACGGCGTCGGGGGCCCAGGTGGTCGCGGGCCAGCCGCGGATGGCGGCGATGTAGGAGCCGGCGGCGTCGGCGTGGGCGCCGCGGGCGGTCAGGGTCTTGCCCAGCCAGTAGCGGGCCTCGGGCGCCTTGGCGTTGTCGCCATAGGCCGAGACGTAGTCGCGGAACCCGGCCTCGGCGGCGGCGTAGTCGCCGGCCAGCATCGCCTGGCGCGACTGGCTGAACGCCTCGTTGGCCGAGAGGCCGGCGGTGGGCGCGGCCGGGGCGGGGCCGCCCGCCAGCCCGCCGGCGGGGGCCGAGCCGGTCGAGGCCAGCGCCTGGCTTTCCAGGTTGGCGAGGCGGTCGGAGAGCGACCTGTTCTCGGCGCGCAGGGTCTCGGCCTCGCGCCGGGCCAGCTCGGCCTGGCGGTTGGCGTTCTCCAGGTCGCCGGTCATCCGGGTCATGGACTGCTCCATGTCGGCCAGGCGGCGGCTGACCTCCTGGAGCTGGTAGTCGGTCTCGGCCGGCTGCACGACGACCGGCTTTCCGCTGTCGCGGCCCTGGAAGACGATCGAGCGCAGTTCGCGCATCACCTGTTCCATGCGGTCCAGGCGCCGCGCGTCGCGGGCGTCCAACGGATCCATAGGGACCTGGGCCATGGCGGTCGAGGCGCTGAGGGCGAGGGCGAGCGGCAGGGCGAGACGGGCAAGCTTCATAGTCGGCATCATCTGCAGGAGCGAACGGCCAAATTGGGGCTGTTCGGCGGGGAATGCAAAGTAGAGCGCAAATGCAAAGAGGGGACCCGAAGGCCCCCTCCCGCAAATCGCAAACAACGAGGCCTTACTGGGCGCCCGAGGTGATCGCCGTGTGGGCGTTCCGGTTGCGCTGGTAGGCTTCTTCGTTGGCACCGCCGTCGATCGGCCGTTCCTTACCGTAGGACACGGTCGAGATCCGCGAGGGCTGCACGCCGCGTTGGACCAGGTACTCGCGCACCGAGTTGGCGCGGCGCGAGCCGAGGGCGAGGTTGTACTCGCGGGTGCCGCGTTCGTCGGCGTTGCCTTCGATGCGGACCTGCACGTTCGGATAACGCACCAGCCAGGCGGCCTGGGCGTCCAGCAGCGGGCCGGCGTCGGCGCGCACGCTGTAGCTGTCGAGGTCGAAATAGACGCGATCGCCCACATTGACGGTGAAGTCCTGGATCGACCCGGGGATCACCGACGAGGTCGGCGGCGGGGCGGGCGCAGGTTCCGGAGCAGGCGCAGGGGCCGGCGCAGGCGTCGGTTCCGGCGCGGGGGCCGGCTTCGGGCGCGAGGCGCAGGCTGTGACCGAAATGGCGGCGGCTGCGACCAAGCCCAGTCGAAGGGCGTGCTTGATACTGAAGCGTTGCACGTTTGCTTCTCCAATTAATAGGTTACGACGACGGCGGGTCCCCACAGCCAGTTCCTTGTTCTACCCGGCTTTGCCGTGGCCGGACATTTCAAAAGACCATCCGAGGGGAAAATTACACCTGAAAAAACTGTTTAGTTGAGCAACGGCGACCAGGCCGGGTCGGAACCCGAGCCCGGATAGGGCGCGGCGCGCTCGATTCGGCCGGTGACGTCCACGGTCCACAAACGCGGAGCTCCACCAGGCGTTTCGCGGCTGAACATCAGCACCCGGCCGTTGGGGGCCCAGGTCGGGCCCTCGTCGAGGTAGCTGGTGGTCAGGATGCGCTCGCCCGAACCGTCGGGCTTCATGATGCCGATGTGGAACTCGCCGCCGGTCTGCTTGGTGAAGGCGATGTACTCGCCGGTCGGGCTCCAGACCGGGGTGGTGTAGCGTCCAGATCCGAAGGAGATGCGGCGGCTGCCGCCGCCGTTGGCGTCCATCACGTAGAGCTGGGCGCTGCCGCCGCGGTCGGAATTGTAGACGATGCGCGAGCCGTCGGGGGAGAAGGACGGCGAGGTCTCGATCGAGGCGTCGGTGGTCAGGCGCGAGGTGGCGCGGCTGCGCAGATTCATCACGTAGATGTCGGTGTTGCCGGCCCGCTCGACCGAGAAGGCGACGCGGCCGCCGTCGGGCGAGAAGCGCGGGGCGAACACCATGCCGGGGAAGTTGCCGAGCGTCTCGCGCCGGCCGCTCTCCAGGTTGAACAGGTAGATCGACGAACCCTCCGGCCGCAGGGCCATGTAGGTGATCTCCTGGCTGGTCGAGGAGAACCGCGGGGTCATGACGATGTAGGAGCCGTCGGTCAGGTAGGACGGGTTGGCGCCGTCCTGGTCCATGATCGCCAACTGCTTGCGGCGGTTCAGCCGGTCGCCGCTTTCGGAGACGAACACCACGCGGGTGTCGAAGTAGCCCTTCTCGCCGGTCAGCCGCTCATAGACCGCGTCGGAGATCTTGTGCGCGACCCGCCGCCAGTTCTCCGGGGTGGAGGTGAACTGCAGGCCCAGAAGCTGCTGCTCGGAATAGACGTCCCAGAGGCGGAAGTTCACGGTCAGGCGGCCGCCCTCGACCGTCACCTGGCCGTTGACCAGCGCCTGGGCGTTGAGCGTCTTCCAGTCGACGAAGCGCGGCTGGACGTTGACGTCCAGGCCCTGCTGGATGTGGGCGGCGGGCGGGATCGGCGCGAACAGGCCCGAGCGCTCCAGGTTGCCGGTGATGACCTGGGCGATCTCGGCGCCCTGCTGGCCGCCGAAGGCCGGGATCGCGATGGGCAGCGGCTTGACGTCGCCGCGGTTGATGTCGACCTCGATCTGGGCGCGGGCCGGCGCGGTGATCGCCGCCGTCGAAAGAAGGGCGGCGACGAGCGCCAGGGCCAGGGTCTTCAGGCGCATGGGGCGGTTCTCCTTGCTCACGAACAGGCCTCGCTGGTCTTGAAGTTCAGATCGAAACGCTGGCCGTAAAGCGTGCGTGGAAGCCGGGTGAAGGGCGCGGCCGCATAGACCGCGCGGATCGCGCGTTCGGCCGCGGCCTTGACCACGGGGTCGGCCGATCGCTCGGCGCCGTGGGCGTCGACCTGGCCGACGACCTGGCCGCCGCCGCCGAGCGTGAACGACACCTTCAGGCGGACGTCGCGGCCGCCCTCGACGTCGCAGTTGGGGTTCCAGCGCTTCTGGATCTCGTCGCTCATCCCGGCGATCGCGGCGGCGGCCTGGCCCGAGCCGAGGTCCGGGCGCGCTTCGGGGGCGGTGGCCTGGCGGGCCGGGCCCTTGGCGGCCGAGGAGCGCTGGGCGCTCTGGACGCTGGCGGCCAGGGCGTCGAGGTCCAGGCCCCTTTCCGCCTTGGGCGCGGGCCTGGCCGGGGCCTTCTCGGCCGGCTTGGCGGGAGCCGGTTTGGGCGCGGGGGCCGGGGTCGGCGTCGGGGCCGGCTTGGGCGGGGCGGGGGCCGGCTTGGGCGCGGGCGTCGGCGGCGTGGGCTTGGGCGGGGTCGGGACCGGTTGCGGGGCCGGCGCGGGCGCGGCCGGCGGCGCGGGGGCCTCGGGGACCGGCTCCTCGGTCTGGGCCGGCAGGTCCTGCGGGCCCTGCTCGGCCGGCGCCAGGTCGGTCACCGGCGCATTGGCGACGATGTTAATCGGCACGGCCGAGCCGAGCGGCAACTGCCGCGCCCAGGGCCAGGAGATCATGGCGGCGACGATCACCCCTGCGTGCAGCAGGGTGGAGGCCAGCATCGCGCCGGAAAATTCGGACCTTTCGCGGGCCATCTGCGCCCTCAGCGCGGCTCGCCGCCCGAAGACGGTCCGCCGGTGTCGGTGATCAGGTTGATGCTGGTGAAGCCCGAGGTCGACAGCGCGGCCATGACCCGCGCGACGATCTCATAGGAGGCGCGGCCGTCGGCCCGCACGTAGATCGGCTTGGCCTGATCCTCGCCGGCCATGGCGCGCAGGCGCGGGGCCAGGCTGGAGAACGCCACCGCGTCCTCCTGGATGAACACCTCGCCGTCCTGGCGGATGGAGACGGTCAGCGGCTCCTTGGGATCCTCCATGGCGCCGGCCTCGGTCTTGGGCAGCTCGACCTCGACGCCGCTGGTCAGCAGCGGGGCCGAGACCATGAAGATGATCAGCAGCACCAGCATCACGTCGACCAGCGGGGTGACGTTGATCTCGGACAGCGCCCCGCGCGAGCGGCGGCCGCGCCGGCGGCGCGACCCGCCGGGGGCGGAGAAGGCGTCGTGGGAGGAGAGCGCCATGACCCTCAGCCCCGCTCGGCCAGGCGGCGCTGGATGGCGGTGGAGAGGTCGTCGGCGAAGCCCTCGAGCCGGCCGGCGTACTTGCCCGCGTCGGTCGAGAACTTGTTGTAGGCGATATAGGCGGGGATGGCGGCGATCAGGCCGATGGCGGTGGCGAACAGCGCCTCGGCGATCGACGGGGCGACGACGGCCAGGTTGGTCGACTTCTCCACGGCGATGGCCTGGAAGGCCTTCATGATCCCCCAGACGGTGCCGAACAGGCCCACGAACGGCGAGGCGGTGGCGACGATGGCCAGCGAGCCGAGGCCGTTCTCCACACGCGCGCTCTCACGGGCGATGGTGGTGTCCAGCGCGCGGTCGATGCGCTGGATCAGGAAGGCGGTCTGGTTTTCCGAGACCAGGCCGCGGGCGCGGGCGTCGCGCCACTCCTTGAGCGCGCCTTGCAGCATGCGCGGCAGGGCCTGGGTCGGACGCTCGCCGGCCTCGGCGGCGATGTCCTCCAGCGAGCGGCCCGAGGAGACCTGGTCCTCGAAGTCGCTGGCCTGCTTGTTGAGCTTGGTCAGGCGCACCGACTTGTCGATGATCACCGTCCAGGACCAGAGCGAGGCCAGGATCAGGCCGATCATCACCAGTTTGACGACCCAGTCGGCGCGGATGAACAGATTGATGAAGCTAAAGCTGTCGGCAGTGATCGCAGCGGGGTCCATGCGCTCGTAGGGCTCCGTAAATGGCAGGCGCACGACTTCAAGCCGCCTGCGGTGGCGAACTTAAGGCCGCCGGTTCTGGTTAACCGACCTCTAACGCCGAAATAGTGAAGGCGGTTTTACGAAAACCTTACGCAAAAAGCGGGCGCAGGGTTTCCAGCATGCCGGGCGGCGGTTTTCGCGGACGGCCGGCCAGGTCGATGCAGGCGGCCTCGACCCGGGCGGCGCAGATCAGCTCCTCGCCGCGGGTGATTCGCTGGCTGATGAACAGGCGCGGGCCGCGGGCCGAATCATAGGTGGTGCGCACGGCCAGGGCGTCGTCGATGCGGGCGGCGCGCTTGAAATCCAGCTCCATGCGCACGATGGCGAAGGCGGCCGGGTCGTCGCGGTCGAGCAGTTCGGCGTGGCGGACGCCGGCGACCCGCAGGAAGTCCGAGCGGCCGCGCTCGAAATAGCGGACATAGTTGGCGTGGTAGACGACGCCGGTGAAGTCGGTGTCCTCGTAATAGACGCGGACCGGGAGGACGTGCTCGCGGCCGTCGATGACGCCTGCGGTGGGGATCGGGGTCTGCATGGGCCTAGATTTACGGACGCGGCCACAGAGGGGCCAGCCTCAATCCGTATCATCCCGGTCTTCGGCCTGCGGCCGAAACCGGGATGACACGTGAGGGTTGGAGCGCGGCTACTCGACCTGGCTGACGTCGCGGACCGCGCCGCGGGCGGCGTTGGTGGTCATGGCGGCGTAGGCGCGCAGGGCCGGGGAGACGACGCGCTTGCGCGCGGCCGGCTTCCAGGCGGCGGCGCCCTTGGCCTGCATGGCCGCGCGGCGCTGCGCCAGCACCGCGTCGGCGACGTCGAGCCGGATGGTCCGCCCCGGAATGTCGATGACGATGGCGTCGCCGTCCTCGACCAGGCCGATGACCCCGCCCTCGGCCGCCTCGGGCGAGACGTGGCCGATGGAGAGCCCGGACGTGCCGCCCGAGAAGCGGCCGTCGGTGATCAGCGCGCAGGCTTTGCCCAGCCCCTTCGATTTCAGGTAGCTGGTCGGATAGAGCATCTCCTGCATGCCCGGGCCGCCCTTGGGGCCTTCGTAGCGGATCACCACCACGTCGCCGGCGACGATCTTGCCGGTCAGGATGGCGCTGACCGCCTCGTCCTGGCTCTCGAAGACGCGGGCTACGCCCGTGAACTTCAGGATCTCCTCGTCGACCCCGGCGGTCTTCACGATGCAGCCGTCCTCGGCGAGGTTGCCCGACAGCACGGCCAGGCCGCCGTCCTGCGAGAAGGCGTGCTGGGCCTCGCGGATGACGCCGCCCTGGCGGTCGAGGTCGAGCTCCTTCCAGCGGCGGTCCTGGCTGAACGCGGTCTGGGTGGGCACGCCGCCGGGCGCGGCCTTGAAGAAGGTCTGCACGGCCTCGCTGTTGGTGCGGCGGATGTCCCAGCGGTCGAGCGCCTCGGCCATCGTCTTGGAGTGGACGGTGGGCAGGTCGGTGTGCAGCAGGCCGGCGCGGTCGAGTTCGCCGAGGATGGCCATGATGCCGCCGGCGCGGTGGACGTCCTCCATGTGCACGTCGGCCTTGGCGGGCGCGACCTTGGAGAGGCAGGGCACCTTGCGCGACAGGCGGTCGATGTCGGTCATGGTGAAGTCGACGCCCGCCTCGTGGGCGGCGGCCAGCAGGTGCAGCACGGTGTTGGTCGAGCCGCCCATGGCGATGTCGAGGCTCATGGCGTTCTCGAAGGCCGCGAACGAGGCGACCGAGCGGGGCAGCACCGAGGCGTCGTCCTGCTCGTAGTAGCGGCGGGTGATGTCGACGATCAGGTGGCCGGCTTCCAGGAACAGCCGCTCGCGGTCGGCGTGGGTGGCCAGGACCGAGCCGTTGCCGGGCAGCGACAGGCCCAGCGCCTCGGTCAGGCAGTTCATCGAGTTGGCGGTGAACATGCCCGAGCAGGAGCCGCAGGTCGGGCAGGCCGAGCGCTCGATGGAGGCGACCTCCTCGTCGGAGATCTTGTCGTCGGCGGCCGCGACCATGGCGTCGACCAGGTCGAGGGCGACCTCCTTGCCCTTCAGGATCACCTTGCCGGCTTCCATCGGGCCGCCGGAGACGAACACCGTCGGGATGTTGATCCGCAGCGAGGCCATCAGCATGCCCGGCGTGATCTTGTCGCAGTTGGAGATGCAGACCATGGCGTCGGCGCAGTGGGCGTTGACCATGTACTCGACGCTGTCGGCGATCAGCTCGCGCGAGGGCAGGCTGTAGAGCATGCCGTCGTGGCCCATGGCGATGCCGTCGTCGACGGCGATGGTGTTGAACTCCTTGGCCACGCCGCCGGCGCGCTCGATCTCGCGGGCGACGAGCTGGCCGAGGTCCTTCAGGTGGACGTGGCCCGGCACGAACTGGGTGAACGAGTTGACCACGGCGATGATCGGCTTGCCGAAGTCGCTGTCCTTCATGCCGGTGGCGCGCCACAGGCCGCGGGCGCCGGCCATGTTGCGGCCGTGGGTGGTCGTGCGTGAGCGATAGGTCGGCATCGGATCGGTCCTGACGGAGATTGCGCGCCTCACCGATAGTCCATGGCGAACCTTCAGTGAAATATATTAAGGATGGCCGATTAGGTCGTTGAGGATATCAGTCGTGGAGACACGCCAGCTCCGGCACTTCCAGGCGGTGGCCGAGACGCTGCATTTCGGGCGCGCGGCCGAGCAACTCGGCATGACCCAGCCGCCGCTCAGCCAGTCGATCATGGCGCTGGAGCGGGAGCTGGGCGCGCCGCTGTTCAAGCGCACCAAGCGGCAGGTGGCGCTGACGCCGCTGGGCGAGCAGTGGCTGGTCCATGTGCGGGCGGCGCTGGAGAGCCTGGGGCGGCTGCCGGAGATCGCCCGCCAATTGCGCGACGGGCAGGCGGGGCGACTGGAGCTGTCGTTCGTCAGCACCGCCGACTACAGCATCCTGCCGACCCTGGTGCGGCGCTATTCGGCGCTCTATCCCGAGGTGGAGATCGCCCTGGCCGAGGCGACCAGCGACGTGCAGATCGCCACCCTGCTGCACGGCCAGGGACATGCGGGGCTGATCATCCCGCCCGCCGGCGCGGCCCTGCCCGAGGAGCTGAGCTATCGCCGGCTGCTGGTCGAGCCGCTGATCGCGGCGGTTCCCGAGAGCTGGATCGAGGAGGGGCGGCTGGCCCATGCCGACGGGCGGCTGGCGCCGGGCGCCCTGGCCGGGGCGCCGGTGATCATCTTCCCGCGGCGGTCGGCGCCGGCCTTCTACGACCTGGTGGTCGAGACGCTGACGGCCGCGAGCGGCGGGGCGCGGATCGTCCAGGAGGCGATCCAGATGCAGACGATCATCAGCCTGGTCTCGGCTGGGCTGGGCGTGGCGCTGGTGCCGGCCTCGCTGCGCCACCTGGCCCGGACGGGGGTGCGCTATATGAGCCTGCCGGGCGACGGGCCCTACCTGGAGAGCGGGATCGTCTGGCGGCGCGACGACGCGACCCCGACCCTGGAGCGGTTCCTGGCGGTGGCGCTGGAGCCGTTGGCCTAGATCTGTCCCGGCGAAGGCCGGGACGTCAAGTTTCACCACAAAGCACACCAAGGACACCAAGATGGTCGTGCTGGCAGTGGGTCGTTTGGAAGGGACGGGGCCTGTTTTCGGTCCCGACCGGCGGTCGGGTTGAGATAGCCGGGGGCGACGCCCGCTTCTTGGTGTTCTTGGTGTGCTTTGTGGTGAAACTTTTCAGCCCTATGCGGCGACCAACCCGGCTTGGGGCCGAGGCCTACTCGTCGAACAGGGTCGGCTGGCCGGCGCCGGGGGGCGGGGGCGGCGGGGTGAGGCCCAGGTGGCCGTAGGCCTTGGCGCAGGCGATGCGGCCGCGCGGGGTGCGCTGGATGAAGCCCTGCTGGAGCAGAAACGGCTCGATGACGTCCTCGACCGCGTCCCTGGCTTCGGCGATGGCGTAGGCGATGGTCTCGACCCCGACCGGGCCGCCGCCATAGTTGTCGATCATGGCCTGGAGGTAGCGGCGGTCGAGGGCGTCGAGGCCGGCCTGGTCGACGTCGAGGCGGGCCAGGGCGCGGGCGGCGGCCTTGCCGTCGATCACCTCGACCCCGTCGGCGGCGGCGAAGTCGCGGACCCGCCGCAGCAGGCGGCCGGCGACGCGGGGCGTGCCGCGCGAGCGGGCGGCGATCTCACCGGCCCCGTCGGGGGCGAGCGAGAGGCCCATCTTGGCGGCCGCCCCGGCCAGCACCTTGGAGAGCTCGGCGTGGGTGTAGAACTCCAGCCGCAGCGGAATGCCGAAGCGGTCGCGCAGGGGCGTGGCCAGCAGGCCGGCGCGGGTGGTGGCGGCGACCAGGGTGAAGGGGGCCAGGTCGATGCGGATCGAGCGGGCGGACGGCCCCTCGCCGATCACCAGGTCGAGAACGTGGTCCTCCATGGCCGGATAGAGGATCTCCTCGACATTGGCGGCGAGGCGGTGGATCTCGTCGATGAACAGGACGTCGCGCGGCTCGAGATTGGTCAGGATCGCGGCGAGGTCGCCGGCCTTGGCCAGCACCGGGCCGGAGGTGGCGCGGAAGTTCACGCCCAGCTCGCGGGCGACGATCTGGGCCAGCGTGGTCTTGCCCAGGCCCGGCGGGCCGAACAGCAGCACGTGGTCGAGGGCTTCCTCACGCGACTTGGCCGCCTCGATGAAGACCTTGAGGTTGCCCTTGGCCTGCTCCTGGCCGACGAACTCGGCCAGGGTCTGGGGGCGCAGGGCCTTGTCGTGGACGACGCCGGCCTCGAACGGCTGGGCGTCGGGGGAGACGATGCGGGTCATATGCAGATCCTCCCCTCTTGGGGGAGGTGGATCGCCGCGCCAGCGGCGAGACGGAGGGGGACTGCTCTCAAGGCAGAGGAGTCAAAGTCACCCTCAGTCAGCCGTTCGGCTGACAGCTCCCCCAAGGGGGGAGCATCTGAAGCACGTCCGTTCATCATCGGCCCAGCTCCTGCAGGCCGGCCTTGATCAGGGCGGGGATCTCGGCGTCTTCGCCCAGGCGCAGGGCGGCCTGTTCGACCACGCGGCGGGCGTTGACCTCGGCGACGCCGAGGCCGAGCAGGGCGGCGACGGCCTCGCCCACGGCGCTGGGCGGCGGCGGGGCGGCGGGGCTGTGGATCTGGGCGTGGAAGGCGGCGACCGGGCTGTCGCTGAGCGGCTTGTCCTTGAGCTCGGTGATCAGGCGCAGGGCGAGCTTGGGGCCGACGCCGTTGGCGCGGCCGAGCGCGGCCTTGTCGTCGCGGGCGACGGCGGCGGCGAGGTCGGGCGGGGCCAGCACGTCGAGCACGGCCAGGGCCGCCTTGGGACCGACGCCCTGGATGGTCAGCATGGTGACGAAGCAGCGGCGCTCGTCGCGGCCGAGGAAGCCGTAGAGTTTCATGCCGTGGGATTCGGACCACATGCTCTCGACGTGCAGGACGACCTCCTCGCCCAGGGCCGGCAGGTGGCCGAGGGTGCGCGAGCCGCAGCGCACGACATAGCCGACCCCGGCCACGTCGATCAGGGCCTCCTCCTCGCCGACCTCGGCGACCAGTCCGCGCAGACGGCCGATCATGCGGCGGCTCCGATGCGGCGGAGCTTGCGGTGGTGGGCGTGGGCGATGGCCACGGCCAGGGCGTCGGCGGCGTCGGCGGTGGTCTTGCCGGCGGTGGGCAGCAGGCGGGCGATCATGAAGCCGACCTGGCCCTTCTCGGCCGCGCCGGTGCCGACCACGGACTTCTTGACCACGGTGGCGGCGTATTCGGCGACCGGCAGGCCGGCGCGGGCCGGGACGATCATCGCCATGGCGCGGGCGTGGCCGAGCTTCAGGGCCGAGGCGGCGTTGTTGTTCATGAAGGTCTCCTCGACCGCGGCTTCGTGCGGGGCGTGGGTCGTCACCACCTCGCTGATCGCCTCGAACAGCGCCAGCAGGCGCTCGGAGAACGGCAGGGTCTCCTTGGGGACGATCACCCCATGGGCGACATGGGCCAGGCGCGCGCCGTCCACGGCGATCACGCCCCAGCCGGTGCGGCGCAGGCCGGGATCGAGGCCGAGGATGATCAGCGGGGCGGGCATGGGAATCGGCGCGTTCGTCATCTGTTCCAACGAGGGATACAGGACGTCGCCAGGGTTAAGCAAACGTTGAGGCGAGGCGGCGGGGAAGACGCCCCGGACGCGGAGAGTTGAAGGAACCGTGCGGGGCGCAAGGCGGTTGGCCATCCCATGCAGGGAAGGACACGGCATGGAATATCGACTCTATGTGCTGAACTCCGCCGGCAAGTTCGCTGACGTCGAAGAATGGGACTGCGCCTCCGATCCGGAAGCGCTGGAGAGGGCGGCGGGACGCCGCCACGCCTTCGGGGCTGAGCTCTGGCAGGGCAAGCGCCACCTGAGCACCTTCGCCGGGCCGATAGCCCCGTCGGCGGAGGACCGAGCGGCTTAGGTTCGCCAGAAGCGGAAGGCGTCCCAACCGGCCTGGATCAGTTCGCGGGGCAGGCCGGCGACGTCGGTGAGCATCAGGGCGGGGGCGAAGATGATCGCCGACGCGCCCGGGACGAGGAAGATCGCCAGGAAGAGGCCGACCAGGGCCAGGCCCTCGAACCTGCGCAGGGCCTGCGTCCAGGCGGCCGGCAGGAACGGGCGGATCACCCCGTAGCCGTCGAGGCCGGGCACGGGCAGCAGGTTGAGCACGAAGGCGGTGGCCTGCAGGAAGGCCAGGAAGGCCAGGGCGTCGCAGAGCATGCGCGCGCCGGGCGTCGTCAGGGTGAGGGCCACGGCCCAGATCGCCGCCACCAGCACGATCAGCACCAGCAGGGTGCCGAGGGGCCCGGCCAGGGAGGCCAGGGACCGCCACCAGCGGCTGCGCATCAGGTCCTCGCGCAGATAGACCGCGCCGCCGGGAAAGCCGATGCCGCCCAGGACCACGGCCAGGATCGGGATGACGATCGAGACCCCGACGTCGACGTATTTCAGCGGGTCGAGGGTGAGGTAGCCCTTGGCGCGGATGGTGTGGTCGCCGGCCTTGTGGGCGATGAAGGCGTGGCCGAACTCGTGGGCCATGACCGCCAGGATCCAGCCCAGGATCACGAAGGCGAAGGTCGCCAGCCGTGCGAACAGGTCGGACGGGGCGTAGACCAGGGCCGCGCCGGCGGCCAGCCAGGCGGCCAGCAGGATCAGGGCGTTGGGACTGACCGCGGGCCGCGCGTCCGAGAGGTCTGCGTCGTGGCTCATGGACGGGTCACCGAGGCGATGGCGTGGTCGGGGGCCTTGGCGACGACGAGGTCGGCGCGGCCGCGGGCGTGGACGATGTGGTCGTGCAGGTTCTTCAGGTTGACCTCGTGCCAGACCATGCGGGCCAGGGCGTCGGTCTCCTCGCGGCTCATCTGTCGGAAGCGGGCGTAGAACGAGGTCGGGTCGTGTTCGGCCGCCTCCCAGAGCTGCATGAAGCGCGCGACGTACCAGCGCTCAAGATCGGCCTCGTCCGCCTCCAGATAGATCATGGCGTCGAGCAGGCCGGCCGGGCCGGTGTCGGGATGGCGCAGGGTCAGGCCCTCGACGAGCAGCACGTCGGGCGCGGCCAGGCGGCGGGTCAGGGCCGGGTCGATGTCGTAGACCACGTGGGAATAGGCCGGGAAGTCGGCGGGGCCGGTGCGGATCGCGGTCAGCGCCGTGCGCAGGGCGTCGTGGTCATAGGTGGCCGGCACGCCCTTCTGGCTGAGCAGGCCCATGGCTTCCAGGGCGGCGTTGGAGCGCAGGAAGCCATCGGTGCAGGCGATCTCGACCCGCGCCCCGCCGGCCGCGAAGTGGTCGGCCAGCGCCTGGGCGAAGGTGCTCTTGCCGACCGCCACCGAGCCGGTGACGCCGAGGATGAACGGGCCGCTCGCCGGACGCAGGGGGCCGAGCAGGTCGGCGATGTGGGGCAGGTGGCTCATCGGGCCTCAATCCGCTCGTCCCGGCGAAGGCCGGATCATGCACTGGATATGGGAATTCAGACCCCAAGCACAGCCATGCGATCAGGGGCCCGGCCGGCGGGGCCTAGAGGCCCGCGACCTTGGCGAGGTTGGGCTTGGGGATGGCCGAGACGAACGGGCCCTGGGCGTTGGCCTTGTCGCGGGCGAGCTCGGCCCAGGCGGCGGCGAAGCCGGTCGGGCTGGCCTTGCCGGGGGCGGCGATGGCGAAGCTGGGCGCGTGGCCGGCGAGGGCGGCGGTCAGCTTCGCCCAGAGGTCGAGGTTCTCGGCCGGCGCCTCCTCGCCCTCGGGCGGGCGGCCGGCGGCGATCAGGGCGGCGGTGCGGGCGACGGCGCCGTTGTCGATCTGGATGGCGAGCGCGCCCTTGGGCAGGTCCTTCAGCGCCGCGATCAGGGCGGCCAGGGCCATGCGTTCGGGCGTGGTGTAGCGCTCGCCGCCGGCCTGGCCGGAGACCTCGCCGGCCTGGCTGCGGACATAGGCCCAGCCGCCGCACTTGAAGGCGGCGTGGTGGCTGGTCTGGATCCAGATGCGGGTGCTCATGCGGGGCGCTCTAGCAGTTTGCGCACGCGCGTGCATGATCGCTCGACCAGGGAGGGTAAAGCATGCCGGCCACCACCAATCACACCAGCGTCGAGAAACTGAACCAGGCCAACGAGGGCAAGCTGCCCGGGCATCTGGGGCTGGTGATCACCGAGGTCGCCGACGGCAAGGTGGTCGGGCGGCTGAAGGTGCGCCAGGACCTGGTGGCGCACACCGGCTACCTGCTGGCCGGGGCGGTCTTGTCGGTGGCCGACATCCTCTGCGCCTATGGCGTGTCGACCGCCTGGCCGGAGGGGGCGAACGGCTTCACGACCGCCGAGGTGAAGGCCAACTTCGTCGGCACCCTGCGCGAGGGCGAGGCGATCTGCACCGCCAGCCTGCTGCACGGCGGGCGCACCACCCAGGTCTGGGACGCCAGGGTCGAGGACGCGGCCACCGGCAAGCTGATGGCCGCCTTCCGCTGCACGCAGATCATCCTCTATCCGCGGGCCTAGGCGCGGCCGCTCAGCCCATGGCGGCGATCGCCTTCAGGGCGAAGGCGACGTCCTCGGGCGTGTTGCGGATGCTGGGGGTGAGGCGGGCGTGGGAGACGCCGTAGGGCGCGGCCGAGCCGATGATCCGCCACTGGCGCAGGCGCGAGACCACGCTGCGCGGCGAGACCCCGGCGACGTCGAAGCTGACGATCCCGGCCGACATCTGCGGGCTCATCGGCGTGTGCACGCGGACATGGGGCATGGCCGCCAGGCCGGTCTTGAGCTGGCTGGCGAGGTCGTGGGTGCGCCGGGCGATGTGGTCCTTGCCCACGCCCTGGTGGAACTGGAAGGCGTCGGCCAGGGCCCAGACCTGCTCGAAGGCCTTGAAGCCGCCAGGTGTCATGCGGGCGGCGGTGGTGGGACCGGGATCGAAGCCGCCGATCCAGGCCGAATAGGCGTTGGAGGCCAGGAAGCTGGGGATGATCGGCGCGAGCCTGGGCAGGGCCTGGGGCGAGAAGAACACCACCCCGGTGCCGCGCGGCCCGAACAGCCACTTGTGGCAGCCGGCGACCAGCACGTCGCAGCCGAGCTCGGGCAGGGTGGTGTTCTCGACCCCGAAGCCGTGGACCCCGTCGACGCAGAACACGACCTGGTCGGCGGGCTGGCGCTGGGCGTTGATCGGCTTCAGGGCGTCGGCGATGGCGCGGATCGGCAGCTTCAGGCCGGTCGAGGAATGCACCCAGGTCAGGGCCAGGACCCGGGTCGCCGGCGTGATCGCCGCGGTTACGCGCCGGACGATGTCGACGGCGGAGGCGCTGGCGGCCCCGTCGTGCAGCGCGATCTTGCGCACCGAGAAGCCGTTGCGTTGGGCCGAGAGCCGCAGGGATTCGTGGGTGACGTAATAGTCGTGGACGCTGGTCAGCACCTCCTGGCCGTAGCGCAGGGTGAGGCCGCCATAGAGCAGGCCGACGCCGGAGGTGGTGCTCTCGCACAGGGCCACGTGATCCATAGGCACGCCGAAATAGGCGCCGGCCGCGGCGCGCGAGGCGTGCTGGCCGCGTTTGTTGTTGCGCTCCAGATAGGTGACCGGATTGCGGTCCAGCGCCGTGCGGTGGCGGGTGATGGCGTCGCGCACCGGCTTGGGATTGGAGGCGAACAGCATGGCCGAGAGGTCGACCTCGCTCCAGTCGAGGTCCCACTGGGCGCGCAGCCGGTTCCAGTCCGGCGGCGGCCGGGCGCCCAGGACGGGCTGCGGCTCGAGCGGCGCGGCGGCCGGTTCGTCGTCGAACTCGGCGGAGGGGCCTTCGGGCTCGGGCGCGGGGGCCGGGGCGGCGGCGGGCTCAGGCGGGGTCTTGGGTTTGCGACGGGGCCAGGCGGCCGCTTCGCCGGCCGCGCCCACGATGGGACCGGCCACCAGACCGAGCGCCAGCAGATGGCGCCGGCTCAGTTTTTCCGCCTCGCCGTCCTGGCCTGAACGCATGAAGCCCTCCAACTCTCCGTGAAGGACAATGCGCAGCTTGTTGGTCGGGTTTCGGCCATCGGGTGAAACCCGCAGGCGCGGCCTATTCGTGGCGGGGAGCCAGTTCGAAGGAGACGACGCGCGGATCGGCGCAGAGACCGGCGGCGATCTCCTCGGCGGGGATGGCGCCGCGGCGCCGGAAGGTGGCGGACAGCTCGAAGCCGCCGCCGGCCGGCAGCAGCCGGTGGGTCATGACGTCGGGCGTCAGCTTGAAGCGGGCGAGCAGGGCGACCAGCTCGCTCTCGGTGGCGAAGTCGGCGCCGGCGTAGCGGACGGTCAGGTCCATGTGGCGGTACTGCGGCAGCCGCACCTCCAGCAGGCGAAAGCCGATGAGCACGACCAGGGTGACCAGGGTGCCGCCGATGGCCAGGCTGAAGAAGCTGACGCCGTAGAGGATGCCCAGCGCCGCGGTGGTCCAGAGCGAGGCGGCGCTGGTCAGGCCGCGGACCGAGAAGCCCTCCTTGAAGATCACGCCGCCGCAGAGGAAGCCGATGCCGGTGAGGATGCCGTGCGCCATGCGGACGGGGTCGATGCGGATGACGTCGTGCGGCGTCTCGAACATCCAGCGCACCTGATGCACCGCCGCCAGCATCAGCAGGGCCGAGGCGAGGCACAGCAGGATGTGGGTGCGCACGCCGGCCGGGCGGCCGCGGTACTCCCGCTCGAAGCCGATCAGCCCGCCGGCCGCCACCGCGCCCGCCAGGGGGAGCAGGTATTCGATCGCCCAGTCCATGAGCTCAGAACGCACGAACTGCGGTTAAGCTTCCTGGGGCGGCATCCCGGTTTGCGCGGCAAGGCCGGGATCCATTCGCGCGGCGATGGCGGAATGGGGTGCGGGCGAGCCGGGGCTTGCGAGATCAGGTGTTCATGGGTCCCGGTCTTCGGCCTGCGGCCGAAACCGGGATGACACGCGGGGTTTGCCTCTCCACTTCCAAAGAGCCGGGCGATGGCGGATGGAGCGCGCCCTTATTTTCCTCCCCCGCTGCGCAGGGGAGGAAAAGGGGCCAAGACGCCCAAAAACAGCCAAGATCTTCTTATGGAAGGACAATCGCCGCGTGGGGCGGCGGGGGGTGAGATCATGCGCAGGATAGTCTTGGTTCTGGCGGTCGCCGGTGCGGCGCTGGGGCTGGCGGCGTGCGGCCACAATGTCGAGCAGCGGGCGGCGACCGGCGCGGCGGCCGGCCTGATCGTCGGCGGGCCGGTGGGCGCCGCCGTGGGCGCGGGCGTCGGGGCGGTGATCAGCAAGACCACCGACAACTAGCCAGGTTCCTGTCATCCCGGCGAGGGCCGGGACGACCGCGAAGAGGTCCTAGCCGAATTTCTCCATGTCCTCGTCGGAGATGTCGTAGTCGCCATAGACGTTCTGGACGTCGTCGTCGTCGTCCAGGGCGTCGATCAGCTTGAGCAGGGTCGGGACCGCTTCGGCGTCGACGCTGACATAGGTCTTGGGACGCCAGACGATCTTGCTGGACTTGGCCTCGCCGAGCACGGCCTCCAGCGCCGCGGCGACTTCGGCGAAGTCCTCGAAGGCGGTGTAGACGACGTGGCTTTCCTCGTCGGACTCGACGTCCTGGGCCCCGGCCTCGATGGCCGCCTCCATGACCTTGTCCTCCGAGCCGACGCTGGCCGGATAGGTCAGCTCGCCCAGGCGGTCGAACTGGAAGGTCACCGAGCCCGAGGCGCCGAGGTTGCCGCCGTTCTTCGAGAAGATCGTGCGGATGTTCGAGGCAGCGCGGTTGCGGTTGTCGGTCAGGCCCTCGACGATGATGTTGACGCCGCCGGGACCGAAGCCCTCGTAGCGGACCTCCTCGTAGTTCTCGCCTTCACCGCCCGCGCCCTTCTTGATCGCGCGTTCGATGTTGTCCTTGGGCATGGATTCGGCCCGCGCGTTGGTGACCGCGAGGCGGAGCCGCGGGTTCATCGCCGGGTCGGGCATGCCCGACTTGGCGGCGACGGTGATTTCTCGCGACAGCTTGGAGAACAGTTTGGACCGGGCCGCATCTGCGCGGCCTTTGCGGTGCATGATGTTCTTGAACTTGGAATGTCCGGCCATGTGTCTCTCTAAAGGTCAGTGGGCGGCTTCTAACCTTAGAGGCGTTTCAACGCCAGCGGGGCCGGAACCTGCGCCGCCCACAGGGGTTAGGCCTGCGCACACACGGGAGCGCAGGCAGATGAGCGAATACTTCGACGACGTGCTTGACGAAGAACCGACCGGAACGCTCGTGCGCTGGATGGACCGCCCGCCGCTGCACCTGGGGCCGGCGGCGCTGTCGGGCGCGGTGGCCGGAGCCTTCCTGCTCGGCGCCGTGGCGGCGCTGGGCCTGGTGGCGCTGAGCCGGCGCTCTACGGCGCAGCCGCGACTGGGCAATCGATTCTCTCGACTGCTCCACTAGCCATCCGGAAGACCGCGTCCTGGGGCACGTCCTGGGCCCAGGTCTCGGCCCGGGGCAGGCCGAGATAGGCGCCGCGGACCACGCGGCCCGAGCCGCCGTGGCTGACCACGATCACCTTGCGCTCAGGCTCCGGCGGCAGGCTGGCCAGCCAGTCGCGGGCGCGGGCCTCGACCGCCTCGAAACTCTCGCCGCCAGGGGCGCAGAACTGCCAGTCGCCGCGGCCGAAGGTGTCGGGATGCTCGGCGGCGAGTTCGTCGCGCAGGCGACCGTCCCACTCTCCGAACGAGACCTCGATCACCCGGGGGTCGGTCTCGACCGTCAGGCCGAGCGCGGCGCCGATGACGCCGGCGGTGGCCTGGGCGCGGCCGAGCGGGCTCGAAATCAGCCGCCAGCCGTCAGGTTTTCCGACCAGGTCCTGCAGCAACCTGCCGATGGCCGCGGCTTGGGCGCGGCCGAGCGCGGTCAGCGGGGAATCCATACGGCCCTGCTGGCGGCGTTCGGCGTTGAAGTGCGTCTGCCCGTGGCGGACGAGATAGATCATGCAGCCACCGGCGCGCAGGCCAGGCGCTCGACCTTGCCGCCCCGGAGGCGGAAGAGCGCGTCCTGAGGCGTGTCCTGCTCCAGGGTCTCCTCACGCGAGAGGCCCTGGTAGGCGCCGCGCATCAGCACCCCGGCGATGCCGTGGCTGACGGCGATGACCTTGCGCTCGGGCTCGGGCGGCAGGGTCGCCAGCCAGGGACGCACGCGGCCGTCGACGTCCTCGAAGCGCTCGCCGTCGGGGCTGTTGAACACCCAGTCGCGGCCGGCGAAGGCCGCCGGCTGCTCGATGCGCAGGTCCGCGTACATGCGGTTCTCCCACGAGCCGCAGCCGACCTCGATCAGGGCCGGCTCGATCTCGACCGGCAGGCGCAGGGCCTGGCTGACGATCGCGGCGGACTGGCGCGTGCGCCTCAAGGGGCTGGCGAGGATGCGCCAGCCCGAGAGGTCGTCGATCTGCTCGGCCAGCACGGCGGCCATGGCCCGCACCTGGGCCATGCCCAGCGAGGTGAGCTGGGAGTCGGTCTGGCCCTGGAGGCGGCCGTCGCGGTTGTAGTCGGTCTGGCCGTGGCGCAGCAGGTAGATCATTTCTTGCGGCGCACGACCGGATGCGACGACGACAGGCCGCCGTCGACGACGATGGCCTGTCCGTTGACGTAGGAGCTCTCGTCCGAGGCCAGGAACAGGGCGGCGTTGGCGATCTCGATGGGCACGCCGCCGCGGGTCAGCGGGTTGAGCTGGCCGATCTTGTCCTCGTTGCCGCGGGCCCGGGCGCCGTCGAAGATCGCCTGGGTCATGCCGGTCTCGATCAGGCCCGGGCAGATGGCGTTGACCCGCACGCCCGTGCCGTAGAACTCGTTGGCCGCGGTCTGGGCGAGGTTGATCACCCCGGCCTTGGAGGCCGAATAGGGCGAGCCGCCGGCGCCCGAGCGGATGCCCGCGACCGAGGCGGTGCAGATGATCGAGCCCTTCTCCTTGGGGATCATGACGCGCGAGGCGTGCTTCACCAGCAGGAAGGCCCCGATCAGGTTGACGCGCAGGATCTCGGCCCAGAAGGCGCCGTCCTGCTCGTCGAAGCCGGTCCAGCCGCCCGAGATCCCGGCGTTGGCCCAGGCCACGTCGAGGCCGCCGTACTCGCCCACGGCCTTGGCGACCAGGCTCTCGACGAAGGCTTCGTCGCCGGCGTCGCCGGTGACGGCGATGGCCTGGCCGCCGGCCTCGGCGACCAGGCGGGCGGTCTCGTTCACGCTGTCGGCCTTGTCGGCGATGACCAGCTTGGCGCCTTCGGCGGCGAACAGGAGCGAGGCGGCGCGGCCGATGCCGGAGCCGGCCCCGGTGATGATCGCGGTCTTGCCGGAGAGACGTCCCATGAGGTGTTCCTTGTACTTGAAGATCAGGCGCGCGCGGCCGCGGCGAGGATGGCGTCGATGAAGGTGTCGTAGAGCGCGGGCGGCAGGTCGTGGCCCATGCCCGGAACGATGCGGAGTTCAGCGCCGGGGATGGCCTTGGCCGTCGCCTCGCCGCCGAACGGCTTGACCAGCGGGTCGTCGGCGCCGTGCAGCACGACGGCAGGGACGTTCAGCCTGGCGAGGCGCTCGGTGCGGTCGCCGTCGGCGCGGATCGCCGCCATCTGGCGGGCCGAGCCGGTGGGGTTGAAGGCGCGGGCGTATTCGGCGGCGGCGCGTTCGCGCAGGGCGCCGGGCGGCCACGGATAGCCGGGGCTGCCGATGGTCTCGGCGTTGCGGACCGCGAAGTCCAGGAAGGTTTCGAAGTTCGCCTTCGGGTCCGGCGGCGCGGTGTTGAGCACGGCGCCGGCCTCCGGCGTCGGGTCGAGGGTTCCGGGCGCGCCGGTGGCCGACATGATCGAGGTGATCGAGAGCACGCGCCCCGGATGGTCGATGGCGACGGCCTGGGTGATCATCCCGCCCATGGACACCCCGGCGACATGCGCCCGCTGCACGCCCGCCGCGTCGAGGACGGCGACCGCGTCGGCGGCCATGTCGGAGAGGCTGTAGCTCTCGCCGGGCTGGAACCAGGTGGAGAGGCCGGTGTCGCGGTTGTCGAAACGGATGACGCGGAAGCCGCGGCCGGCCAGCGCGTTGCAGAAGTCCGCGGGCCAGCGGGTCATCTGCGAGCCGAGGCCGTTGATCAGCAGGATCGCCGGGGCGGACGGATCGCCGAAGGATTCGTACTCGAGTTCGACCTGGCCGTTGTTCGCGCGGGGCATGGAGGGTCCTCCAGAGGACGTCGAAACCTGGCGTGTCATCCCGGCTGGAGCGAAGCGGAAGGCCAGGACCCCTACGCGTCGATCTCTCCGGAGAGGCCTGTGCGAGTGGGGCCCGGACAAGCGCTGCGCGCTTTCCGGGATGACACGTGTTTTGGATCGCTTACGGAACCAGCACCACGCGGCCGACGGCGGCGCGGCTTTCGATATAGGCGTGGGCGCCGGCGGCGTCGGAGAGCGGGAAGACCTTGTCGACCAGGACCTCCAGCTCGCCGCGGGCGGCTTCGTCGATCAGGCGCTGGATGTTGTCGTGCACCCGGTCGGTCATGATCTCGGCGCCGAGGAAGACGCCGCGGAGCTGGCGGTTGCCGCCCATCATCGCGCCGACGTCGACCACCATCGGCTCGCGGCCGGCGGCGCCGACCATCGAGACGCGGCCGCGATAGGCCAGGGCGTTGATCGAGCCCTGCAGGGTCGGGCCGCCGACGGAATCGACCACCACGTCGACGCCCTTCTTGTCGGTGAGGCGCATGACCTCCTTCACCACGTCCTCGCGGGCGTAGTTGATGCCGTGGTCGAGGCCCAGCGGCTTCAGGCGCTCCAGGCGCTCGTCGGACGAGGCGGTGGCCAGGACCGTCGCGCCGGCCCGCTTGGCGAGCTGGATGGCGGCGACGCCGACGCCCGAGGCGCCGGCCTGGACCAGCACCGTCTCGCCGGCCTTCAGGCGGCCGGCCTCGAACAGGCAGTCGTCGGCGGTGCCGAAGGTGACCGGGATGGCGGCCGCCTTCTTGACGTCGTAACCGTCCGGGATGACCCAGCAGTTGCGGGCCGGGACCGAGCGCAGTTCGGCGTGGCTGCCCCAGTTGTTGACGGTGGCGACCTTCTGGCCGAGCTTGAGGTGGGTGACCTCGGCGCCGACCGCGACGATCTCGCCGGCGGCCTGGTAGCCGACCACGTGCGGGTTGGTCATCAGCGGGCCGCGCCAGCGGTTGAGGGTGTCGCCGCCCTCGATGGCGATGGCCTCGACCTTGATGATCACGCCGCGCGGATGCAGGTCGGGATCGGGGAAGTCCTCGTACTTCAGGACCTCGGGGCCGCCGTTCTCGTAATAGACCGCCGCCTTCATGCGCTTGCTCCCAATGACTTAAACAATTGTTTGACGGACGCTAGCCAAGACCTGGGGGGCGACGCAAGGGAAAGCGTCGGGCGCGCGCCAATCAGGCGGGCCGTCCGAACAGGAAGGTGTCGACGAAGTCCCAGAGCTCGGAGACCTCGCGCGCGGCCTCGGCGGCGGGATCGGTCTCCTCGACCGAGCGGCCGGCCTCGAGCGCCGACTGATAGGCGGCGCGGGCGCGCAGCATGATCGGGATGACCGGCAGGCGCATGAGCAGCAGGGCCTCCAGGGCGCGCTTGACGGCGGGCGGCTCCACGCCCGCGCGGGCGACCGGCGCCTGGTTGACGACGATGAGCGCGGGCTTGCGCAGGCGCCGCACGATGTCGGCGGTCTGGATGGCGGCGGCCAGGTCCAGGAAGGTCGGGCGGACCACCAGCAGGTTGAGGTCGGCGGCGACGATGGCGTGGGCGATCTCCTCCTCGACGGCGGCCGGGGTGTCGACGATCAGGGCCTGGACGCCTTCGCGGCGGGCGGCGATCTGCAGGGCGAAGAGCTTGGGGCCGGCGGACTCGGCGATGGCCGGCCCAGCATCCTTGCGGCCCTTGAGCACCTGGCTGGAGGACCGCTGGGCGTCGGTGTCGGCCAGCAGCACCTGGCGGCCGCGCAGGTGCGCGGCCAGGGCGAGGTGGACCGCCAGGGTGGTCTTTCCCGAGCCGCCCTTGCGGGCGATGACGGCGATCGTGCGCATGGGCCTGCTCCGCGCCGGCCCGCGCGCCGGCTACGCTCAAGCTAGTTCGCAGATCGCTGTGACAGACGTTCGACGTTCACGGGCTTGGCGCTTGCAGAGGACGCGGCTCTGACGTTCCTATGTTCCAGTTCGGGACACCGACCTCGCACGGACCGCGGCGTTAATCCTAATGACCCTGCACGGCAGCCAGGAACTTGCGCTCTCCGCTTCACCGCCCGACGACGCGCGCCTGATCATCGAGACCATGTACCAGGTGGCGGCCAATCCCGAGGCGTGGGAGCGGCTGATCGACGTGCTGGACGAGGACGGCCTGGGCCACGAGCCGGGCGCCGAGATCATGCGCGGCCTGGCGCTGAGCGAGGACATCGCCCGGCTGGCCAGCCGCCCCGGCGAGGGGCCCTCGGCCCTGGCGCGCCCCGACGTCGGCTGGCTGCTGCTGAACGCCCGCGGCAAGGTGGCGGCGCACAACGCCGCGGCGCGCCAGGCGCTGGGCGCGGCGGCGGCGCGGCTGGAGGTCGGCCAGGCGGTCGTCTTCGCAAACCCCGACAACGGCGAGGCGCTGAGCGCGGCGCTGGCCCGCGCGCGCGGACGCCATCGCGGCCAGGTCATCCTGAAGCTGGAGCGCGGGGGCGAGGACGGGCCGAGCTTCGCCTATGTGGTTCCGGCGCGGGCGCTGCCGGGCCTGGCCGACCTGCCGGCCGTGGCCGCCGAGGAGGACAGCTACGCGCTGGTGTTCCCGGCCGCGGCGGAGGCCGGGCGGCTGTGGTCGTCGCTGTCGGAAAGCTTCGGCCTGACCCCGGCCGAGGTGCGGCTGGCGCGCAAGCTGCGCGACGGGCGCTCGCTGCAGGACGCCGCCGACGAGATGTCGGTCAGCGTCAACACGGTGCGCAACCAGTTGCGCGCGGTGTTCGACAAGATGGGGCTGAAGCGGCAGAGCGACCTGATCCGGGCGCTGACCGAGCTGTCGTCCCTGGCCGGGCTGATCGAGGCCGGCGATCCGATCGGCGAGCAGGAGGCGGCGATCCTCCAGGCCCCGCCGGTGCAGGCCATCAGGCTGGGCGACGGCCGCCGGCTGGCCTATCGCGAGTACGGCGACCCGGGCGGGCGGGTGGTGCTGTCGTTCCACGAGGGGCTGGGGTCGAGCCTGCTGCCGCCCGGCACCGACGCGGCGGCGCGGCGGCTGGGCCTGCGGATGGTGTGCGCCGAGCGGCCGGGCTTTGGGCAGTCGGACCCGCGCCCGGACTACAGTTTCGACGGGGTGGCCCGCGACATGGTGGAGCTGTGCGACCAGCTCGGCCTGGAGCGGCTGCAGATCGGGGCGGTGCTGTCGGGGGCGCCGTCGGCGATCTCGACCGCCATCGCCCTGGGCGGCCGGGTGGAGCGGCTGCACATCTATTCCGGGCGCCCGCCGCGCGGCCAGGCCGACCGCACCCGCAATCCGCTGACCCTGATGCGCAGCCGCATCGAGGCCAATCCGTGGATGATGGAGACCTTCTTCGCGGTGCTGCGGCTGCGGCTGTCGACGGCGATGCTGACGCGGGTCATGCAGCGCTCCAGCGCGCAGTCGCCGGGAGACCTGGCCTATCTCGTCGCGCACCCGGAGGCGGCGACCTATGTGGCGGCCTATATGGGCGAGGCGCTGGCGCGCTCCAGCCGCGGCCCGACCGACGAGCTGCGGGCGTTCCGCCGGGGCCGTAACATGAGCATCGGCGGCCTGAAGGCGCCGTTGATCGTCTGGCACGGCGAGCAGGACCGGCTGGCGCCGCTCGGCCAACTGCTGGACTTCCTGGGCGACCGGGCCGACGAGGTGCATGTGACGCCCGGCATCGGCCACTTCCTGGCCCTCAAGCACTGGGACGACATCCTGCGGGAAGCGGCGGCGGCGTAACCGCCTTAGTGCATTTGCGTCATGCGACTCGGCGTCTCAGCAGGCTTTGCTGACGGCGAGGCCGTCTTTCGCCAGGGATTGCGTCCCGGACTCTGGCGTGACCACGGCCGCCTCGGCGGCGGTGGACGGGAGAGAGGTCGCCGCGGCGCTCGGGCCGGGGTGCGCTGGCCGGCTTCGGGGGAGGTCGGGCCAGGCCTCTAGGAGACGGACGCGGCCCCGCATGGGACCGCGTCCGTCACCCACTTCGGGCGCCTGTTCAATGCCTATCGTCCCGGCCGGCCGGGGAAACCGGATATCAGGCGTTGCGCTTCACGTAGGCGCGGATCGCGGCGATCACCTTGTCCTGGTCCTCTTCGGACAGATAGGGGTGCATCGGCAGGCTCATCACCACCTTGGCCTTGGCGTCGGTGACCGGCAGGCCGCCGGGCGCGGGATAGACCGAGTAGACGTCCTGCCGGTGGATCGGGATCGGGTAGTAGACGGCGGTGGGGATGTCCTGGCCCTTGAGGTGCGCGGCCAGGCCGTCGCGGTCGTCGGTCTCGATCGTGTACTGCGCCCAGACGCTGACCCCGCCGTCGATCACCTTGGGCGTGCGCACCACGTCCGAGAGGCCGGCGGCGTAGCGGTCGGCGACGCGGTTCCGGGCGCCGATCTCGTCGGCGAAGATGGTCAGCTTCTGCAGCAGCACCGCGGCCTGGATGGTGTCCATGCGGCTGTTCATGCCGATGCGCAGGTTCAGGTACTTGGGGTCGTGGTCGAAGGTCTTGCCCTCGAGGTCGGACTTCACCGCCTGGCCGTGGACGCGCAAGCTGACCAGCAGGTCGTGCAGGCGTGCGTCCTTGCACAGCACCGCGCCGCCGTCGCCGTAGCAGCCGAGCGGCTTGGCCGGGAAGAAGCTGGTGGTGGTGACGTCGGCCCAGTGGATAGGGTGCTGGCCGTCCAGGGTGCAGCCGAAGCCCTGGGCGCTGTCGGAGATCAGCTTCAGGCCGTGCTTCTTCGCCACCGCCGAGATGGCCGGATAGTCGGCCGGCTGGCCGAACAGGTCGACGGCGATCACCGCCCTGGGGGTCAGCTTGCCCTGCGCTTTCACCGCCTCGATGGCGGCGTCGAGGGCGACGGGGTCGAGGTTGTAGGTCTGCGGCAGGATGTCGACGAACACCGGCGAGGCGCCGACCAGGGGCATGACCTCGGCGGTCGCGGCGAAGGTGAAGGAGGGGCAGAACACCGCGTCGCCCGGGCCCACGCCCCAGGCCATCAGCGGCAGTTGCAGCGCCTCGGTGCCCGAACCGCAGGAGAGGACGAAGGGCGCGTCGCCGAACGCGCCCAGCGCCGCCTCGAACTGGCCGATCTCGGGACCCATGACATAGGCGCCGGAGCGGACGACCTTGAGGATCGCGTCCTCGAGCGGCTGGCCGAGGCGCGCGCGCTGGGCTTGCAGGTCGATGAAGGGGATCGGCATGGCGGGCATCTCGCGTAACGAAGCGGCGCGCTTCATGGCACGCGTCGGGAGCCTAGGCCAAACACGGTTGTTTTCGGAACGTTTCTCGGCGCGGGAAGGTCCCGGCGGCGCCCCCCGACGCCTCCGGGACCAGAACCCTTCCGACGCCCGGCGGCCACGCCGGGGCGGAGAAGGGCCCTACTGGAAAAGGGGGAGCGTGATCCCGCCGCGCGGGCGTCCGTCAGGGGATCACGCTCCGGCCGCGGAGATCAGGCGGCCATCCGCCCGGCGAGGGGCAGAAGCGATTCGACCACCAGCCGGCTGAGCATGCGCCCCTCCATGGGAATGATGGCGTCGATGAAGCGGGCGCTGGAGGTGGAGTCCATCTCCGGCGGCGGCTGGAGCAGGGATTCGTCGATGACGAAGGTCTCCTGCACCGCGTCGACCAGCAGGCCGGCCAGGCGCTCGCCGTGCTGGACCACGACGATGACGTGGCGCGAGGAGGCTTCGGTCCGGCCAAGGTCCAGGCGGTTGCGCAGGTCCAGCACCGGCATGATCGAGCCGCGCAGGTTGATCACGCCCAGCATGTAGGAGGGGGTGTGCGGCATCGGCGTGGCCGCGGTCCAGCCGCGGATCTCGCGCACGGCCCGGATGTCGATGCAGAACTCCTGGTCGGCGATCTCGAAGGAGATCAGCTCGAACTTGCCGTCCACGTGCGCCGGGTGCGTGGAGGTCATCAGAACTCCTCCCATTTCTGGGCTGCGGCGGCGAGCTGGGCCTGGGCCTGGCGGGCCGGGCTGCGGGCGGGGACGTGGCGGCCCTCCTGGGCCGGTTCGGGCCGCGCCTTGGCCGGCGGCGCCGTGCCGGTCCGGAACCGGGTGACCAGGTGCGCCAGCTCGCTGCCTTCGCTCTTGAGGCTGGCGGCGGCGGCGGTGACCTCCTCGACCATGGCGGCGTTCTGCTGGGTGACCTCGTCCATCTGGTTCACGGCGCTGTTGACCTCGTTGAGGCTGACCGCCTGCTCGTTCGACGACATGGCGATCTCGGAGATCAGGCCGTCGATCTCGGTGACCTTGGCGACGATGCCGGTCAGGGCCTCGCCCGTCGCGCCGACCAGCTTCACGCCGCGCGAGACCTGTTCGGTGGAGGAGGAGATCAGCGCCTTGATCTCCTTGGCCGCGTCGGCGGAGCGCTGGGCGAGGGCGCGGACCTCGGAGGCGACCACCGCGAAGCCCTTGCCGGCGTCGCCGGCGCGAGCGGCCTCGACCCCGGCGTTCAGGGCCAGCAGGTTGGTCTGGAAGGCGATCTCGTCGATCACCCCGATGATCTGGGTGATCTGGCCCGAGCTCTGCTCGATCTCGCCCATGGCCGAGACCGCGTCGCGCACCACCTCGCCGGAGGAGATCGCGCCGTCCTTGGCGCTGGAGGCGGCGGCCGAAGCCTGCTTGGCGCCTTCGGCGCTGCGCTTGACGGTGGCGGTGATCTGGTCGAGCGCCGCGGCGGTCTCCTCCAGGCTGGCGGCCTGCTGCTCGGTGCGGTGCGACAGGTCGTTGGAGGCCGCGGCGATCTCGTCGGAGCCGCTGCGCAGGGTCCCGGTCGCCTCGGAGATCGCGCCGATGGCGGTGCGCAGGGATTCCACCGCGGCGTTGAAGTCGTTCTTGATCTGCTCGTGCGCGCCGGTGAAGGCGGCGTTGATGTGGGTGGTCAGGTCGCCGTCGGCCAGCTTGCGCAGGCTGTCGGCCAGGATCTCCACGACCTTGTTCTGCTCTTCCTCGACCTGGCGGCGCTGGGCGTCGGCCTCGCGGCGCGCGGCCTCCAGGGCTTCCAGATAGACCGAGATGGCGAAGTCCATGTCGAGCAGGGTCGCCTTGACCAGGGCCCCGACCTCGGCCGCGGTCTGCTTGGAGTTGGTGGACCTGATCCCGAAGCCGCCCTTGGGCCAGCGGGCCGCCAGCAGCTTCTCGATCAGCGATTCCAGGACCAGGGCGTAGCCGCCGATGTACCAGCGCGGCTCCAGGCCGATCCTGGCGTGGACCTCGCCGACGGTGGTGACGGCCCTGACATAGCGCTCGTCCAGCCGGCCGCTGGAGATGACGTCCCAGTGGTCGACCTGCTTGTTCTTGGCTCCGGAGATGTGGCTCTCGCTGGAGAAGAACTTCTTGGTCTGCGGCGTGGCGCGGACCTGCTCGTAGAAGCGGTCGAGGGCGCCCGGCAGCTCCTGCATGATGATGTTCTTGACGCCCTTGATGTCTTGCAGGGCGGCCGGCGTAAGCTTGATGAACTCGAGACGTTCGGCCAGTGCGTTGGAAGACGTCATTCCATACCCCCCTTGGGCAGATGTTCCGCTGAGCGAATGACGGGGGCTGTTCGGTTAACGCCGGAATAACGCTGCAATGTAGACGAAGTGTTTGGCGTGGGTTTGTTTTGCAGAAATTACGTAAAACCCGGAATATCAATATAGAATAACCGAGTTATACAGTATTTGAGGGGGTGGGTGCGGCGGCTACATGAGCGGCGGCAGGTCGACGCGCAGCGTGCCGATCAGGCCGGGGTCGCACCAGTCGGTGAAGCCGCACTGGGCCGGGCCAAGGTCGGTGTCCTCGTAGCGCAGCTCGAAGGACAGCTTCTTCCAGGTCGCGACGGCGCCGAGGTTCCAGTAGGTGCGGTCGTGGCCGTGCTCGATCCAGCGGCGTCCGACGCCGGCCTTGAGGGTCAGGGCGGGGCGCAGGGCGTAGGCCGCCTCGCCCTCCAGCCGCCAGGCCTCGCCGGAGCCGTAGGAGGCCTCGGGCACGAAGCTGGTGGCGGCGGTCAGCGCCCAGGGGCCCTCGGCGCGGCGGGCGGCGGCCTTGAACTGGACGAAGTTGTAGGTCGGCCCCCAGACATGCTCGTTCGGGAAGGCGGTGAACATCGCCTCCAGGGTCAGGCGGGTCTTGCCGTCCTTCAGGTCGAAGGTCTTGCCGCCGTAGAGGTCGAGTTCGTAGGAGGTGTCGCCCGGATCGTCGAAGTCGACCTGGGTCGCAAACAGCCCGGCATAGAAGCCGTCCGGCCGCCACCAGTGGACATAGGCCTGCAGGGCCGGGTTCCCGTCCGAGCTGCTGACCCCCTGGTAGCGATAGTCGCTGGTCAGCCAGACCGATGAGAAAAGCCCGCCCCGGCTCGATTGGGCCTGGACGCCGGTCGGGAGAAGCCCGGCCGCCAGGGCGAGCAGGAGCCCGCACGGGGGAGCAGGCGATTTCAGTTTCATCTCGGCCTCGCCGCTCGCTTGAGTTCGACGCGGCCAGGGCTACCGGCTTTAGGATATCGATGTTACTGAAATCGCTGCATGAGTGATTTCGATATCAATCAAGTTCGCAGGCTGGACGGCGGGCTGCTGCTGGTGTTCCGCGAGCTGGTGCGGCGGCGCAAGGCGCAGGAGGCGGCGCTGGCCCTGGGCCTGAGCCCCTCGGCGGTCAGCCACGCCCTGACGCGGCTGCGCGACCTGTTCGGCGACCCGCTGTTCGTGCGCAAGCCGCACGGCCTGGTCCCGACACGGCGGGCGCTGGAGCTGGAGCCGCAGGTCGAGGCGCTGCTGGCCCTGGCCGGCGCGACCCTGGGCCGGCGCGAGGCGTTCGATCCGGCCGCGAGCCGGCGGGTGTTCCGGATGTCGGCCCCGGAGTTCGTCACCGACCTGATCGGCGGGCGGCTTCTCAACGCCCTGGCGGCGCGGGCGCCGGGCGTGATCTTCACCGTCGAGCACATGACCCAGGACCGGGCGCTGGAGGCGTTGCGCCGCGGGGAGATCGACCTGGCGGTGGGGCGGTTCGCGGGCGGCTTCGGCGACCATCGGACCGAGGCGCTCTACGAAGACCGCTACTGCGTGGCGGCGCGGCGCGGGCATCCGCGGATCGAGGGGGCCATCGACGCGCGGACCTATGCGACCGCCGGCCACGTCTACGCGATGGCGGGCAGCGAGACGGCCGGCGACGAGAACCTGCCCAATCCGCTGGGGATGACGATCGCCGCCCGCGCCGGCGCGCCGCACTGGATGACAGTGCTGGTGATGGTCGCGGCCAGCGACGCCATCGCCACCTGCCCGCGGCGGCTGGCCGAGCGGCACGCCGCGATGCTGGGCCTGCAGGTGCTGGACCCGCCGTTCGAGCCGATGCGGCTGTCGGTCGAGGCGGTGCGCCGGGCCGGGACGGAGGACGCCGGGGTCGACTGGTTCCTGGGCCAGGTGCGCGCGGCGGCGGGGTAGGGGGCGGTGTCTTGAACCCGCCTCCTCCGATCGTCATCCCCGGCCGCATAGGCGTGCCGGGGATCCATACGCGCCGGAGATTCTCGACAAAGCTCGGCGTCTATGGATGGCCGGGACCTGGCGGCCCGGCCATGACGAACCCTGGGGAAAGGGCCGAATGCAGATCGCCCTGCCCTCTAGCGCAGCCGGTTAGATCTCCACGCCGAGCTCGCGCCGCAGATGATCGCGGGTGGCGGCTTCGAAGGCGGCGGGCCAGGGCGCGCCTAGGCGCTCGGCCAGGGGCCGGGCGTGGGCCAGGAAGCGGCGGGCGATCCGGCTCTGGGCGTCGATCAGCGATTGGCGCTCGGCGGCGGGCGCGGGCAGGGCCTCGAGCGTGGACCGCTGGCCCTCGCTCAAGAAGCCGTTGAGCCGCTTGGCGCCGCGGGCCGAGCGCGGCACGCCGTTCTCCTCCAGCATCAGCTCGACGAGCATTCCGCGCAGCAACTCCACGCCCTGCTGGCCGACCAGCCATTCCCCGCGGCCGATGCAGACGGGCGAGAGGCCGAGCACGCGCAGGAACTCGCAGACCAGGCGCTCGATCCGGGCCGGGAGATCGGCGTCGGCTCCCGGCGGACGCGGCGGAGGGCGGGCGGCGGCGTCGCCCAGCAGCGGCGCCAGGCCCGCGCCGTCCTGGCGGGCGAACTCGGCCGCGGTCAGGAAGGCCAGGTCGAAGCGGCTCCAGCCGGGCGTGATCCCGGAGAAGATGCGGCCATGGACGATGTGCGAGAAGACGGTGGCGGGGACGGCGATGACGCCGTCGGCGCAGTCGCGCAGGCAAGCGGCGAGATCAGGGTCGTCGACGACGATGGTCAGGTCGACGTCGCTCCAGGCGTCGCCAGCGCCCTTGCCGAAGCTGCCCGAAAGCCAGGCCGAGCGAATGCGCGGGTCGGCGGCGAGCGCGGCGGCGAGGTGGTCGAGCAGGGCCTGCTGGTCGTCGGTCATCGGCGGCAGGCTGCAGGGGCAGGCGGGCGGCGGCAAACGATTTTACCGCCGCCCGTCCGTGAGCCCAAGTCTCAGATCTGGCGCGTGCGGCCTTCCCAGTAGGGGGCGCGGACCTTGTTGCGCTGGATCTTGCCGGCTTCGGAGCGCGGCAGGTCGTGCACGAAGTCGAGGCTGCGGGGGACCTTGAAGGCCGGCAGCGTCTTGCGGCCGAAGTCGAGGATCTCCTGGGCCAGCTCCTCGGAGGGCTGGTAGCCGGGCTTGAGCAGGATGACGGCCTTGACCTGTTCGCCCCACTCGTCATGCGGCACGCCGACCGTGGCGCTGTCGGCGACGGCCTCGTGCTTGATCAGCTCGTTGTCGACTTCCTGCGGGTAGATGTTCACCCCGCCGGAGATGATGGTCTCGGCGTTGCGGCCGGTGAGGAACAGGTAGTCGTCCTCGTCGAAATAGCCGACGTCGCCCATGGTGAAGAAGTCGCCGACGCGGTTGGCGGCCGTCTTGCTCGGGTCCTTGTAGTAGGTGAAGCCGCCGCCGGGCGGGAGCTGGTGGTAGATGCCGCCGGGGACGCCGGGCGGGCAGTCGTTGCCTTCCTCGTCGAGGATGCGGACCTGGAGCAGGGCCGGGCGCTTGCCGACGCTGCCGGGCTTCTTCAGCCACTCCTCGGAGGAGATGGTGAAGCCGGCGCCGCCCTCGGAGCCGGCGTAGTATTCCGACAGCACCGGGCCGAACCACTCGATCATCGCGTGCTTGACCTCGGGCGGGCAGGGGGCCGCGCCGTGGACGATGTATTTCACATGGCTGACGTCGTACCTGGCCTTCACCTCGTCGGGCAGGGCCAGCAGGCGCTGGAACATGATCGGCACCAGGTGCAGGTGCGTGATCTTCTTTTCCGAGATGGTGCGCAGGACCAGTTCGGAGTCCCACTTGTCGATGAAGTAGAGCGGCGCGCCGGCGCCCATGGCGGCGCGGACGTCGAAGGCCAGCGGCGCGGCGTGATAGGCCGGGCCGGCGCAGAGCTGGATGGCGTCGTCGTCGTAGCCGCGCAGGGCGTACATGCCCTGGGGCGTGACGACCGGGGTCTCGCGGAAGACGCCCTTGGGGCGCCCGGTGGTGCCCGAGGTGTACATCATCTGGTTGCCGAGCACCGGGTCGGTGATGTCGGAGCCGTCCAGCGGGGCGAGGGCGGCCTCATAGTCGGTGAAGCCGGGGATCTCGCCGCCGACCGCCAGTTTCAGCACGAGGTTGGGGCATTGCTCGGCGGCCGGCCCGACGGCGGCGACGCGCGCCTCGCCGACCAGGACCTTCGCCTCGCAGTCGTTGATGATGTAGGCGATCTCGTCGGTGGTGAGGTGCCAGTTGACCGGGGTGATGCGCAGGCCCGAGCGCAGGGTCGCGGCCTGGACCTCGATGAACTCGGCGCGATTGGAGCAGACGATGGCCAGGGCGTCGCCGGCCCCCAGGCCGTGCTGGCGGAAGAGGCGCGTGAGCTTGTTGGCGGCGGCGTTGACCTCGGCAAAGGTCCGCGAGCTGCCGTCCGGATTGATCACCGCCGGCTTGTCCGGCTGCAGCCGCGCCCACACCGCGGTGGTCATGCCGGTGGCGGCGGCCTCGTTCAGGACGTCTTCCAGGCTGGTGCGCTCTTTCAAATCTTCCATCAAATCCTCCCGTCGCCGACGGCCGGAGTGCGGTCCGATGGGCGCTCTTTTCTATGATCCGAGACGGTGTTTCCCCGGCGGCCGCAAAGCGAAATATGCGATGCGGAATGGGCCGCTTCCGTTTCGGAAACCCACCATGACAGGGCGCGGGGCGCTCGACAACTTCGCGCGACATCCAAACATGGACCGGATCGCCGCAGCCGCTATGCGCGGCCGGCGGCCTGGAGGAGGGCGATCGCGGCCGACAGCGCGCCGACCACCAGGAAAAACGCCGCCGCCTGGTAGGCGTAGGCGCGCCGTCCGCCGCCGTAGATCTGGAGGATTCGGTCCAGGACCACCCGGTCGCGCCGGAAGATGAGCGTCATGATCACCAGGCCGCCGCCGACCGCGAACACGGCGCCTTCAGGACGCGAGAGCCAGGCCCAGACCGGCGCGTTCACGGGGGCGGCGGCGAACATGATCAGCGAGAAGGCCGCCGCCAGGCCGGCGATCGCCCCGGCCGTCGTCAGCGCGAAGTAGGCGAACGGCTGGGGGCGGACCCGTCTGTCGCCGACCAGCCTGGAGAGGCCGCCGGCGACCTGAACCGTGAGCCACTCCAGACCGGCCACGCCCAGGAAGAGGATCAGCCCGGCGATGAGGAACAGCGTTTGGGCGCACCAGGACGCCCAGGCCGGATCCCAATAGGCCGTGGTCCTTCCTGCCTGGTCTACGGCCTCCTCCAGCACCGGAGTGATCGGCGCCAGCATGGGCTGGCATGCCCAGATCCACAGGGCCGAGGCCGCCGTCAGGTTGCCGAAAATCGCGCGCCGCCGGCGGAGCCGGTCAAGCCGGCCGAAGACCGCGGGCGTCAGCCACAGCGGCGTCGAGGCGAGGACGAGGGTTGGCTCTCCAGCCTCCCCCGTCGGCGATGCGCTCCAGGGTCAGGGGCCAGTCCTTCAGCCACTGGCGCACGCGCGCCAGGGCGGCGCGCGCGCGTTCGACGATTGGCGGCGGGGCGATCATGCGTGTCCTCCAGGCTGGGATGGCTATCGCATGGAGGCGCTTTTTTCCTCCCCCATCGTGGCAGGGCGATCGCAGATGGAAGTCGTCTTGAACCCACGTCCTGCGATCGTCATCCCCGGCCGCGTAGGCGTGCCGGGGATCCATACGCGCCTGGGATCGCCGGCGGACCTCGGCGCCTATGGGTGGCCGGGACCTGGCGGCCCGGCCATGACGAGCCAGGGGGAAATCCATAGAGGAGGAAAGAGACGCGGGCCAAGTGCGATCGTCCTGCTCGCGGGCGCGGACGACACAACCTGAAGAATTCGTCCAAAGCGTCAAAACAAGTCTGGCGCGCGGTATGCTCGCAGGTCAGAATGGTCCGCATACACCAAGATGGAACTGCGATGAGCCAGTCACGCCCCTCCCAGCGGGGCGCGCGCAGCTCTGACTCCGCCGCCGCGCGTGTGGACGTCAGCAAGATGCCGCGCGTGCTGCAAAGGATCACCGCGCTGTCGCTGCGCTACCCGGGGCGCATGGCGCTGGCGGTCGGGTGTTCGCTGGGCGCGGCGATCGCCAGCCTGACCCTGCCGCGGCTGTTCGGGGCGGGGGTCGACCAGGCCGGGACGCTGCTGAAGGCCGGCGCGGCGCACGCGGCCGAGGCGCAGGGCGCGCTGGTGACCACGGCGCTGCTGGTGATCGCCGCGACGGTGATTCGCGGCGTGCTGACCATGATGACCGGCTACCAGTCGGAATATGTCAGCCAGCGGGTCGGCTACGACCTGCGCCTGCAGTACTTCCAGCAGTTGCAGCGGCTGTCGTTCGGCTTCCACGACCGCATCCATTCCGGCGACCTGGTCACCCGCGGCATGCTGGACCTGGAGGGGGCGCGGGTCTTCATCCAGAACGGGGTGATGCAGTTGGTCTCGCTGGTCCTGCTGCTGGGCTTCGCCGCCTACATGATGCTGACCACCGACCTGGTCATGGGCCTGATCGGCCTGGCCTTCGTGCCGATCGCCGGCTGGGCGCTGGGGCGGATGGGCTTCCTGCTGCGGGTCACCTGGCTGCGGGTGCAGGAGCTGATGGCGGTGCTGACCCTGACCATGGAGGAGAACCTCCAGGGCATCCGCGTGGTCCGCGCCTTCGCCGGCAAGCGCTTCGAGATGGCCAAGTTCGACGCCGCCTCGAAGGACGCGCTCGACTTCTCCTACAAGCGCATCACGCTGCGGTTCCGGGCGGTGTCGGTGATGACGGTGTCGTTCTACGGCTCGATGGGGGTGCTGCTCTGGTACGGCGGCCACAAGGTGGTCGACGGGGCGATGAGCGTCGGCAAGCTCACCGAGTTCCTGACCTACATGACCCTGCTGCAGACGCCGATCCGGCAGATCGCGATGATCTTCAACGCCGCGGCGCGGGCGACGTCGTCGGGCGCGCGGCTGTTCGAGGTGCTGGACCTGGAGCCGGACATCGCCGACGCGCCGGGCGCCCGGCCGCTGGCCCCGCGCGAGGGGACGCTGCGCTTCGAGAACGTCGACTTCGCCTATGAGCCCGGCGGCAAGCAGATCCTGCACGGCGTCAGCTTCGAGGTGCGGGCCGGGCGGACGCTGGGGATCGTCGGGCCGCCCGGCAGCGGCAAGTCGACCATCGCCAACCTGGTCCCGCGGTTCTACGACGTCGCCGGCGGGGCGATCAGCATCGACGGCCAGGACATCCGCGAGGTCACCCTGGCCTCCCTGCGCGAATATGTCGGGCTGGTGCAGCAGGAGTCGTTCCTGTTCGACGCCTCGATCGGCCACAACGTCGCCTATGCCGACCCGTGGGCCGAGGACGAGCGGATCGAGGGGGCGGCGCGGACGGCCCAGATCCACGACCACATCGCCGGCCTGCCCGAGACCTACGAGACCCGGGTCGGCGAGCGCGGCGTGGCGCTGTCGGGCGGCCAGCGCCAGCGGCTGTCGATCGCGCGCGGCGTGGTGCCCGGGCCGGGGGTGATGATCTTCGACGACTCGACCGCCGCCATCGACGCGGTGACCGAGCGGCGGGTGCGCGACGCCCTGGCTGCGGCCACGGCGACCAAGGCCACCATCATCATCGCCCACCGGCTGTCCTCGCTGATGCACGCCGACCAGATCATCGTGCTGGACGAGGGGCGGATCGCCGAGCGCGGAACCCACGCCGAGCTGGTCAAGGCCGGCGGGATCTATGCCGATCTCTACGAACTCCAGTCCCGGTCGGACGCCGAGGCGGTGCTGGACGAGGACGCCGCATGAGCCAGCCAGAGCCCAGGAAACCCCGCGCCTCGCTCGGATCGTCCGAGGGCGAGGACATCTTCGGAACCTTCGACACCGGGGTGGCCAGGCGCTTCCTCGGCATGATGAAGCCCTATCGCCGCGCCTTCCTGACGGCGGTGGCCGCGGTGCTGGTCTCGGCCGCCTCGGTGGTGGCGATCCCGGCCCTGATCGGGCGGGCGGTGAACGCGGCGGTGGCGCGCGACGGGGCGCTGCTGAACCAGACCCTGATCGCCTTCGCGGGCCTGGTGGCGATCTATTCGACGGCGTTCTTCATCGAGCAGTGGCTGTCGGCGCGGCTGGCCCAGCGGGTGATCTTCGACATCCGCCGCAAGATGTTCGACCACTTCCAGGACGTCTCGCTGTCGTTCATGGACAAGACCCACGTCGGCCGGATCATGTCGCGCCTGCAGGGCGACGTGAACGCGCTGCAGGAGTTCCTGGAAAGCTCGACCGGGGCGGTGGGCGACGTGGCCATGCTGGTCGGGATCACCGCCGTGCTGATCAGCATGGACTGGAAGCTGGGCCTGCTGACCCTGGCGGTGCTGCCGCTGCTGATCCTGGTGCGGGCGATCTGGCTGCCCTATTCGAAGACCAGCTTCCGCCAGGCGCGCGACGCCTCGTCCACCGCCAACTCGGCCCTGGCCGAGAACATCAACGGCGTGCGCACCGTGCAGGAGACGCGGCGCGAGGCGGTGAACTTCGAGCTCTACAAGGACAAGGCCTACGACAATTTCGAAGCCCAGGCGCACGCGGCCTGGATGACCCAGATCATGGTGCCGACCGTCGACGTGCTGACCGGCCTGGCCATGGCCATCGTCATCGTGGTCGGCGGCAATGCGGTGCTGGGCGGGCGGCTGGAGGTGGGGGTGATGGTCGCCTTCATCTTCTATGTGCAGCGGTTCTTCGACCCGGTGCGCATGCTGTCGATGCAGTACACGATCATGCAGCGGGCGATGGCGGCCGGGCACCGGATCTTCGAGGTGCTGGACGTGAAGGTGGCGATCCAGGACGCGCCCGACGCCCAGCCGCTGAGCGACGCGCCGGCGACGGTGGAGTTCAGGAACGTCACCTTCGGCTACGACCCGGCGCGGCCGGTGCTGCACGACATCAGCCTGAAGGTGAACCCGCGCGAGGTGGTGGCCCTGGTCGGGCCGACCGGGTCGGGCAAGACCTCGATCATCGCCCTGGCGCACCGGTTCTACGAGGTCGACCAGGGCCAGGTGCTGGTCGGCGGCCAGGACGTGCGCGACGTGACCCTGGACTCGCTGGGCAAGACCATCGGCATGGTGCTGCAGGAGCCGTTCCTGTTCACCGGGACCATCGAGGAGAACATCCGCTACAACACCGAAGGCGCGAGCTTCGAGGACGTGGTGGCCGCGGCCCAGGCGGTGGCGGCGCACGAGTTCATCATGCGGCTGCCGGAGGGCTATGCGACCAAGCTGGGCCAGCGCGGGCGCAACATCTCGATGGGCCAGCGGCAACTGATCTCGTTCGCCCGGGCGCTGGTGGCCAACCCGCAGATCCTGATCCTGGACGAGGCGACGGCCAATATCGACAGCTTCACCGAGCAGGCGATCCAGAAGGCGCTGAAGGTGCTGTTCGCCGGGCGGACCTGCATCGTCATCGCCCACCGGCTGGCGACCATCCGCGACGCCGACCGCATCGTGGTGCTGCAGCAGGGGCGGATCCTGGAGCAGGGGAACCACGACGAGCTGATGGCGAGCGGCGGGCTCTATTCGCACCTCTACACCTCGGCCCACGCCTCGTTCGACGACCAGGTGGTGGCGACGACGGGGGATGCGGAGTTCGCGACGCGGACCTAGGACTGGGTGTCGTCGCGGAAGGCGTGCAGCGCCTGTCCGGGATCCATGGACGCCAGATAGCGGACTCCCGTCACGCGGCGCGAATGGGTCCCGGTCTTCGGCCGATGGCCGAAACCGGGATTGTCTGTTTGAAGTGATGCAATGTTGGGGAGCCGGAGGCAG
>NZ_DAMABV010000008.1:0-228341 GCF_031984885.1 Phenylobacterium sp.
AATCCTTGAATCAAGCGTCGCCCCAATCAGCAAGCCTTATGAGTACAGACCCTAGCTGGAACGCCGCCATCGCCTAGAATCCCGGCCGCGTCTCGACCTCGCGCGCCTGCACCGGCTCACCGCACTCCGAGCAGGTCTGCACCGGATGGAAGTCGCAGCCGCAGCCCTTGTGCCGGTGCAGCAGCGGCGGCCCCGCCTCGCCCGCATAGTGGCGGTCGCCCCAGTGGACGATGGCCATGATCACCGGATGCAGCGCCAACCCCTTGTCCGTCAGCCGGTATTCGAACCGCGTCGGATGGTCCTGGTAGGGCGTGCGGCGCAGCACCCCCTCCTCGGTCAGCAGCTTGAGCCGGTCGGAGATGATCGTGCGCGAAATCCCCAGCCGCTCCTGAAACGCCTCGAAGCGCCGAACCCCAAGGAAACAGTCGCGCAGGATCATCAGCGTCCAGCGGTCGCCGATCACCGCCACCGACCGCGCGACCGAGCACGGCTCATGCGCCAGATCTTCCCATTTCATCGCCGGCTCCATCCGCCATTGACCAAGTCCAGATTCGATACCATGGTCCATCCAGAAAATAAACTTATGGGAGACGAGCCATGGCGGCCTGTCTGGTGGTCGGCGCCGGCGACGGCGTCGGCGGGGCGATCGCACGCGCCTTCGCGGCGGAAGGCCTGGAGGTCTGCATCACGCGGCGGGCCCGCAATCTCGAACAGCTTGAAGAGCTCGCCCAGTCGATCCGCGACGGCGGCGGCAAGGCCCGCGCCTACGGCGTCGACGCCCGCTCCGAGGAGGAGATGATCGCGCTCGTCGACAGGATCGAAGCCGAGGTCGGCCCCCTGGAGGTGGTGGTCTTCAACATCGGCGCGAACGTCCGCTTCAGCCTGACCGACACGACCTCGCGCGTCTTCCACAAGGTCTGGGAGATGGCCTGCTTCGCCGGCTTCCTGACCGGCCGCGAGGCGGCCCGCGTGATGATCCCCCGAGGCCGCGGCACCATCCTCTTCACCGGCGCCTCGGCGTCGGTGCGCGGACGCCAGGGGTTCGCCGCCTTCGCCTCGGCCAAGCACGGCCTGCGGGCCCTGGCCCAGTCGGCCGCCCGCGAACTCGGCCCCCAGGGCGTCCATGTCGCCCACGTGGTCGTCGACGGCTCCATCGACGGGGTCTTCTCGCGCACCAACATCCCCGACCTGGACGCGCGGCTGGAGGGCGACAGCATCCTCAAGCCCGACGAGATCGCCAGCAACTATGTCTGGCTGCACAAGCAACAACGCTCGGCCTGGACGCACGAAATCGACCTGCGGCCGTGGACCGAGGCCTGGTGAGGAAAGACCCATGGGAAAGACCGTCGAGTTCATCTTCGATTTCGCCAGCCCCAACGCCTATATGGCGCATTGCGTCCTGCCCGACATCGCGCGGCGGACGGGCGCGCAGATCGTCATCACCCCATGCCTGCTCGGCGGGCTCTTCAAGATCACCGGCAACCAGGCGCCGATGACCGCCTTCGGCGGCATCCAGGGCAAGCTGGCCTACGAGGCGCTGGAAACCCAGCGGTTCATCGCCAGGCACGGCCTCAGCCAGTACCGCTTCAATCCGCATTTCCCGATCAACACCCTCTTGATCATGCGCGGCCTGGTCGCCGCGCGCCGCATGGGGGTCGAGGGCGCCTATACCCGCGCCGTCTTCGCCGGCATGTGGGAGCGGGGCCTGAAGATGGACGACCCCGCCGTCGTCGCCACGGTGCTGACCGAGGCCGGCCTCGACGCCAAGGCGATCCTCGAAGCCACCCAGGACCCCGAGGTGAAGGCCGAACTGCTGGCCAACACCGAGGCCGCCGCCAGCCGGGGCGCGTTCGGCATCCCGACCTTCTTCGTCGGCGACGAGATCTTCTTCGGCAAGGAGCGCCTCGGCCAGATCGAGGAGGAACTGGCGGCCTAGCGCCGCCGGCTCGAACCGGTCTAACACTCCAGCTCCAGGCAGTTGGAGCGGCGATGGACGTGGGCACGACAGGCGGAGCGGTCAGCGGCGACCACACCTGCGACGACTGCGGCGCGCAGGTCGCCGGCCGCTTCTGCTCCAACTGCGGCCAGCCGGCCCACACCCACCGCACCTTGGCGCACCTCGGCGAGGAGATCCTGCACGGGGTGATGCACTTCGACAGCCGGATCTGGCGGACGTTGCCGCTGCTGGTCGCCAACCCCGGCCGCCTGACCCGCGAGTGGGTGCTGGGCAGGCGGACGCGCTACGTCTCGCCGTTGGCCATGTACCTGTTCACCGTCTTCGTGATGTTCATGATCCTGAGCTTCATGCCGGTGAGCACTCAGATCCGGACCGCCGAAGACGCGGTGCGGGACGCGGCCAGCGGCCCGGCCTCCACCGGCACGACCTACATGATGGCCACCAACGAGGTGGTCCAGGCGGAGGTGGCGCTGGAGAACGCGCCCAAGGGAGACGATCCCGCCGCCGTCGCCCGCCGCAGCGAACTCGCCGCCCGCCTGCAGAGGGCCGAGGAGGCTGAAAAGGCCGCCGACGCGGCGATGCAGGAGGCGCCTTCCGCCCCCAACGTCGCGGTCATGGGCGCCAACCTCGCCGACACCCTGCGCGAACGGGCCGCCGCGGGGGAACTGCAGGTGAACACCGGCGACAAGCACCTCGACAAGAAGCTCATGAAGAAGCTGCAGAACCCGGAGCTCACGCTCTACAAGCTGCAGCAGACCTTCTACAAATTCTCGTTCCTGCTGATCCCGATCTCGATTCCGTTCGTGGCCCTGCTCTTCCTCTGGAAGCGCGGCTTCACGCTCTACGACCACGGCGTCTTCGTGCTGTACTCGCTGACCTTCATGGCGATGCTGATCATGATCACGGCCGCGATCATGCGCCTTGGCGGCATGGTGGCGATGATCGCCGTGCTGGCCGCCACGACGATCGCCCCGATCCACATGTTCATCCAGGTCAAGGGCGCCTACGGCCTGTCGACCTTCTCGGCCCTGTGGCGCACGGGCGTGCTGCTGCTGTTCTGCAGCCTGGCCCTGAGCCTGTTCCTGGCCGCCGTCGTGATGCTGGGCGTCGCCGGCTAGAAGAACTGCGCGAGGTTGCGGCGGACCCGTTCGAGGACGGGCTCGTCGTTCTCGTCGATCTCGAAGGTCTGGCCGGTGATGGTCTCGAACGCCTGGATGTAGACCGCAGCCGTATCGACCAGCATCTGGGCGGGGATCTCCGGGATCGGGTCCTTGTAGGGATCGCAGCGCTCGGCGACCCAGGCGCGCACGAAGTCCTTGTCGAAGCTCTCCGGCCGCTTGCCCTCGGCGAAGCATTGCGGATAGCTGCCCGCGAACCAGTAGCGGCTGGAATCGGGGGTGTGGATCTCGTCGGCCAGGATGATCTGGCCGTCGGCGTCGGTCCCGAACTCGTACTTGGTGTCGACCAGGATCAGCCCGCGCTCGGCGGCGATCTGCTGGCCGCGCGCGAACAGGGCCAGGGCGTAGTCCGACAGCCTCGCCCACTGCTCTGCGGTCAGCAGGCCCTGCTCGATGATCTGCGAGGGCGTCAGCGGCTCGTCGTGGCCGCCGTCGAAGGCCTTGGAGGTCGGGGTGATGATCGGGTGCGGCAGCTTCTGATTGTCGGCCAGCCCGTCGGGCAGGACGTGGCCGTACATCTCGCGCTGGCCCTGCTTGTAGAGCGTCAGGATCGAGGTGCCGGTGGTTCCGGCCAGGTAGTCGCGCACGACGATCTCGACCGGCAGGATGTCCAGCCGGCGGCCGACCACCACGTTCGGGTCGGGATAGGCCAGCACATGATTGGGGCAGATGTCGGCGGTCTTCTCGAACCAGAAGCGCGCCGTCTGGGTCAGCACCTGGCCCTTGAACGGGATCGCCGCCAGGACCCGGTCGAAGGCGCTGATCCGGTCGCTGGCGATGATGATCCGCCGGCCGTCCGGCAGGTCGTAGTTGTCGCGCACCTTGCCGTAATAGGGGTTGGGCAGTTCGGGAATGATCGCGTCGCGCAGGACGCGATGAGCGTTGCGAGCCAGGGCCGTCTTGTCCATGGGGTGATCCGCGCCGGAGACTTGAAGCGGCTCTCTAGCCTATTGCGCGCGTAAGGCCAGCCCGGATCGGCCTATTGGCCGCCCATCATCTGCATGATCCGCGCGATCGCCGGCAGCATCAGCACCCCGATCAGGCAGGGGAAGATGAACAGGATCAGCGGCACGGTCAGCTTCACGGGCAAGGCCAGCGCCTTCTCCTCGGCCCGCAGCATCCGCTTGGCCCGCATGTCCAGCGAAAACACCGATAGGGTTTCGCCCAGGCTGGTGCCCATCTCCTCGGCCTGCCGCAGCATGGTCGCCAGCGCCCGTGCGTCGTCGATGCCCAGCCGGTCGGCGAAGGCCAGCCACGCATCCTTGCGCGCCTTGCCGGCCCGCAACTCCAGCGTCAGGATCCGCAGGTGGACGGTCAGCCGCGGATAGCGGCGGACCAGTTCGTCGGAAACGCGCGAGACCGCCGCGTCCAGGCTCAGCCCCGCCTCGACCGAGGCGACCAGCAGGTCGAGCAGGTCGGGGAAGCCGTCGGCGTACTCCAGTTCGCGGTTCTTCTGCCGCGCCTTCAGCACCTGGTCGGGGCCCAGCAGCGCCGCGCCCGCGAACAGGCAGGCCACCGCGACCGCGGTCATGCCGCCGCCCTTCATCGCGAACGGCAGCACCGTGATCACCCCCAGGGTGGCGACGGCCAGGGCCGCGGCCCGCGCGCCGAGATAGTAGATCGCCGCATCGCGATTGAAGAAGCCGGCGCGGGTCAGCCGCATGCGCAGGTCGGAGACCTTGGACGGATCGCGGATGGCCGCCTGCTGGCCCAGGCGGCGGACGCCGTCGGCCACCTGGCCGAACACGCGGACCTCGCCGAACGGCGACGCCGGCCGGGAGGCGCCCGGGCCCGGAGACTGGAAGCGCGCGCGGCGCTGGGCGCGCAGCCGCATCTCGCCGGCCATCACCGCCGCCCCGCCCAGCGCCGCCACCGCCAGCAGGGCGAAGGCGACCAGGGTGATCAGGTTCTGGAGTTGAGCGGCGTCCATCGGCTCAGATCCGCATGTCGATCATCTTGCGCATCACCAGGTTGCCGATGAGCATCCAGGCGCCGATCACGACCAGGCCGATGCGCACCAGGGGCACGTGCATGACGTCGCCGTAGAAGTCGGGCGAGAGAATCACGATCGCGCCGGCGGCCAGGAACGGGGCGGCGGTGAGGATCATCGCCGAGGCGCGGCCCTCGGCGGTCGCGGCCTTGATCTTCAGACGCATCCGCAGCCGGTCGCGCACGGTGGCGGCGTTCAGCTTCAGCAGTCCCGTCAGGTTTCCGCCCGCCTTTTCCTGCAACCTGACGGTCGCGGCGAACAGGTCGACGTCCGGATGCTGGCAGCGCAGGGACATGCGGTTGACCGCCTGCTCCAGCGTCGCGCCATAGGCGATCTCGTCGGCGGCCATGCCGAACTCCGACCCGATCGGGTCGGCCATCTCACGCCCGACCAGGGCCACCGCGGTCGGCACCGGATGCCCGGCCTCCAGGCTGCGGACGATGATCTCCAGCGCCTGCGGCAACTGCACGCCCAGCGCGATCGCGCGGCGGCCGGCCTTGAACTTCAGATAGAAGATCGGCGCGGCCACGCCCAGCAGCAGCGCCCCGACCGGCAAGGCCAGCAGTTGGCGGGTGAGCGCGAAGCCCGCCACGCCGCCGGCCAGCGCCAGCCCGGCGATGACGGTCAGCCAGCGCCGCCCGTCATAGGGCACGCCGGACCGGACGATCAGCTCGCTCAGCCAGGCCCAGCCGCCCTTGGCGTCGCCCGCCGCGTTCAGGCCGCGCTGCTTGCGCAGCTCCACCACCAGTTCGGCGATCGACCCGCCGGTCCGCTCGGCCACCAGCAACCGGCGGTTCACCTGCCGCTTGACCTTGGCGGTCCGAAACAGCCCGACCGCCGCCTGCGCGGCGGAGAACACCGCGGCGAACACCAGGATCAGATAGACCGACGAGGCGTCGAGCGGCATCAGCCCAGCACCCGGTTGGGATCGAAATAGGCGGTGTCGTAGGCGATGCCCCGCCGCATCATCTCGTCCAGGCAGCGCGGCCGCAGGCCCGAGGCCCGGAACTCGCCATGCACCACCCCGTCGGCGGTCGTGTGGCTGCGGTGGTAGGCGAAGATCTCCTGCATCTGGACCACCTGGCCCTCCATGCCGACGATCTCGCTGACGCTCATCATCTTCCGCTTGCCGTCCGACATCCGCATGATCTGGACGATCATCCCGACCGCCGAGGCGATCTGGCCGCGCACGGCCTCGGGCGAGAGCTTCATGCCCGACATGGCGACCATCTGCTCCAGGCGGGTGATCGCATCGCGCGGGGTGTTGGCGTGGATGGTGGCCATCGAGCCTTCGTGGCCGGTGTTCATGGCCTGGAGCATGTCGAAGGCTTCCTCGCCCCGCACTTCCCCCAGGATCACCCGGTCGGGCCGCATGCGCAGGGCGTTCTTGACCAGCTCGCGCTGGCGGATCTCGCCCTTGCCCTCGATGTTCGGCGGCCGTGTCTCCATGCGGACCACATGCGGCTGCTGAAGCTGCAGTTCGGCGGCGTCCTCGATGGTGATCAGCCGCTCCTTGTGGCTGATCGCCGACGACAGCGCGTTGAGCAGGGTGGTCTTGCCCGACCCCGTGCCGCCCGAGATCACCGTCGAGACCCGCGCCTTCACCGCCCCGTGCAGGAACTCGGCGACGCAGGCCGGCATCGCGCCCACCTCGACCAGCTTGTCCAGGGTGTAGGGCTTCTTCGAGAACTTCCGGATCGAGACGCAGGCGCCGTCGATGGCGATCGGGGCGATGGCGGCGTTCACCCGGCTGCCGTCCGGCAGGCGGGCGTCGACCATGGGCTGGCTCTCGTCGATCCGCCGGCCCACCCCCGCGACGATGCGGTTGACGATGCGCAGCAGGTGGTCGTTGTCGCGGAAGCGGACCGGGGTCGGCTCCAGCTCCCCTCGCCGCTCGACATAGACCTGGAACGGGCCGTTGATCAGGATGTCGTTGACGCTGTCGTCCTTGAGCAACGGCTCGATGGGTCCCAGCCCCACCATCTCGTCATGGACCGACGCGCCCAGCGCCTCCAGCTCGGCGGTGTTCAGCACCAAACGCTCGGCGCGGGCGAAGTCGCCGACCAGGGCCAGGACCTGACGGCGCAGCTCGCCTTCGTCCAGGCTCTCCAGCTTCGAGAGATCCAGCTCCTCGATCAGCCGCGCGTGCAGCTTGAGCTTGATGTCGAGCATCTGGTCGACCGGCGCAGGCGCCGGCAGGGGTGGCGGCGGCTCCACCACGTCCAGGGAGCGCGCCTCCAGCGGCGCCGGCTTGGCGGTGATCGTGAAACGGGCCATCAGGCGGCCTTTCTGGGCCAGCCGCCGCGACGCGCGGGCGGCGCCTGGACGCCGAGCAGCCGGTCCACCAGGCTGGCGACGTCCCTGACGATCTTCGACTTGGGCCGATGCTGGCTGATCGGACCGCCGAGATTGACCGAGGCGGCGGCCGCCTCCCAATCCGAGCTGATCCCGGCCTCGGCCTTGCGTTCCAGCGCGCGCTCGGCCTCGGCCACCGAGGGCGCGGGACCGAACATCCGGCTGGCCAGGCGATTGAGCACGACGCGCGTGCGCACCCCGACCGGCAAGGTCGCCTCCACCTCGCTGGCCAGCGCCCGGGCGGCCAGCAGGGCCGGGACCGTCAGCTCGGAAACGATGAAGATCTCGTCGGATCCGCCCAGCACCTCCAGGGTCCAGGGCCGCCGATGGCGCGGCATGTCGATGACCACGAAGTCATAGGCTTCGCAGGCGATCTCCAGGATGCGCAGCACGGCGTCCTTGGAGATCTGCTCGAAGGCCAGCGGATCACGCGGACAGGCCAGCAGGTCCAGCCCCTTGGCGATCGGGGTGGTGAAGGCGGCCAGCAGGGCCGCGTCCATGCGCTCGGCCGCCGGCCCGAACTCGGCCAGGCCCATCGCCGCCGTGGCCCCCAGATAGGCGGCTGCCGAACCGTCGGCCAGGTGCAGGTCGATCAGGCAGACCGCATGCTCGCGATTGGCCCGCGCGGCCAGGGCGCTGGCGAACTCGATGGAGAGGGTCGTCGCGCCCGCGCCGCCGACGGCCCCGACGATCGACCAGCAGCGCGAACTGCTGGAGGCCATCGCCGGCGGCTGCGCGCCGACCGCGTCCAGCAGGCCGAACACCGCCTCGCGCACCTGGTCGTCGGTGTGGGGCGGTTCGAGTACGTCGGACTGCGGCAGGCGCATCGCCGCGCGCACCAGGGCCGCCGGCAGCCGCGCGCCGACCAGCAGCACCGGCGGCGCGGCCCCCGACGCCGCCAGGGCGTCCAGCGCCGCCGTCAGGCCCGCCGGATCGAGGCTGTCGACGTCGACCAGCACCAGGTCGACCGCCCCCGCCCGGGCCTCGGCCAGGCGTTCGACGCCCGCCATCTCCAGCGCCGCGCCGAACAACGGGCCGCGCGCCAGGGGGGCGAGGCTGGGCCCCACCGCCAGAACGCGCCGCCCCAGAAGGCTCCAATGGGTCATGACCGCGACCTCGAACTCACGCTCTTACTGCCCCGCCGGCCCGGTTCCGACCGGCGCCGACAGCGGCTTGTCCAGCGACAGGCCGCTGAGGATCAGGTCGATCGGATTGGTCTCGCGCCCGGCCATGATCCGGGTCTCGCCGGTCAGGTCCTCGGCGGTCGCCAGGCGCGGGGTGATGATGATGACGAGCTCGGTCTCCTGCCGCTTCCAACGCGCGGAGCGGAACAGCGCCCCGATCACCGGAACCTGGCCGATCCCCGGCAACTGGCGCACCGCATTGACGTAGTCCTGCTGGAACAGGCCGGCGACCGCGAAGCTCTCGCCCGACTTCAGCTCGACCGTGGTCGCCGCGCGGCGGACGGTGAGCGAGGGAACCTCCATGCCGTTCAGGCGCAGATTGGTCCGGGTGTCGAGCTGGCTGACCTCGGGCGCCACCAGCAGACGGATCATGCCGTTGTCCTGGACCGTCGGCTCGAAATCGAGCTTCACCCCGAACTGGCGGAACTCGATGGTCACGGTGTCGCGGCCGTTGGGAACCGGGAACGGAAACTCCCCGCCGGCCAGGAAGCTGGCCTTCTGCCCCGACAACGCCACCAGGTTCGGGCGCGCCAGGGTGCGAACCACGCCCTTCTCCTCAAGCGCCCGCAAGACCATGTCGATATCGACCGAGCCGATCGAGCCGCGGATCTGCAAGGCGCCCTGCGGCGCGGTGGGCCCGATCAGGCCGCTGCCGCTCGCCAGCGCGAAGTTCACCCCGTCGCTCGCCGCGATGTCGAAGCCGACGTCCTTCAGGTCCGAGCGGCCTGCTTCAAGCACCCGCACCTCCAGGATCACCTGCTGCGAGGCCCGCACGGTCAGGGCGCTGGTCACGTTCTCGGGCGCGAACTTGTCGGCCAGGGCCAGGGCCTTGGCCGCCACCGCGGTGGTCGACACCTCGCCGGTCAGCAGCAGGCCCTCGCCCAGGTTGCGCACCCGGACGCCTTCGCCCGGAATGGCGGCGGCGAGATCGGCCTGCAGCGCTTCGGCGTCATAGCCGACCCGGATGTCGACCACTTCCTGCAAGGCCCCGCCCTGGCCGTAGATCAGCAGGTTCGTGGCGCCCAACGCCTTGCCGCGCACATAGAAGCTGCGATCCGTGGTGGCCACGATCTGCGCGGTTTCGGGTTGGGCGACCACGATCTTGGAAGCCGGTCCGTCCAGCCGGAAGGACAGCGACTTGTTCTTGGGCACGTTGATCGTGCGGCTGCGGACCGCCTCGCTCACGAAGGTCTCGGCCCGCACGGGCGCGGCCGCCGCGATCAGGGCGCAGGCCATTACGGCGCAGGCCGCCAGGTCGATCCGCCGACGCGACATCATCTTCACGCTTTTCATGGGGGTCACTCGCCGGGGGCCTTGGCCGCCCCGCCCTCCCCCTCGACAATGGTGATGAGCGAGCGGCCCGAGCCGCCCGTCCCGCCGGGCGCGCGCCAGCGGCGGGCGGAGGCGGCCTGGGTCGCCGCAGCGCCCCCGACGACTTCGCGGGCGCCGACCGGGGCGGCGTCCTCGACCTCGGCCTGGCCGAGCGCGCGCAGCGCCAGCGAGAGCGAACCGAGATCCGCCGCGACCGCCAGCTTCTGGGCGTCGCGCACGCTGACCTCCAGGGTCGCCGTGCTGGGCGCCTCGGGCTTGTTGGAGGTCGGGTCGGCGTTGAGGTCGACCCCCAGCACGCGGACGTTCTGGATCACCACCTCGGCCTGCAGCACCTTATGGCTGTCGTCGTCCGAGAGGTTGCGCATCAGCACCACGTCGACGCGGTCGCCCGGCAGGGCGTGGCCGCCGACGCCGGAGATGTCCGAGACGCCGATGGTGTAGGCCCGCATGCCCGGTCCGATCTCGGCGGCGACCGAAGGCCGGGCGCCCGGACCGCTGAGCTTGGTGGGCAGCAGCGCCTCGCGGGCCAGGATCGGGGCCAGCGCCACCGGCGCGCCGCCATTGTCCTGGGCCAGCACCTGATTGATCGAGGCGAACGCTCCGGCCGGGGCGGCGTCGCGCGGCATCTGCACCAGCTTCAGATGCCCGGCGTCCAGGCGTTCACCGTACTTGATGTCCTTGGCGGCGACGACGACGGACACGCCGCTGACGGGCGCGGGCGCCGCGGCGACGGCGACGTTGCTGCGCGCCGGCAGGGCCACCTTGGCCACGAACAACGCCCCCAGCCCAAGCGCCGCGGAGGCGCCCAAGCTCACAATAGTCCCAACTCGCATCGCCCCACCCCTGGATGCTACGCTACTTCAATGAGTTAGGAGGACCGCTGTTGCGATAACCGTAACAAAGAAGGTCAACACGGCATCAACCAAGGCCGGTTCCGGGCGCCCGGCGAAGCCGGCGTCGCTACCGGCTTTGGCGCGCAGACAAGCTGGCGCCGGCACCGTATAGTCCAAGGGATTCCGGAGGATTTCACATGCGCCGTCTCGCCCTCGCCGCCGCCGTCCTGGCGCTCGCCGCCACCCCCGCCTTCGCCGCGCTCAAGGAAGGCGCCAAGGCGCCGGACTTCACCGCCCAGGGCTATCAGGCCGGCAAGCCGATAACCTTCTCCATGGCCCAGGCGCGCAAGAGCGGGCCGGTGGTGCTCTACTTCTTCCCGGCCGCGGAGACCGCGGGCTGCAACCTCGAAGCGCGGCTGTTCGCGGAGTCCATCGACGACTTCAAGGCCCAGGGCGCGACGGTGATCGGCGTCACCGCCGGCAACCTCGACAAGCTGGCCTCGTTCTCGGCCGACACCGAGAAGTGCTCGGGCAAGTTCCCGGTCGCGGCCGACCCGAGCGCCAAGATCGCGGCGACCTATGACGCCAGCCTGGCGGTCAAGCCCGGCTGGTCGAACCGCACGTCCTATGTGATCTCGCCCTCCGGCGAGGTGATCCACGCCTATTCCGACATGAAGGCCAACGACCACGTCACCGAGACCCTCACGGCGGTGAAGACCTGGCGGGCCAAGCACCCGCAGTAGAGCGGCCCTCTTCTTCCCCCAGCCGCGGACCGGCGCCAACGGGCCTGGCGCCGGGGGAAAAGCCTTGCCCTGCAAGCGGTTTTCCCGTACTAGCCCGCCTCTTCACGGAAGGCGGTCTTCGGCCGGAACGCGAAAGGATCGGGAAACACCCGGTCGCCGCGCCGCAAGAGCCATCGTTTCCGACACTTACCCGGTGTCGGACGCGCCGCCTTCCAAATGGGAAAAGGAACCATGGCGCTCTACGAGCACGTTGTCATTTCGCGGCAGGACATCTCGCCGCAACAGGCTGAAGCCCTGAACGACCAGATCAAGGCTCTGATCGAAGAAGGCGGCGGGTCCGTCGCGAAGATCGAGTACTGGGGTCTTCGGAACCTCACCTACCGCATCAAGAAGAACCGCAAGGGGCACTACTCCCTGCTCGCCATCGACGCCCCCCCGGCGGCGGTGAAGGAGATGGAGCGTCAGCTCGGCCTGAACGAAGACGTTCTGCGCACCCTGACCGTCCGCGTCGAGGAACTCGATCTCGAGCTCTCCCCGGTTCTGGCTCGCCGCGATCGCGAACGCGAACCGCGCCGTGAAGAATTCCAAAGCTAAGAAAGGGAGGGATCACCATGACTGACGAAACCTCCGCCGCCCCGGCCGCGCCCGCCGCCCGCCGTCCGTTCTTCCGCCGCCGCAAGGTGTGCCCGTTCTCCGGCGCCAACGCCCCGAAGATCGACTACAAGGACGTCAAGCTGCTGCAGCGCTACGTCTCCGAGCGCGGCAAGATCGTGCCCTCGCGCATCACCGCGGTGTCGGCCAAGAAGCAACGCGAACTGGCCAAGGCCATCAAGCGCGCCCGCTTCCTCGCCCTCCTGCCCTACGTCGTGAAGTAAGGGGGACCGACACATGAAAGTTGTTCTGCTCGAACGCGTCGAAGGCCGTGGCGGCCTGGGCGACGTGGTCACCGTCAAGGACGGCTACGCCCGCAACTACCTCCTGCCCCGTCAGAAGGCCCTGCGCGCGACCGCCGCGAACCTGAAGATCTTCGACGCCCAGCGCGCCGAGATCGAAGCCCGCAACCAGAAGACCAAGGACGCCGCCGGCAAGGCCGGCGAAGCCCTGGACGGCACCTCGTACATCCTGATCCGTCAGGCTGGCGAAACCGGCCAGCTCTACGGTTCGGTGACGGGTCGCGACGTGGCCGACATGGTCAACGCCGAAGGCGGCAAGATCGACCGCTCGATGGTCGTTCTCGACAAGCCGATCAAGACCCTCGGCGTCCATCCCGTGAAGGTTCGCCTGCACGCGGAAGTGACCGTCAGCGTCAACATCAACATCGCCCGCAGCCAGGACGAGGCCGAGCGCCAAGCCCGCGGTGAAAACGTGATCGCCTCGCAGTTCGAGGAAGATCGCGCCGCCGACGAGCAAGCCGCCCAGGACATGCTGGAAGGCGGAGCGGGCCAGCAGGAAGGCGACTTCGGCGACCACTAGTCGCCGCACGCCCTCCAGACGCGTTTGCGAGCGGCGCGGATCTTCGGGTCCGCGCCGCTTTCTTTTTGTCCCGCCTCCCGCAGACATTCAGCGCGCCTGCACAGACCCTGGATTGCAGGTTGATCATTCTTCGAGCTCCGGCTTCATTGAACGCGGATTTGCAAGGAGGCACTCGATGACCACGGCCCAGGTCGCCAACGGACGGTTCGACTTCGGTCGGGTGGTTCAGAACACGTTTGGCGTGTCGGCGCGAAACTTCCGCGAACTCGCCATCCTGGCGCTGGTGCTTTCCGGGATTCCGGCCGCGATCCTGGGCTGGATCCAGCTCCGTGGATTTGGGCTGGACGCCACCGCGGCGCTGCCTGGGCCCGGCCCGTTCGGAGCCCTGGCGGCGGGATGGATCCTCACCGTCGTCTGCGGCGCGATCCTGCAGGCGACCATCGTGCGGGTCACCGTGGCGGACCTGAACGGCGACGCCGTCTCGGCCCTCGGCGAGGCCAGAAAGGCGGTCGCCACGGCGATTCCCCTCATTATCCTCAGCTTGATCGCCACGATCGGCATCATGTTCGCGACGTTGTTCCTTGTCGTCCCGGGGATCATCCTCGCGGTGATGTGGTCGGCGGCGATCCCTGCCCTGGTGATCGAGCGGCCCGGCATCTTCAAGAGCCTGTCGCGCAGCCGAAACCTCACGCGGGGCTTCCGGTGGCCGATCTTCGGCCTGCTCATCATCTATATCGTGGCCTACGCGGTCGCTTCGACGGTCTTCGGGGGTGTCGTCGGGGTCGCGGCCATGGCCGGCGGCGCGACGTCCATGATGATCGGGACGATCCTGGTTTCGGCGGTCATCGGCGCTTTGGCCGGCATCGTCGGCTATGCCGGCACGGCCGCCATCTATTACGAACTCCGCGCCGTCAAGGAAGGCGTCGGGGCCGCCCAGCTCGCCGCGGTGTTCGACTGACGGGCGATCAGGCGGCGTGCTTGTCGCGCCGCCGCCGTCCCATCAGCAGGCGCGCCTCCAGCCGCCCGCGCAGGGCCGCGTAATAGGCGCTGAGGAAGTCGAAGTCGTCCTGACCGGCCTCGGCGCTCCAGCCGATCTTGACGCCGATCCGCTCGGCCACCGCGCGCACGGTGCGCCGGTCGCGGCGGCGCAGCACCTCCTCCAGGACGTGAAGCTCCTTCTCGCCATACGCATCGAGTTGCCGGGGCGTGAAGGCGTAGCGGGCCAGCCGCTCGGCGCCGCCGTCGGCCACGTCGCGGGCCAGGGCCTGCCGCGGCGCGCGCACCACCCAGGTCCCGCCCACCAGGTCGCCGATCCGCAGGCGGTCGCGATTGAAGAGCGGGAACAGGGCGAAGATCCCCGACCAGACGACCGCCAGCAGGTACATCCAGGCCGAGGCTCCGCCCTCGTCGGCGCGGGCGGCCACGATCGAGAACGGCATGAAGATCTCCAGCTCGCGCATGGCGTTGCGGACCAGCACCGCCTCGGCCCGCAGCCGGCCGCCGTCGCGCGAGGCCACCCGCAGCCCCAGCAGCCGCTTGCCCGGCGTCGCCGCCGCGGCGGTGAGCTCGAAACCCGTGAAATAGAAGTTCCGCAGCAGGAAGAAGGCCAGCAGCCAGATGATCGCGGCGACCTCCAGCCCGGCCCGGCCGCCGGACATCAGCCCGCCGGCGAAGGCCAGGATCGTCAGTCCGATCAGCACCGCCACGATGATCGTCGCATCGATGAAGAAGGCCGCGGCGCGCTGGCCGCCGTCGGCGATCTGCAGCCTCAGGTCGACGCCCTCCGGCGTGACGAACGAGCGGGTGGCCTTGTCCTGCTCGCTCATCGGCCGCGCTCCACGCGCGGGGCGTAGAAATAGGCGAGCCAGAGCAACCCCGTGGCCGCCGCGATCGCATAGCGGACGAGGTCGCTGTTGATCAGTTGCCGCCCGAAGCCCTCCAGCAGGCCCGCGAAGAACAGCATCACCACCACGCCGCCGACCGCCGCCCCGGCCGTGCGGCCCGCCGCAGCGACGGCGTCCAGCCGCGAGGCCTCGCCCGGGAAGGCCACGGCCCAGCCCACCCGGATCCCGGCCGCGCCCGCCAGCACCACGGCGAACAGTTCGGTCACCCCGTGGATCAGCAGCCAGCCGCCCAGCTCGAACCCCAGCCCGCGGCTGAAATAGAGCGCCAGGAAAGCCCCCAGCGTCGCGCCGTTGTAGAGCAGCAGCAGGATGCTCGGGATGCAGAAGGCGAAGCCCAGCGCGAAGGCCAGCAGCGCCACCTGGGCGTTGTGGGTGAACAGGAACGTCGCGAAGAACGACAGCGGGTCGCCGCCGTCGCCGTCGTACAGCGTCGCTCGCAAGCTCTCCGTCGAGGCGGCCGGATCGCGCCCGCCCGCCAGATCTCCGGGCACGAAGACGTGGAACCACTGCGGGTCATGGGCGATCAGCAGCGCCGCGGCCACGGCGCCCAGCGCCGTCAGCAGCGCCGCGACGAGCGTCTCGCGCCAGATGCTGCGCACCGCCGCCGGCCAGTCGCGGCGGAAGAAGCCGCCCAGCCGCTCCAGCAGGGTCGAGCGCGAGCCGTAGACGAAGAAATAGGCCCTGGCCGACAGCACCTCCAGATAGTCGATCAGGCTGCGGTCCAGCGAGGTGCCGCGCGCCACCGACAGCGCCGACAGCGTCGAGCGGTAGAGCACCGGAATAGCCAGGATCTCCTCGTCGGTCAGACTGGCGACCGAACGCTTCTCGGCCCGGTCCATCAGCCGCTCCAGCCGCTTCCAGTCGGCCTCGCGCTCCTCGCGGAAGCGCTGGCTCTTCAGGCGCAGATCGGGCCCGGCGCTCACAGCAGATCCCTCCGCTTCAGGTCGAGATAGCTGTTGATCACCGCCGGCCCGATACGATCGGCGCTGGTCTCGACGATATGCACCCCCAGCCGGCGAAGCCGCGAGATCACCAGGTCGCGCTCGCGCCGCAGGCTGGCGGCGAACACCGCGCGGGCGACATCCTCGGGCTCCAGGGGTTCGGCCGCGATCATGCCTTCCAGCTCCTCGTCGCGCAGCACCACGAACATCAGCAGATGGCGGCGCGCCAGCCGCCCCACCGACTCGATCATCAACTGCGCCGCCGTCGGGTCGGTGAAGTCGGTGAACACCACGATCAGCGAACGCCGCTGGAGTTCGCCCGCCAGCACCGAGAGCCCCAAGGTGTAGTTGGTCTCTTCGGCCGAATAGTCGATCCGGCCCGCCATCTGCTGGAGGACCGCGAAGGCGTTGGGGCCCCCCACCGCACCGGTCGAAAGCCGGGGCGCGGCGTCGAACGCGAAGAACCCCGCCCGATCGCCCGAGCGCAGGCAGGCATGGGCCAGCAGCAGCGCGCCGTTGATCGCCCTGTCGATCCGGGGCGCGCCGTCCAGCGGCTCGCTCATCGCCCGCCCGCAGTCCAGCGCCATGACGACGTTGTGGTTGCGGTCGGTCCGGAACTCCTTGGCCAGCAGCAACGCGTGACGCGCCGACTGCTTCCAGTCCACGGCGCGGCGATCCATGCCCGGCTGGAAGTCGCGCAGGGCGTGGAACTCGGACCCCTCCCCCACCTCGATCTGCGCCTTGGTCCCGAACATCGCATTGCGCGCGAACAGCCGGACCGCCTCCTCGCGCACCCAGGCGAGGTCGGTGGTCACGGCGAGGTTGAAGTCCAAAGCGAAGGTCTTCTGCTTCCACACCAACCCCAGCGGTCCCTGCCAGCGCAGCCACAGCGCCTCCAGCGTCGCGATCCCGCGCCGCTGGGGGGTAAAGGCGGCCACCACCTCGGCCACGCCGTCATGCACCTGCGCCTGCATCGTTCCGCCAGCCAGGCCGAGCCTGGCCCCGGCGTCCAGCCTGGCCTCCACCGACCTGGGCGCCGCGCCCGCGAACCGCGCCGTGAACTCGATCTGGCCCGGCCGCGCCACGGCCGCGCTCAGCGGCGGAACCGGGTCGAGGCTGAGCCGGTCCCGCGCCGCCCCCAGCATGGCGTCCAGCGCCATCAGCAGCAGCATGACCGCCGCCCAGAACACGCCAAGCCACCATAGCGGCGCCATCGCGCTCCCGGCGATCAAGGCCAGGGGCGCGCCGGCCGCGACGATCAATGCCGCTCGTCGCGTCGGATAGATCACCGCGGCGCCGCCACCTGGTCGATCAGCGAGGCCAGCACCTGGTCGACCTTGCGCCCTTCGATCTCGGCGGCCGGCGAGAGGACCAGCCGGTGCCGCAGCGCCGGCAGCGCCAGCGTCTTCACGTCGTCGGGGATCACGTAGTCGCGGCCGTCCAGCGCCGCATGGGCGCGGGCCGCCAGGGCCAGCATGGCGCCGGCCCGCGGCGAGGCGCCGGTCTCGGTGTCGGCCGAAACCCGCGTGGCCCGCACCAGGTCGACCACATAGCCGGCGACCTCGTCGGTCAGGCGGACCTCGGCGACGGTCGCGACGGCCGCCTCCAGGCTGGCCTTGTCGGCGACCGTCTGCACGCCCAGGTCGGCCGGCGTGGGCATGCCCGAGCGCATGCCGTGCCCGACGACGATGGCCAGTTCGTCGGCCTCGCTCGGATAGTCCAGCACATGCTTGAACAGGAACCGGTCCAGTTGCGCCTCGGGCAGCGGATAGGTGCCCTGCTGCTCGATCGGGTTCTGGGTCGCCACCACGGTGAACCGCGGGCTCAGCGGATGGGACTGGCCGTCGATGGTGATCCGCCGCTCCTGCATCGCCTCCAGCAGCGCCGCCTGGGTCTTGGGCGGGGTGCGGTTGATCTCGTCGGCCAGCAGCAGCTCGCAGAACACCGGCCCGCGCGTCAGGGTGAAGGTGCTGGTCTGGAAGTTGAACAGGTTGGCGCCGATGATGTCGCCCGGCATCAGGTCCGGCGTGAACTGGATCCGCCCGTAGTCGAGGCCGAGGCTGGCCGCGAAGGCCTGTGCCAGCAGGGTCTTGGCCGTGCCCGGCGGGCCTTCCAGCAGCACGTGGCCGCCGGCGAACAGCGCCGTCAGCAGCAGGTCGACCGCCTGCTCCTGGCCGATGACCGCCTTGCCGATCTCGGCGCCTATCCGCTCGGCCAGCGCCTTCACCTCAGCGACGTTCACGAGTCATCTCCAGTCTCCAGCGATAGAGGTCGCGGGCGACCTCCATGAGGTCCCCCTTGGTTCGCGCCCCGCGGGCGCGTTCGATCAGGATGGAAAAGCGCTGCGTCGCGCCGCCGGCGGCGCCCAGCCGATCCAGCAGGCCATCGAGTTCCTGGCCCTCGAGCCCCTTGGGCGCGCCGACTGCATGGGCCACCTCGGCGCGCGTCAGTTCGGCATAGGGCGCGGCCATCCGGTGCTCGCGCCGGGCCAGCCGCACCAGGCCCGCGGTGTTGTCGGCCAGGGCGCGCTTGCCCAGCGCCACGGTTCGCGCGTTCGCCCGCGCCGCGCCGAACCGCACCGAGGCCTGGACGCCGACCAGGATCAGCGCCGCCAGCAGGCAGAGCGTCGCCCCCAGCAGCGGCGGCTCCAGCATCAGGCGCAGCGGATTGAGCGAGCGCTCGAAGCCGTGCAGCGTCAGGTCGAAGACCACGGGGGTGTCCTTGGCCCGGATCAGCGTCAGCAGCTCGACCGCCGTTCGCGCTCCGGCCAGGCTCTTGATCGCGGCCGTATCGAGGAAGTCCGGGTCGGCCAGCACATAGACGCCGTTGGCCTCGTTCATCACCAGCACGCCGCGCCCGGCCTCGTCCACCGCCACCGGTACCCAGCCGGGACCGGCCAGGGTGCGCAGATCCTCGACCTGCGGCTGGACGCCAATCTGCTGGCCGTTCGGCCGCGCCAGCCGCACGGGCCCCGCGCCGGCCCGGTGCTGCAGGACCAGGCCCTCGCGCCAGGCCTTGGGCAGCACCTTCAGCGTCGCCTCGTCGCCCAGCCCGCCGTCCGTGCGCACCCAGCCCCGTCGCAGCCGATCGGGAACCGCCGCCCACTTGGGCAGCACCACCAGCACCGGCCCGCCATGCTCGATCTCGCCGATCAGGGTCGGGTTCGTTCCCGGCGACGGCGTCAGCACCAGCAGCCCCTCGTCCGCCGCCGCCGACAGCGCCCCGCGCCGCAGCACGACCGGCGTCCCGGATGTCTCCAGCAGCCTGGCGATCGCCCCATAGCCGATGGCCGAGCGGGAAAGCGCATGCTCCTGGCCGTTGTCGCCCGACCGCAGTTCCGGCTCATAGGCCGCGATCAGCCCCAGCCCCGCCAGCGCGACGCAGCCGACCAGGACCAGCACCAGCATGACCAGGGGCGAGAACGCCCCGCTGCGGTCGCCGGTCACGCCGCCCACCCCGCCGGCAGGGCGAAGGCTTCGTAGTCCCTTCGGCATTCGGCGAAATCGGCCGCGTCGACCGCCGCGCCGCCGAACAGGCTGCGCTCCACCACCCGCCCGATCTTGGCGAAGGCCGGCCGCGCCGCCTCCGGCAACGCCGACAGCGAGGCGATCTCCCGCGTCGTCAGGGCCGGCCCCACCGCGCGGGGCCGCCGGCGCTCGATGTCATCGACGCTGCGCAGCAGGATCAGGTGCGCGGCCTCGGCATAGCGGCCCTCGCCCGCCAGCCGGTCGGCCGCCGCCAACAGGTCGCGCGCCGCCGCAGCGTCCGGCCGCCACTCCGGCTCGGCCGGCGCCTCGAGGGCCTTTGGTTTCGCCGCCGGCAGGCGCAGCCGCATGACCTCGCGGACCAGCGCATAGAGGATCAGGGCGGCGATGAGCGCCACCCCGATCCAGAACACCCATTTGAGCAGCGGCGCGATCGCCTCGAAGGCCTTGCCGATCCACGCCAGCCACTCGGGCGGCTTGGGCGGGTCGAAGGCCGTCCGGTCGAACTGAAAGCCGCGATCGCGCAGGAGTTCGGCATGGGCCGCCGCCACGGCGTCGCCCGTCTTCCCGACCGGGGCGCCTGCTTCCACGCCTCGTTGCATCGCCACCCCGGAACAACCCGATCACCGATATGTATGGCCAGGAACCGGCGCCGTCGACCCGAAAGCGCGCTCAGCCCTTGGGCAGGACGAAACGGATGGGAATGCGGACCGCTCCGCCCGCCACCGGCTCTCCGTCGCGGGTCATGGGCCGCATCCTGAACAGCCGGCTCATCTTCATCGCCGCCTCCCCGAACCCCTGATCCGCAGGCTCCTCGGAGACGACCCGGCAGTTTTCCAGCGCGCCGTTCGAGGTGACGGTGCAACCGAGCACCGCGCGGCCTTCGACGTTCATCCGCTGGGCCCGGTCCGGATAGTACCTGGCGATGTCCTGGCCGCTGGGAAGACGCAGCCAGTCCGGGTTCTGGATCACCGCGGCCCGCGGCGCCGGCGGCGCGGCGACGGGCGGCGGCGGCGGCGCGACGACGACCACCGGCGGCGGCCTTGGCTCCTCCACCCGCCGCTCAACCGGCGGGACGGGCAGCGGCGGGATCGTCCGCGGCAGGTCCCTCACCGCGGCCGGCGGCCGCGGCTGGAGCTTCGGCGGCGGCTCGGGACGGGCGGGTGGCGGAGGCGGCGGCGGTGGAGGCGGCGCCGGCGGCGGGGGCAGCGGCTTGATCAGTTCGACGCTGGTCACCTCGTCCACATACTCGCGATAGCGCGGCTCGAACCTGGCCTTCCAGAGATAGACCCCCAGCGCCCCGTGCAGGACGAGCGAGCCCAGGATCGCGAGCTGAACCCCGATCCCTCCGCGCCTGCGCCGGCGAGCCGTCGGCGCCTGGTCGCGCCGCAGATCGGGCGTCCGCCGCCCGACATCCTGGTCAAAACCGTGCGCGCCGTGAGCGAATTGAAGTGACGCCATGCCGACACCTCCTGCCGCCCCCGCAACCCTCAAGATTTCAGACCAACGGACCTCAGGTGGGCGATCGACGAGGCGGCTTGAAGCCCAGATCACCGAATATTCATCAGCGGATGTCCCGCCCATACAGGATCTGGAACCCGCATCGACTGTCATCGTTGAACATAGATCAGGCGCCGACGCGCCGATCACGTTCGAAAGCGCTCACGACTTGGTGATTTCGCCGCAAGAGCGGCAATTCTACATTTCCCGCATCTTCGCCGCCGCGCACCAACCCGAAACCAGAGCCGTAGGTTTTACCTCCGCGCCAAGGCCGCGAACCACGTTTCGGCGGCAAGCGTGGCAATTATGTCATTTCCGCGAACGCCCCCAATTCCTACTATTTAAGTAGGGCCATAATCCGCCCGCCGCATGGCGGGATAAAAAGTTGGGGATATCAATGACGTATCGCGTACTGCTGCTCGCGGCTACCTCCGCCGTGAGTCTTTCCTCGGGCGTGGCTTACGCCCAATCCACTAACGGTGAAGTCGAAGAACTGGTCGTCACCGGCACCCGCACCGAAGGCCGCTCGCGCCTCGAGACCCTCGCTCCGGTGGACGTGATCAGCGCCGATGCGCTGCAACAGCGCGGCACCACCGAACTGGCGACGGCCCTGGCCACCGCCGTCCCGTCCATCACCTTCCCGCGCCCGTCGAACACCGACGGGACCGACGCCATCCGTCCCGCCACCCTGCGCGGACAGGGCCCGGACCAGACCCTGGTCCTGGTCAACGGCACGCGCCGCCATGCGACGGCCCTGGTCAACACCAACGGCTCGGTCGGCCGCGGCTCGGCCGCCGTCGACCTCAACGCCATCCCGTCCACCGCCATCGACCGGATCGAAGTCCTGCGGGACGGCGCCTCGGCCCAGTACGGCTCCGACGCCATCGCCGGCGTCATCAACATGCGCCTGCGCGAAGCCTCGAGCGGCGGCGGCCTGTCGGTCACCTACGGGTCGTACCTGACCAGCTTCGACGGCTATTACGGCCGCAAGGACGACATCAGCGACGGCGCCACCACCACGGTGTCCGGCTGGCAGGGCCTCAGCTTCCTCGGCGACGGCTTCCTGACGCTGTCGGCCGAGTACCGCTCGCGCGAGAACACCAACCGCAGCGACATCGACGTCCGCGTCGCCCCCAACCGCATCACCTCGCGGTTCGGCGACGCCGACGTGGACGACATCTCGTTCTACGCCAACGCCGGCAAGTCGCTGAACGACACCTGGGACCTCTACGGCTGGTACGGCTACCAGCATCGCGACGCCTCCAGCGCCGCGACCTACCGCCTGCCGACCGACACCCAGCAGAACATCCTGTCGGTCTATCCGAACGGCTACCTGCCCTACCTGACCACCGACACCGAGGACAACAGCGCCGGCCTCGGCGTCCGCGGCCAGATCGGCGGCTTCAACGCCGACTTCAACATCGTCTACGGCAAGAACGACATCGACTTCGGCGTCCAGAACACCATCAACCCATCCTACGGCCCGACCTCGCCGACCTCGTTCCAGGCCGGCGGCCTGACCTATGACCAACTGGTGTTCGGCGCCGACTTCAGCCGCGAGTTCGAGGTCGGCCTGGCCGGCCCGCTGAACGTCGCCTTCGGCCTGGAAGCCCGCAAGGAGACCTACAAGGTCAACCAGGGCGAAGTCGCCTCCTACGCCCGCGGCCCCGTCGCCGGCGTCACCTTCGGCTCGCGCGGCTTCACCGGCTTCACCCCGTCCAACGAGGTGGACGTCGATCGCGACAATGTCGGCGTCTATGTCGACCTGGAAGGCAAGGTCACCGAGAACCTCACCCTGTCGGCCGCGGTCCGCTACGAGGACTATTCCGACTTCGGCGACACCACGACCGGCAAGCTGGCGGCCCGCTACGAGTTCTCGCCGGAGTTCGCCATCCGCGGCGCCATCTCCAGCGGCTTCCGCGCCCCGGCGCTGCAGCAGCAGTACTTCACCGCCACCTCGATCCTCTACATCGACAACGTCCCCTACGAGACCGGCACCTATCCGGCCACCAGCCCGGTCGCCCGGGCCCTGGGCGCCGAGCCGCTGAAGGCCGAGAGCTCCGACAACTACGCGCTCGGCTTCGTCTTCCGCCGCGGCGCGTTCGAGCTCACCGTCGACGGCTACAAGATCGACGTGAAGGACCGCATCGTGCTGTCTGAAACCCTGACCGGCAATCCGACCGCCGCGCCGGGGACCAACGGCCGGGTGATCTACGACCTGCTCGCGCCGCTCGGCGCGACGGCGGCCCGCTTCTTCATCAACGGCGTCGACACCGAGACCGTCGGGGTCGACGTGGTGGCCCGCTACCGCATCGTCGACGACCAGGCCGGGACCTTCGACCTGACCGCGGCGGCCAACTACAACGACGTCGACGTCACCAAGACCCCGGTGACCAAGACCTCGATCCTGCCGACCCCGACTTCGCTGTTCGCCCGCCAGGCGACGCTGCGCTTCGAAGACGGCACGCCCAAGCACAAGCTGGCCCTGCAAGGCGACTGGAACCGTGAAGCCTGGGGCGCCACCGTGCGCACCACCATCTACGGCGACGTCCTCTCGCCCGGCGCGGCCCTGGACGGCAGCGGCGACAACCACACCGGCACGCGCGGCCTGGTGGATCTGGAAGCCCGCTACACCTTCCCGGTCGGCCTGACCGCCTCGGTCGGCGCGGACAACCTGTTCGACGTCTATCCGCGGCAGATCACGCCGGGGCAGAACACGACCTCGGCGGGGCCGTTCTCGTCGTTCTCGCCGTTCGGCTTCAACGGCCGCTTCGTCTACGGCCGCCTGGCCTACAAGTGGTAGCCTAGCGCTCCCACGACCGGAACTGACGCGGCGCGGGGCTACCAGTCCCGCGCCGTTGTCATCGGAGCTGTCCACAGGGGCCCGCTCAAACCTGTGGGTTCCCCCGACATCGGCGCAGACCGCGGCCCCCTGGGTTAGGTATCTGTAAACCGATGTCCATAGTCCCAGCCCTCGACCTCCGCCCTGCCCAGAACGACACGGCGATCCCGCATGCGCCGGCGAACATCGAAGCCGAACAGGCGCTGCTGGGCGTGCTGCTCTACGACAACGCCGCCTTCGAACGGCTGGGCGACTTCCTGCAGGCGCGCCACTTCTACGAGCCCTTCCACCAGCGGCTGTTCGCGGCCATCGAGTCCGCGGTCCGCAAGGGCCAGCTGGCCGAGCCGATCCTGCTGGCCGAGCAGTTCAACCGCGACCCGGCCTTCGAGGAACTGGGCGGCATCCGCTACCTGGCCGACCTTGTCGACCGCGCCCCGCCGGCCGCCAACGCGCCTGACTATTCGCGGGCGGTCTACGACCTGGCCCTGCGCCGCGACCTGATCCGGATCGGCGGCGAGATCGCCCTCCAGGCCCAGCAGGGCGACGCCGACCGTTCGGCCCGCGACCAGATCGAGGCGGCCGAGGCCCAGCTCTTCACCCTGGCCGAGTCGGGCGGCAGCAATCAGGGCTTCGTTCCCTTCTCCGAAGCCGTCCACGGCGCCGTGACCCTGGCGGCCGAGGCCCACGCCCGCGACGGCGGCCTGGCCGGCATCTCCACCGGCCTGATCGACCTGGACCGCAAGATCGGCGGCCTGCACCCCTCCGACCTGCTGATCCTCGCGGCCCGCCCGTCGATGGGGAAGACCTCGCTGGCCTGTAACGTCGCCTTCGACGTGGCCCGCAACTATGCCTGGGAGCCGCAGCCCGACGGCAGCCGCAAGACCGTCTCCGGCGGCGTGGTGGCGTTCTTCTCGCTCGAAATGTCCGCCGACCAGCTCGCCATGCGCCTGCTGGCCGAGGTCTCCGGCGTCTCCGGCGACAAGCTGCGCAAGGGCGAGATCGACGCCGTGGAGTTCGGCCGCATCCGCGACGCGGCCCTGGAGATCCAGGACGCGCCGCTGTTCATCGACGCCACCGGCGGCATCACCATCGCCAAGCTCGCCGCCCGCGCGCGACGCCTGAAACGCACCCACGGCCTCGACCTGATCGTCATCGACTACCTCCAGCTCGTCACCGGCGGCGACGGCAAGAGCGACAACCGGGTGCAGGAAGTCTCGATGATCACCCAGTCGATGAAGGCCCTGGCCAAGGAACTGGCCGTGCCGGTCATCGCGCTTTCGCAGCTCTCCCGCCAGGTGGAGAACCGCGAGGACAAGCGGCCCCAGCTCTCCGACCTGCGGGAATCCGGTTCGATCGAACAGGACGCCGACATGGTCATGTTCATCTACCGCGAGAGCTACTATCTCGGCCGTTCCGAGCCGCGCGAAGGCACGCCCGAGCACCTGACCTGGCAGGAAGAGATGGACAAGGTCCGCGGCACCGCCGACGTGATCATCGCCAAGCAGCGTCACGGTCCCATCGGCACGGTCAAGCTGTCCTTCAACGAGGACATCACCAAGTTCGGCAACCTGGCGCACAGCCACTTCTACGCCTCGGACGACTAACCATCGCGCGCGGCGGCGGCCTCGGCTAAGGGAGCGGGCGATGTCTTCCTCCACGCCCGCGCGCCTGACCATCGACCTCGATGCGCTCGCCCACAACTTCGCCGTCCTGCGCGCCGCCGCGCCGGGCGCCCAGGCCGCGCCCGTCATCAAGGCCGACGGCTACGGCCTCGGGGCCGGCCCGATCGCCAAACGGCTGTGGGCCGAGGGCGCCAGCGGCTTCTTCGTCGCCCGGCTGAGCGAGGGCGAGGCCCTGCGCGCGGCGCTCGGCGCACGACACCCCTCGCCGATCTACGTGCTGGACGGCTTCCTGCCCGGCTATGGGCCACGGCTTGCGGCCTGTAACCTGACGCCGGTGCTCGCCAGCCTGCCGCAGATCGAGGCCGCCAACGCCTATGCGGCCGCGAGCGGCCAGCAACTGCCCGTCGTGCTCCAGGTCGACACCGGCATGAACCGCCAGGGCGTGACCCTGGACGAAGCCAGGGCCCTGGCCGCCGCGCCCGACCGGCTGCGCCATCTGGACGTCCAGGTGCTGATGAGCCACCTCGGCTCGGCCACGGATCCCGCCGACGCCCGCAACGCCTTGCAGCTCGAACGCTTCAATCAGGTGCGGCCGCTCTTTCCAGGCGCCCGCGCCAGCTTCGCGGCCTCGGCCGGGATCATGCTGGGGCAGGCCTACCGCGCCGACATCATCCGGCCGGGCATCAGTCTCTACGGCGGCGGGCCGGAGGAACGCCCCGACCCGCGCCTGAAGGCCGTGGCCAGGCTCGAGGCCCAGATCCTCTACATCCGCAATGTCCAGCCGGGCGAAACCATCGGCTATGGGTCACGCGTGGTGGCCGACCGGCCGATCCGCATGGCCGTGGTCGGGGCCGGCTACGCCGACGGCCTGATCCGGGCGTCTCAGCGCGGCGGCTACGCCTGGCTGCGCGGCGCGCGCCGCCAGGTCCTGATCGTGACCATGGACCTGATCGGGGTGGAGCTGGGCGATGCGCCCGCCGCCCTCGGCGACTATGTGGAGCTGCTGGGCCCCAACGTGCTCATCGACGACATCGCCGCGGCGGCCGGCACCGTGGCGCACGAATGCCTCGTGCGCCTCGGCCACCGCGCCGAGCGGATCTATCTCGGCGAAGCCTAGCCCTTCGACAGGGCTTCCAGCTTCGCCGGCCCGATGGCGGCCACCGCGCTCTTCAGATCATCGATGCTCGCCCCCTCGCCCTCGGCGGCGACCATGAAGCGGTCGCCGACCAGCACGCTGTACTGCCCGTGCTTGCTGGCCTTGTCGTAGGACTCCTGGGTCATGCGGCCGTCGACCTTGCCGATCTTCTCGTACTTGCCGTTGCTCTCGCTGGACGACTGCATGTTGAAGGCGCTGGCCATGCCGGCCAGCGCGCCGGCGGCGCCCAGGTCGGTCACGCTCAGCCGGATCGTCGCCTCGCCCTTGGTGTAGACGCCCTGCGCCTGCGAGCCGGATATTCCCGCCGCGCCGCCCGAGCCGGTCGTCACCTCGGTGCGCGCATAACCGGCGACGCCCTCGGGCAGGTAGGCCTTGAGCACATCGGGCTGCACCGCCTCGGGCGCCTTGCCGCTCTCGATCTGCTTGGCCGCCGCTTCCATCCTCTTGGAGGCCTCTTCCAGCTTGCCGAGATCGACCGACTTGTCGCCCACCTGGATGGTGTTCGAGCTGAGCGCTCCGGCCCCGGCCAGGCCCATCGAGCCGATCCGCCGCAACGGCTCGGTGACCACCGACACGATGATCGCCAGCACGATCGCCGCGACGATCACCGCGATCGTATAGGGCGTAGCCTTCCCCGCCGGCGTCTTCATGAGCCGCGGCAGGCCCGCATGGAGCAGGTAGAGGCTGTAGAGCCCCAGCAGGCCGAGGATCGCCAGCGGCGGATAGATCTGGAAGATCCCCGCCACCCATGACGCGGTGCCCGCATAGGCCGCGACCTTGAACGCCTGCAGCCTGTTCCTCTGGCCTCCGAAGGACGGCGCCAAGGCGTCGATGATCAGCGCCAGGACGTAGACGCCAAGAAGGGTGAGCCCGTAGCTCACTATCGCCCCGACCAGCGCGCCGATGATCGAAGGCTTGAAGGTGACGCCGAACGCGCCGTACCCGAACACCACCCCGCCGATCAGCCCGGCCACGGCCGGAATGAGGGCCAGGATCGCGACATAGCGTTTGAAGATGTCGCCGATCGTCGCCGTCTCGGTGTCGATCACCTCCCACGTCGCCGCGGGTTTCAACAGAATGGACTTCACCCGCTCGACCAGCCCCGACGCGGCGGTCCCCGGTTCCACTACGCTCATGAACGCCTCCAGCCCTTGGAAAACCATCGCGATACCCGCGTAACGTGAACCTATCTCACGCCATTCGACGCACGCCAACTTCGGCGCGACGGACTTGGACGGCCGCGCTCGCTAGACTGGGCCTTTCTTGCGAATCAGGGAGCTCGCATGGCCCGCGACGGCGCCGTCTATGTCTGTCAGTCCTGTGGCGCCGTGCAGACCAAGTGGGCCGGCCAGTGCCCGGCGTGCAGCGCCTGGAACACCATGGTCGAGGAACTGCAGAGCCGCCCACCCGGCGCGCTGGCGCCCAGCAAGGCGTCGCGCGCCCGCGGCCTCAATTTCCAGAGCCTCGAGGACGAGACCCCCGCCCCGCCCCGCCTCTCGACCGGCGTCGAGGAGTTCGACCGCGTCTGCGGCGGCGGCGTGGTGCCCGGCTCGGCGATCCTGGTCGGCGGCGATCCCGGCGTCGGGAAGTCGACATTGCTGCTGCAGGTCGCCGCCAACGCCGCCCGCCGCGGCGTGCGCTGCGCCTACATCTCCGGCGAGGAGGCCATCGAGCAGGTCCGCGGCCGCGCCCAGCGCATGGGCCTGGCCGACGCCCCCGTCCGGCTGGCGGCCGAAACCTCGCTCCGCGACATCCTCGACAGCCTCAAGCGCGAGAAGTTCGACCTGGTCGTCATCGACTCGATCCAGACCATGTGGAGCGACGCGCACGAGGCCGCGCCCGGCTCGGTCACCCAGGTCCGCGCCGCCGCCGGCGAACTGGTGCGCCTGGCCAAGAAGCATTCCATCGCCATCATCCTGGTCGGCCACGTCACCAAGGACGGCGCCATCGCCGGACCGCGGGTCGTCGAGCACATGGTCGACGCGGTCCTCACCTTCGAGGGCGAGCGCGGCTATCCGTTCCGGATCCTGCGCGGAACCAAGAACCGCTTCGGCGCCACCGACGAGATCGGCGTCTTCGAGATGGGCGACGCCGGGCTGGGCGAGGTGCGCAACCCCTCGGCCCTGTTCCTCGACACCTCCGGCGAGCGCGCCGCCGGCGCGGCGGTCTTCGCCGGCATCGAGGGCTCGCGCCCGGTGCTGGTCGAGTTCCAGGCCCTGGTCGCGCCCTCGGCCTACGGCACCCCGCGCCGCGCCGTGGTCGGCTGGGATTCCGGGCGCCTGGCCATGGTCCTGGCGGTGCTGGAGGCGCGCTGCGGCCTCTCGCTGGGCGACCGCGACGTCTATCTGAACGTCGCCGGCGGCCTGCGGGTCACCGAGCCGGCCGCCGATCTGGCGGCCGCCGCCGCCCTCGCCTCCTCCGCCCTCGACGAGGCCCTGCCCCAGGACTGCGTGGTGTTCGGCGAGATCAGCCTGTCGGGCGACATCCGCCCGGTCAGCCGCATGGAGTCGCGCATGAAGGAGGCCGCCAAGCTCGGCTTCAAGCGCGTGCTGGGCCCGCAGGACCTGGACGGCGGCGGCCACATGCAGGTCACCGGCGCCACCCGGCTGGCGGACGCCATCCGCCGGATCGGCGAGCGCCAGTGGGAGTAGCCGGTTTGCCCTGGTTCGACATCATCGTCCTGGCGGTGCTGCTGGTCTCGGCCGCGCTGGGCTTCTTCAGCGGCGCCACCCGCGAGATGGTCCGCGGCCTGTCGTTCGTGCTGGCGGCGGTGATCGCCCTGTATGGCCTGCGCTGGACGGCGCCGATCGGACGCGCCGTGATCGCCGAGCCGGAATGGGCCGCGGCGGTGATCGCCGGGCTCGGCGCCTTCATCCTCGTCTATGCGACATTGCGCATCACCGGGGGCGCCATGGTGCGCGGGGTGCACAGCACCCATGTGTTGGGCGTGCTCGACCGTTCCATCGGTCTTGGATTCGGCCTGGTGCGCGCGCTGGTGGTGCTCGGCGCGCTTCATTTGGCGTTTCAGGCGGCCACGCCGCCCGATCGGGTCCCGAAGTGGATGACGGGTGCGGCGTTTTATCCTCTGACCAGCGCTGCGGCCGGCGTACTAAAGGCCTTCGCGCCCAAAGGCTTAGACATGGCTGATAAACTAGCGCCCGCGATCGGGGATGCAGTTCGTGAAGGTTCGGCGACGGACCGGGGTGACTCTGAGGACGCCCAAGGCTATGACCCCCGCGAACGACGCAGGCTCGACGATCTGGTGGAGAAATCCCGATGACTCAGGATCAAGATCGATGGCGCCAGCCGACCTTTCGCGATCCTGACGACGATACTCCCCGCCTCGAGTGCGGTGTGTTCGGCGTCTACGATACGGCCGCTGCGGCCGCCGTCGCCGCGCTGGGTCTGCACGCCCTCCAACACCGCGGCCAGGAGGCCTGCGGCATCGCGGTCTTCGACGGCCAGCGGTTCCACACCGAACGGCACATGGGCCATGTCGGCGACGCCTTCGCCGGCTCCGACCTGGTCGACCGCCTGCCCGGCCATTCGGCCATCGGCCACACCCGCTATTCGACGGCCGGCGGCAGCTTCATCCGCAACGTCCAGCCGATGTTCGCCGATCTCGAGGCCGGCGGCGTCGCCCTGGCCCACAACGGCAACCTCACCAACTTCCTGACCCTGCGCGAGCAACTGGTCGCCGAGGGCGCGATCTTCCAGTCCACCTCGGACTCCGAAGTGATCCTCCACCTGCTGGCCCGCTCGCGGAAGGCCAAGTTCGTCGACCGCTTCATCGACGCGCTCTCCAAGATCGAGGGCGGCTACGCCCTGGTGGCGCTCACCAACAAGAAGCTGATCGGCGTGCGCGACCCGCTGGGCATCCGCCCGCTGGTGCTGGGCGACCTCGACGGCAAGCCGGTCCTGGCGTCGGAGACCTGCGCCCTCGACATGATCGGCGCCAGGTTCGTCCGCGACATCGAGCACGGCGAGATGGTGGTCATCGACCACAAGGGCATCCGCAGCATCAAGCCGTTCCCCGCGGCGCGCGCCCGGCCCTGCATCTTCGAATACGTCTACTTCGCCCGCCCGGACTCGGTCGTGAACGGCCGCTCTGTCTATGACGTGCGCAAGCGCATGGGCCGTCGCCTGGCCCAGGAAAGCCACGTGCCGGTCGACGTCGTCGTCCCGGTGCCGGACTCCGGCGTCCCCGCCGCCCTGGGCTATTCGCAGGAAACCGGCGTGCCCTTCGAAATGGGCATCATCCGCAATCACTATGTCGGCCGGACCTTCATCCAGCCGACCCAGGGCGCCCGCGAGCTCGGCGTGCGCATGAAGCTTTCGCCGAACCGCAACGTCCTGGCCGGCAAGCGGGTGATGCTGATCGACGACTCCATCGTCCGCGGCACCAACTCCGTCCGCGTGGTCCGCATGGTCCGCGAGGCCGGCGCCGCCGAGGTGCACCTGCGCTCGGCCTCGCCGCCGATCAAGTGGCCCGACTACTACGGCATCGACATGCCCGACCGCGAGCACCTGCTGGCGGCCAACAAGTCGGTCGAGGAGATCGCCAAGATCCTCGAGGTCGACTCCATGGGCTACCTGTCGGTCGACGGTCTCTATGCGGCGATGCAGTCGGACCCGCGCGACCCGGCGAACCCGCAGTTCACCGACCACTACTTCACCGGCGACTATCCCACCCGCCTGCTGGACCGCGAGATCGCCGAAGGCCGCAACGACGGCGCCGACCGCCAGTTGTCGTTCCTGGTCGACGCGTAGGGCGTGGCTGGCGCCGAGACCGGCTCGCCCCGGTTGTCACGACCCAAGGCCTGGCTGAAGACCCTCGGCCTGGACTGGTACATCGCCGCGATCGTCGGGATGGTGGTGCTCGCCTCCGTCCTGCCGGCGCGCGGCGCGGCCGCCCCGATCGTCTCGGACCTGACCAAGGCCGGCATCGCCCTGGTCTTCTTCCTGCACGGCGCCAAGCTCAGCCAGGAGGCGGTGATCAAGGGCCTGCTGCACTGGCGGCTGCACGGCCTGGTCCTGGCCACCACCTTCGTCCTCTGGCCGGTCCTGGGCCTGGGCGCCGCGGCCCTGCCCGGCTGGCTCGTGCCGGCGGTGCTGGCGCCGGGGCTGGTCTACCTGGCCTGCCTGCCCTCGACCATCCAGTCGGCGATCGGCTTCACCGCCATCGGCAAGGGCAATGTCGCGGCCGCGGTCTGCGGCGCCTCGGTCTCCAACCTGCTGGGCATGTTCCTGACCCCGCTGCTGGTCGGCATGCTGCTGGGCGCCGAGGGCGGCGGCCTTTCCTTCTCCTCGTTCGAGGCCATCCTGCTGCAGTTGCTGGCCCCGTTCCTGGCCGGCCAGATCCTGCGGCGCTGGATCGGCCAATGGATCGCCCGCCACGCCAAGCCGCTGGGCATGGTCGACAAGGTCTCGATCCTGCTGGTGGTCTACAACGCCTTTTCCGGCGCGGTCGTCGCCGGCATCTGGTCCAAGGTCTCGGCCTTCGACCTTGGCCGCATCATCGTGATCTGCCTGGCGCTGCTGGCCCTGACCCTGGGCTTCATGATCTGGATCGCCCGCGTGCGCGGCTTCAGCAAGGAGGACGAGATCGCCATCGCCTTCGCCGGCTGCAACAAGAGTCTGGCGGCCGGCGTGCCCATGGCCGGCGTCCTGTTCCCCGCCGCCACGGTAGGGTTCGTCCTTCTGCCGGTGATGCTCTATCACCAGTTCCAACTCATGCTCTGCGCCGCCCTGGCCCAGCGCTACGCCCACCGCCCGCTTCAAGAGCCAAGTCATGACTGAGTCCCTTCCCCTCGACGGCCGCATCGCCCTGGTCACCGGCGCGACCCGCGGCATCGGCCGTGAATGCGCCCTGGCCCTGGCGAAGGCGGGCGCGCACGTGGTCGCGGTCGGCCGCAACCAGGGCGGCCTGGAAAGCCTCGACGACGAGATCAAGGACGCCACCGGCAAGTCGGCGACCCTGGTTCCGCTCGACCTGCTGAAGGGCGACGACATCGACGGCCTGGGCCTGGCCATCCACCAGCGCTTCCAGCGCCTGGACATCCTGGTCCACGCCGCCGCCATCCTCGGCGGCCTGACCCCGGTGTCGCACATCGACCCGCCGATCTGGGACCGCGTGGTCAGCGCCAACCTGACGGCGACCTACCGGCTGATCCGTTCGACCGAGCGGCTGCTGCGCGAGTCCGACTCCGGCCGCGGCATCTTCTTCACCTCGGGACGGGTCGAGCGGCCGAAGGCCTTCTGGGGCGCCTATGGCGCGACCAAGGCCGCCGTCGAGCATCTGGTCCGCACCTGGGCCGACGAACTCGAAAACACGACCGTCCGCGCCGCCCTGGTCGATCCGGGCGCCATGCGCACCAAGATGCGCGCCGAGGCCATGCCCGGCGAGGATCCCATGGACCTGCCGCATCCTTCCGAAATCGGCCCGCTGATCGTGGAGCTGGCCCAGGCCCAACTGGGCCTGCCGACCTCTAACGTCCGCTTCGACGCGTGGCGGTCGGCCGGGACGCTCGCTTCGGCTTGACGCCCGGACGGGCCAGCTTGGCGGCGCGGCCCTTCGGCGTGGGGCCCGCCCCGACCTTCGCCTTGCCCGGCGCCACCTGCTTGGTCTTCGGCTTGACCTTCGGCTTCGGCTTTGGCTTCTCCGCGATCTCGGCCACGGCTTCAGCCGCCGCCTTGGCGCGCACCGCGGCGACGCCCTTCGGCGTCGCGACCTTCTTGCCCAGCTTCGGGGCGAACGTCGGCACGGACGACCGGGGCGCCGGCCCGCCCTTCTCTTCGCCCTCGGCGTAGGGGTTCTTGTTCGACTTGACGGTCAGGCGCATCGGCACGCCCGGCATGTCGAAGCTCTCGCGCAGCGAGTTGATCAGATAGCGGCGATAGTGGTCCGGCAACTGGTCGGCCCGGCTGGCGAACAGCACGAAGGTCGGCGGCCGCGCCTTGATCTGCGCCATGTACTTCGGCTTCACGCGACGTCCGCCGACCGCGGGCGGCGGGTGGCGTTCCATCGCCATCTTCAGCCAGTCGTTCAGGTCGCGGGTCTTCACCTTGGTCGACCAGTCGCCGTGCACCTTGAACACCGCCGGCATCAGCCGGTCCAGGTGCCGTCCGGTTTCGGCCGACAGCGCTACGACCGGCGAGCCGCGAAGCTGCGGCAGCAGCCGCCCGGCCTCCTCGGTGATCTCCTTCAGGGTCGCGCCCTGGTTCTCGATCAGGTCCCACTTGGCCAGGCAGAAGACCAGGCCCCGGCCCTCGCGCTCGACCAGGTCGGCGATCTGCAGGTCCTGGATCTCGAACGGGTGGGTGGCGTCCATCACCAGGATCACCACCTCGGCGAAGGTGATGGCGCGGATGGTGTCGCTGGTGGAGAGCTTCTCCAGCTTCTCCTGCACCCGGGCCTTGCGGCGCAGGCCGGCGGTGTCGACCAGGCGGACCGGGCGGCCCTCCCAGGTCCAGTCGACCGGAATGGCGTCGCGGGTGATGCCGGCCTCCGGGCCGGTCAGCAGGCGGTCCTCGCCGATCAGCTTGTTGACCAGGGTCGACTTGCCCGCGTTCGGGCGCCCGACGATGGCGATGCGGATCGGCTTTTCGCCCTCCTCCTCGTCCTCTTCGTCGATCTCCGGCCACGCGGCCAGCAGCGCCTGATAGAGGTCGGCCATGCCCTCGCCGTGCTCGGCCGAGATCGCCACCGGCTCGCCCAGGCCCAGGCCGAAGGCCTCGTTGACCCCGGCGTCGCTGGCCTTCCCCTCGGCCTTGTTGGCCGCCAGGATCACCGGCTTGTCGTGGCGGCGCAGGATCTCGGCGAACACCTCGTCCATCGGCGTCACGCCCTCGCGGGCGTCGACCACGAACAGGGCGACGTCGGCCTCCTGGATGGCCAGCACGGTCTGCTGGCGCATGCGCGATTCCAGGCTGTCGTCGGTGACGTCCTCGAACCCGGCCGTATCGATCAGCTCCAGGTCGAGGTCGCCGATCCGGCCCGAGCCGAAGCGGCGGTCCCGGGTCACCCCGGGCTGGTCGTCGACGATAGCGAGCTTCTTGCCCGCCAGTCGGTTGAACAATGTCGACTTGCCGACATTGGGCCGTCCGACGATAGCGAGCCGCATGGGCATAAAATCAGGTCCGCCTAGCGCAGCGCGATGAGTTGCGCCTTGTCGGTCGCAACATACACGGTTCCGCCGACGGCGATCGGGCTGATCAGGGTCGGCGAACCAAGGTTCACGGTCTTCTCGACGGCGCCGGTCTTGGCGTTCAGCGCCACCAGCTCGCCGCTCGATCCGGCGACGATCAGCTTGTTGGAGGCCAGCAGCGGGCTCGACCAGATCGGACGGGTCGTGAACTTCTGCTTGCCGATGCCCATGAAGCCGCCGGCGTTCTTCTCGCGGTCCTTGCCCAGGTCCGTGATCCAGTAGATCTGGCCGCTCTCGCGCGCCACGCAGATCACTTCCCCGGCCTTGGACACCACATAGACGACGTCGCCCGCGGGCCACGGCGAGGTGATGCCGGTCACCGGCAGGCTCCAGCGGGCCTGGCCGCTGCGCAGGTCGGTCGCGGCGAACACGCCCGAGTGGCTGACCGCGAAGACGTCGCCCTGGTAGATCACCGGACGGCCCGGAATGTCCCGGATCTCCGACAGCGCGTTGTTGCGGTTGGCGCGGCTCAGCGCCTCGTTCCACAGGTCGTTGCCGTTGCCGGCGCGCAGGGCGACGAGCTCGCCCGAACCGAACGAGGCCACGACCGTGTCGCCCGACACCGCCGGGCTGGAGGCGGCCAGGATGCGCGCCGATTCGGCCAGCGCCTGATAGGTCCAGCCCGCGGCGCCGCTGGCGGCGTCGAAGGTCAGCAGGGTGTTGTCGATGGCGACCGCGAACACCCGCCCGCCCGACACCGTCGGGGCGGCGTGGATCGGCTGCTCGGTCGAGGTCCGCCAGTTCACCGCGCCGGTGTCGGCGTTGAGCTGGGCGGCGAAGCGATAGCCCGAGGTCACGTAGAGCTTGCCGTCGGCCAGGGCCAGGCCGCCGCCGAAGGCTTCTTTGTCGCGCTTGGAGTCCGGACGCAGGTTCACCCGCCAGAGCTGGGAGCCCGACTGCGCGTCGAACGCCGAGACCGAGGCCTCGCCGTCCATCACATAGATCTTGCCGTTGGCCGCGACCGGGGTCGCGGTCACGTGCGCGCCGCGGTCGGAGCCCTCGCCGAAGCCGCGCTTCCAGGCGACCGACAGGCCGCCGCCGGCCTCGACATGGCCCATCGCCTGCTCGGGCGTGCCGCCGGGCAGCGACCAACTGGCGTTGACCTCGGGCGTCGGCAGGAAGAAGTCCGCGCCCTTCAGGGCCTCGGCCACTTCCAGGGTCTGGTCGGCCGCGACGATGGCGATGCGCTCGCCTTCGGACGCAGTCTCCTGCGGGCCGTCGTCGGACCTGTTGAAGGGGTTGAACCGGCTGACCGTCGAGCAGCCGGTCACGGCGACGCTCGCCGCCAGGAACAGAGCGAGGAGGCTTGTGCGGCGCATGGACGTCATTGGGCTCCGGGGGCGGTCGGTTGCGGGGCGGGCGCCAGGCCCGGCGGCACGGCGCCCGGGGGCATCTGCACCGGCGGCGGCAGGGCGATCGCGGCCTTCACGGCGGCCGGCAGGGTCTTGGCCGAGCCGGAATCGATCAGCGCCTTGGCGGCCTCGGCGCGCTGGCGCGCGGCCTCGCCGGCGTCGGCCATCAGGCCGATCACCACGAAGTCGCTGCGCGCGCCGGCCAGGTCGCCGGCCATGAGCTTTGAGAAGGCCAGCGCCTCGCGCGCCTCGGCGCGGTACGGACGGCCTTCCTGGGTGAGCGGCGTCAGGCGCGCCTCCATATCCTTGTAGGGAGCCGTGTCGAGCAAGGCGAAGGCGGATTTGAGGCGGGCGGCGTCGCCGATGATGTCGTTCGGCGCGGCCTCCGCGGCCTCGTCGAACAGCTTCACCGCCTCGTCGGTCTTGTTGTCGGCCAGCTTCAGGCCGCCCAGGTGTTGCAGCGCCAGGGCCTTGTAGGCCTTGGACGAGCCTTGGCCGACCTCGCCCCACAGCCGGATCGCGTCGTCGCGCTTGCCGCTGTTGAAGGCCTCGATCGCCTGGGCGTACTTCTCGGAAGCCTCGGCCGCGGCCTGGCTGCGGAAATGCTGATAGCCCCAGATCGCCAGGGCGGCGACCAGCGCCACCACCAGCACCCCGCCGATGATCGGCAGGACCTTCAGCGCAATCGACTTGTAGCGCTCGGAGCGGAGCTGCTCCTCGACTTCATCAAAGACATCGACCACGTCGGGGGACTCCGCACGAATAGGCGTTGGTGTTCAGAGCGGCGGAACCTATAGCGGCGGGCCCGCGCCTGCAACGCCGGACCGCCGCCCCCTTGTCCTGCAGCGACGCCGCTCAGGGACGCTGGCCCACGATGGCCTCGAATCCCGCCGCGCAATAGTCGAAAAGCCGCGCCCGGACCGCCGCCAGGTCGGTCGAGCGGCACAGCCCTTCCGACAACTGGTCGATGCGCCCGGTCTCCGACAGCGCCAGCATCATCGAGCCGGTCAGGAACTGGTAGCCCCAGTAGAGGTCCCTCAGCTCCGCGTGCGGCATGACTCGCCGCAGGGTGTCGATGAACTGGTGCACCAGCGGGTCGAAATAGCGGTGCATGGTCTCCCCGCCCCAGGCCGGGGTGTTGTTCACCAGGGCCACCAGCCGGAAGTAGTTCTTCCAGCCCGGCTCGCCGGTCAGCGACATCTCGATCAGCGGGTCGATGAAGGCGGCGATGACGCCGTTCGGCGTCATCTGTCCGCCGGCGGCCTTCTCGTAGGCGGCCAGCGCTTCGCGGCGCACGGCGTTCAGGATCTCGGCGCGCCGCGCGAAGACCGCGTCGAACAGGTCGCGCTTGGAGCCGAAATAATAGTGGATCAGGGCCGTATCGACGCCCGCCTCGGCCGCCACCTGCCGGGTGGTGACGCCATAGAAGCCGTGGCCGGCGAACAGCAGCTCGGCCGCATCGAGGATCGCGCGGCGAAGGTCGGGTCCCTCCCCCTTCTTCCGCCGCCCGCGATTGGGGGTCGTGGGCGCGGTCATGACTTCTCCACGCCCTTGGCCAGGCAGGTGACGGCCATGTCGGCGGTGACGTTGCCGACCGTGCGGAAGATGTCGGGGATGGTCTCGACCGCCAGCAGGATCGGCAGCAGCTCCAGCGGCGCCCCCATGATCAGGCAGATCGGCCCGGTGGTGGTGAAGAAGGTGATCTGCCCCGGCAGGCCGACCGAGGCCAGGCTGATCACCGCCGCGACGCCGATCCCCGCCGCCAGCAGCGCCGCGTTCAGCGGCACGCCGTAGACGTGGGCGCAATAGATCGCCACCCCCAGGTTGGCGGCCGGGCTGGTGATCCGGAACAGCGACACCGCCAGCGGCAGCACCACCCCGATGCTGGCCTCCGACGCGCGTAGCTGGCGCGTGCCTGCGATCATCGCCGGCAGCGAGGCGATCGAGGACTGGGTCGAGAAGGCCACCGCCTGCGCCGGGGCCGCGGCCTTGGCGAAGGCCAGCAGCGGCACGCCGGCCGCCAGGGCCAGCAGGTAGGACAGCACCCCGACCGAGATGCAGACGCCCGACAGGATCAGGATGTAGTGGCCCAGCGCCCCGGCCGCGCCGAAACCGGCCTTGGCCCCGACGATCAGCGCGAGGGCGAACACCCCGATCGGCGCCACGAACAGCACCCACTGGACCAGCACCAGCATGGTGTCCATCACCGCCTGGAAGAACGAGACCAGGCCCGCACGCAGGTCCGTCCGGATCCGCGTCACCGCCAGGCCGAACAGCAGCGCGAACACCACCATCGGCGCCATGTTGGTCTCGGCCGCCGCCTCGATCGGGTTGGTCGGGATGAAGGCGCGCAGCCAGGCGCCCATGGTCGGGAAGTCCGGCACCTTCTGGGTCGAATGCCCCGCCGCCTCGCGCAGGCCCGCCACCGCCGCCTGCGGCGCGGGCCAGGCCGCCAGCACCCCCGACACCGCCAGGGCCGAAAACAGCGCGCTGGCGACCAGCAGCACGCCGAAAAGTCCCAGCGCCCTCCCGGCGGTTCCCCCCGCCGCCGCCGTGCCGGCCGCCGAGGAGACGCCGACCACCAGCAGCGAGAACACCAGCGGCACGATCGTCATGCGCAGGGCGTCGAGCCACAGCCCGCCGACCGGGTCGACGACCGCGATGATCCTGTCGATCGACGGATGCTCGGCCAGCACCGCGCCGACGACGAGGCCCGCGACCAGCGCGAGCAGGATGCGAACGGTCGTCTGGGCGCCGGCCGCCCGGATCACATTGAGAAGCTTGGCCATCGGCCTGAAACTAGTGCGCGTTCGCTCGTGCGTGAAACTGGTTTTCGGCCGCAGCGGCCTTCGCCGCATCGCGCCGCCCGTATCGCAGGCGCCGCCGCTGGCCCGCCTGGCGCAGGTCCGGAATTATGCGCGCGCGTCAAAAATCATAGACGGGATCGAACTATTCTATCCGATCAATAGGATGGTTCTATTTCCTGCGCGGCCGATATGGGCCTAGGCTCACTCTGCATGGGAGGACCGGCGATGATCATATCGCTGCCTCCGGTCAGGGCGGACCTCGAAGTCGTCGGCCGGAGATTGAAGGACGTCCGCGAGGCGCGGGGCCTGACCCTTGGCGAACTCGCCGATCAGGTGCGGCTGTCTTGCGCCGAACTCTCCATGGCCGAGCACGGGCGCCTGCGCCTTGATTCCGTGCAGTTGCACGCCCTGACCGGCGCGCTGCACGTCTCGCCCCGGATCCTGTTCGAACCGGGGCTCGACGTGTCGGCCCTGCGGCGGCTCTAGCCGGCCTTGGCGAAGTAGATCTCGGCCGGTCCGGGGAAGCGGCGGGCGCGGACGTCGTCGGCATAGCCGGCCACCGCCTTGCTGATCTCGCCGCGCAGGTCGCCGTAGCGCCGCACGAATTTCGGGGTCCAGTCGAACAGCCCCAGCATGTCGTCGGTGACCAGGATCTGGCCGTCGCATCCGGCCGAGGCGCCGATGCCGATGGTCGGGACCGTCACCGCCTCGGTGATCTCCCGCGCCAGGCCCTCGGCGACGCCTTCGACCACCAGGGCGAACGCGCCGGCCGCGGCGGTGGCCTTGGCCTCCTCCAGTATCCGGGCGCGCTCGTCGCCGCCCTTGCCCTTGGCCTTGAAGCCGCCGTCGACGTGGATCGCCTGCGGCCGCAGGCCGACATGGCCCATGACCGGGATGCCGCGCTTGACCAGGTATTCGATGGTCTCCACCACCGTGGGGCCGCTCTCGACCTTGATCGCCTGGGCGCCGGTCTCCTTCATCACCCGCGCCGCATTGGCGTAGGCGACCTCGGGCGAGCCCTCGTAGGAGCCGAACGGCATGTCGACCACCACCATGGCCCGCTTGGAGGTCCGCATGACCGCCTGGCCGTGCAGGATCATCATCTCCAGGGTCACGCCGACGGTGTTGGGCAGCCCGTGCACCACCATGCCGAGGGAATCGCCGACCAGCAGCAGGTCGCAATGCTCGTCGAGGATCTCCGCCATCGGGGCGGTGTAGGCGGTCAGGCAGACCACCGGCGTTCCGCCCTTGCGCGCGGCGATATCCGGCGCCGCCATGCGCCTGACCGTTTCCTGACGCTGAGCCGACATGGCTAGAACTCCTCGAACACCCGGGTCACCACGAAGCCGATGGCGAGCACCGCCATTCCGCTGGCGATCCATACCACGGATGAGCCGGCAGGGAGCGCCGAGAGCAGATCCGATCTCGGGGCCAATTGCTGCACCCCCATCTGCAACAGCCGCGTGGAGCCCTGCGAGGCGTTTTCCACCTGATGGACGAAGTTGGACATGATCAACTGGCTGGCGCCGACCACGCCGCCGGCCATGCCGGCCGCGCCGATCGTCCAGCGCCGGATGTTCCAGCCGCGGTTCAGCTTGCGTTCGACGGACGTGGCGAAGGCCTTCTCGTCGGAGAAGGCCGGCGGTTCGGCGAAAAGGCGTTCAAGACGCCGCTCGAACTCGAGCTCAGCCATTCTCGCGCCTCCCTTCCAGCTTCGTGCTCGGCGCCAGTCGCGCTCTGAGCTTCTCCAGACCACGTTTGACATGGGACTTGACCGTTCCAAGCGGCAGATTCAAGGCGTCGGCGGCCTCGGCGTGGGAAAGTCCCGCGCCGTAGCACATGGACACGCAGATGCGCTCGGCGGCGCCCAGGGCGCGCAGCGCCTCGTCCAGGTCGATGCGGCCGGCCGCGTCCGGGGTCGGCGCAGCCTCCTCCCCCTCGTCGCTGGCGGCGGCCAGGGCCGCGATCCGGCGCTCGCGCTGCAGGCGGCGCAGATAGGCCCGCGCCCCGATCTTGCGGACCCAGGCGACGAAGGTCCCCTGGCCGCGGAACTCGCCGACCCGCTTGAAGGCGGTCAGGAAGGCGTCCTGCGCCACGTCGTCCGCCTCGGCCGGCGCCGCGCCCATGCGGCGCAGCAGCCCGCGCACGGCCGAGCCGTGCCGGCGGACCAGCTCGCCGAAGGCCGCGCGGTCCCCCGCCGCCGCCAGGGCGGCCAGCTCCACGTCGTGGGAACTCGTCAGCCTTGTGTTTTGAGAGCCCGGCATCTGGGGCTTTTCCCCTCCGTTCCGAGGGTCACTTGCCGCGGGAAATGAACGAGAGCGCGATCAGCGCCAGCCCGATGAACCCGGGAAAGGCCGCCACCCCCAGCAACGGATAGAGCGCGTCCGGCTCCTCGAACTGCAGCGCCAGCCCCAGGGCCGCGAAGCCGACCGCCACGCCCAGCCAGATGATCCCGGCGCGCATGTCGCGATAGGGCGAGGGCGCGGGTTTCGCGTCGCTGGTCAGCGCCTGGATGACCTCGGGCGGCAGGTCGGCGCCCTTCTCGATCGACGCGCGCAGCGTCTCCTGCAGCTTCTGGCGCTCCTGGCTCTTCAGGTATCGCGGCACGATGACGATCGCGGCGATCATGGCGAAGAACCCCAGCGGGACCAGGATCTCTTCCATTGTGCTCTTCCTTCTCTCAGTGCGGACGGCTCATCGGCCCCGTTCTGCAAGGGAAGAGGCGCCGGGCTATGCGTATAGATGCAGGCGGGGGCATGAAATGTTCTTCATGTTTCTCGAAGCACGCCCCGCCGCTTCAGCTCAGTCGAACGTCGCCCCATAGGCGTCGGGCTTGAACCCCACCAGCAGCTTGCCGCCGGCGTCCAGCACCGGCCGCTTGATCATCGAGGGCTGGGCCAGCATCAGCGCGATGGCCTTGTCCTGGTCCAGGCCGGTCTTGTCGGCGTCGGGCAGCTTGCGGAACGTCGTGCCCGAGCGGTTCAGCAGGGTCTCCCAGCCCACCTGCCCGGCCCAGCGCTCCAGACGCTCGCGGTCGATCCCCAAGGCCTTGTAGTCATGGAAGGCGTAGGCGACCCCATGCTCGTCCAGCCAGGTCCGCGCCTTCTTCATCGTGTCGCACGCCTTGATGCCGTAGATCGTGATGCTCATCGGTCGAATCCGCCTGGGTTTAGCCAAGCTCCGACTTATCGCCACTGCGCGCGCTTTCCGAGCGGCAAAGCAGGGCCGCCTACATGGTCAGCGCCACGCGCCCCTCGACACGCCCGGCCCGCAGGTCGTCCAGCACGGCATTGACCTCGCCCAGCGGCCTGGCCGTGACCGTCGCCCTGACCTTGCCCTCGGCGGCGAAGGCGATCGATTCCGCCAGGTCCCGCCGGGTGCCGACGATCGAGCCGCGCACCGTGATCCGCTTGAGCACGACGTCGAAGATCGGGGTCGGGAAGTCGCCGGGCGGCAGGCCGACCAGCGCGACCGTCCCGCGCCGCCGGGCGCAGGCGATGGCCTGCTGGAACGCCGGGGGCGAGACCGCGGTCACCAGCACCCCATGCGCGCCGCCGCCGGTCTCCCGCTGCACCCGCTCGACCACGCCGGCCTGCCGCGCGTCGAGGGCCAGGTCCGCCCCCAGCCGGGTCGCCAGGGCCAGCTTGTCGTCGGCGACGTCGATGGCCACGACGTTCAGGCCCATGGCCTTGGCGTACTGGATCGCCACATGGCCCAGGCCGCCGATGCCGGAGATCACCACCCATTCGCCGGGCCTGGCCTCGGTCTCCTTCAGCCCCTTGTAGGTCGTGACGCCGGCGCACAGGATCGGCGCCATGGCCACGAAGTCGGTGTTCCCGGGCAGGCGCCCGACGAACGGGGCGCTGGCCAGCACGTACTCCGCATAGGCCCCGTTGACGCTGTAGCCGGTGTTGCGCTGGCGGGTGCACAGCGTCTCCCACCCGGTCTCGCAGAACTCGCAGGCCCGGCAGGCGTCATAGAGCCAGGGCACGCCGACCGCGTCGCCCTCCTTCAGGTCGTCCACCCCGGCGCCGACCGCCGCCACATGCCCCACGCCCTCGTGCCCTGGCGTCAGCGGCAGGGCGGGCTTGACCGGCCAGTCGCCGTCGATGGCGTGCAGGTCGGTGTGGCAGACGCCGCAGGCGACGACCTTGACCAGCACCTCGCCTGGTCCCGGCTCCGGAACCGGCATCTCCTCGATGGTCAACGGCTGGCCGAACGCGCGCGCGACCGCGGCCTTCATCTGCATGGCGGAGCCCTCCGTGGATCTGGCCTGCCTCACCAATCCGGCCGGGCCGCCGCGGTTCCACACTTTCCGCGCGCTCCGCCCCTTGAATCGGCAAAGCCCGGCGAGGTCTCCCCCGCCGGGCTCCACGGCTGCGTCCGAAACGCCCCTAGCGGGCGGCGACGATGATGATCTCGACCTTGTAGTCCGGGGTGGCCAGCTTGGCCTCGCCCGTGGCGCGGGCCGGCGCGTCCTTGCCGTCCACCCACTTGTCCCAGACCGCGTTCATCTCGGCGAAGTCGGCCATGTCGGCCAGCCAGATGGTGGCGGTCAGGATCTTCGACTTGTCGCTGCCGGTCGCCGCCAGCAGCTTCTCGATCTGGGCCAGCACCGCCTGGGTCTGGACGGTGACGCTCTCGCCCGGCGCGCCGACCTGGCCGGCCAGATAGACCGTGTCGCCGTGGACCACGGCCTGGCTCATGCGGGGGCCGGACTCGATACGTTCGATCGCCATGTGGCTTGCTTCCTTCTCAGTTTGAATATCGCGAGATCGCCAGATCCCGGGTGTCGATGGCGCACGGGGCGCCGCTGATCACGTCGGCGATCACCTGCCCCGATCCGCAGGCCATGGTCCAGCCGAGCGTGCCGTGTCCAGTGTTCAGGTAGAGGTTTCCGATCGGCGTGGCGCCGACCACCGGCGTGCCGTCCGGGGTCATCGGCCGCAGGCCCGACCAGAAGCTCGCCGCGCCCGCATCGCCCGCCCCAGGGAACAGGCTCTGCATAGAATGCTCCAGCGTGCGCCGGCGCCGCGGGTGCAGCTCGTTGTTGAAGCCGGAGATCTCGGCCATGCCGCCCACCCGGATGCGGTCGCCCAGCCGGGTGATCGCCACCTTGTAGCTCTCGTCCAGCAGGGTCGAGACCGGCGCGCGGCCCGCATCGAGGATCGGCGCGGTGATCGAATAGCCCTTCACCGGATAGACCGGCAGCCGCATCCCGAACGGCGCGACCAGCGCCGGCGAATAGCTGCCCATCGCCACCAGGAAGGCGTCGGCGGCGACCTCGCCGCGGCTGGTCCGCACGGCGGCGATCCGGTCGCCCTCCCTGCGCAGGCCCTGGACCGCGGTGTCGAACCGAAAGTCGACGCCCATCCCCTCGGCGATCTTCGCCAGCGCATTGGTGAACTTGAAGCAGTCGCCGGTCTCGTCGTTGGGCAGGCGCAGGCCCCCGACGATCGGCTCCAGCGCATGGGCCAGCCCCGGCTCGGCCACGGCGCAGCCCGCCGCGTCCAGCACCTCGTAGGGCACGCCATAGGACCGCAGCACCTCGACGTCCTTGCCGATCGCGTCCATCTGCGCCTGGGTGCGGAACAGTTGCAGCGTGCCGCGGCTGCGCTCGTCATAGGCGATCGCGGTCTGCGCCCGCAGCGCGATCAGCAGGTCGCGGCTGTACTCGGCCAGCCGCACCATGCGGCTCTTGTTCACCGCGTAGCGCGCCTCGGTGCAGTTGCGCAGCGTCGCCAGCAGCCAGCCGATCGTCGCTACGTCGAACCTCGGCTTCAGGATCAGCGGCGCGTGCTCCATCAGCAGCCACTTCACCGCCTTGGCCGGAATGCCCGGCCCGGCCCAGGGCGAGGCGTAGCCCGGCGAGATCTCGCCCGCATTGGCGAAGCTGGTCTCCAGCGCCGGCCCGGGCTGGCGCTCGATCACGCTCACCTCATGGCCGGCCTTGGCCAGGTAGTAGGCGGACGCGACGCCGATCACGCCGCCGCCGAGAACTGCAACCTTCATGCGTCGATACCCATGAGAACGTCGTGCGGTTGGGTCAGGTAGGTTCGCGCAAAGCGATCCCCCAGGCCCGTCAGGATTTCGTAGGCGATGGTTTCGGCCTGGCCGGCCAGCGTCTCCAGCGACTGGTGCGGGCCGATCAGCTCGACGAGCGCCCCTTCGCTCAGCGCCCCTTCGGGCAGGTCCGAGACGTCGAGCGACATGCTGTCCATCGAGACCCGCCCGATGATCGGCAGGCGCACGCCGCCGAAATAGGCGCCGGCCCGCCCGCCCAGCCGCCGCGGCCAGCCGTCGGCATAGCCCACCGAAATCGTCGCGATCCGCCGCTCGCCCGGCGCGACATAGGTCAGCCCATAGCCGACCCCGGCGCCGGCCGGGATCGTCCGCAGTTGGATCACCCGCGCCTCCAGCCGCACCACCGGCCGCACCGGCACGCCCTCGACGGGCGCCGCGCCATAGAGCGCCAGGCCCGGCCGCACCAGGTCGCCATGGAAGTCGCCCGAGATGAAGCAGCCCCCTGAATTGGCGATGGACCGCGCCGTCCGCGGCCCCATCCGCTCGGCCAGCGCCTCGTACCGCGCCAACTGGTCCTGATTGGCCATGGCCGACGGCGTGTCGGCGCAGGCCAGGTGGCTCATGACCAGCGCCACCTCGACGTCCTCGAAAAAGCCCGGGCTCGCCAGCAGCCGGTCCACCTCGCCCGGCGACAGCCCCAGCCGCGACATGCCGCTGTCGACCTGCACCACGGCGGCCAGCCGCCGGTCCAGGCGCCGGGCCTGCGCCCGCCAGCGCTGCGCCTGCTCCAGCGAGTTCAGCACCGGGATCACCCCCGCCGCCGCGCAGACGGCCTCGGCGCCGGGCGCCAGTCCGTTCAGCACATAGAGCCTGGCGTCGCCGGGAAGATGACGGCGCAGGCCCAGCGCCTCGCCCAGCATGGCGACGAAGAAATCCCGGCATCCGGCCTCGGCCAGGGCCGGCGCCACGCGCTCGGCGCCCAGGCCATAGGCGTCGGCCTTGACGACCGCGGCTGCGCAGGCCGGCGCGACATGCCAGGCGATCAGCCGGTAATTGGCCTTCAGGGCCGCGAGATCGATGGTCAGCCGGCCGCCGGCCCAGGTCGCGGCCTCGTCTGCTGCGTTCGCCATCCCTCGCCTCCGGTGCGTCGGTCGACCGAAAGGCTACTCGAATATAATTCGAACTGTTCGCCAGATAATCGCCTATCCTGCGAAGATTGAGCCATCTGCGCACCAATCTGCACACTCAAGGCAATATATGACCCTCGACGACATCGACCGCGGCCTGATCCGGCTCCTGCGACTGAATGGCCGCCGGCCCAACAGCGAACTCGCCGCGGAGATCGGCCTCTCCCCCTCCGCCTGCCTGCGCCGCATCCGGATGCTGGAAGAGCGCGGCGTCATCCGCGGCTACACCGCCATCGTCGCCGCGCCGGAGACCGAGGACCGGATCATCGCCATCGTCCGCCTGACCCTGGAGAAGCAGACCGAGGACTATATGCGCCGCTTCGAGGCGGCGGTGCGCGAGCATCCCGAGATCGAGGAATGCTTCCTGATGACCGGCGACGTCGACTACATCCTGCGCGTCTCGGGAACCAGCGCCTCGGCCTATGAGGCGATCCACACCGACATCCTCTCGCGCCTGCCCGGCGTCGCGCGCATCCACTCAAGCCTGGCGATGCGCAACGTCCTCCAGCAGCGTCCGGCGCGGCGGGCCGCCCGGCCGGCCTGAGCCGCCGCCCCGGTCAGGCTCCCCGCCTCTGGACGAACGGCCAGCTCGCCAGCGCCACGTGGCCGCGGCCCCTGTTGAGCAGGAGAAGCAGTTCCTGCGCCCGCCAGCAGATCGGCGCCGGCAACAGCGTCTCCGGCATCGGGGCCGTGTCGTTGGCCACGGTGACATGCGGCGCGAAGCCGGACGGGCCGCGCAGGCGCAGACCACAGTCCTCCGCCGTGGCCAGGATCGCATCGCGCAGGCCGGTAAGCGCCAGGCTCGCCCCATGCTCGCACCGCAGCACCCGCGATCCGCCCCCGAAGGTCATCCCCGCATGCAGCCCGACCTCGAAGGTCGGCCACCTGACCGCCGCCCCCAGGGCCATGGCGATGCCGATCAGCTCCTTCAGCGCCCCCTCCTCGGCGCGCAGGCCCACCAGCGAAACATGCAGCCGCTCCGGGCGCCGCACGCGCCCGTCCAGCGCGTGCAGGCGCGCCAGGCCGTGCGCAACCTCGACAATTCGGGCCGCCGCCGCGCGATCGGGCTTGATCGCAAAGAACAGGTTCGCCCTGCGGGCGGGCTCCAGCCCGTCAGCCGCAAACTCGAAATTCAACTGCTCCGCGCCCGGTCGCATCTTCGATCCCGAAAACGGAACAAAGATAGAACATCTGAGCAAATCATGCAACCGACGCGGCTGGCCGGCCCGCAGCTATCGGCAGGTAGATGGCGGGCGGGCGCCTAAACCTGCCGATAGGCTCCTATTCCCATTCGATCGTGCCGGGCGGCTTGGAGGTCACGTCATAGACCACGCGGTTCACGCCGCGGACCTCGTTGATGATCCGGGTCGCACAGCGGCCGAGGACTTCCCAAGGAAATTCAAAGAAGTCGGCGGTCATGCCGTCCGTCGAGGTGACCGCGCGCAGGGCCAGGACGTCCTCGTAGGTGCGCGCATCGCCCATCACGCCAACCGTCTTGACGGGCAGCAATACGGCGAACGCCTGCCAGATGCTGTCATAGAGCCCAGCCTTGCGGATTTCCTCGAGATAGATGGCGTCGGCGTCCTGCAGGACCCGCACCTTTTCCTTGGTGATCTCGCCGGGAATGCGGATCGCCAGGCCAGGGCCGGGGAACGGGTGGCGGCCGACGAAGGCCGGCGGCAGGCCCAGCTCCACGCCCAGCGCCCGCACCTCGTCCTTGAACAGCTCGCGCAGCGGCTCGACCAGCTTCAGCTTCATGTAATCGGGCAGGCCCCCGACATTGTGGTGGCTCTTGATCACCGCCGACGGCCCGCCCCGCGCCGAGACGCTCTCGATCACGTCGGGATAGAGCGTGCCCTGGGCCAGGAAGTCGGCCCCCTCGATCTTGGCCGCCTCCTTGTCGAAGACGTCGATGAACAGCTTGCCGATGGTCTTGCGCTTGGTCTCGGGGTCCGAGACGCCCGCCAGCTCGCCGAGGAACAGGTCGGCGGCGTCCACGTGCACCAGCGGGATGTTGTAGTGGTCGCGGAACATGGTCACGACCTGGGTCGCCTCGTCCTTGCGCAGCAGGCCGGTGTCGACGAACACGCAGGTCAACTGGTCGCCGATCGCCTCGTGGATCACCACCGCGGCGACGGAGCTGTCGACCCCGCCGGACAGGCCGCAGATCACCTTGCCCTCGCCCACCTGCTCGCGGATCTTCTGGACCATCTCGCCGCGGAAGGCGGCCATGGTCCAGTCGCCCTTCAGCCCGGCGATCTTGTGGGTGAAGTTGCGCAGCATCAGCGCCCCGCGCGGCGTGTGCGCCACCTCGGGGTGGAACTGGATGCCGTAGAAGCGGCGGCCCTCGTCGGCGATCACCGCGAAGGGCGAGCCCTCGGACACCGCCACGGTCTCGAAGCCCATCGGCAGCGCCGTGACCTTGTCGCCGTGGCTCATCCAGACCGTCTCGCGGTGGCCGACGCCGCCGAAGCCGTCCAGCAGCGGGCTTTCCTTGACGATCTCGATCTCGGCACGTCCGAACTCGCGGGTCGTGCCCGGCTCGACCTTGCCGCCCAACTCGGCGCACATGGTCTGCTCGCCGTAGCAGATGCCCAGCACCGGCACGTCCAGCTCGAAGACCTTCCTGGTCACCGCCGGGCTCTCGTCCTCGTGGACGCTAGCGGGGCCGCCGGACAGGATCACCGCCTTGGGCCGGAAGGCGTCCAGCATCGCCTCGACCTTGTCGAAGGGATGCACCTCGCAATAGACGCCGCTCTCGCGCACCCGGCGGGCGATGAGCTGGGTCACCTGGCTGCCGAAGTCGACGATCAGGACGCGTTCGTGGGCCTGCTGGGGGGCTTGTTCAGTCATTGCGGGGTCCATTTGGCGCGCTCAAGCACGGCGACGAAGAAGCCGTCGGTGGCCGAGCTGCGGGGCGAAAGGCGAAGGTATCCCTCCGCCGTGAGATGGCGAAGAAGGTGCGGGTTGTCGGTCGCCGGGACGACGCGGAAGTCCATCCAGCGATCGAGGAAGGCGGCGACGCGATCCTCGTCCTCTTCCGGCAGCACCGAGCAGGTGACGTAGACGATGCGGCCGCCCGGCTTCACGAACGAGGTTCCCATGTCGAGCACCGCGTCCTGGTCGGCCATGCGCTGGGCCAGGGTCGCCGGCTTCAGCCGCCATTTGGTGTCGGGGTGACGCCGCCAGGCGCCCGTGCCGGTGCAGGGCGCGTCGATGAAGACCACGTCGATCTTGCCGTCCAGGCCCTTGAGCGCGTCGGGATAGATCGGCGAGCGGACCTGCAGGTTGCGCACGCCCGCGCGCTCGGACCGGCGCACGGTGTCGGCCAGCCGGCGGGCCTCGCTGTCATAGGCGTAGATCTGGCCCTTGTTGGCCATGGCCGCGGCCAGGGCCAGGGTCTTGCCCCCGCCGCCGGCGCAGAGGTCGAGCACCTGCGCGCCCTTGATTTCGCCCGCCGCCTCGGCGGCGATCTGCGAGGCGAGGTCCTGGACCTCGAACCAGCCCTTGGAGAAGGCCGGAATGGCCTCCAGCGACGCGCCGCGCTGGGCCGGATCGGGCGCGGCCATCCGCAGGGCGTTCGCCAGCACGCCGGTCGGCCGGGCGTCGAAGGGGGCCAGCGCCTTCAGCGCCTGCTCGGCGTCGGTCTTCAGGGTGTTGACCCGCAGGTCGACCGGCGCCCGCTCGGAGAGCATCGCCCCCTCCAACGCGGCCTCCTCGCCGAAGGCGCGGGCGAAGGAAGGCTCCAGCCAGTCGGGATAGTCGCCGCGCACCGGCGCCGGCGCGTCGGCCATGTCGCGGGGCTGCACCAGGGCGGCGCGCTCGACCTCGGTCAGCGGGCCGGGGCCATGCGGTTCATCCGCGGCCGCCTCGGCGATGCGCTCGACCGGCCAGTTCCACAGCACGTGCAGGGCGCACAGCGCCGCGGCGCGAGCGCTGTCGTCGCCCATCCGCCAGCCCAGCGAACGGCGGCGGCGCAGCACGTCGAGCACCAGGCCCGAAACCCAGGCCCGGTCCTTCGATCCAGCGAACCGGGATGCATCGCCCCACGCCTTCAGCGCCAGCTTCACAGGCCGGTGGCGCGTCTCGACGTCGGTGAGAATCTCGATGGCTGCGGAGAGGCGTCCGCCGTCACGCAAGGGCTGTGCTCACAGTCATAGGAAGATGGCGGCCACGACCGCCAGGGTGCCGACGAAACCGACGAACCAGACCAGCGTCCGCAGGTAGGGCACGTTCAGGACGTAGGCGATGGGATGCAGGGCGCGCCCGACCACGTAGAGCACGGAGCCCCACAGGGTCAGGTCGCCCAGCCTGGCCGCCAGATAGGCCACGATCACCGCCACGGCGTGCAGCGGGAAGGTTTCCTTGAAGTTGGCGAAGGCGCGGTCGAGCCGCGCCGCCGCCCCGGCGATCGGCCGCGGCTCGTCCCGCGGTCCGGCCGCCCACTTCAGGCCCTGCTGGCGCCGAGCCGCGGCCGCCGCCCAGAGCATCTGGACCAGGCCGATGATCACGGCCACGCCCAGCAGCTTCAGTTCGACGGCCATGGTCATCAGACCGGGCTCGTATAGTTCGGCGACTCGCGGGTCATCATCACGTCATGGACGTGGCTCTCGCGGAGCCCCGCGCCGGTGATGCGGATGAACCGCGCCTTGTTGCGGAAGGTCTCGAGGTCGCCGGCGCCCACATAGCCCATCGCCGCCCGCAGGCCGCCGACCATCTGGTGCAGGATGGCCCCGATCGGCCCCTTGTAGGCGACCTGGCCCTCGATGCCCTCGGGCACCAGCTTCAGGGCCGAGACCTCCTTCTGGAAGTAGCGGTCGGCCGAGCCGTTGGCCATGGCGCCCAGCGAGCCCATGCCGCGATAGGCCTTGTAGGACCGGCCCTGGTACAGGAACACCTCGCCCGGCGCCTCGTCGGTGCCGGCGAAGGCCGATCCCATCATGGCCACGTGCGCGCCCATGGCCAGCGCCTTGGCCAGGTCGCCCGAGTACTTGATGCCGCCGTCGGCGATGACCGGGACGTCCGTGCCCTTGGCGGCGCGGACGGCGTCGGCGATCGCGGTCAGTTGCGGCACGCCCACGCCCGCGACGATGCGGGTGGTGCAGATCGAGCCCGGGCCGATGCCGACCTTCACGGCGTCGGCGCCGGCGTCGATCAGGGCGCGCGCCCCTTCGTAGGTGGCGACGTTGCCGGCGACGATCTGCACGCGGTTGGTCTCGCGCTTCAGACGGCCGACCGCCTTGGCGACGTCGGCGTTGTGGCCGTGGGCGGTGTCGATCACCACCACGTCCACGCCGGCGTCCACCAGGGCCATCGAGCGTTCGTAGCCGGCGTCGCCGACCGTCGAGGCCGCCCCGACCAGCAGGCGCCCCTGGGCGTCCTTGGCCGCGGCCGGATAGGCCTGGGCCTTCTCCATGTCCTTGACCGTGATCAGGCCGACGGCGTGATAGGCCTCGTCGACGACGATCAGGCGTTCGATCTTGTGCTTGCGCAGCAGCTCGCGCGCCTCGGCCTGGCTGACGCCTTCGCGGACAACGATGAGGTTGTCCTTGGTCATCAGTTCCTTGGCCGGGATGTCGTCGCTGCCTTCGAACCGCATGTCGCGGTTGGTCAGGATGCCGACCAGCTTGCCGGTGCCCGGCTCGACCACCGGGAAGCCGGAGATCTTGCGGCGCGCCTTGATCTCGCGAACCTCGCGCAGCGTCGTTTCCGGGTTGATGGTCAGCGGGTTGATGACCATCCCGCTTTCGTATCGCTTCACCTCGCGGACCTGGTCGGCCTGGTCCTCGATGGTGAGGTTCCGGTGCAGCACGCCCAGACCGCCGGCCTGGGCCATGGCGATGGCCAGGCGGCTCTCGGTGACCGTGTCCATGGCGGAGGACACGAGGGGGATATTGAGACTGATTTCGCGGGTGAACTTGGTGGCGGTGTCCACCTGGGTGGGCATCACGTCGGATGCGCCCGGTTCCAGCAAAACGTCGTCGAAGGTGAGACCTTCGCGAATGTCCATGTAAGGCTCCATTTTGCGAGCCGCGTATAAGCCCTCTCGGGCGCCCCCGGCAAGGGCTGGATCGAGCGTAATCATGCCGCAGCGTGCTCCTTCTGGGGTTTGGAATGGGTCTGGAGGCCGAAAGTCATGGCGAACATGACCAGGCAGAGGCCCGCGGAAAGGACCAGGGCGGCCCTTGGCGACTCGGCCAGGGCCAGTGCGTAGAGGGCCGGACCGCCGATCTGCACGATCTGCGCGGGCCGCGACAGGCGGGCCGAGCGATAGGCGTAGTTCGCCGGGCCGTAGAGGCTGAGCGGCAGGACGCCCTTGGCCACCGTGAGCATGCCGCTGCCCGCCCCGTGCCCGAGCGCCATCAGCGGCGCGCCCCGCTCGCCCAGGGCGAACAGCCCCATGGCGCCCAGCGGGTGCATGAGCGTCGCCGCCCGCGTCGCGATCAGCGGGCGAAAGCGGCGCAAGACGGTGAACTCGGCGAACCGCACGGTCACCGAGGCAAGGCCCGTGAGGCCGGCGATCGCGGCGGCCTTGGCCGGGGTCAGGCCGAACGCCGCCAGCAGCCTGGGCAGATGACTGCTCATGCTGGTCGAGACGAACCACGAGCAGGCGAACAGCACGGCCATCTGCACCATCCGGCGGTCCCAGACCACCGGATCGCCCGCGCCCGCGTGCGCCTCGCCCGCGGCCCTGCCCTCGACCTTGGGAACCGCGAGGGCGGCGAGCGGCATCAAGGCCAGGTGGGCGCCCGCCCAGGCGACGCAGGCGCCGCGCCAGCCGATCGTCTGCTCGAAATGCAAGGTCAGCGGCCAGCCGATGGTCGAGCCCAATCCGCCCAGCAGGGCCACGCCGGTGATCGGCCGCCGCGCCGCCTCGCCATAGAGCGACACCAGGATCGCAAAGGGCGTGCCGTACATGCCGATCGCCATGCCCAGCCCGATGACCAGGATCGCGAGCGTGATCGTCAGGCCGCCCTGGGCCAGGGCCAGGACCCCCAGCCCGGCGGCGAAGATGAGGTTGGAGAGCAGCAGCACGCCCTTGCCGCCGTGGGCGTCCATCCAGCGGCCATAGGGCCCGGCGACCAGGGGCGTGACCACCATGGCCACCGACATCAGGCTGAAGACGAAGGTCGGCGGCAGCGCCAGGTCGGCGGCGATGGGATCGCCGAGCACGCCCAGCAGATAGAAGCTCGAAGCGAAGGCGACCAGTTGGCCAAGCCCCAAGACCAGGGTCACAGCGGCTTTGGGTTGAGGCGCTCCCGACATGGCGAGCTTGTGCGCTCATTGGCGATTTGAGGAAAACGATATAATCGACGCACTATGTTCGAAAATCTCACGTCCGGCGCCCTGCCGTCGCTGAACGCCCTGCGCGCCTTCGAGGCGATGGCGCGGACCGGCCGCGCGACCCTGGCGGCCGAGGAGCTGCACGTCACCCACAGCGCCGTGAGCCGCCAGGTGAAGGCGCTGGAGGCGGCGCTGGGCGTCCGGCTGTTCACGGGGCCCAAGCACCGGCTGGAGCTGACCCAGGCCGGGCGCGACCTGCTGCCGGCCCTGACCGGCGCCTTCGACCAGATCGCCACGGCGGTGCGCCAGGTGCGCGCCAGCGGCGAGGACCTGCTGGTCGCCGTGAACGCCAGCGTCTCGGTCAAGTGGCTGATCCCGCGGCTGGGCGGCTTCACCGCCTCGCACCCGCACGTGAACCTGCAGCTCGCCGAATTGCCGTCGCACGCCACGTCGTACCGCGGCGCGCACGCGGTGGTCCGCATCGTGCCGACCAGCCGGCTGGCCGAGGCCGGGGCCACGCCGCTGATCCAGAGCCATCTGGGGCTGGTGATGTCGCCTGGACTGGCCGAGCGGTTCGGAGGCGATCTGCTGAAGGCGCCGCGGCTGATGGCGCAGACCCATCCGCAAGGCTGGGCGATCTGGGCCGCGCTGGCCGGAGTCGAGCTGCCGCCGGGCCAGGAGCAGCCGTTCGCGCACCTGCACTTCGCGCTGGACGCCGCCATCGCCGGCCTGGGCGTAGCGGTGATGCCCTGGCCGCTGGTGGCCGACTATGTGCGCGCCGGCCGCCTGGTCGCGCCCTATGGGTTTCGCAAAGCCGAGAGCGCCTTTGCGCTGCTCGCCGCGCCGGGGGTCAGCAGCCGGGCGCTGGACCAGTTCAGGACCTGGCTGGCGGCGGAAGGGGCCAAGACCCCGCCCCCGCCCGCCTGAGCGGCTCAGCCGCCCTTGAAGCCCGTCGCCACCAGATAGACCTCGGAACTGTCGGCCCGGCTCGCCTTGGGCTTGATGTTCTTCACGTCGCTGAAGTGGCGCTTGAGCTGGGCGATCACCTCGGAGGTCTCGCCGCCCTGGAAAGCCTTGGCGACGAACGCGCCGCCGGGCTTCAGCACGCCGATGGCGAAGTCGGCGGCGGCCTCGATCAGCCCCATGATCCGCAGGTGGTCGGTGCGCTTGTGGCCCACGGTGTTGGGCGCCATGTCAGAGAGCACCACGTCGGGCCGCCCGCCGAGCAGCTCGATCAGCATCGGACCACAGGCCGGATCGGTGAAGTCCATCTCCAGGATGTGGGCCGGCGGCAGCGGATCGACCGGCAGCAGGTCGACGCCGACGATGTTGGTGACGCCGCGCTCGATGGCCACCTGCGTCCAGCCGCCGGGCGCCAGGCCCAGGTCAATGACCCGCGCGCCGGGCTTCAGCAGCCTCAGCCGGTCGTCGAGCTCGGTCATCTTGTAGGCCGCGCGGCTGCGATAGCCATGGGCCCGGGCCTTGGCCGAGAAGGGGTCGTTGATCTGCCGGTTCAGCCAGGCCTGCTGGGACGGCGTGCGATCCTTGGCCGTCTTCAGGCGGGCGGGTTTGCCCCGGCCCTCTTCCAGTCCGCCTGTCGGCGGCTTGACCATGCGCTTGCGGGGAGGTTCGCTCATTCAAAGGCGTTTACAGCGGAACCGGCGCCCGATCCACGGCCGCGCCGCCGACGCCGTCGACGCTTGCGCTTTCCGGCCCCCGACATCAGCGACATCAGGATGCCCTCGCGCAGGCCGCGGTCGGCCACGCGCACCCGCGTGCAGGGCCACAGCTCCTGCACCGCCTGGAGGATCGCGGCTCCCGCCAGCACCAGGTCGGCGCGGTCGGGACCGATGCACGGCTGGCCCGCCCGCTCCTGCGGGCTCAGGTCGAGCAGCATCTGGGCGGCGGCGTCGCACTGGTCGCGGCTCATCCAGATCCCGTCCACCAGGCTGCGGTCATAGCGCCGCAGGCCCAGGTGCATGCCCGCCAGGCTGGTGATCGCGCCGGAGGTGCCGACGAGATGCGCGCGCCCGGCGTCGAAGATCGGGCGCAGCTCGTCGGCGTGGCTGAACGCGCGCAGATGGTCCTTCACCGCCTCGACCATGGCGCGATACCAGCCTTCGGTGGGGCTCTCGCCCTCCGGAAAGCGCTCGGCGAGGGTCACGACGCCGATCGGGATCGACAGCCAGGCCTTGATCGGCAACTGGGCGGCCGAGAACTTGCCAAGCTCGGTCTCCAGCCCGCCGGCCGTCAGGTCGACCCAGGACAGTTCGGTGGAGCCGCCGCCGACATCAACCACCAGCGCGGCCTCGGCCTTGCGATCCAGCAGGTTGAGGCATCCGGCCACGGAGAGGTGCGCCTCCTCCCGCGGGGTGATGATCTGGAGGTTGAGGCCGGTTTCGGCCGCGACCCTGGCCACGAACTCCTTGCCGTTCTCCGCCGCGCGGCAGGCCTGGGTGGCGATCGCCTTGATCTTGACGACCTTGCGGCGACGCACCTTCTCGGCGCTCACCTTCAGCGCCGCGAGCGCCCGTTCCATGGCTGCGTCAGATAGTCGCCCGGTCTGGGAGAGCCCCTCGCCCAGCCGAACAATGCGCGAATAGGCTTCCACCACGCGAAATCCGCGTCCCGACGGGGTGGCGATCAGCAGGCGGCAATTGTTCGTACCCAGATCGAGCGCGCCATAGCACGGCGAATCCGCCGGGGGTGCGACCTGGCTCTTCCTGGTCGCGGCTGCGTTTATCCGGTCAAGTGTTGCGGTCACCGGAAAGGTGACCAGAACGCTTGCAAATCAAGGCCTTGGAGCGCGCTCGTTCCGAACACGCTCAACAGCGCCACCCTCATGGACCGTCATCCGTCCCTTGCAGACGCCTACAAAGACGCCTCGTTTCACAGGCGACTGTAGCAAGGCCGTTCGCCTCTCGGAAGGCGCGCCCTTGCACACGCGGCGATGAGCAGTACGTTCACCTCCCAGTTAGGCGCCGGGGTCTAGAGTCGGTTTTATGGACGCTCGAATTGAAAAAAGCGGACGGGACTTGGTGGCGCCCCCGATGGTGCTCGCCGAGCCGCGCCTGGCCAAGTACGCCATCGGACAGGTGGTGCGGCATCGCCATTATCCGTTCCGCGGCGTCATTTTCGACGTGGACCCGACCTTCGCCAACACCGAACAGTGGTGGCTGTCGATCCCCGAGGAGATCCGCCCTCGCAAGGACCAGCCGTTCTACCACCTGCTGGCCGAGAACGAGGAGAACGCCTACGTGGCCTATGTCTCCGAGCAGAACCTGATGCCGGACGAAAGCGGCGAGCCCGTCGGCCACCCGCAGGCGTCGCTGATCTTCGAATCCTTCCAGGAAGGCCATTACGTGCTGCGGCCGCGCATCAGCCACTGAGGCGCAGCAAGGACGTTCCGGCTCGCGCGGGCTAGGCGCAAACTTTATCCGCCGAACCGCGAAACCCCCGCATAGTTCGAACGGAACTTTCGCGGTTTCACGCCCATTCTGACGCCATGAGCGCAGATGGTTTTTCCGCCGCCCCGCCCCCTGGCGCGCGGCCCGATTGGACGATCGACCAGGACTGGGCGAGCTATGCACCGGCCGAGCATGAGGTCTGGATGACGCTCTACGCCCGCCAGGCGGAGCTGTTGCCCGGACGCGCCTGCGACGCCTTCCTCAACGGGATGCAGGCCCTGGACCTGCACCGCGGCGGCATCCCCGATTTCGAGCGGATCAACCAAGAGCTGCAGCGGCTGACCGGCTGGAGCGTCGTGGCCGTGCCCGGGCTGGTCCCCGACGACGTCTTCTTCGAACACCTGGCCAATCGGCGCTTTCCGGCCGGGCGGTTCATCCGCAAGCCGCACGAACTCGACTACCTGCAGGAGCCCGACGTCTTCCACGACGTGTTCGGCCATGTGCCGATGCTGACCGATCCGATCTTCGCCGACTACATGCAGGCCTATGGCCAGGGCGGGCTGAAGGCGCTGGGCCGCGGTCAGTTGCACAACCTGGCGCGGCTCTACTGGTACACGGTGGAGTTCGGGCTGATGGAGACGCCCAAGGGCCTGCGGATCTATGGGGCCGGCATCGTCTCGAGCCACGCGGAATCGATCTTCGCCCTGGACGATCCCTCGCCCAACCGGATCGGCTTCGACCTGGAGCGGGTGATGCGCACGCCCTACCGGATCGACGATTTCCAGCAGATCTACTTCGTCATTCCCTCGCTGAAGGCGCTGCGGGAGACGACCCTGGCCGATTTCTCGGCCATCTATGAACGCCTGGCCGCCGCGCCCGACATCGCCATCGACGCCATGGAACCCGGCGACCGCATCTTCACCTGCGGAACCCAGGCCTATGCGAACGCCGGCGGACGGCCGGCGGGGCGCTAGCCGCCCGCCTTCTCCCGGTCCAGCAGGGTCTGGATGCCCTTCTGCACCTCCAGCCGCTGGGCCGGCGTGAACACCCGGTAGCGCTGGGCCTTGGGGCCGGAGGCGACGGTGATGTCCTCGTCGGCGACATAGATGAAGCGCCCCTGGAATGCGCCGGTGATCGGCTGGCCGCTGACCATCCGCATGCCCTCGAGCCGGGCGGCGCAGTTCTCCAGGGTGTCGATGTCGGGCGCGATCGGGCGGAAGTCCGGCTTCCCGTTCATGCCCTGCGCCAGGCGCCAGCAGACGCCCGGATTGGTCGGGGCGGTGAGCGGCTTCTCGCAGCCCGCCAGGGCGAGCGGCGCGAGCAGCACGAGGAAGATCCGTCGCATGGTCAGTAGTCCTTACGCCAGCGGACCGCGAGCTTGCCGTCGCCCTGGCTGGCGAGCTTGGAGATGATGGAGAGGTTGCGCCCGAAGCGCCACTCGACCTGCGCCGAGGGGCCCTCGCGGCCGCCGCCTGAGATTTCCAGATAGACGTCTTCCGTCAGGTACTTGCCGCCGGAGACGGTGACGCCGGACTCATCGCCCCCCGCCAGGGCCAGGCGGTCGAGGCCGGCGAAGCTGCGCAGGTTGCCGACCACGTCGAAACCGCCGCCGCCGGCCAGCGACGACAGGGCCGAGGCCAGTTGCGCCGCCTCCAGGGGCGAAAGCTGCGAGGCCGAGCGGCCGAACAGGACCTGCGACAGCACCTCGTCATTGGGCAGGGTCGGCACCGAGGTCAGGGTGATCTCGGGCTTGGCCGCGGTGCCGCGGATCCTCACCACCGCGGTCAGCGAGGGATCATCGCGCGTCGCCGACAGGTCCAGGCGGATCGCCTGCGGCGAGGTCGCCAGATAGACCACCCCGCGATCGTCGAACTCGAAGCGCTTGCCGGCGAAGTCGTATTCGCCGCGCACCACCCGGGCCGTGCCCGACAGGGTCGGCCGCGCGGTCGTGCCGCCGACCTTGGCGTCGATCGACAGCTCCACGTCCAGGCCCTTGCCGCGCAGATAGATGCGCCGGGGCCCCTTCAGCGTGACGTCGAGCGTCATGGCCGGCCCGCGGCGGACGACGGGCTGCAGCGAGCCGGAGAGGTCGGTCGGCTTGTTGCGCTCGATGACGTCCATGTTGACCACGCCCGATCCGCCCGAAATCTTGGCGGCGACGTCGGCGCGATCGATGATCAGGTCGCCCGCCAGGCGCACATTGCCGTCGGCCCCGCGATCCAGCAGCGCCTGGCCGGAAGCCGAAGCGGTGGCCAGGTCGTTGTCGATCAGCCGGAAGTTCTTCAGGTCGAGCTTGAAGGTCGAGGCCCCGTTACGCAGCAGGCTGAGCCGGCCCGAACCGGCGAGCGAGCCGCCATGGCCGTCGGCGCCGGTCGCCTCGACGATGTTGACCGCATTGTCGGCCAGCGTGGCGCGCAAGACGACATTGGTCAGGACCAGGCCCGTCGCGCCGTCCGAGAAACGCCCCTCGTCGACCTGGGCCTGGCCCACGGCGCGCGGATCGGCCAGCGAACCGCTCAGCGTGCCCTGCATGCGCACATGGCCTGCGAGTTCGCGCTCGCCGCCGACCAGCAGGTCCCAGAGCGGCTTGACCTCGCCGTCCGCGAAGAAGGTTCCGCGCATCGGCCGTGTGCGAACGATGGCGATCCGGAACGGGCTGGCGCTGGTCTCGGCCGGCAGCACCAGCTCGGCGTTGGCGCGCAGGCCATGCTCGTTGGTCACCGCCGCGTCGAGTTCCATCGAGTCGCCGGCCAGCTTCACCTTGAAGTCGCCGTCCAGGCCCAGCTCGCGGGGCGACCCGCGGCTGCGCGCGTCGTCCAGCTTGGCGTCGAGCATGCCGTCCAGCCGCCCGCCCCGGCCCGTCAGGGTCAGGGTCGCGTCGGCCCTGCCCGTGAGGTCGGAATTGACCAGCCCCAGGCCCAGTTGCTGGACTTGGGCGTGGATGTCGGCGCTGTCCTTGGTCAGGCTTGCATCAAGGTCGATGCGGCCGCCGTCGGAGGCCAGCAGCCGCAGGCGGGCGCTGCGCTCGGGCCCGCCGAACCGCAGCACGACCGGCTCGACGGTCTTCACCTCCCGGCGACCGAACGCGCCGCCGCCGGTGAAGGCCAGCTCGTAGCCGTCGCCGGTCGAGAGCGTGCCGCCGCCGTCGAGCCTCCAGCGGTCGCTCGACGACACCCCTTGCAGACGCGCTTGATAGGGCAGCCTCGACAGCGGCCCGTCGGCGGTGATCACACCGTTGCGGAGGGCGATGCGCGCGCCCGGCAGGACGGCGTCGTTGGCGGTCAGGTTGAGGCTGGCGCGAGGCCCGCCGGCCGCATCGACGATCTTCACCGCGCCGGCGACGACCCCGCCGTCCAGGAAGGCGCCCTTGACGACCCGGACCTTGAGATCGGCGGCCGACGGCGTCGCCCGGCGCAGCGACACCGCGCCCGTCGCCGTCAACCCGCCCGCGTCCACCGACAGGTCGGACAGATCCACGCCGCCGCGCGGAAAGCCGAACGCCGAGCGGGCGGCGGCGGGGCCGTATTCGCTGGCGGCGGTCAGGGCGACGACGCCGCTGGAGCCCCCCTCGCCGCGCATGAAGCTCAGGGTCAGGTGGGCGGTCTTGAGCGGCAGGCGCGGCAGGTCGATGGCCTCGATGTCGGCCAGCAGGTCGGCGCGCGGCGCGGACGGCGTGCCGGTGATCGCCCCGGTCCCGCTGGCCTTGCCGGTGATCTCCACGGGGCCGGCCCGGAACGGCCCGGTCGCCGACCAGTCCAGCTTGAACCGCATGTCGCCGTCCTGGTCGAGCACGCCGGCGGTCGTCGCATTGATCGCCGCGCCGTCGAGCGCGCCGCTGGAGATCGACACCTGGCGTCCCGCCACCTCGGCCCGGGCCTGGAGCCTGGGCGTTTCCCCCAGCAGCCGGTCCAGCTCGGAGAAGCCCGACGCGAACTTGGCGCCCCTGGCGTCCAGGGTCAGGTTCCAGGGCTTGCCCGCCCCGCCCTGGTTCGCGGACCAGTCGGCGATGAGCGCGCCGCTGGCTCCCGACCGCGCCGCGGCCAGGTTCGAGAACGCCGCCTTGCCCTTGAAGTTGAGGCCGCCGAGCAGGCTCCGCCCGCCGCTGGCGTCGACCTTCAGGCCGGCGCCGGCCGCCTCGACCTCGCGCAGCAGCAGGCGTCCGTCCGCCAGGCGCGCGGCGTCGAAGGCCGCGGTCGGCCTGGCGCCCAGCAGCGCAGCGGCCAGGCCCGTCCCACGCCCCCCCGCGCCCGCCAGGCGGCCATTGATCGCCAGCACCTTGGCCTTGCGGGTGAACTCGAAAGGCCCAGACACCCGGTCGAGGTCGTACTCGCCAAACTTGATGCGGGCGAGGTCCGCCGTGCCGGCGAACCGCAGGTTGTCGGCGTTTCCGGTCAGCACGCCCTCGATGCGCGCAGGCCCCATGGATGGTCCGCCGGTCACCTTGGACAACTCCCCGGCCGAAGCGACCACCGCGACGCCCTGCGGCCCCGCCCGCCGCTTGCCCAGATTAGCCTTGCCCCTGGCGGTCACGGCCACGTTGTCGGAGGTCAGGGTCGCGTCGAGGTCGAACAGTTCCTGCGGCGCCTTGCGGCCGGTGATCGCGAACCGGACCTCCGGGCCCAGCCGCGCGACGAGCGACTGCGTGTGGGTCGACGCCGACAGCTCCACGCGCCCCTGGGCCGAGCCGCCCTCGGGCCCCCAGGCGCCGGACGCATCGACGGGCCGCGTCGCCCCGACATTGGCGATGGCCGTGAACTTGCCGCGCGACTCCACGCCATTGGCCCGGATGTGCAGAAGGAAGGGCTGGTCGGGCGCAAGGCCCAGCGCGCCGGCCAGCGCCCCGCCCTGAGCCTCGCGCGCGTCCGCCTCGACCAGCAGGGGGCGAGCGCCGCCGAAGTCGAACTTCGCCTTCAGATGATCGCCGGGATGGAGGACGCTAGCGGCCGCCACCGCGCCCTTCTGCCCGCCGTTACGGCGCATCAGGTGGACCGCAGCGTCGACGTCATACACGCCGCGGGTGCGGGCGAGTTCAGGCATCAGTTCGACCCGCGCGCGCGCGCGGTCGATCACGATGTCGATGGGCATGCCTTCCGACGGCTGCTTCGCCTCGGTGACGGGCTGCCGGTAGACCGTGATGTGCTCGGCCGTAATGCGGCTGGCATGGAAGCGCCGCTGCAGGATCTGCGAGACCGTCCAGGTCAGACGCAGGTTGCGCCCCTCGATCCATACGCCCTTGGGGTCGCGGATCTGCAGGCGCTTCACGCTGAAGTCACGCCAGACGTCGCCGCTCAGCCCCTCGACATAGAGCCGCCCGAACCGGCCGACCTTGACGCCGTTGACGCGGGTTTCGATGAACGAGCGGCCCTGGGGCGATAGGGCCGCGTAGCGCCCGGCCAGGACGGTCAGGCCCACGAGCACCGCCAGAAGCGCGCAGGCGACCAGCACCATCCAGCCCAGCCGCCGACGGCGAGGCTTCCGGGTCGACGGCGGCTGGGCCGCTTCGCTCTCGTTCGGCGTCTCGCTCAAAAGCTCTGCCCGATGCTGAGATAGATCTGGAACGACGGGTCGCCTTCGCGCTTGTCCAACGGGATCGCGACGTCGGCGCGGATGGGTCCGAAGCCGAGATCGTAACGAACGCCCACGCCCACCCCCACGCTGAAGTCATCGCCGGTCGGGAACTCGTTCGTGCCCACCGCGCCCGCGTCCACGAAGGCGACGACGCCCCAGCGCTCGCCGACCTTCTGGCGAAGCTCCAACGAGGTTTCGAGCAAAGAGATCCCGCCTTCCGGGGTGTTGTCGAACGATCGGGGGCCGATGGCCTGATAGGCGTAGCCGCGAACCGAGCCGCCGCCGCCGGCGTAGAACCGCCGCGAAGCCGGAACTTCGGGGATGCTGCCGCCGACCATCGCGCCGATCTTCGCGCGGCCGGCCACCACGGTCCGGGCCTTCTCGCCGAAGGGCAGATAGGCCGAGGCCTGCGACTGCAGCTTCAGATAGGCCAGGCTCTCGTCGCCGATCAGGTAGGTCGGCTCGGCCCGGACATCCAGCCGCCAGCCGCGCTTGGGGTCCAGCGGGTCGTCGGAGCGATCCAGGCTGCCGGCGGCCAGGGCGGCGAGCGTGACCAGGTCTTCCCCCAGGGGCGACACCTGGATGGTCTGCTTCTCCTCGACCTTGCCGTAGTCCAGCGAGGCGCCGAGGGTGACATACGAGGTCTTGCGGAAACGCCGCTGGATGTCGGCGCGGATGCCGACGCCGGTTTCGTCATAGGCGTCGGTCCGGCTCATATAGGCCCCGCCGCCGGCCTTGAACGACTGCTGGGGCCGCCGCCAATGCGGCAAGGTCAGCTCGGCGCCCAGGCGGCTGTCGATGTCCGAGGCCCGGGCGAGCACCGCCAGGGTGTCGGCGCGGCCAAGGACGTTGTAGCGGGTCCAGCGCGCGTCGGCGCCCACGCCCTCGGTGGTGGAATAGCTCGCCCCCAGTTCGAGAGTGCGCGGCTTGCGGTCGGAGAGACTGAGCAGGATCGGTCGGCGCCCGTCGGGCCCGGCCTGGTCCTTGGGCGCCAGGGAGACCGTGACCGAGTCGTACACGCCGGTGTCGAGCAGGCGACGCTCCAGCTCGCCGACGTCCTCGGGATCGTAGACCTCGCCAGGCCGCCAGGGCGCGAGGCTCTCCAGCCAGGCGTTGCGGCTGCGGCCCTCGCCGGTGATCTTGAGGCCGCCAAGGCGCACCAGTTCGCCCGCGGCGATCTTGTAGGTCGGCCGCACGGTCTTGTCGGCATGGTCGACGATCACCTCGCGCGGCTGCGCGGCGGCGTCCGCATAGCCGCGCTTCTGAACCGCGGCCACGATGCGGCCTTCGGCGTTGATGACGTCCACCGCCCTGCCCGGCGCCCCGGTCGCCAGGCCCATGACCACCTCGCCCGACTGCTGCACGGTCTCCATCGGCGCAGGTTCGATCCACTCGATCTGCGGATCGGCCAGGGTGAAGCGGGGCCCCGGCGTCACCCGGACGACGGCGGTCGGCGGATCGCCCTCGCCCACGTCGGGATCGACTTCGTAGCCGTAGTAGCCTTCCGAGCGGAGTACGGCGACGGCGTCCTCGCCGGCGTCGGTCGCGCGGCGGCGGGCTTCGAACCGATTGGAGATGGGCTTGTCGGTCTCCCCGATGGCCCGCGCGATCGCTTCGCGCAGCTCGCTGTCGAGCTGGCCTTCGATGGCCGCACGCGGTGATTCCGCTCGAGCCGCACCAGACGCACATATGGCCGCCGAGGCGGCGACCGCGACGACCAATCGTCCCACGCCAGTCCTTTCAAGAGCGCCCCAACCAGCGGTGTAGCCCGCGTCGCGCGCGGCTGTCACCCACCACTGACCGGCGGGGGCGCCGCGATGATGGGCGCCTGGCTGCTTAATCGCTAGGCGCCAAGGCGAGCCGGGGGCGCAGCCTCCGAAATCACGCTCCAATCGGGCCCGCCTTTCCTAAGCTCGGTCCATCGGAAGTCAGGAGAGGACTGGCGAGTGCAGTACGGCGTAGCGACTCAGGACCCTGACTGCATGGTCGGCGCGATGGCGGCCTCCCCGGCCGCGACGCCGTATGACGAGATGCTGACCAGCGACGGCGGGGTTCGGGCGCACTATGCCGGACTGCACCAACGGATCGCCACGCTCGCCGCCGCCGAGATGGCCGAACGGCAGCGCACCCTGGAGCGCTACTTCCTGCTGCAGGGGATCACCTTCACCGTCTATGGCGGCGAGAGCAGCACCGAACGGATCATCCCCACCGACCTGTTGCCCAGGATCATTCCGGCGGCCGAATGGGAACGGATCGAGGCGGGCCTGACCCAGCGCCTGCGCGCGCTGAACATGTTCCTCGCCGACATCTACGGCGCCCAGCAGATCCTGATGGACGGCGTCGTGCCGCGGGAACTGGTGCTGGGCGCGCCGTCCTATCGCCGCGAGATGCAGAACCTCTACGTCCCGCACGAGGCCTACGCCAATGTCTGCGGTTCGGACCTGATCCGCCAGCCCGACGGGGCGTTCGCGGTGCTGGAGGACAATCTGCGCGTCCCGTCCGGCGTCTCGTACATGCTGGCCAATCGCGAGGCCTCGCGGCGCACCTTCCCGGGCTCGTTCCGGGCGGCGGGCGTGCGGGCCATCGACCGCTATCCCGACCTGCTGCTGGCGACCCTGAAGAGCATGGCGGCCGACTGGCGGCCCAATCCCCAGATCGTCGTGCTGACGCCCGGGGTCTACAACTCCGCCTACTACGAACACGCCTATCTCGCCCGCCTCATGGGATGCCCGCTGGTCGAGGGCCGCGACCTCGTGGTGCATGACAACATGGTCTACATGCGGACCACGACCGGCCTGCGACGGATCGACGTGATCTATCGCCGGGTCGACGACGATTTCATCGATCCCCTCACCTTCCGGCGCGATTCCGCGCTGGGCTCGGCGGGCCTGTTCAACGCCTATCGCGCCGGCAACGTGGTGATCTGCAACGCGCCAGGCACCGGCGTGGCGGACGACAAGGCGGTCTACGCTTATGTGCCGGCGATCATCCGCTACTACCTCGGCGAGGACGCGATCCTGCCGAACATCGAAACCTACCTGTGCCGCGAGCCGAGCCAGTTGGCGCACGTGCTGGCCAACCTCGACAAGCTGGTGGTCAAGGCGGTGGGCGCCTCGGGCGGCTACGGCATGCTCATCGGGCCCCACGCCAGCCGGCAGGAGCGCGAGGACTTCGCCGCCGCCATCGCCGCCGACCCGGCCAACTACATCGCCCAGCCGACGATCCAGCTCTCGACCGCGCCCTGCCTGGTCGACGGCGAGATCGAGCCGCGCCACGTGGACCTGCGCCCCTTCATCCTGTCTGGGGAGAAGATCGTGGTCACCCCCGGCGCGCTGACGCGCGTGGCGCTCAAGAAGGGCTCGCTGGTGGTCAACTCCAGCCAGGGCGGCGGATCGAAGGACACCTGGGTCCTGGAATCCACACCGGCGGAGGTCCAGCCATGATGCTCGCCCGGGTCGCCGACAGCCTCTACTGGATCGGCCGCTACGTCGAACGCGCCGAGCATCTGTGCCGCCTGTCCGACGTCATGCTGAACGCCACGCTCGACCGCAACGAGGCCGCGGGCCAGGTCTCGCGCATCGTGCTGTCGGCCATCGGCGACACCGACATGGCCCGGGCGGACGATCCCTACCAGTTGGCCCTGATGCTGGCGCTGGACCGCAACGACGGCGGCTCGATCGTCTCCTCGCTGTCCCGCGCGCGGGAGAACGCCCGCCAGGTGCGCGACCAGATCACCACCGAGACCTGGGAGCGGCTCAACCTCGTCCACCTGCGGATGACCGGGATCGAGGCGCCGCAGGCCTTCACGGACGGAGCATCCTCCTTCCTGCATGAGGTCATCGCCGACCTCCACCTCTTCAAGGGCGCGGCCGACGCCACGATGAGCCATGGCGAGGGCTGGCGTTTCCTGCTGCTGGGCGTGCACCTGGAGCGGGCGCAGCTCATCGGCCGGCTGCTCGAGGCCTGCTTCGACGTGCGCCGCACGCCGGACGACCACATGGCGCTGATGGGCGTGCTGCGGATGAGCTGCGCGCTGGAGCCCTATCTGCGGCGCTTCACCGCCGACGTGCAGCCGCGCAAGGTGCTGGAGTTCCTGCTGCTGGACGAGGAGTTCCCCCGCTCGATGCGGTTCTGCACGGCGCGGATCGAGGAGTATCTCAGCTCCGCCGCTCGTCATGCGGAGGCGACCAGCCACACCGCCCCGGAGCGTCTGGCCGGCCGCCTGCGGGCGCGCCTGCAGTATGCCGACATGGCCGAGTTCGACGGCGCCAGCGACCTGATCTCCAGCGTGCTGGCCGACTGCGCGGCCCTTCACCAGTCGATCTACGACACCTTCGTCGCCTATTCCCTCGAAACGCGACTGCCGGCTTAGAAGGACCCCATCCATGCTCCTCGAAGTGCGGCACGTCACCCAGTACCACTATGCCGAGCCCGTGCGCGAAAGCGTCATGGAGGTCTGGATGCAGCCGCAGAAGGCCGCGCGCCAGCGGCTGGTGTCCTTCGACCTCGAAGTCGATCCGGCCGCGCAGTTGTTCTCCTACGCCGACCCGTTCGGCAACGCCGTCTATCACTTCGACGTGCCCCAGCCGCACGACCGATTGCGGATCGTGGCCAGCGCCGCCGTCGAGACCCAGGTCCCGCCCGCCCTGCCCGAGGCGCTCGATATGGGAGAATGGGACCGCCTGCGCAGCGGCTTCGTGCGCGGCGAGAACTTCGACTTCCTCACCCATGGCGGCTTCGCCATCGAGACGGAGGCGCTGCGGGCCTATGTCGCCGCCCACAATATCGACGATCTCCGGCGCCGCGATCCGCTGGGCGCCGTCAAGGCGCTGTCGGAGACCATCTACGCCTCGTTCGGCTACGAGCCGGGCGTGACGCACGCCGACAGTCCCATCGACCTGGCCCTGGAGGCCGGCCGCGGCGTCTGCCAGGACTTCGCGCACATCATGATTTCGATCTGCCGCAGTTGGGGCGTGCCCGCGCGGTACGTGTCGGGCTACCTGTTCACCGACCGCCAGGCCGGCGACCGCTCCGATCCCGACGCCACCCATGCCTGGGTCGAGGTGTTCCTGCCCTCGCTGCGCTGGGTCGGCTTCGATCCCACCAACAACGTCATGGCCGGAGAGCGCCACATCGCCGCCGCGGTGGGACGCGACTACGACGACGTGCCACCGTCACGCGGGGTCTACAAGGGCGACGCCGAGAGCCAGCTAGCGGTCGGGGTGTCCGTGCGCCGGGCCCGCGCGGCGCCGACCGAGCCGGAGTTCATCCGCATGGCCCAGCCCTCGTTCGCCCGCGGCGGTCGCCGCCGGCCGGCCGGAACCCCGGCCTACGACCAGCAGCAGCAACAGCAGCAGCAATAGGGGTCAGCCGAGCGGAAACGTGACCATCACCACCCCAGTCGTCTCCTCGCCGCCGACGGACCGATAGGCCGCGCGGGCGGCGGCGTTCTCCTCGTCGGTCAGCACCCAGGCTTCAGAACAGCCGAGCCGGCGGCCCAGGGCCAGCAGCGCATCGAGCAGCGCGCGGGCCAGGCCGCGCCGCTGATGCGTCGGCGCGACCCCGACCTCGTTGATCCAGAGCTGCGGCGGCTTGTCGGGGTGGACGTAGTGAACCGCCGACGCGAAGCCGACCACGACGCCCCCATCCAGCGCGACGGCCAGGTGATGGCGCGGATCGGCCAGGAACTCGGCCCAGAGCCCAGGATCGACGCGCTCGTCGAAGACCTCGTCGGCGACCTGGTCCAGGATCGCCAGATCCCCGGCGCTCAGCAGGCGAACCTCCACGGCGGCCCCTCCAGAGACGGGCCTCGACGGCCCCTACTGCGGAAAGACGTAGGCCCGGGCGACGCTCACGTCGAGGCGCGATCCGGGCCGCACGTCGGCCACCGACTGCCGGGCGAAGGCCGCCTCCAGGCGCAGGCCGCCGGGCGTGACCCCGTCGATCCGCGCCACCGCGCCTTGCGGGGCGATGTGATTGACCATCAGCGCGAAGGATCCGTCGCCGGCCGGCGACAGCTCCAGCTCGTGGGGCCGCACGAACGCCGCCGCGCCGCCGTCGGCCAGGCCCGGCGCTGCGAACTCGACGTCGCCCAGCCGGAACCGGCCGCCCCTGACTTCGCCGTCCAAGCGATTGGATTCGCCGACGAAACCGGCCACGAACGCGCCTGAGGGATTGTCGTGGATCTCCTGCGGCGTGCCGACCTGCTCGATCGCCCCCTGATTGAGAATGGCCACGCGGTCGGCCAGCTCCAGCGCCTCTTCCTGGTCGTGGGTGACGAAGATGGTGGTGACGCCGGTGGCGTCGTGGATGCGCCGCAACTCCTTGCGCAGCGACTTGCGCACCGTGGCGTCCAGAGCGCCGAACGGCTCGTCGAGCAGCAGCACGCTGGGATTGACCGCCAGGGCCCGCGCCAGGGCCACCCGCTGCCGCTGGCCGCCCGACAACTGGGCCGGATAGCGCTTGCCGAGTTCGCCCAGTTCGACCAGGCGCAGCAGTTCGTCCACCCGCGCGGCGATCTCGCTCTTGCTCGGCTTGGCGGCCCCCTTGCGGACATCCAGGCCGAAGGCGACGTTCTTGGCCACCGTCATGTGGCGGAACAGAGCGTACTGCTGGAACACGAAACCGACGCGGCGCTGGGCGGCGCCGGCGAAGGTCATATCCTCCTCGCCGTAGAGCACCTGGCCCTTCTCAGGGAATTCCAGGCCGGCGATCACGCGCAGCAGGGTGGTCTTGCCCGACCCCGACGGACCGAGCAGCGCCAGAAGCTCGCCGTCGGCGATCTCCAGGCTGACGCTGTTCAGGGCCGGATAGCGGCCGAAGGTCTTCTCCACCGAGCGGATGGAAATGGTCATCTGGAGCGTCTCGTGATCAGTGGCGGCCAGGCCGCGACGGCGGCTGGGCGATTTCAAGCAAGGTCTTCAGCACCAGGGTGACGACCGCGAGGAAGCACAGCAACGCTGCGACGGCGAACGCCCCGACGAAATCGTACTCGTTGTAGAGGATCTCGACGTGCAGCGGCATGGTGTTGGTCAGGCCCCGGATGTGGCCGGAGACCACGGAGACGGCCCCGAACTCGCCCATCGCCCGCGCATTGCAGAGCAGCACCCCGTAGAGCAGCCCCCAGCGGATGTTGGGCGCGGTGACGCTCCAGAAGGTGCGCAGGCCCGAGGCGCCCATCGACACGGCCGCCTCCTCCTCGTCCACGCCCTGCTCCTGCATCAGCGGGATCAGTTCGCGGGCCACGAAGGGGAACGTGACGAAGATGGTCGCCAGCACGATGCCCGGCACGGCGAAGATGATCTTGATGTCGTGGTCGATGAGCCAAGGGCCGAACCACCCCTGGGCGCCGAACACCAGCACATAGATCAGGCCCGCCACCACCGGCGACACCGAGAACGGCAGGTCGATCAGGGTGATCAGGAAGGGCTTGAGCGGGAACTCGTACTTCGCCACCGCCCAGGAGGCGCAGACCCCGAACACCACGTTGAACGGCACGGTGATGGCCGCGGTGATCAGGGTCAGCTTGATCGCCGCGCGGGCGTCCTCGTTGGCGATGGCCTCCAGCGCGGCCGGAAGCCCCTTGCGCATGGCCTCGAAGAACACCGAGACCATGGGCAGGATCAGCACGGACGCCAGGAAGACCGCGACGATGGCCAGGATCAGTCCCTTGGCCCAGATCGGATCCTCGGTGGGATGACGCAGACGGCTCACGCGGCGAGCCTCCGGGCCCAGGCCTGGATGGCGTTGATCAGGAAGAGCATCAGGAACGACACGCCCAGCATCACGACCGCGATGGTCGCCGCGCCGGCGTAGTCGTATTGCTCAAGCTCGATGATGATCAGCAGCGGCGCGATCTCCGACTTGTAGGGCATGTTGCCGGCGATGAAGATCACCGAGCCGTACTCGCCCACCGCCCGGGCGAAGGCCAGCGCGAAGCCGGTCAGCCAGGCCGGGGCCAGCGCGGGCAGGATGACCCGCAGGATCGTATCGAAGCGGGTCGCGCCCAGGCTGGCGGCGGCCTCCTCCACGTCGGCGGCCAGGTCGCGCATCACCGGCTCCAGGGTGCGGACCACGAAGGGCAGGCCGATGAACGTCAGGGCGACGACGACGCCCAGCGGCGTATAGGCGATCTTGATCCCCAGCGGCTCGAACAGCGAACCGATCCAGCCGTTGGGCGCGTAGAGCGTCGCCAGGGCGATGCCGGCCACCGCGGTCGGCAGCGCGAACGGCAGGTCGATCACGCCGTTGATCAGGCTCTTGAAGGGAAACTGATAGCGGACCAGCGCCCAGGCGGTGAGCAGCCCGAACACCCCGTTGATCGCCGCGGCGATCAGGGCGGCGCCGAACGACAGGCGATAGGCGGTCATCGCCCGCTCGTTGAACGCCGCCTGGAGGAACTCGGGCAGCGATTGCTCCGACGCCTTTATGGCCACCGCGCTCAACGGGATCAGGACGATCAGCGAAAGGATCGCAAGCGTTACGCCCATGGTCAGGGTGAAGCCGGGGATCGCCGAGCGTCGCCGGATCAGCGGCGGTCGCGACGCGACGCTTTCCATCCGTGAGGTCGCCGTCATCGTTACAGCCCCGGTTCAAACGCATAAACGCCGAGACGCGCAGTTCGCTGCGTCTCGGCCATGCGCTTGGCTAATTCCCATCGGGTCTATGGACAATATAGTTTTTCTGACACCCGGAAACGAAAGCCTAAGCAGAGGCCATGCGGGAAGAAGTCCAGAGACTTCAGAAACATCAACCATCTCAGGCAGATGGTTGGTAGGCCGGGTGAGGTTCGAACTCACGACCATTCGATTAAAAGTCGAATGCTCTACCACTGAGCTACCGGCCCGCACGCCGCGCACGGGGGCGCTGGCGAAGAGGCGCGGACCATATGCGGGCGGCTGGTTCGGAGCAAGAGCACTGCTGCAGCTTTCCAACAGCTTGCGGCTGCCGCTAGCATCGGGCCATGCGCAAGATCGTACTCGCCTCGATTCCCCTGCTCTTGCTCAGCGCCTGCGTCACGGCTCCGGCCGACGGATCCTCCCAGATCCAGACGACGTCGGCCGCCAATCGCGAAAGCGTCCAGGGGGCCGTGTCCGCGCCGCTGCGCGACGTGAACCTGATCAAGACCAAGATTCCCCAGGTGCTGCTGGAAGCGATGGCCGACCCCTATCAGCGGCCCGAGCCGGCGACCTGCGCCGCGATCGCCGCCGCCATTCTGCCGCTCAACGGCGCGCTGGGCGCCGACCTGGACGAGCCGGCGGTGGACGAGGACGATCTGATGGACCGCGGCCGGGGCGTGGCCCTGGGCGCCGTCGCCGGACTGGCGTCCGACGTCATCCCGTTCCGCGGCTGGGTCCGCAAGCTCTCCGGCGCCGAGCGCCATGACAGCATGGTCACCGCCGCCATCACGGCGGGGGGCGTGCGCCGCGCCTATCTCAAGGGCCTGGGCGAGGCCAAGAACTGCAAGCCGCCGGCCATACCCTCGCACATCCTGACCGGCACGCCGGTCAAGTCCCAGGAGCTGAAGCCGCGCTATCCGGTCCGCTGACGGGCCTTGAAGTCGCGGCGGAACTGCTCGAAGCGGCCCTCGGCGATGGCCGCGCGCATGGCCGCGGTCAGCGCCTGGAAGTGGGCGATGTTGTGCCAGGACAGCAGCACCTGCCCGAGGATCTCCTCGGACTTCACCAGGTGATGCAGATAGGCCTTCGAATAGTGGGATGAGGCCGGACAGTCGCTGGTCTCGTCCAGCGGCGTGTCGTCCTCGGCGAAGCGCGCGTTCTTCAGGTTGACCGGGCCTTCCCAGGTCCAGGCCTGGCCGTGGCGGCCCGACCGGGTCGGCAGGACGCAGTCGAACATGTCGACGCCGCGGGCCACCGCCTCGACCAGGTCGATCGGCTTGCCCACGCCCATCAGGTAGCGGGGCCGATCGGCCGGCAGCATGGCCGGGGCGTAGTCCAGGACCTCGCACATCGCCTCGTGCCCCTCGCCGACCGCCAGGCCGCCCAGGGCGTAGCCGTCGTAGCCGGTCTCGATCAGCCGTTCGGCCGATTCCTTGCGCAGATGCTCGAACGTCGAGCCCTGCTGGATGCCGAACAGCGCCTGGCGCTCGCGCTCGCCGAACGCGGCCTTGGAACGCGCGCCCCAGCGGGCCGAGAGCCGCATGGCTTCGGCGGCCCGCTTCTCCTCCGCCGGCCAGGCCACGCACTCGTCGAGTTGCATGACGATGTCCGAGCCCAGCAGGTCGGCCTGGATCTCGATGGAGCGTTCCGGCGTCAGGACATGCTTGGAGCCGTCGATGTGACTCTGGAAGGCTACCGACTCCTCGGTCACCTTGGCGATCTTCGAGAGCGACATGACCTGGAAGCCGCCGGAATCGGTCAGGATCGGCCGGTCCCAGCGCATGAACCTGTGCAGGCCGCCCAGCCGCGCCACCCGTTCGGCCGTGGGGCGCAGCATCAGGTGATAGGTGTTGCCCAGGATGATGTCGGCCCCGGTCGCGCGGACCTGATCGACGGTCAGGGCCTTGACCGTCGCCGCGGTGCCGACCGGCATGAAGGCCGGGGTGCGGATCTCGCCGCGCGGGGTCTTGAGCACGCCGGTGCGCGCCGCGCCTTCGGTGGCGGCGATCTCGAAGGGGAATGCGGCCACTAGTTGGCTCTCCAGAGCAGGCTGGCGTCGCCGTAGGAATAGAACCTGTAGCCGCTGGCGATGGCGTGGGCGTAGGCGGCGCGCATGGCTTCGACGCCGGCGAAGGCGCTGACCAGCATGAACAGGGTCGATTTCGGCAGGTGGAAGTTGGTCATCAGGCCGTCGGCGGCGCGGAAACGGTAGCCGGGGGTGATGAATATCGAGGTTTCGGCAGAGAACGGGCGGATGACGCCGTCCTCGCCGGTGGCGCTCTCGACCAGACGCAGGGAGGTGGTGCCGACGCAGACCAGGCGGCCGCCGGCGGCCTTGGCGGCGTTGAGGGCCGCGGCGGTCTCCGCGTCGACCTCGCCGTATTCGGCATGCATCCGGTGTTCGGTCAGGTTTTCGGTCTTCACCGGCAGAAACGTGCCGGCCCCGACGTGCAGGGTCACGAACCGCAGCGTCACCCCCATGGCCTCCAGCCGCGCCATCAGCTCGGGCGTGAAGTGCAGGCCCGCGGTGGGCGCGGCGACCGAGCCCTCCTCGTCGGCATAGACGGTCTGGTAGTCGGCCTTGTCCTGGGCGTCCTCGCCGCGCTTGGCGGCGATATACGGCGGCAGGGGCATGGCGCCCCGCTCGGCGATGGCGGCGTCGAGGTCGGGCCCGGCCAGGTCGAAGCCCAGCGTCACCTCGCCGCCCTCGCCCTTCTCGATCACCGTCGCGTCGAGCACCCCCAGCAGGCAGGCGCGATCGTCGGTGGAGCCGAACCGGACGCGATCGCCGGGCGCGAGCTTCTTGCCCGGCCGCATGAAGGCGGTCCAGCGCGAGGACGAGAGGCGCTTGTGCAGGGTCGCCTCGACGGCGACGTCCGAACCCTCCCGCACGCGACGGCCCTTCAGCCGCGCGGGAATGACCCGCGTGTCGTTAAGCACCAGCACGTCGCCGGCGCGGAGCTGGCTGGGCAGGTCGGCGACGCTCAGGTCCTCCAGCGCCCGGCCCGGCGCGACCAGCAGCAGGCGCGCGGCGTCGCGCGGATGGACCGGCCGCAGGGCGATGCGGTCGTCGGGAAGTTCGAAGTCGAAATCGGCGAGTTGCATGGACGCGCTTGAAGCGCACGGGCGGGCGCACCCGTCAAGCATCGCCGCATGTAAGGTCGAGCCATGAGCCCTGTGCGATTCGCCCTTCGCAGCGTGGTCCTGCCGATCGGCGCCCTTAGCGCCGTTGCGGCGGCGGCGGCGCAGGGCGGACGCATCAGCGGCCACCTCGACATACTGACGCACCTGGCCCCGCTCTATCTGGCCGGAGGCGCCCTGACCCTGGCCGCCGCGATCTTCGCGCACCGGCGCCTGCCCCCCGCCCTGCTGGGCGCCGCAGCGGTGATCGCGAGCCTGGCGCTGATGCTTCCCGAATTCCTGCGGCCGGCGTCCCCCCGCGCGCCGGCCGACACGCCCGGACAGATCAAGCTCATCCAGTTCAACGCGGCGAAGGACAGTCAGGGCCTCGACCAGCGTCTGGACTGGCTGGCGGCCCAGGATCCGGACGTGCTGGTGGTCGAGGATTCCAGGGCCGTGTTCCAGACCGCCGTCGTCCAGCGGCTGCATCGCCAGATGGCCTGCGGCAAGACCTGCGAGGTGGCGATCTTCACCCGCGCGCCGGCCGCCCGGATCGAAGGCCCGCGCCGGGGGCGTGAAGGGCTCGGGCCGGCGGTCACCATCGCGCACCTGACCGGCCCTCAGGGCGACTTCACCGTGATCGGCACGCACTATGTCTGGCCGACGGAGGTTCGGACCCATCGCGAAAACGGGCTGAGGCTGGAGCAGATCATGCAGGGCCAGCCCAGGTCGCGGGTGATCCTGGCCGGCGATTTCAACTCGACGCCCTGGTCATTCTCCCGCCGACGCGAGGACGCGGCGCTGGGCCTGGAGCGCCGGACCAGGGCCCTTTCGACCTGGCCCGCGAACAGTCCTTTCGGGCTTGCGATCCTGCCCATCGATCATGTCTATGCGGGCGCCGACTGGCGTACGGTCTCGGTCGCCCGCGGGCCTCGCCTGGGCTCGGACCACTACCCCGTCGTCGCGGTCCTGGCGCTGAAGCGGAACTGACGGCCTACATGCGTTTCCTACGTTCGGCGCTTACCAGCCTGATGATCCTGCTCGCCCTGGGCTGCGCCGGCTGGGCGCTGGCCGCCCAGGGCGGACGCTGGAGCGTGCGGCTGGACGTCCTGACCCATTTCGCCCCGCTGCTGCTGGCGCTGGCGCTGGTCCCGCCGCTCTACGCCCTGGTCTTCGAACGCGGCCAAGCCCGAGCAGCGCTGCTGGCCATCTCGGCGGTCGGCGTCGCCGCCTCCGGCCTGATGGTAATGCCCGAATATCTGCGCCCGACAAGCGAGCCGATCGCCGAGGGCGCGCCTGGCCAGATCAAGCTGATCCAGTTCAACGCCTGGGAGCGCAACAGCCGCCAGGCCGAGACCATCCGCTGGCTGCGGGCCCAAGACCCCGACATCCTGGTGATCGAGGAAGCCACCCTGATCGGCCCGGCCCTGCGCGAGGCGTTCGACGACTACCATGTCAGCTGCGGCCGCTGCAGCGTGATGATCCTGTCCAAGGCCGAGCCCGTGGCCCGCGACGTGCCGGTCCCGCCCAGCGCCGACCACATCCGCCCGCCGATCGCCGGGGCGACGTTCCACGACGCGCGCGGCGAGTTCAGCGTCTTCGGCACCCACTACACCTGGCCGATCTACGGCGGCTGGCAACAGGCGCAGGGCCGGGTGATCGCCGGCCTGCTGGACCAATTCCCGAAGGACCGCCTGATCCTGACCGGCGATTTCAACTCCACGCCATGGTCGTTCAGCCGCCGCCGCGAGGACCAGATGTTCGGCCTGGAGCGGCGCACGCGCGCCCTGTTCTCCTGGCCGGCCGACCGCGGCCCCGCCGGAACCGGCCTGCCGTTCGGCCTCCTGCCGATCGACCACGTCTATGCCGGTCCCGGCTGGCGCACCGTGAAGATCGAACGCGGGCCCCTGCTCGGCTCGGACCACTACCCGGTGATCGTCACCCTGGCGCCGTCAGCGTAGGGCCAGGCGGGCCTTGCGCAGCGCCTCGCGCAAAATTCGGCGCGGCGGATGAGGAAGCGGCTCTCGCTGGCGTCGCGGCGCAGTTCCAGGGCGCGCTTCTCCGCGGCGATTTCGGCCAGTTCGGCGGCGTGCTGCTCGGCGGCGGCTTCCAGCTCCGCCTCCAGTTCGGCGACCTTGCGGAGCTGGGCCGGCGTCGGCCCGCGCGGCCGCCTGGGCTGCGGGGCGGCCTTGGGCGCGGGCGACTTCGGCGGGGGCGATTTCGGAGGGGGCGATTTCGGCAAGGGCGGGGCGGCCCGCGGCCCCTTGCGGCCAGCCACGAAGGACGTGATCGTCGCCGGCCGCCGGATCACCTCCCCAGGCCGGGCGGTGGCGGCGGCCACCAGCTCGGGATCGTCGGTCTCGCGCGCGCCGCCGGTCTGGAAGAGGTCCTGGTGCGCGCCCCAGGCGGCCAGGGCCTTGGCGCGCGAGCTGGCGGCGACGACGTAGTCGGTGAAGCCGTCCGAGGTGACGAAGACCTTCAAACGCGCCGCCACCCTTATCTCCCTAGCTCAGCGACGCGAGCTCCCGAGAGAGGTTGTCCCGCGCCTGTGCGTCCAGCCATTCGGCGAAGGCCGGATCGGGAAAGATAACCTGCGCGTCGAGAAAGCGTTGCAGCACGCGCGCGCGGCCGGCGCGCCAGAGCTCGTCGGGAACGTGGGCGTATTCCTCGCGCACCGCCCGGGCGTAGGCGTCGTAGCGGTCCGCCGGCGCGCCGAGGACGGCCAAGTCGATGGAGACCAGCAGCTCGCCGAGCCGGTCGCCCTCCTCCGCCTCATGCCCGGCGGTCAGCATGATGAGGCGCGCGACCTCGTCCCGCGCGTGGATGGAAAGGTCGAAGTCGCGCAGGTCGGCCCGGGCCATCTGCGCGCTCCGGGCTTCGTTGTCCGATGCGGCCGGATCATAGACGGCGTCGTGCCACCAGATCGCAAAGGTCAGGATCTGGCGTTCGGTCTCGGTCAGGTCGGGAACCTGATCGAGCAGCGCCAGGCACTGCTCGATATGGGCCCGCGTGTGGTAGCGGCGATGCGGCTGGGCATACGCCGCTTCCAGCGTCGGCGTCACGCCACGTCCGCGGCGACTCGGGCCGAGACGATCTTGCCGGGCGCGCGCGGCGGCTCGCCCTTGGGCAGGGCGTCGACCGCGTCCATGCCTTCGGCCACTTCGCCCCAGACCGTGTACTGGCCGTCGAGGAAGGTGGCGTCGTCCAGGCAGATGAAGAACTGGCTGTTGGCCGAGTGCGGGGCCGAGGTGCGGGCCATCGAGCACACGCCGCGGACGTGCGGCTCGCGCGAGAACTCCGCCTTCAGGTTCGGCTTGTCCGAGCCCGAGGTGCCGGTGCCGGTCGGATCGCCGCCCTGGGCCATGAAGCCGTCGATGACGCGGTGGAAGACGACGCCGTCATAGAAGCCTTCGCGCGCCAGTTCCTTGATGCGCTCCACGTGGCCGGGGGCCAGGTCGGGGCGGAGTTTGATCGTCACCGTACCCGTGTCCAGGGTCAGGATAAGGGTGTTTTCCGGGTCCATCACTTCACCTCCGATGGGATTTTGATCTCGCATGCCGAGAACGACGGGCCCTGGCTGGCGCGAACGCGTTCGATCTCGGCCTTGAACCAGGCGCTGCTTGGATCGACCACGCGCACCTTGGGGCGTTCGGCGGCCGGGATATCGGCCAGGATGCGCACCTTGTCCATCTTGTCCTGCGGCGGAGCCACCGGTTCGCCGACCTTGATGGCCCGCACGACGTCGAGGCCGACGATCACCCGGCCCCAGCCGGTGTAGCGTTTTTCCAGCGACGGATAGGCATGGCGCATCAGAAAGAACTGGCTGTTGGCGCTGTCCTCGCCCTGGCCGCGGGCCATTGCGGCGACGCCCGGGCAATAGAGCGGCCAGGCCGAAATCCTGCCGTCGGCGGTCATGGCCATGAGCATCGGGCTCTGGCTCATCACCGGCAGGGACTTGATGAAGCCGACCTGGCTGACGTTCAGGTCGGCGACCTGCACGAAGCCGGCGTCGGCGCCGAGGCGGAACAGGAATTCCTGCTGGAGGTCCGGCTTGTCGCTGCCGCCCGTGCCCTTGTCCTCGGGATCGCCCGTCTGGGCCATGAAGTCGTCGATCACCCGGAAGAAGCTGCGGCCGTCATAGAAGCCGGCGCGGGTCAGTTCCTTCACGCGCTGGACATGGGCGGGCGCGACCTCGGGCGTCATCTCCACGATGATGCGGCCCTTGTTGGTGTCGATCACCAGCAGGTCGTCGGGATTGGGCGTGCGCCAGTCGGCAGCCGACGGCGCGGCGGCGGGAGGAGATTGAGCGGCGGCGGGCGCCGCCATCGCCAGGACAGCGGCGGTGAGCAACAGGGAACGGATCATGCGCCACTCGTAGCGGGCAAAGCGCGAGATCGCCACCCCGTCGGAACCTGGTCGTTCAGGCCTGGCTGACCTTGGCCATCAAGGCGTCCTTGATGCGCGGGCTGACGAACTTGCCGATGTCGCCGCCGAGCACCGCGATCTCCTTGACCAGCTTGGACGAAATCGCCTGGTGGCGCGGATCGGCCATCAGGAAGACCGTCTCGACCTCGCGATCGAGCTGCTGGTTCATCGCGGTCATCTGGAACTCGTACTCGAAGTCCGCGACCGCGCGCAGGCCGCGGACGATGACCTGGGCCCCGATCTCGCGGGCATAGTGCATCAGCAGCCCCTGGAACGGCTGCACGATGATCTCGGCGCGATGCTGAAGGTGCTCGGTTTCGGCCTGGAGGATCGCGACGCGCTCTTCGAGCTCGAACAGGGGTCCCTTGCCGACATTGATCGCCACGCCGATGACCAGCTTGTCCACCAGCTTCACGGCCCGACCGATGATGTCGGTATGGCCATTGTGGATCGGGTCGAAGGTTCCCGGATAGAGCCCCACACGCGTCATTCGACGTCTCCCCCCTGTTGCGGTGCAACAGGATTTCACCGGCACAGGCGGTGAAAGCAAGCCCAAATCTCACACGCAACCGCTTGCTGAACCAGCGGTTGCGTGCGGCGCAGGTGCGCGGACGGCCTATTCCCCGGCGTCACCATCGTCTTCGGAATCGTCCTGGCCCTGGTCGGCCAGACGTTCCACGGAAACCACGTGCTCGTCCTTGCTGGTGCGGAAGATCGTGACGCCCGAGGTGTTGCGGCCGACCATGCGGACCTGGTTCACCGGCGTGCGGATCAACTGGCCCTGGTCGGTGACCAGCAGAATCTCGTCGAACTCCTCGACGGGGAACGACGCGGCCAGGCGGCCGCCCTTCTTGGTCAGGTCCTGGGCCAGGAGCCCCTGCCCGCCCCGTCCGGTGCGGCGGAACTCGTAGGCCGAGGTCCGCTTGCCGAAGCCCTCGGTCGAGACCGTCAGGATGACCTCCTCGGCCGCCCCCAGTTCGGCGATGCGCTCGACGCTGAGGGTGACGTCGCCCTCGGCCTCGTCGTCGTCGGGCGGCGCGACCTCGTCGACCTCGTCGCCGGTGGCCCGGCGCATGGCGTTGGCGTGCTTCACATAGGCGGCGCGTTCGGCCGGCGAAGCCTCCACCGAGCGGAGGATCGCCATCGAGATGACGCTGTCGCCCTCGGCCAGCCGGATGCCGCGGACGCCGGTGGAGTCACGGCCGGCGAAGACCCGCACCTCCTCGGTGGCGAAGCGGATGCAGCGGCCCAGCGCCGTGGTCAGCAGGATGTCGTTCTGCGCCGCGTTGCAGAGGCCGACGCCGATGATCTGGTCGCCGTCGTCCAGCTTCATGGCGATCTTGCCGTTGCGCTTGATGCCCTGGAAGTCGGAGAGCTTGTTGCGGCGGACGTTGCCCGACCGCGTGGCGAACATCACGTCGTACTGATCCCAGGCCGCCTCGTCCTCGGGCAGCGGCAGGATCGAGGTGATGCTCTCGCCCGGCTCGATCGGCAGCAGGTTCACGAACGCCTTGCCGCGCGAGTTGGGATTGCCGACCGGCAGGCGCCAGACCTTGAGCTGGTAGACCTTGCCGCCCGACGAGAAGAACAGCATCGGCGTGTGCGTCGAGGCCGAGAACACGCGGGTGACCGCATCCTCGTCCTTGGTCGCCATGCCCGAGCGGCCCTTACCGCCCCGGTGCTGGGTGCGGTAGGTGGTCAGCGGCGTGCGCTTCACATAGCCGCCGTGGGTGACGGTGATGACCATCTCCTCGCGGGCGATCAGGTCCTCGTCCTCGACGTCGGCGTCGCCGTCGACGATCTCGGAGCGGCGCGGCACGGCGAAGGCGTCGCGCACGGCCACCAGCTCCTCGCGGACGATCGACATGACGTTGGCGCGCGCCGACAGGATGGTCAGGTGGCCCTGGATGGTGTCGGCCAGTTCGCGGGCCTCGCCGAAGATCTCGTCGCGGCCGAGGCCGGTCAGGCGAGACAGGGTCAGGGCCAGGATGGCGCGGGCCTGCTCTTCCGACAGCCGGATCAGGGCGCCGTCGATCACCAGGGTGCGCGGATCGGCGATCAGCTCCACCAGCGGCAGCATGTCGCCGGCCGGCCAGTCCCTGGCCACCAGGCGCTCGCGCGCCTCGGCCGGGTCCTTCGAGGACCGGATGATGTGGATGAACTCGTCGATATTGGCCACGGCGATGGCCAGGCCGACCAAGACGTGACCGCGGTCGCGGGCCTTGGACAGCTCGAACTTCACGCGCCGGACGACCACTTCCTCGCGGAAGTCCACGAAGGCGACGATCAGGTCGCGCAGGTTCATCTCGCGCGGGCGGCCGCGGTCGAGCGCCAGCATGTTGACGGCGAAGGACGACTGCAGCGGGGTGTAGCGATAGAGCTGGTTCAGGACGACGTCGGGCGAGGCGTCGCGCTTCATCTCGACCACGACCCGCATGCCGTCGCGGTCGCTTTCGTCGCGCAGGTCGGCGATGCCGTCGATCTTCTTCTCGCGCACCAGCTCGGCGATGCGCTCGACCATCGCGGCCTTGTTTACCTGATAGGGGATCGAGTTGATGATGATGGCTTCGCGGTCCTTGCGAAGCTCCTGGATCTCGGCCTTGCCGCGCATCACCACCGAGCCGCGGCCGGTCATCAGCGCGTTGCGCGCGCCCGAGCGGCCGATGATCTCGCCGCCGGTCGGGAAGTCCGGGCCGGGCACGATGTCCAGCAGGGCGTCCAGCGACACTTCGGGATCGTCGACATAGGCCAGGCAGGCGTCGATGATCTCGCCCAGGTTATGCGGCGGGATGTTGGTCGCCATGCCGACGGCGATGCCGCCGGCGCCGTTGACCAGCAGGTTGGGGATCCGCGACGGCAGGACGATGGGCTCCTGCTCGGTGCCGTCGTAGTTCTCCTTGAAGTCGACCGTGTCCTTGTCGAGGTCGGCCACCACCATCATGGCGGCCTTGCTCATCCGGCTCTCGGTGTAGCGCATGGCCGCCGGCGGGTCGTTGTCCACCGAGCCGAAGTTGCCCTGGCCGTCGATCAGCAGCAGCCCCATGGAGAACGGCTGCGCCATCCGGACCATGGTGAAGTAGATCGAGGCGTCGCCGTGCGGGTGGTACTTACCCATCACGTCCCCGACCACGCGGGCCGACTTCACATAGGAACGGTCGGGCGTGTGGCCCTGCTCGTTCATGGAGAACAGGATACGGCGGTGCACCGGCTTGAGGCCGTCGCGCGCGTCGGGCAGGGCCCGGCTCACGATCACGCTCATGGCGTAGTCGAGATATGAGCGCTTCAGCTCGTCTTCGATGGCGATAGGGGCGATGCCCCCGCGCCGACCGTCATCCGGCGGGGTATGGGTTTCGTCGGTCAAGGAGAGGATTTAGCCGTTTAGAATCGGACACAAAGCTAGGTTCTGTTGTTACCATCCCGGAGGCCGCTAGGCCAAATGTCCGTAGAGTTCCGAACCCAGGTGCTAGACCTCATGAAATATGCCCTCGCCGCGCTCGCCGCCACCCTTTTCGCCGGAACGGCGATCGCCGCAGACGCGCCGGCCAACCAACGGATCGAATTGAAGAATTCGGCCGGCGATGCGATCGGCGCCGCGACCCTGACCAATGCGCCCAAGGGCGTGCTGATGCGGATCGAGCTGACCGGCGCGGCTCCGGGGTGGCACGGACTCCACTTCCACGAGAAGGGCGACTGCTCGAAATCCGACTTCACCTCGGCCGGCGGCCACGTCCACGGCGGCCCGACCATGGTCCACGGCCTGCTCAATCCCGACGCCAACGAGGCCGGCGACCTGCCGAACATCTTCGTGGCCGCCGACGGATCGGCGAACGCCGAGATCTTCAGCACCTTCGTCTCGCTCGGCGGCGTCGACGGGCGCCAGGACCTGGCCGACAAGGACGGTTCGGCCATCGTGATCCACGCCAACGCCGACGATCACCAGACCCAGCCGATCGGCGGCGCGGGCGCGCGCATCGCCTGCGGCGTCATCGCCGGCGGCTGACCGCCCTCCCCCTGACTCCAGGGCCGCCGCGGGCCTCGTCCGCGGCGGTTCCTCAACCTCGCTCCGGATCATCGCCATGCTGAACCGCCGAGATCTCCTGCTGGCGGGCGCCGCCTCGCTGGCCGCCGCTCCCGTCGCCGCGCAAACCGCCGACGGCCCGCGCCTGACCGCGCTGCTGGACAAGGCGATGCAGGACGCGTTGATCGCCTCGCCGCAGCTCATGACGCTGACCGGGTTCGACACCGGGACCAACGCCGCCGCCAAGCACCGGCTCGACGACCGCTCCGAGGCCAGCCTGGCGAAGATGAAGGCGCTGTTCGCACAGATGGCCGCCGATCTGCGGCGGTTCGATCCGGCGGCGCTGCGCGGGGGCGACCTGCTCAACTACCGCACCGCCGCCTACCTGGCCGACGTCACGCTCCAGGGCTACGAATTCCCCTATGGCGACCCGGGGGTGGGCGGCGCGGTCCCCTATATCGTCTCGCAGCTCAGCGGGAACTATCGCAGCATCCCGACCTTCCTGGGCAGCCAGCACCGGATCGCCAAGGCCGGCGACGCCGAGGCCTATCTGGACCGCCTGGCGGCCTTCGGTCCCTCGCTCGACCAGGAAACCGAGCGCGCCCGCGCCGACTTCGCGCGCGGCGCGACGCCGCCGGACTTCATCCTGCGCACCACGTCGGGCCAGATCTCGGCCATGCTCGCGCCGGCGCCCGACGCCTCCGAACTGGTGACCAACCTCACCCGGCGCACGACCGAGAAGGGCCTGGAGGGCGACTGGCAGGCCCGGGCGACCAAGATCGTCGAGACGGTCGTCTACCCGGCCCTGCGCCGCCAGCTCGAGCTTCAGCAACAGGCGCTGCCGACCGCCTCGCACGACGCCGGATGCTGGCGACTGCCGCAGGGCGAGGCCTACTACCGGTTCGCGGTCCGCTCGTTCACGACCACCGACATGACCGGCGACGACATCCACCGCCTGGGGCTGGAACGCGTGGCCGAACTGACCGCCCAGGCCGACGAAATCCTCAGGCAACAGGGCATGAGCCAAGGCTCCGTCGGCCAGCGCATCTCGGCCCTGCGGCGGCGGCCAGACCAGATCTATCCGAACACCGACGCCGGCCGCGCGCAGTTGCTGGCCGACATGAACGACATGGCCGAGGCGATGCGCAAGCGGCTGCCGCAGTACTTCGGGACCCTTCCCAAGGCCCCGGTCGAAATCGCCCGCGTGCCGACCACGATCGAGGCCGGCGCTCCCGGCGGGTCCTATCAGCCCGGCTCCGTCGACGGCTCGCGGCCGGGGATCTTCTATATCAACCTGCGCGACACGGCCGAGCAGCCGCGCCTAGACCTGCCGACCCTGGTCCATCACGAGGTGCTGCCGGGCCACCATCTGCAGATCGCGCTGGCCATGGAGGCCAAGGGCCTGCCCTTGATGCGCCGCATGCCCCTGTTCTCCGGCTACTCCGAGGGCTGGGCGCTCTATGCCGAGCAGCTCTCCGACGAGATGGGGGCCTTCCAGGACGATCCGCTGGGGCGGCTGGGTTATCTCGCCTCGCTGCTGTTCCGCGCCGCCCGGCTGGTGGTGGACTCAGGCCTGCACCACAAGCGCTGGAGCCGCGAACAGGCCATCCGCTACATGGTCGACACCCTGGGCGACAAGGAAACCAGCGTCACCCGCGAGGTCGAGCGCTACTGCGTCCAGCCCGGCCAGGCGTGCAGCTACATGCTCGGTCACGAAGTGTGGGTGCAGGCGCGCGAGGCGGCCAAGGCGCGCATGGGCGGGGCCTTCGACATCCGCGCCTTCCACGACGCCGGCCTGCTGTACGGAGCCGTCCCGCTGTCGGTGCTGAGCGCCCACCTCGACGGCTGGGCGCGCAACGGCGGGCGCGTCGCCTGATCCCGCCTATCTGGCGGTGACGTTCATGACCGCGAGGGTCATGGCCATGACCCCGGTGCGGATCGACGGCTCGGCGGCGGGCGCGAAGAACGGCGAGTGATTGACCGGCAGGGCCGCGCCGGCCTTCTGGGCGTCGGCGATGGTCTTGGCGTCGTAGCCGCCGATGCCGAAATAGACCGACGGCGTGCCGGCGAGGATGAATTCCGAATAGTCCTCGCTCGCCGAGCCGGCCTGCGGCTGGACCACGGCGTCGGCCCCGAAGGCGGCCTGGAAGACGCCCGCCGTGCGTTCGGTCAGCGCAGCATCGTTGATCACCGCCTTGCCGCCCGGAACGATGGTCACGGCCGGCGCCGGCGCGCCGGCCATGTCGGCCACCGCCCTGGCGGTCCGATCGACCCCGGCCAGGATCTTGTCGCGGACAGCGGCGTCCTGGGTGCGGATGGTCCCGCGCAGATGGGCGCTGTCGGGAATGATGTTGCCGGCGCTGCCGGCCTGGAACGAGCCGATGGTGACGACGCCGAACGCGGCCGGGTCCTTTTCGCGGCTGATCACGCTCTGCACGTCGACGACGAACCGCGCGCCCATCATCACCGGGTCGATGGTCGCGGCCGGCATCGAGCCATGGCCGCCGCGGCCGGCGAACACGACATCGAGGCTGTCGGACGTCGAGCTGACGGCGCCGGGCTTGTAGTAGACCTGTCCCGCCAGGCCAGGCCCGACATGCAGCGCAAATCCGTAGTCGGCCTTGCCGAAGCGCTTGATGAAGCCGTCGTCCAGCATCGCCTTGGCGCCGTTGACGGTCTCTTCCGACGGCTGGGCGACGAAGACCAGCGTCCCGCGCCAGTCGGCCTTGGTCGCCACGAGCGCTCGGGCCGCGCCGACCCAGGCGGCCATGTGCACGTCATGCCCGCAGGAATGGGCGACATAGGTCTCTTTCCCGTTCCAGGTCGCGGTGACGCGGCTGGCGTAAGGCAGGCCGGTCTTCTCCTCCATCGGCAGGGCGTCGAGCTCGGTGCGCACCAGGACCCGGGGGCCGTCGCCGTTCTTCAGGATCGCCACGAGGCCGGTTCCGCCGACGCCCTCGGTCACCTCGAAGCCCAGGCCGCGCATCTCGGCGGCGAGCCTGGCGGCCGTGCGCTTCTCCTGGAAGCCCAGCTCGGGATGGGCGTGCAGATCCTTGTAGAGGGCGTCGAGCTGTCCGTAGTCGCGGTCGATGACCGCGGCGACCTGCGCCTTGGCGGCAGCGACGTCCAGCGGCGCGGACCAGGCCGGCGCGGCGAGCGCGAGGATGGCGGCCGACGCGGCGCAGAACAGCTTGATCATAATACCCCCCGGGGAAGCGCGTGGCCGAGGTCTAGCTCGCCGCGCCGCCGAAGGCCACCGCCGCGGCGGCCGGCGGGGGGTGACGGGCGGTTATAGCCCGTCACCCCCAAGGCGCGGTCAGTTGCTGCTCGCGACCGGATTGGCGAGCTTGGCCATCGCGGACTCCAGCGCCTTGTGCAGGCTGAGCGTGTCGGACGCTTGCCGCGGCGGGTACTTTTGCAGGCTGAGCAGATGCTCGGCCAGGTAGGGCTTGGCGACCGTCGGCGCCCACATCTTCTGGGCGAAGAACTTGCGGCCGGCATAGCCCCATTCATGGCTTTCCGGATCCATCTTCTCCATCGGATCCATGCGCAGGTTGAACAGATAGGGGACGTTCGGATAGCTCCGCTCGTTCCACCAACTGCCTTCCTTCTTCACCGCGATATGCATCTTCCAGTTGCCGACGCGGACGGCGGTGAGCTCGTTCTCGTCATAATAGAAGTAGGCCTTGCGGGCCGACGGCGCGGTCTCGGGCGCCTTCCAGTGGTCGATCTGGTTGAAGCCGTCGAGGTGGACCTTGTAGGTCACGCCGTTCACTTCGTAGCCGGTCAGCAGCTTCTCCTTGAGCTCGGTCAGCCCGGCGGCCGCGGCCAGGGTGACGTAGAGATCCTCGTGCGACTGCAGGCCGTTCGACCAGGCTCCGGCGGGGATCTCGCCCGGCCAGCGCGCCAGGCAGGGCACACGCACGCCGCCCTCCCAGGTGGTGCCCTTCTCGCCGCGGAACGGGGCGTAGCCGCCGTCCGGCCAGAACATCATCTCGTTGCCGTTGTCGGTGGAGTAGACGACGATCGTGTTGTCGGCCTGACCATTGTCGTCCAGCCACTTCAACAGCACGCCGATCTGCTCGTCGTGCTCGAGCATCTTGGCGCGGACGAGATCCTCCTCGGCGCGGCCTTCGTTGACCGCCTTCTGGAGGTACTCCTTCTGGGGCCGCGACCAGATGTGGATGGCGGTGGTGTTGAACCAGCAGAACCAGGGCTCCTCGCCCTTGCCGTTGCGGTTCAGCCAATCGATCGTCTTGTCCAGCACCTCGCCGTCGAAGGTCTCCATCCGCTTGCGGGTGAGCATGCCGGTGTTCTCGATCTTCTGCTTGCCGACGCGGCCGAACACCGGGTCCTCGGTCGGGTCGTCCTGGTCGGTCGCCCAGGCGTGCAGCACGCCGCGGGGACCGAACTTCTTGGTGTATTCGGGATCCTTCTGGCCGGGATAGTCGAGCTCCTCGGGCTCCTCCTCGGCGTTGAGATGATAGAGATTGCCGAACCACTCGTCGAAGCCGTGGACGGTCGGCAGGAACTCGTTGCGGTCGCCCAGGTGGTTCTTGCCGAACTGGCCGGTCTTGTAGCCGGCGACCTTCAGCACCTCGGCCAGGGTCGGGTCTTCCTTCTGGATGCCGAGGGTCGATCCGGGGATGCCGATGGTGGTCATGCCGGTGCGGATCGGGTTCTGGCCCATGATGAAGGCGGCGCGGCCGGCGGTGCAACTGGCCTGGCCGTAGTGGTCTGTGAAGATCACGCCTTCCTGGGCGATGCGGTCGATGTTGGGGGTGCGGCCCATCATGCCGTGGGTGTAGGCCCCCACGTTCCACATGCCGATGTCGTCGCCCCAGATCATCAAGATGTTCGGCTTCTTGGCAGCCATGCCGTCCTCCTCTGGTTTGCGCAAACGCGTCAGGGGGCGACGGTAGGACTCCTGCAACTTGAAGGTTTGTCCGGGCGCGCAAAAAAGTTGTCCATAGGCGCATGTGGCCCGCCTGTGGGGCGCCGACCGGAGTTACAGGCGCTGAACGCTCGTCCTGAATGGCGCGAACCAGGCATGGGTCGTCAGTCATGTACCGAGCCGGCGTCATCCACAGCGGCTTTCTCGAAGGCGCCGCTCCGCTCATTCGGGAGCTCGGTTCCGATCCGGAGGGGCTTGCGGTCACCTGCGGCCTGCCCCCCGAGGCCCTGACCGACGGCAGCCTCGTCCTGCCCGGGCCGGCGGTGTTCGACTTCCTCGAACGCGCGGCCGAGGCCTGCGCGGCGCCGGATTTCGCCCTCCAGATGGCCGCCCGGCGCGGCGGGCTCCATATGCTCGGGCCCGTGTGGGTCGTGATGCGCACGGCGTCGACCGTAGGTGAAGCCCTGGCCGCAGGAGCCAGCAATCTGGCGTTTCGAATGACGGCGATCAGCGCGCAGATAAGCCAGGAGGTCGACGCCTGGGCCGTGGAGCTCGACAGCGCCGCGGCCCGCGAGAGGGACGTCCAGGGGATGGAGTTCTGCCTCGCGCTCGTGACGCTGCAGATGCGCGCCTGGCTCGGCTCAGGCTGGAGGCCGCTGACGACGCAGTTCCGGCACAGCGCTCCCCAGGACCGTCACGCCCACACCGCGATATTCGGCCACACGATACAGTTCGAGCAGGATCGGAACGCCATCGTCTTCGATCCGGCCGCCTGGAGCACCCCGCTGCCCTCCGACGACCGTCGGGCCAGCCGGGTGTTGAGCGAGGCCTTGCAATGGGAGGCGATCCTGGAGGGCGAGAACCTGCCGCGCCGCGTGACGCAGGCGCTTCGCGCGGGCCTGCCCCGGGGCCGGATCGGCCTGGCCGACGTCGCGCTCGACCTGGGCATGCCTTGCCGAACCCTTCAGGACCGACTGCGGCGGAGCGGCGCCACCTTCCACGACCTGCTGGACGCCGTGCGCATCGAGCTGGCGGTGCGGTATCTCTGCTCTTCGGCCCTGCCCGCCTACAGGATCGCCGAACTGCTGTCCTTCGCCGACAGCAGCGCGTTTTCGCGATTCGTCAAACATCGGACGGGCCGCTCTCCGCGGGACGTCAGACGCGACGGGGGCGCCAGATTGCTCGCGGCGTCCAATCGGCCGCCAGCCGAAGCCCGGGCTTCGACACGTCACGTCTCGAGCGACAGAGGAACGTTCCCCGGCTCGCTTTAGGCGCAGCTCGAGATGAGCGGCGGGCGCCAATAGGCGCGCGCACGCCGCGTGTAAACAGCGGCTCGCGAGAGGTCGCCGTAGAGGGCAGGAGCGAAGGCGAGCGAACAGTCTCGATCCATCTCAAGCACGATCCGCCGGCGCGCGTAGTCGAACTGGGCCGAGATCACATGGGGCCCCTTCAGGATTTGCAGCTCGGTGTTATCGGTCATTGGTGGCGCCGCGCCTGATATGTCTCGGAGTCTTCTCTTCGCCTTGATGCGCCGCTCTCCTACTGGCAAGTAGCGCGCGCTCCGACCGCCCCGAAGCGACGCTTGGATCATATGCTGCAGGGCGCGCGTGGCGCGATCCGGGATCCTCTGTCTCGCGCCGATAGGAGACACTCGCGCTGGGCTGGAAAGCGGACATTTCACGCGCCCCGCCTGGGTCTGAAGACCCGCCCACGATCACGGGACAGGTCGCACCCCCGCCATGCCCGCGAGGAGTGCAAAGATCATGAGCGACCCGTCGAGGGCTATGTGAGCCAGTGTCGAGACCCAAAGGTTTCGGGTCCACAGGTAGGGCAAGCTCAGCACGAGCCGACTAGATCCGATGACCAGCAGGGCCTGCAGAACATGCCACTGGTAGGTTGGCAGATGCAGCGCCCCGAAGACGACCGCCGAGACCAGCCATCCGCCCGCGATCGCGGGGCCGCGGGACGCGCCGACCCTCAGGAGCGCAGCGCTGACGGCGAGCAGCACGACGACTGTTATTAGCTCCTCTCCCAGCAACTGGAGAGGAACGCTCGCCAGGAACTGCGCCGCTTGGCCAAGCGGAATATGCGCCAGCATGTCGACCGATGGATTGGCGGTCGTGGTGCCGAACCGATTGACGCCCAAGGCAACGAGCGCTGACGTCAGGAGAGCGATCGGCGCAAAGGCCAAACCAAGCCAAACTTGGCTCCAGGTCAGCCGGCGGAAGAGCCGCGTCCAGTCGTAGCCGGCGACCAATGCCAGACCCAGGAGAGGCCCCGACACGAAGAGACCGACCGCAAGCCAGCGCCCCGTCCAACCGTGCAGCGTCAGCGGCACGGCCAAAAGTGAGGCGAACCCCACGCTCGCACACCCCAGCACGACCAACCATCGCCCAAGCGAGAGCGGCGACGGCGCGCCTTCTATGTAAGGCAGCGGCGGCGAAGTCCCCCCGAACACGCTCAGTACGGGTTGATCGAGCGTACCTGCCCAGACGCTGTCACCGTGCAGATCGAGCGATAGGGGCCAGTGGCCATGGTCATTTCGAAGTCACCGCGACCCAGATCGCGCACGCTGATCGGCACACTGCTGCCACGCGGGCGGTTCTGGAACTCGTCAGCACGGCGCGAACAGGCGTCTCGCGCGACATCCGGGGCTCCGCGAACCCAACCGGTATTGGTATATCGCCGGTTGCTCGCCTCAGCTTCGCCCGCCAAATAACCCTCATGATAGCCCTCGGTCTCGTGGCGGTCGTCGTATGGAGAGCCAAAAAGGGCAGCCTGGTAGCCGCGCTCATACTCGCGGTCATGGCTCTGATCGGCGTCCTTGTGCCGGTCGTTGTGAGCCGCTAGGGCGGCCGCAAGACCAACGATCGCGACACCGGCGGCGATCGCGGCGGCGTTCGAACCTGCACCGTTAGAGCCGCATTCACTGCGCCCAGCTTGGTTTATCGACTGGTACCGCCCATCGCTGGTCATGATCGCAACGCACTCGTCGCCGCGACGCCAGTACGTCAGACGACCATCGCCCAGCACCTCCGACTTGTCGGTCGTCTGATAGCCGCGGCGGCTGAGCTCACTCTCTGCCTGGCCGGCGCGCGCGCCGACCAAGTCCGCGAGGGAGCTTGGTGTTTGGGCAAGAGCAGGTGCGGTCCCCATGGCGACTGCTAGCGTCCCCGTCATCAAGCTTAAGCGAAACGACTTCATCGACTTCTCCGGTTCGAGTGGGGCAAAGGGTGCATTTCGCACGAAGCTGCGCAAGGCTCGCGACGCTAAAGCACGCCCTTGCAGCCTCCCGGTCCGCGCTTCGCAGGGTCGACGCATTGCAGGCAAGGTCTTGGATGCGCGTGGTGCGCTCGATGAGGAGCGGAAGGCGCTCACCACTGGGGAGCAAGGGTATCCGAATAGAAGCGACGCTACTCATCTACGCCTCGCTGCAGGTGGGTTTTACCCACGCTAGAACAGCTAGGTCATAAGGGGCAGGTGCAAAAAAAGTGGCTAGAATCAATACATTCCAGCCACTTAGCTACACAATGCGTATAGGTCTTTGCTAGAAGGGGATTTCGTCGTCCAGGTCGGCCGAGAAGTCTTCGCGCGGGCCTGAACTCTGGTTGCGCTGGCCGCCGCCGAAACCGCCGCCGCCGCCGCCATAGCCGCCGCCGTAATCACCACCGCCGCTGCTGCTGTCGCGCTCGCCGTCGCCACGCCCGTCGAGCATGGTCAGTTCGCCGCGGAATTTCTGCAGCACGATCTCGGTCGAGTACTTTTCCTGGCCCGACTGGTCGGTCCATTTGCGGGTCTGGATCGCGCCCTCGATATAGACCTTCGAGCCCTTGCGCAGGTACTGCTCGGCGACCTTGACCAGGTTGTCGTTGAAGATGACCACCCGGTGCCACTCGGTCTTTTCCTTGCGCTCGCCCGAGCTGCGGTCGCGCCAGGTTTCCGACGTCGCGATGCGCAGGTTCGCGACGCGATCGCCTGAGTTGAGGCTGCGGATTTCGGGATCGGCGCCGAGATTGCCGACCAGAATGACCTTGTTGACGCTGCCCGCCATGAGCTTGTCCCTTGCTTTCCGTGCTATGCGGCCCAGCGGCCTAAGCGCGGGACGCTAGACGAGCGCAGGACGCGGATCAAGTTAATGTTCCGCATATGTTCACGCCGTTCCGCGCTTCGTCCACAGAGGATTTGTCGCGCCGCCCGGGCTATTGCGCGGGCGCAGGCTCCGGCTGACGCGGCATGGCGCCGGGCACGGCCAGTCGTCCGTCCCCCGTCCGCACCAGCGCCAGATAGGGCGCCTGCTCCAGCGACGGGGCCGTCAGGATCCCCTGGCGCTCGACGAAGATGAAGTTGCCCTTGTAGGCGCCCGTCACCTCGCGAACCGAGCCGCCCATGCGCAGGAAGCGGACGCGCATCGATTCCAGCTCGGCGGCGCAATGCTCCAGGTCGGGCACGTTGGTCGCCAGCTTGTTGTACTTCAGTTCGCCGTCCTGCTTGGAGACGACCCAGCAGATCCCCTCGCCGCCCGGCGGCAGGGTGCGCTTGGAACAGGCGGCCAGCGCGAGGACGGCGATACCGGCGACGAGAGCGGAGCGGAGCAGCATGGGACCAGCCTATAGCGGCGATTGCGGCGGCGCGAGGGCGAAGGTGAAGCCGCCGACAAGACGCCTTAGCCGATGGGAGAGATGGAGCAGTTCTGCGCCTGTTCGGCCAGGGGCCGGAAGCTGCGGTTGTCGCCGGAGACCTCGACCTTGCCCGGCACCAGGCGCAGGGTCTGCTGCATCCAGCGCCCATAGGTCGCCCCGCCCGGCCGCTCGCAACGGCCGGCGAACAGCGTCTGGACGCAGGCGTTGAGGGTCAGGTCGTTCGGCAGCTTGCGCCATCCGCCGTCGACGTACCGCCAGCAACTGCCGGCGGGCGCGCTGGCCGCCGCGGGCGCCTGAGCCGGCGCCGTGGGCGTCGGGGTCAGCGGCACGACGGCTTCGGGCTGCGGCGGCAGCGGGGTCAGCATGGTGCCGGCCTGATCGGCCGCGGCCAGGTTGCCGGCCTCGTCGACCCCGACATCCAGGGCGCCGGTCGCCACGCCGTTGCGCTTGGCGCATTCGGCCAGGGTCATTTCCCCGACATACTGACCGGCCTCGAAGCAGCGCAGCGGCTTGGCCGGATCGAGCCGGCCGTCGTCGGGCGCGCCGGTCTCCACGACCAGGCCCCCCTGCGACGCCGGCGGCGGCGCGGTCTTCTCGCCGCGCCCCTTGTCGACCATCACGCTGGCGATCACGACGCCCGCCAGCAAGGCGAGCGCGCCGCCGGCGAGGGCCAGAAGCGTGCGCCGATCTTTCAGGAAATCCATACGCCCTCGCTAGACCGTGCGTGCGACGGTTTCAAGCGCGCGTCTGGTTCAGCCGCCGCCGGTCAGGCGGTTCAGGCCGGCCGTGTAGTTGGCGATCTGGTTCTTCAGGTAGGCCGGCACTTCCCCGGTCGCCTTCTTCTTCTCGCTCGCCGGCTTCATGCCGTTCTCGAGGTCGCGGAAAGCCGTCCGCAGGATCGAGGTGGCCATGGTCAGCTTGTCGATCACGGCCTTGATGTCGTCCTTGCTGGCCAGGCTGAGGTCGCGCGGCAGCTTCAGGCCGTACATGGGCGCGCCGCCGTCGCCGATGACCATCTTGCCGTCTTCCATCTTGGTGCTGCGCACGAAGCCTTCGTGCAGGCCCAGGGCCTCGAGCGCGTCGCGCCCGCCCTTGCCGCCCAGGATCTCGATGCTGCTGCGGCTGTTCTGCGGCCGGATCTGCAGCTTGCGCACGTCGCCGTCGGAGACGACCTCGGCCTTCACGGCGTAGCCGGTGGCGCGCAGGATCTTCTTGGCCAGCGACTCCAGGGTGTCGGACGCCTCGATGGTGATGGTCACCGCCGGGCCGTCGATCCGCCGCCGGATCTGGAACTGATCGCCGGGCCGGGCCGAGGTCGCCGAGGTCACAAGCTGGGAGTCGGAATACTCCATCTTGCCGGTCGGCAAGCCCAGGCGATCGAGGGCGCTGGCGCCGTTCACGTCGACCGCGATGGAGGTCGGCGTGGTCATCTTGTCCTTGCCGGTGAAGCGCTGCGACCAGGCGATCTCGCCCGTGCCGATATCCAGCCCCACCGCGAAGCCGTCGGTCTTGCCGACCGCGTCGGGCATGTCCGGCAGCGCCGTCTTGGTCGTTCCTGTCAGCCAGACCTTGCCGCCGGCCACGGTCATCGCCGTGGCGCGATCGTCCCCCTCGCCGCCGTAATAGGCGATGGCGTCGTTGCCGGTGCTGAGATCGGCCGAAATCCGCGCCGCGAAGGCGTCGATGCTGCCCGAGGCCGGCCGCGTGGTGTTGCCGACGCCGAGCACCGCGCCGGTCGAACCGGCCAGCACGATATTGCCGCCGTCGATCACCACGCCGGCGATCGTGCCCCCGCCCAGCGAGCCGAGGCTGCGGGTCGCGGTCAGGGTCGGGGTCTTCGGATTGCTGACGTCGAAGCGACGGAGCTTGACCTCGCCGCCCTCGACGCTGGCCACCACGACGTTCGTGCCGTCGACCACCAGGCCGGCCGGCTTGTCCTCGCCGCTGGTCCCGAACTGGATCGTCGACTGCAGTTTGCCGTCGGCGGCGAACACGCGCAGATAGTTGTCCCAGTTGCCGTTGCTGCTCTGCGCCGGCATCGCGCCCTTGGCGCGGCCCATCACGTAGACCGAGCCGTCGGCGCCGAAGGCGACGCTGGTCGCCTCGTCGTCGTCGCGGGCGCCCTGGCGCTGCGACCAGAGCTCCTCGCCGGCGCTGTTGAACACGGCCACGAAACTGTCGGGCTTGGTCGGATCGACGCCTTCGTCGGCGCGGGTGATCTTGGGGATCGTGGCCAGGGACCCCTCGCCCACCGGCACGCCGCCCGCGGCGAAGCCGCCGGTCACCGAGCCGGCGACGGCGATCTGGCCGTCGGGGCCGACGCTGAGCGCCAGGCCGCTGGCGTCGTTCGAGGCGCCGAGCGTGCGCGTGTAGACCAGCTTGCCGGCCGAATCGAACTTCATCAGCGCGACGTCGCCGGCGCCCTTGATGGTCTGGCCGTCGATCGTGCCGTCGACGTCGGCCAGCATGTAGAGCGAGCCGTCCGGCCCGGTCACCGTGGTGCGGACCTTCTCGACGCTGTCAGGCAGGGCGACGTTGAACACCCGCCCCTCGACCCAGTTGACGTCGCCCGGCCGGCGGACGGCGTCGGACGTGGTCCCGGTCTCGAACTTCAGCAGTTCCTCGAGGAGGACGGGGTCCGAAGACGCCGCTTCCGTCCCCGTCTTCGGAGTGGTGGTCGTTGTGGTGGTGGTCTTGGGCGGCTTGGGATCGCCCGAGGTCTGGGTGATGTAGACCGCCGGCGAGGTCACCGGCGAGGAGAAGGTCAGGATCTCGGTGCTATCGCCCTGAATCTTCAGCGCGAACTTGTCGAGCTCCTTGCCGAGCTTGATCGTTCGGCCATTGACCTCGGTGGTCTTCTCGGCGCCTGGGATCTTCTCGACCGCAAAGCGCGTGGTGAAGCTGGTGCCGGCCAGCTTGGCGTTCATGAACTTGACGACCTCGGTCATCGACCGGGGCTGCGAGCCCATCTCCGACAGGTCGAAGTCGATGGTGGTCTCGGTCTTGTTGGGCAGCCGCACCTTGACGCTGAAGCGAACATCGCCCTGGAAGGCCTCGACCGGCTCGTCGGCGGTTCCCTGGTGCAGCGGCGGGGTCACATAGCGCGGGGTGGTCTTCGGAACGCCGACCGTGCCCTTGGCCTTGTCGGTGGCGTCGCCGTGGGTCAGGCGCAGCTTCTCGAACTTCGCGGCGTCGATGTAGCTCGACACCTCGGCCATGCCGCGGTTGAACGCCGCCTGGATCCGCTTCAGGTCCGCGGCGGACGTGTCCTTCGAATCGGCCTTGCGCGCGAGCGCCTCGAGGGTCGCCAGGCCCTGGTGCATGGCGAACAGTTGACGGTAGTCCTCGCTGGCGCCCTTCACGTCGAGCTGGGTCTGATACTCGTCGATGAACTTGCGCCCCATCATGACGCTCTGGAGCATCTCGTCGGCCTTGGGGGCCTTCGACAAGCTGCTCCAGGGGGGCGTGGGGGCTTTCTTGACGGCGCCGACGGCGCTGGTCGGCGAGCCGGCCGCAGCCGCGCTGGCGTTGGTGCGCGCCTGATAGTACCCGAGCAGCAGATTGGTATCGAGGCTGATCACCTAGCCCACCGAGCTTACGCAACTTCCCAACCGCAGATTGCGGCATAAGGGCTGACGAGATGTTAAGGCCCGACGCCCGCCGGTAAAATAACGGCCCCGGAGCTCGAAGCTCCGAGGCCGGGCACGCTCCCCTCGAACAGGCGTCAGCCCTTGAACAACTGCAGGATGACCTGCGGCTGCGAGTTGGCGATCGCCAGCGCCTGGGCGCCGAGTTGCTGTTGCACCTGCAGCGACTGCAGGCGCGCGCTTTCCTTGGCGATGTCGGCGTCGACCAGGTTGCCGATGCCGCTCTCCAGCACGTCCTGAAGCTTGCTGACGAAGGTGACGTGCTTCTCGATCTGCTTGGACTGCGCGCCCATCTCGGCGAGCGCGGCGGTGACCTTGCTGATCGCGGTGTCCAGCGAGCCGAGCACCGACTTGGTCTGCGTGGTCGTGCCGTTCAGGTTGGTGCCGTTCAGATTGATGATCGAGCCGGAGATCGTGAAGTCCTGCGGCGTCAGGGCGATGTAGCTGTCGCCATCGGCGTTGGCCAGGAAGTGCAGGTTCGCCGTCAGGCTGCCGTTGAGCACCGAGACGCCGTCGAACTCGGCCGAGGCGGAGAACTGGCTGATCGCCTGCAGGAGCGTCTGGAACTCGTCGTCGAAGGCCTTCTTGGTCGCGGTCGTCGCCGAAGCCTCGGCCGCCCCCACCACCTTCTCGCGCATCTGGACCAGGATGTCGCTGATCTGCTGGCCGGCGCTCAACGCCACGTCGGTGATCGAGGTGGCCCGGTCCAGGCTCATCTTGACCGCGCCTAGCGAGCTGAAGTCGGCCCGCTGTTTCTGGGCGATCGCGTAGACGGCGGCGTTGTCCTTGGCGTTGGCGACGCGCAGGCCGGTGTTGATCTTGTTCTGGACCTGCTCGAGCTTCTCGTTGGTCGCATTCAGGTTCTGGAGCGCGATCAGCGCCGACTTGTTCGTGTTTACGCTCATCGGCATGGCGCTAATCTCCTTCAGAGAACCCATGAATGACGCGCGACTCGCACGCCGAAACTATGGTTAACGCTAGGAAGCGCATGGTTTCCGAAAGATTAACGCAGGCATGACGAAGAGCCGCAGACCCCAGGGCCGGGCTGCGGTTGCGCCTTGCGGACAAGGCGCGCTTCAGAGCCCGGCGAGCGGGCGAAGGATGTCAGGCCTGAGTCGCGATGACCGTTCCGGCCACGTAGGCCTCGGCGTCCCGCATGCGCAGCACCTCTTCACGCGGCAGTTGCAAGACCACCTCGCCGGTCCGGCGATCGACGGTCTTGTAGACGAAGCTGCCGGCCTGGCCTTCTTCGATGACCAGCCGCAGATCCGGCTCGGGCGAAGGCGGCGGAGCGGCGACAGGCGCAGGCGTAGGCGTAGGCGTAGGCGCGGGTTTGGCGACAGCCAGAACCGGCTCGACGTCCGGCAAGGCCGCCACGACTGAGAGCTTGTTCTCCATGGTCCCTTTCGCCCGCCGCTTTCGCGCGCGAGCGACCCCAGTTGCGCGAGGACGGCGGAGAGGTCGCCCTCCCCGCCGCCGACGCAGGGCGCAGCCGAAGCCGCGCCCCTTCGTCCTATCGGAACAGTCCGAGCAGGGTGCTCGACGACTGGTTGGCGATGCTGAGGGCCTGCACGCCAAGCTGCTGCTTGGTCTGCAGGGCTTGCAGCCGCGCGCTTTCCTTCGCCAGGTCGGCGTCGACCAGGTTGCCGACCCCGGCGTCCAGGGTGTCCTGGAGCTTCATGACGTTGGTCATGTGGGTGTCGAGCGCCTTGGCGCCGGTGCCGAGCTTGGACAGGGCCGAGGAGACGTCCTGGATGGCCTCTTCGACTTCCGTCACGTCCGCCGAGGTCACGCCCGAGGTCAGGGTTTCCAGGGTGGCGGCGATCTTGGCGTTCGACTTCGACAGCACGACGTGATCGATGTCGATGGTCGCGGTCGCGTCGGCGTTGGCGATCGCCTTGATGCTCGAGCTGTTGACCGAGGTCGTCGAGATCAGGTTCACGCCGTCGAAGGTGGCGTTGTTGGCGATCGTGTCGATCTGGTCGCGCAGCGACTTGTATTCGTCGCTGAGCGCCGCCTTGGAGGCGGTCGACAGGCCCGCTTCGGTCGCCGCCAGGACCTTTTCCTTCATCTGGACGAGGATGTCCGAGATGGCGGTGCCGGCCGACATGGCGACGTCAGCCACCGACTGGCCGCGTTGCAGCGACGAGACGACGGAGTTGAGCGAAGCCGATTCGGCGCGCTGGTTCTGGGCGATGGCCCAGATGGCGCCGTTGTCCTTGGCCGACGAGATCTTCAGACCGGTGTTGATCCGGTTCTGAACGGTGCCGAGCTCTTTGTTGGTGGTGTTGAGGTTCTGGAGCGCGATCATCGCGCCCTGGTTGGTATTAACCGAATTCATGGCCATACGCGTGGTTCCTTTTCTCGGAGACCGGCGTCGTTTTGACTGCCGGAGGCATTTTGCCCGCCTGAAGCAAAGCAATTGCGGGGCCACCGTCGCGAAGACCTATCTATTTGTTTTTACATGATAATTCGTATTTACCCGGGGTAAACCACGCCTCGGGAGCCGATTCCAGAGCCCGATCGGCAAAAATTGCCGGGCCGCGTCGGCAATTTTTGCCGATCGGCACTTATCGCCCAGCGCCAGGCCAGACGCCCGAACGCAAGACGCCGGCCACGAGGGCCGGCGTCGGGATCTGGTCGAAATTAACGAAGTCGCCGGAGGCGAACGGTCCTAGGCGGCGGCGGGCGCGTCGGCCTTCTGGGACAGCGCCTGCATCATCATCTTGTTGATCTCGATGAGCGTGTCGAAGTTGTCCTCGCCGCGCATCACTTCGCTGGAGTGACGGCCGACGAACAGGCTCAGGGAGATGATTCCCGCGCGGACCTGCGGCGGCAGCCTGTTGTCAGGTTCCGAGCAGTCGCGCGCCAGCGTCGACCACAACCGCCGATTCCAATCGATCGCATCGATTCGAACCGCGAAATCAGTCACCGGAGCCTCGGATGCCACGATCAGCGCCCGGGTGACCTGGCCGAACAAGCGATACTCGGCGTCCTTGGGCGCCTCAGCCCGGCTGGCCGCCTGCTGGTAAGCTCGAAGCGACATTCCCCAACCTCTTGTCTTCGTACTCGATCAACTTCCGGCACAACATGAGCGCCTTGTAGTACTCACGGGCCATGGCGTGCTTGGAGATCGCCACGCAGTCCGTCAGCACTTCCGGGTTCCGGATGACGCCCATGAACTCGGTCAGGCGTTCGGCGAATTCGTCGTAGTAACGGCCCGCCCCGCCATCATCGAGATACATCATCATCATCGGGAAATAGATGCGACGGGCCGGCGTGGCGGCGTCTTCGGGCTGCATGATGTCCTTCTCGCGAAGGACCGACGCCTTGTTCTGGAGAACCAGGGTCGTACGGCGATCGCCGTTCTGAACCACCGCGCCGTTGAGAACGAACTTCTCTCCGGGCTTCAGGGACAGCTTAAGCGGCATTCCTCGATCTCCAATAGAGGCGTGTCGCCCAACTCGCCTGCGTTTCAGCAGTCCGATTGGGCAAGGCTAGATGTGAGGGGTTAACCGGACCTTGCGACGCCCCTCTCGCCCCCAGGACATTAGCAGACCGTTAAGCATGATTTTTCAAGATCGCGGCATGCGGGACCCGGGGACAGCGTAATGAGTGTGACTTCGGGCCGCGACGCCCTCCTGCGGCGCTTGCAGGCGCCTCGCGGCGGCCCCGCGGGCGACTCGGCGTCGAAGGAATCGGTCAGCCGGCTGCGCGGCGAGCTCAGCAGCCTGAAAGCCGCCAAGGCCGCCCTGCCCCACCTGAAGCGCGCGCTGTCCCACATCGCGGCCAAGGACTACTCCGCAGCCCGGGACGCGGCCGAGAAGGCGCTGGGCCGCGATCCCGGCCTGATCCACGCCTGGCACCTGCTGGCGATCGCCCGCGAGCACCTGGGGGACTGGCCGGCCGCCCTGGAGGCCTACGAACGCGGCCTCGCCCTGGATCCCGCCAATCCGCCGATCGCCAACGACCTAGGCCGCCTGGCCTTCAAGATGGAGATGCTGCCGCAGGCCGAGGCGCTGTTCCGCCACTACCTGGCGTTCCGCCCCCATGCGCCCGAGAGCACCAACAACCTGGCCTGCGTCCTGCGCAGCCAGATGCGCTACGACGAGGCGATCGAGCTCCTGAAGCCGGCGCTCCAGGCCCATCCCGACAAGGTCATGCTCTGGAACACGCTGGGCACCGTCATGGAAGACATGGGCGAGACCGAGCAGGCCGGGCTGTTCTATGGCGAGGCGCTGCGGCTCGACCCCGGCCAGGTCAGGGCGCGCTACAATCTCGCCAACGCCCTGTTCGCCAACGGCCAGCACCAGGAAGCCATCGCCCTGTGCCGCGAGGCGATGGCCGGCTGCAAGTCGCCCGAAGACCTGACGATGATGCGCTTCGCCCTGGCCACCATGCTGCTGGCGACGGGAGAGATCGGCCAGGGCTGGGACACCTACGCCGCGCGGCTGGAGCCGACCTACTACGACCCGGTCGATTTCGCGGTCCCCTGCCCCCGCTGGGAGCCCGGCATGGACATCGAGGGCAAGCGCCTGCTGCTGATCGGCGAGCAGGGCCTGGGCGACGAGGTCCTGTTCGCCAACACCCTCGACGACGTGCAAAGGGCGCTCGGCCCGGGCGGGCGCCTGACCCTGGCGGTCACCGACCGGCTTCGGACGCTCTTCACCCGCTCCTACCCGCGCGCCGAGGTCGGAACCCACGTCAGCGTCAAGTCGCAGGGCCGGACCGTGCGCCGCACGCCCTTCATCGAGGACTGGTCGCAGATCGATCTGTGGGCGCCGCTGGGCGAGGCCCTGCGCGTGTTCCGCCGCTCGATCGACGCCTATCCCCACCGGCCGCAGGGCTTCATGACCGCCGATCCGGCCCGGGTGCGCCATTGGCAGAGCGTCCTCGACGGCCTGCCCGGACAAAAGGTCGGCCTGCTCTGGACGAGCATGGTCATCGACTCCACCCGCCATCGCCATTTCGCGCCGTTCGAGAAGTGGGAACCCGTCCTGCGCACGCCGGGCGTCAGCTTCGTGAACCTCCAGTACGGCGACCAGAGCGCCAGCATCGAGCGCGCCCGGTGCGAATTCGGCGTCGAGATCCACCAGCCGCCCGGCATCGACCTGAAGAACGACCTCGACGACGTCGCGGCCCTGGCCTGCGCGCTGGACCTGACCGTCGGGTTCTCCAACGCCAGCTTCAACCTGGCGGCGGCCTGCGGCGCGCCATGCTGGCTGCTCACCTCGTCCGACAACTGGGCGCGGCTGGGGGCCGACCACTATGCCTGGTACAGTCAGGTGCGAATGCTCTGGCCCCCGGCCGCCGGCGACTGGGACACCCTGATGGGCGATCTCTCCGCGGCTCTGGCGGAGCATGTCGACGCAACGGGCCGCCCCGCCGCGGCCAGGGCGCGAGGCTAGGATGGCGATCTTCGACTCAGGTCCCGTCGGCGACGCCGCCGCCCCCGAGAAGCTGGCCCGGCTGCGGGCCGAAATCGCCTCGGCCAACGCCCTGCGCGAAGCGCTCAAGCATCTGCAGATCGGCCTGACCCACGCCGGCGCAGACAGGTTCGAGGAAGCTTGCGCGGCGGCGCAGGAGGCGCTGACCCATGACCCCAACCTGGTCTACGGCTGGCACCTGCTGGGGATCGGCCACGACAAGCTCAATCAGCGCGCCCTGGCGCTGGACGCCTATGAACGGGCGCTGGCGCTGGCGCCCGCCGATCCGGACATCGCCCATGACCTCGGGCGGCTGGCCTTCAAGATGGAGATGCTGCCCCAGGCCGAGGCGCTGTTCCGCCACTGCCTGAGCCAGAAGCCCGGCGCACGCGAACCTTCGAACAATCTCGGCGCCCTGCTGCGTCGCCAGATGCGGTACGACGAAGCCATCGAGGTGCTGCGCCTGGCCCTGCTGGCCGAGCCCGAGGCCGCCATGCTGTGGCTGACCCTCGGCACGATCGTCGGCGACAAGGGCGACATCGACCAGGCGGAAATCTTCTACCGCGAGGCCCTGCGCCTGGAGCCCGACTACGCCAAAGCGCATTACAACCTCTCGAACATCCTCTTCACCAAGAACCAGCCGGACGAGGCGATGAGCCATTGCCGGCGCGCGATCGAACTGTCGGATGTCGCCCAGGACACGTCGATGATGCGCTTTGCGCTCTCGACCATGCACCTGGCCAGGAGCGACCTCGACCAGGGCTGGACCTATTACGAGGCCCGCCTGGAACCGACCTATGCCGAGCCGATCCACTTCGTCGTCGATCGGCCGCGCTGGACGCCGGGAACCGATATCGCCGGACGCCACCTGATGCTGTTCGGCGAGCAGGGCCTGGGCGACGAAATCCTGTTCGCCAACGTCATCGACGACGTGCTGGCCGAACTCGGGCCGGACGGCCGCCTCACCATGGCGGTCACCGATCGGCTGCTGCCGTTCTTCCAGCGCAGCTTCCCCACGGTCCGCTTCGGCGCCCACGCGACCCTGAAGGGCGATGGCCGCGCCTTCCGCGGCGCTCAGTTCATCAAGGACTGGGGCGACGTCGACCTCTGGGCGCCGCTGGGCGCGATGCTGAAGACTCATCGCGGCACGATCGACCAGTTCCCTGAGCGCCCCGCCGGCTACATGCGGCCCGACCCGGAGCGCGTGCGGCGCTGGCGCAAGACCCTGGCGCACCTGCCGGGGCTGAAGGTCGGCGTCCTCTGGACCAGCCTGGTCATCGATTCCAGCCGGCACCTCTATTTCTCGCCGTTCGAGCAATGGCGGCCCGTCCTGCAGACGCCCGGCGTGAGCTTCATCAACCTGCAGTACGGTGATCAGTCGGAAGCCATCGCCTATGCAAGACAGGCGTTCGGCGTCGACATCCATCAACCGCCCGGGATCGACCTGAAGAACGACCTGGACGACGTGGCGGCCCTGGCCTGCGCGCTGGACCTGACCCTGGGGTTCTCGAACGCGACGTTCAACATCGCCGCGGCCTGCGGCGCGCCGGCCTGGCTGATCGCGATCAAGAAGGCCTGGACCCTGCTCGGGACCGACCGATACCCCTGGTACAGCCAGGTCCGGACCTATTCCCCCCCAGCATACGGCGACTGGGAAGCGGTTATGGCGCAGATCGCCGGCGATCTGGCTCAGGAGGCCGGCCGGGGAACGGGAATCGCCGCGGCGGGTTGATCGGGCGAAGGGCGTCGCTGCGACGCTCGATGCCAGGAGAAGCCGCGATGCCAGGTCTGCGCGACGACGACGGCTACGACGATCAGGACGGCGCCGAGACCTTCGACGAGGCCAACCTCGACGACCGCGAACAGATCGGCGAGATGCGCACCTTCGAGGAGATTCCCGACCTGTTCGACGCCACCCGCGCGGACGGTGATCGGGACGACGACGAAGCCCGGGCCATGGACGCCACGGACTTCGACGAGGACGAATTCGACGACGACGCCCTCGAGGAGGACGACGAACTCGACTATCGCGCCGCCGCCGACGATGGCGACGAGGACGAGGACGCCTTCGACGAAGACCAGCTCGAGCCCGATTCGATCGACGGCCTGGACGAGGTCGCCGACGCCGAACTCGTCTCCGGCGGCGAGGACGACTTCACGAACTTCCAGTCCAAGGCCGTGAGCGACGACGACCTGCGCCTGATGGGCTATGCCCGCGCCGACGGCGCCACGAGCCGCGACCAGCAAGCCGAAAGGGCGCTGGAGACAGGGCTTGAGGACACCTTCCCCGCCTCTGATCCCGTCTCGGTCACCAGGCCCCGACGTTAGGTAAGCCCCGCGACCTTTGCGACAAAGGCCGGCGAACACCGCTCAATCAGCTTGAATGTCCCGCTTGGGTCTTTAGTTTGAACCCAGGTTGAAACATTTGTTCGAAACGGGCGTCATACTCGCCCGTCGCAAGGAGCGCGAATGAGCCAGCGTTTTGAAGGCACCGACAATTACGTCGCCACCGAGGACCTCAAGGTCGCCGTCAACGCCGCTGTTGCGCTGGAACGGCCCCTGCTGATCAAGGGCGAACCCGGCACGGGCAAGACCGTGCTGGCCTATGAGATCGCCAAGGCGCTCGACGCCGAACTGATCACTTGGCACATCAAGTCGACCACCAAGGCCCAGCAGGGCCTCTACGAATACGACGCGGTCACCCGCCTGCGCGACAGCCAGTTGGGCGACGAGCGGGTCAAGGACGTCCGCAACTACATCAAGAAGGGCAAGCTCTGGGAGGCGTTCACCGCCGGCAAGCGCCCGATCCTGCTGATCGACGAGATCGACAAGGCCGACATCGAATTCCCCAACGACCTCCTGCAGGAGCTCGATCGGATGGAATTCTACGTCTACGAGACCAATGAGACGATCAAGGCGGTGATCCGCCCGATCGTGATCATCACCTCGAACAACGAGAAGGAACTGCCGGACGCCTTCCTGCGCCGCTGCTTCTTCCACTACATCCGCTTCCCCGACGCCGAGACGATGAACGAGATCGTCGAGGTCCACTATCCGGGCATCAAGCAGAAGCTGGTCGCCGAGGCGCTGCGCATCTTCTACGACATGCGCAAGGTGCCGGGCCTGAAGAAGAAGCCGTCGACCTCGGAACTGCTCGACTGGCTGAAGCTGCTGATGGTCGAGGACATCGACGAGAACGCGCTGAAGGAAAAGGATCCGACCAAGCTGATCCCGCCCCTGCACGGCGCGCTGCTGAAGAACGAGCAGGACGTCCACCTGTTCGAGCGCCTGGCCTTCCTCGCCCGTCGCGAGGGCGCCGGGACCCGTCCCGGCCAGCAATAGGCTTACGGCGAATTCACTCGACGTTTCAAAGCGCTCCGGTCACCGTCGCCCTGACGAGACCGGAGCGTTTTTCGTATGAAGACCACCCTGCTGATCGCAGCTTCCGCCATGGCGCTGACGGCCTGCACCCGCGATGCGTCGCATGCGGTGACCAGGCTGGACTGCCCTGGCAAGGAAGGGGACCTGACCCGCGTCAGCAGCGCGCCGGACGGTAAGACCTGCGTCTATCGCTCGCCTGACGGCGCGCAGGTCAGCCTCGAGCTGACGCCCGTCGTCGATTCGGCCCAGGCGACCTTGGCCAGGATCGAGACCGACCTGCGCAGCACCCCGGGCCCGATGACGCCCGACGCCGAGGCCGCCCAGGCCGAAGTCAGCGCGACCATCGCCGAAGCCGCGGCCCTGAAGGCCAATGTCGGCGCCATCGCCGCGGAGGTGGCCCGCGTTCATGCCGAGGCCGCCGCCGACGCCGGGATCAGCCCCTCATCCAAGGGGTCAGGCGCATCGGACGGCGGAAGCAACCGCATCGACCTTCCAGGCGTCCATGTCTCGGAAGAAGGCGACAGCGCCAATGTCCGGATCGGGCCGCTGCGCGTCGACGCCAACGGCGACGACACCACCGTCAACATCTATCGCGACGTGCGCATGAAGGGCGAAGCCTTCTCGACCCAGAAGCGCGGGGTCCGCGCGACCTTCATCTATACCGGCAAGGACCTGCCGGCCGGCTATCGCTACGTCGGATACGAGGCCGGCGGGCCGAAGACCGGCCCGCTGACCGTCGCCAAGGTCCGCTCCAAGCTGAACACGGAGTCGGGCGACAAGATCTATCACGACGTCCAGGAGCTGGTGCGGCGCAACGGCGGGGTGTGAGGCCCCCTACCCCGCGGCCTGGACCTCCACGACCTTGTAGGTCAGCGGCCGGCCGTCCTCGTCGGTGACCGTCACGTACTCGCCGACGGCGAAGCGATGCTCGCCCAGCCGATGCACCGGCTCGTCGTCCGACGAGCCGCCTTCGTCATAGTCGAAGAACCAGCGGGTCCCGCGGCGCGCCAGACGGCCGTCGGCGGCCTCCTCGTCCGGCGCGAAACGCCGCACGACGCATTCGGCGCGCGCCTTGGCGTAGGCGTCGGCGTCGAGCATGCCGTCGGGCGTCAGCGGCGCGGTCAGGGCGTAGCCTCGATGATCATCGCCGCCCGCAAACTCAGTGCCAGGATTGCGGGCGAGCCGCATCACGATGCGCGACAGGGTCATGACCTGAACCTCAAGTTCTAGTGAGAAAGAAAGAGCGACGGCTGCTCCGCCGACAGCAGGGTGCGCGTCGTGCCGCCGAAGATGAACTCCTGCAGGCGGGGATGCCCGAAGGCGCCCGCGACCAGGATGCCGGCGCCGGCCTTGCTGGCCGCATAGAGCAGCAGGGGCGCGGCGTCGCCGCTGTCGGGCAGGACGTCGACCTCGGTCTTCACTCCGCGCGCGGCGTAATAGGCCTGCAGCCGATGCGGATCGAAGCTGCGGGAGGTCGCCTTCGGCGCGGCCAGGATGACCACGCGGGACGCCTTCTCGAGCAGCGGCATGGCCAGGCGCGCGGCGCGCGAGGCTTCCTTGCCGCCGTCCCAGGCGACGGCGACGGGGCCGCCCACGGCGAAGCCCTCGCGCGCGACCAGCACCGGGCGTTGTTCGTCGGCCACCATCTGCTGGAAGGCCTCGGCCAGCGGCCCGCGGCCGCGGGCGGAATCGTTGTTGAACACCACCACGTCGGAGAGCCGGCTCTCGGCCGACAGCCCCGCCCAGACCGGGGTCTGCAGCGAGATGAACTGGCCCTTGGCGTAGGGCGTCGCGGCCATGGCGGCGCGGGCGTTCTTCTCGCCGGCGACCGCCGCTTCCTTCAGCGACTCCAGCGCCGTGGTCTGGACGCCGCCCAGAAAGCCCTCGCCCATCCAGGGCATGACGTCGGCCACGTCGGCCGGGGTGTAGACGCCCGCCAGCTCCGCGCCGAACGGCTCGGCGAGTTTGGCCGCAGCGGCGATAACGGCCTTGTCGCCTTCGCCTCCCGACAAGGGAGCCATGATCCTAGCCCAGCTCATCGCACTTCCTTTCTCGACCCGGTCTTGTCCTCATCTGGAGCCTCAATCGCACGCCGCGCATTGATCTTTGGCAAGTCCTGGGTCAGTTCACGACCTTGACCATGGAAGGAACGCATCGGTGAGGAAAGGGCTGCGTACGTCACGCAAGGAACCGCGCGCCTGGCAGCGGATGCTCTCGGGGCGCCGGCTCGACCTGCTGGACCCCTCCCCCATGGACATCGAGATCGAGGATATCGCCCACGGCCTGGCGCGGGTCGCGCGCTGGAACGGCCAGACGATCGGCGAGCACGCCTTCTCGGTCGCCCAGCATTCGGTGGTCGTCGAGGAGATCTGCGCGCACATCCAGCCGGACCTGGAGCCGCGCTGGCGCCTGGCCGCCTTGCTGCACGACGCCTCGGAGTATGTGATCGGGGACATGATCAGCCCGTTCAAGGCGGCGCTGGGGGTGGATTATAAGAAATTCGAGGAGCGGCTGGAGACGGCGATCCACGTCCGCTTCGGCATCCCGGCCAAGGCGCCGCCGGCGGTCAAGAAGCTGATCAAGCAGGCCGACCGCGCCTGCGCCTTCTTCGAGGCGACCCAACTGGCAGGTTTCAGCAAGCTGGAGGCGCTGGAGTTCTTCGACGCCCCTCCGGCCGGCTACGACCTGGTGATCGAGCCGCTTTCGCCGGCGCAGGCGCAAAGCCGTTACATTCAGCGTTACAATGTCCTGTCCGAGGCGGCGGGATTCGCATCCGGCTCCGCGGACGCGGCGTTCGACACCGAGTAGCTCCATGACCCTGATCGTCTGCGGTTTGGCCGAGGTTCCCGCGATCATCGCCGCGCGCGCGCCCTCGCACATGATCACCCTGCTCGACGCCGCCAGCATGATCGAGACGCCGCAGGGACTGCCCCCGGACCGCCACCTGCGCCTCTCGGTCAACGACATCGCCGAGCCGATGGAGGGCCTGATCCTGCCCAGCGCCGACCTGGTGCAGCAACTGCTCGCCTTCGGCCGCGCCTGGGACGCCCGCACGCCGATGATCGTGCACTGCTGGGCCGGGATCAGCCGCTCCAGCGCCAGCGCTTTCATCCTGGCCTGCGACCGCAATCCCGACGCCGACGAACGGCTGATCGCCCTGCGGATGCGCCAGGCGGCCAAGCACGCCTATCCCAACCGCCGCATCGTGGCCCTGGCCGACGACATCCTCGGCCGCCGCGGCCGCATGGTCGACGCGGTCGAGGCGATGGGCGACTACGAGTACAGCGGCTACGGCGTCCCGTTCGACTTCGCGGCCACCCACTGATGGAGCCGGCCGCCGTCGTCATCGGGCTGTCGGCGGTGGTGGTCGCCGTGCGCGACGGCGATGCGGTGGTGCTGACCGTGCGCGCCGAGGGCCAGCTCGCCAGCCTGCCCTTCGGCCCCTTCGACCCCGACGCCCACCGGACTTTCGAACTGGCCCTGCGCGCCTTCGTGACCGCCCAGACCCGCTTCGACCTGGGCTATGTCGAACAGCTCTACACCTTCGGCGACCGCGGCCGCGACGCCCCGCTGGCCGACATGGGCCAGGGCTCGGGCGCGGCGCGGGTGATCTCGGTCGGCTACCTGGCCCTGACCCCGACGCCGGTGGACACCACCGCCCCGGACACCACCTGGTCCGACTGGGCGCGCTTCTTCCCCTACGAGGACTGGCGCGAGGGCCGGCCGGCGGCGCTGGACGAGCTGGAGCCGGCCCTGCGCCGCTGGGCCGCCGGGCGCCTGGAGAAGCTGGCCCGCGCGCGCCTGCTGTTCGCGCTGGACGGCGCGCCCTGGAACGAGGAGCGGGTGCTGGAGCGCTACGAGCTGCTCTATGAGGCGGGCCTGGCGCCCGAGGCCGCCCGCGACCGGGCCGAGGCCCCCGGCACGCCCTCCGAAGCCCTGGCCGCGGCGCTGGGCGAGCCGATGCTGTCGGACCACCGGCGGATCCTGGCCACGGCGCTGTCGCGCCTGCGCGGCAAGCTGAAGTACCGGCCGGTGGTGTTCGAGCTGATGCCGGACGCCTTCACGCTCTCGGCCCTGCAGCGCGCGGTCGAGGCGATCGCCGGCGTGCCGCTGCACAAGCAGAACTTCCGCCGCGCCCTGGAGCGGGCCGAGCTGGTCGAGGGCCTGGGCCGCGTCGATTCCGAGACCGGCGGGCGCCCCGCCGAGCTGTTCCGATTCCGCCGCGAGGCGCTGAGCGCGCGGCCGGTCTCGGGCCTCTCCCTGCCGCTGCTGCGCGACTAGCCTCAAATAAATGTAATCACTGTTCAGTTTCCCCTGCGGCGCCCCCTTGAAGCGCGCGGCGATGGGCTCACTATGCTTCGAAACAAAGGTATGGGGAGTAACGCCGATGACCGATCAGCGTGCGTGGAGCATCGTTGAGACCTCCGCCTTCGATCCGATCGCCCGGGTCAGCCCGCACGGCCGGCTGAAGGACCTGCGCGAGCAATGCCCGGTGCACCGCGACGAGCCGGTGAAGACCTGGTTCCTGACCCGCTACGGCGACGTGCGCGAGATCGTCAACGACCGCAGCCTGTGGCGCCACGGGAGCCGCTCGGAGGAAGGCGCGCTGCTGCGGCGGATCGACCGCGACGACGAGGGCGAGCGCATCGACAGCATCCTGACGCTGGACGAGCCCGACCACAGCCGCGTGCGGCTGCCGCTGGCCAAGGCCTTCTACGCCCGCATCAACGCCATGAAGCCGCAGATCGAGGCGATCATCGACAAGGTGATCGACGAGGCGCCGGCCGACCGGCCGTTCGACCTGATCGCCGACCTGGCCATCCCGATCCCGATCCTGGTGATCGCCGCCATCCTGGGCGTCGAGGAACAGCGGTTCCGCGAGTTCCGCGACTGGTCGGAGGCCTCGATCCTGGGCCTCAACCCCCTGCGCACGCCCGAAGAGACCGCGCGCATGGAGTGGGGCTCGGCCAAGCTGACCGACTATTTCACCGAGCTGATGGCCGCGCGCCGCGCCGCGCCGAAGGACGACCTGATCAGCGACATGGTGGCGCTGCAGGCCGGCGGCGCGCCGCTGTCGGACGGCGAGATCCGGGTCAATCTCTCGGCGTTGCTGATCGGCGGCAACCTCACCACCACCGACCTGATCGGCAACGGCGTCTGGCTGCTGCTCAACCACCCGCAGGAGTTGGCCAAGCTGAAGGCCGACCCCAGCCTGGCGGCGGCCGCCGTGGAGGAGATCCTGCGCTACGATTCGCCGGTGGCGATCACCAACCGGGTGATCTCCGATGAGCGCGAGGTCGGCGGCTGCCCCATGCACCCGCACCAGTCGGTGATCGCCTCGCTGCACGCGGCCAACCGCGACCCGGAGGTGTTCGAGGACCCCGACCGCTTCGACATCACCCGCAAGCACGCCCCCCACGTCGCCTTCGGCGGCGGCAGCCACATCTGCATCGGCGCCCCGCTGGCCCGCATCGAGGCCAAGCAGGCGCTGGTGCGCCTGTTCGACCGCTTCCCCGACCTGCACCTGGCCGGCGAGGAGCCGACCTGGCGCGCCCTGCCGTTCTTCCGGGGGATGGAGGCGTTGGTGGTGGCGGGGTGATGGGCGCGAGCGCGGCAGGCAGCGTCGTGCGCGCCGTTCCTAGGCGGCCTTGATGTCGGTTTTGGAGAATTCGTCGCCGACAAAAAGCAGGGGCCGCCCAAGCTCGCGGGCCAGAGCGTAGGCGAAGCAGTCGCCAAAGTTCAGCGAGGCGGCGTGAATGCCCTTGCCCCAGCGCGCGTAGGCCTCGGCGACCTTCGCCGAGCCGGCCCCTGAAACCGACACGATCTCGAAGCCAAGTCCTTCGACAAGCGCCGTCATCTCGCCACCGATGTTGCGGCGGGCCGCCACGATCATGGCCTCCGCCAAGGTGCCGGCGGAGATCATCACCTCGGCCTGTCCCTCAAGCGCTGCGATGCAGCGCTCGGCGTCCGGTTCGTCGAGGAGGATCGCCATGAGGGCGGAGGTGTCGACGATCATCACTCTGGCAGGCCATCGTCGTTGTAGAGGAAGTCCTGGCTTCTGGCCGCGCTGGCCCCCTCGACCGCCTTTTGAGAGGCCAGCCGGCGGAGCATCTCCATGACCCGGCGGCGGGCTGCGCGGTCGCCGACCGATTTGATGGCCACCAAACGAGCCACCGGCTGGCCATGGCGGGTCAACACGACTTCATCGCCGGCCTCCGCCCTACGCATGAGATCGGTGAGTTGGGCCTTCGCATCGCTTACGGAAATCTGCACAGCCAGGCTCCGGCTAGATGGTGGACCATTTCGTAGAATATAGACCATTGGATGGTCCAATTCAAACTGGCTTCCCAGGAAGCGGAATGGGAGACAGGTCCTCGGGGAATCCCGCACTGGCCCTGCCCTGTGGCCCGCCAGCACCACGAAGGTGAAAGCGCCACTTACTGGCTTTGGCGTCCGGCCACAGAGCGGGCGTTCGCCCCCCTCACCTCCACCCTGATAGGCCCTCGAAAGTTGCAAAGGGAGACATTGCACTTCAGTCTGAGTTTCGCGCTGGTGAAGCTAGCCGTTTGAGGTCAGACCAAGATGCGACTGCGATGGTTGAGCTGCGGGTTGGGGGTGTGCCTTTCTGCATTCGCATCCACGGCCGCGCAGTCTCAGGTCCCCCCGAAAGCTGACGCGAGCGCGCCATGGCGCGCGCTCGTCAGCGCGACGAGGGCCGGAGAGATCATCCTGCAGGATGTTTGTTTGCCGGCCATCGCCGAGGGGCGGTCGCTCGACGAACTGACCAGCGCCCAACGGCTGTCACCTATGCCGCCACGCTCGGCGAACGTGGGGGCGAGCGACCGTGTTTGGCGCATGGGTTCCCTTCGGGGCGTGTACGCCGTCGGATGGTCTGACGGGGCCTGCACGACCTTCGTGGACCAAGGAGACTCGCCCCAGCTTCGACAGATGGCCGAGGGCGTGATCCTGGCGCGCCCCGAGGGCTTCGCGCGTGGAAAGACCGAGGTGGTCGATGCCGGGGAAGTGGAGAGAACCGTCTTCTGCGCCCGAACGCCCAGTGGTCGCATCGTGGCGAGCATCGCCACCCCCGTCGGCCGGGCGGAGCGCGGGACCCGCGCCTTGGCCTCGACCGTGTATCGCGCCGAAGGGTGGAGCAATCTCTGTGAGCGGGAGCCGACGAGTTAGCGTCAGATTGGCGCCAACGGCGGACTTCGGCTCGCGGCCGACAAGCGGGGGCACGGGCAATTCCACGTCGCCCCCGCAGCGTGAGGGTCAATTCGGCGAGCGCTTGAGGAACGCGATCAGGCCCGCCGGGTCGTTCGTGAAGATCGCGCTCATGCCTAGCTCGCGGTTGATGCGCCAGCCGGCTTCGTCGTCGACGACGTCGGAGATCACCATCACGCCGGCGTCGCGTAGCTGCTTCACCTCGTCCGCGTCCGTGACCTTGGAGCTCAAGGTCAGACAGCTCGCGTGATGCTGGCGCAGGAGCGGCAGATACGCGCCCTTTTCGGCCTTGGCGCCCAGCAGGCAGGTGCGGATGCGCGGGTTGATCTCGTGCATCGCGTCGAGCGTCCTCCAGTCGAAGGACTGAAGGATGAAGCGGTCCTCCAGACCATGCTTGCGGACGGCGGCCTCGACCAGACGGGCGAACGCCACGGGATCGACCTGCCCCTCCGCCGGCTTGGGCATCTTGGTCTCGCCGAAGAACAGCGCCGGGGTGTCCTTGTAGCGGGCGAACACGGCGTCGGGCGTGGGCATGCGCGTCCCCGGAACCGGCGTTTGTGTCGGATAGATCGCCCGGTGCTTCGATCCGCAATCGAACTTGAGCACGTCGGCGAGCTTCATCGCCCGGATGGGGCCCGGCGACACCCCGGAACCGGCCTCGGGCGTGCAGAAGGTCGCGTTGACGGTGGGATCATGCTGAACGACGAGTTGGTCGTCGGCGGTCACGACCATGTCGAACTCGAGCATTTCGGCGCCGAGCCGGATGGCGTGGTCGAAGGCCGGCAAGGTGTTTTCCGGCATCAGCAATGCGCCGCCGCGGTGGGCGATTACGATCGGCCGGCCGGGCTCGGCTCCGTGCGCCACGGCGTACGGCATGAGCATTGCGGCGGAGGCGATGAGCGAGAGAAGCGGCCGCATGATCAGAAGTCCGCCTTGAGGGTGAGGTAGAAGTAGCGGCCGACCGCGTCCATGAAGGCGACGCCCTGGGCGTTTCCTTCAGTCTGGTTCGGAGCGGCATAGGTCCACTGAAGCACCGGATGCTCGATCCTGTTGTTGGTGAAGTTCCTCACGCCGAACTGGACGCTGTATTGATCGGTCGGACTGAACATCAGGCTGAGATTGTGGGTGAGGTACGCAGGAACTTCGGACTTCTCGCGGGTCTCGTCCGACTGGTCGTTGATGTTGAAGCGGCTGGCCGAGGTGTAGGTGGTGTTCACGCCGAGCCGGAACCGCCCGATCTCGTACCCGGCCGTCAGCGTGCCTTTGAACTTCGGATTGTTCCATTGTCCGGCGGCGTCGCTGCCCGCGCCGCCGGCCTGGGCGACCGTGGTCTGTTCGAGCAACTGCGATCCCATGAAGCTGAGGCGAAGCGTGCCGTCGCCAACCGGGACGCGGTAATTTGCGGAATAGTCGATCCCCCGTGAGCGGCGGGCCGCCAGGTTGGCGAACTGCGCCTCCACATAGTCCACTTGGCCGGCCAAGTGGCCGGGGCCGCTGGTCGCGTGGCGATGCACGTACCGGCAGTAGCCCATGTCCGGGCCGCCGCTGGCGTCCACGCAGTTGTTCATGATCGTGGTGTAGGCGATCGAGGTGACGACGTTCTCGATGTCGATCGCCCAGTAGTCGACGGCGAGGTCGAAGCCGGGGACGAAGCTCGGCTGCAGGACCACGCCGAACGAATGGGTGTCTCCGGTTTCCGGCGTCAGGTTCGGATTGCCGCCGGTGAAGATCCTCGGGGCGTTGAGGTTGGCGTCGGGCAGCGGCCCGGTCCACCCCGGAACCGTCGCCGCGCAATTCGCCGCCCGGTCCTTGTCCTGATTGATGAGGCTGACTTCGCAGGGGTCGGCGATGCTGCCCAGGTTCTGGACGCCGATCGGGGAGAAGAGCTCGCCGAAGTTGGGCACGCGCACGCTGTACGACTTAGCCCCGCGAACGGTCAGGCCGGGGATCGGCGCCCAGTTGAACCCCACCTTCCAAGTGTCCGTGGAGGGGTTGTCGTTGTAGTGGGAATAGCGATAGGCGCCTTCGACCGTCAGCTTGTGCGCGAGGGGCGCCTCGCGCAGCAGCGGAATCACCAGCTCGCCATAGGCTTCGGAGACATTGCGGGTGGCGTCCATCGGCGGATGCACCGAATGGTCCATGCCGGGCGCCCAGATGATGTTGCTGAGCTTGGCCGCATCGGGATCATCGCGCGTGCTGAGCTTTTCCTGTCGCCACTCGAGACCGGCGGCCACCAGCACGTCGCCGGCCGGCAGGCTGAACAGGCTGCCGTCGACGCCGACGCCGGCGTTCAGCATGCGGTTCTTCGTCCGCTCGTGGCGGTCGTACATCGCATAGTCCACCCACGCCTGGCTGGGCGCGTCCGTGGTGTAGAAGTTGAAGGGCACGCACCCGGCCGCGCGCGCGCCGGCGTCGGCGCAGACGACCTGTCCATCCAGCAGGATGGCGTCCCGCCCATACAGCCATTCGCGCTTGCCGAGCATGTTGGTGTAGCGGACCTCGTCCCTCACCTGGCCGTAGCGAACGAAGGCCTGCCAGTTCAGCCGCTCGGTCAGCGGGCCACCCACATCGGAGCCCAGGGTGAAGGCGGTGCGGTCGTGGATCTCCTCCTGGATCGGCAGGTTGGTGTACTGGCGGTTCAGGGGGATGGAGGTCAGGCCGTTCGCCACCATGAACTGGCGCAGCGATTCCGGCAGATAGGGATCGGTCAGCCGCGCGACTTCCCCCGAGTGGCCCGCTCCGGTGGCGGGATTGATCCCCCACCAGTTGGTCGGCCGGAAATCGTCCCGATAGTGCGGCCATGAGCTGCTGCCGCTGACCCAGCTCTTGGCGAGGCCGAACGAGGTGTTCCAGACGATGTCCGGCGTCAGGTCGTAGGAGAGGTTTGCGTAGGCTGAGGCCTTCTTGGACTCGTCGCGGATGGTGATGTTGGTCAGGGTGCCGAAGGCGGTGTCCGGCCCGCCCGCCTGGGTGCCGAGCTCGCCGGTGGTGATGACGCGATAGGAGTCCCGGGGGATCGGCGTCACCTGGCCATTGATCAGTTGGTACCAGTCTCCGTTCCGCGTCGTCCCGCATCCCTGGCGGTCGAAGAGGCAGAAGGTCGAGTAGTTCGACCGGTAGAACTGCTTGGTGTCGACGATGATGTTGTCCGGGATGCCGTCGTTCGGCCCGGTATTGTCGGGATTGACCTGATAGGCCCAGTTCTTCGGGTAGCGGTCGGTGGCCAGCACCGGCGAGGTGTAGATGTAGTTGCCGCCCACCACGACGCGGGCGCGATCATCGGCGAAGTTGAAGCCCGTCGCCGCCGAGAACTGGTACTGCTCGGCGTCGCCCTCTTCGGAAACGCCGGCCGTGGCCGAAGCCGACACCCCGGCCATCTCCTTCTTCATGATGACGTTGACCGCCCCGGTCACCGCGTCCGCGCCGTAGATCGCCGCCGCCCCGCCCGTGACGACCTCGAAGCGTTCGATCAGCGCCGAGGGAATGGTGTTGAGGTCGACCGCCATCGTGCGCGCGCCGCCCGAGACCCAGCGGTGTCCGTCGACCACCACCAGCGAACGGTTCGCGCCCATGTTGCGCAGGTTGATGTTCGCGACGCCCTTGTCATAGGCCTGACTGCGGGAGCTCCATTCGCCCAGGCCCGGGGCGATGGCCGGCACCTGCTTCAGCGCGTCATAGGCGGTGAACCGGCCGAAATCCTTCGCCGCGTCGAACGAGACGACGCTCACCGGCATGGACGAGTCCAGCTCCGGCCGGGCGATGCGGGTGCCGGTGACGAAGAGCGCCTCGACCTCGGCGTCCGCCTCGGACCGCCCGTCCGCGGCGCTCAGCACCGCAATGGCGCCGTCGAAGCTGCGCACCGAGAGCCCGGTGCCCGACAGCAGCCGGTCCATCGCCGCGCGCGTCTCGAGGCTGCCCTGGACCGCGTTCGTCCTGCGCTCGCGGGTGTCGGCGGCCGTCGCGATGATCCGGATTCCGGCCTGGCGGGCGAATTCCTGAATGCCGCTGGAGGCGGGCTGCGCCGCCACATCGAAGTTACGCGTCTGGGCCTGAGCCAATGCAGGAACGCAGAGCATCGCTGCGACCGCCGCGGCGGAAGCAGTCGATCGGAATATGGAACGCACTTGGTGGACCCCCGAAGATTGACGTCTTTCAATCTCTCGACAGGGGCTCTCCCGAATTTGGATCGGGCCTGACGTGTGAAATGTTTTGCTCTGATTTATCTCAGTTTTATTATGATCACGCCGTCGCCGCGTTCCACCTCGCCGCCCGATATCGCCGCAGCCATGCGAGCGAACTCGTCCGGATCGTCCGTCTTGAACAGCCCCACGATCCGGATGTCGCCGATCGCCGGGTCGGCCAGGACGATCTTGGTCCCGTTGATGCGGTTGAAACGGGTCACCGCCACCCCGATCGGGGTGTCGTCGAGGGCGATCTGGGGCGATGCGGCCGGCCGCGCCGGGCCCCTGCTCGCCACCTTCTCCGGACGCGGGCGCGCCTGCGGCGGCGGGTCGAGGGTCAGCGACTGGCCGGCGCGCAACAGCACCGCCTGCTCGCGCGCCTCGCCGGGCCAGACCAGCACGCCGCCTTCCAGCACCTTCACGGTTCCGCCCCGCGGGCCGACCCGCCCGACCGAATAGACAGTCCCGGTCGCCTGGGCGCTGACCTCCCCCGCCCGCACCACGAAGGGGCGGGCCTGATCCTTGGCGACCCGGAAGGTGGCGCTGCCGCTCAGCAGGGTGATCCGCCGGGCGTCCTGCGAAAGGACGACGTCGATCCGCGCGTCGCGCTGCAGCGTTGCGACCGAGCCGTCCTGCAGCTTGACCACATGCTCGACCGCCGGAGCGGATGGCTGGGGGCGCGAGGCGACCAGCGCCCCGACCACGACCAGGGCTGTAAACGACGCGGCGAGCGCAGCGCCGAAGAACATCCCCCGGCGAGGCGGAGGCGGCCGCGCGGCGGCCGGGGCCGCGGCCTCATGGACCAGAACCGGCATCGACGCCCTCGCCGGGGGACGGCCCCCGACCACGGCGTCTTCCATGGCCAGAAACACCGCCCGCGCCCGCGCATAGGCGCCGCGATGACGCCGGTCCGCCGCCAGCCAGACCTCCAGTTCGGCGCGGCCCTCGGCCGTCAGCTCGCCGCACGCGGCCTCGACCGCCCATCGCGCGGCCTGCTCGTCGATGATCCCCGCCGAAATTGCGCTAGCCATTCGCCCGCACCTTCCTCGGGGCGCTCTCCCGATCTTCGTCCTCGGCGTCCTGCTCGGCCATCGACCTCAGGACTTTCTGCAGGCCGCGCACCAACAGGTTCTTCACGTCGTTCTCGCTCACGCCCAACCGCTCGGACGTTTCCTTTCGCGTCAGACCCTCGATGCGCCGCAGCTCGATCACCCGGCGACAGGTGTCGGAAAGGTTCGAAAGCAGCGCATTCACCCGTCGGAGCTCCTCGGTCGCCTCCAGCGCGCGATCCTGCAGGGGCCTGTTATCGATGACGCCAAACCAGTCGTCTTGGCTCACGGAGACCAGACTGTTTCCGCCGGCCCGGCGCGCCATGTCCGTGGCCGCGGTATGGACGGTGCGGTGAAAATAGGCGGCGGGGTTGTCGATGTGGTCGACCCGCGCCAGCCCGGCGATCCGGCAATAGGCTTCCTGGATGACGTCTTCCGCATCGACCGCGCCGCGCCAGCGCCGCGCCAGCCATTTGCGCATGGCGCCTTCGTGGGGAACGATTTCCCGGGCGATCCACGCCGTAATGATGTCCCGCTCGCCGTTCATCGGATGCGACCGCCCCCGTGGAATGCGGGCCGAGGCAGACGCCGGTAGCCGCAGCGGCGCTTCTAAAGCGGCTCTACGCAACAGTTTGATGATGGTCGGCGGCGGGCGGCGCGTCGTTGAAGTCGCCGGCGGCCTGGTCGGGCCGAGCCAGAGGGCCAAGCCGGCCGATTAGCCAACCGCGCCGCTTCGGTAGAAAAACTGAGGGGACTAAACTCCTATCAAACTCATAGGAATTTCTATCCCCACGGCTTGGCGGGCGACAGGAGACATCCCATGAGTGCTGATGGACACTTGGCTGTAGACGGCGGCTCGGAATTCCTCTGGTACATCCCCAACACCGTCGCCCCCGGCCACCGGGGCGATGACGCCGAAGAGCATCCCAGCAGCCTGGAGACCCTGACCGCCCAAGCGCTGGCGCTGGAGGACCACGGCTGGCGCGGGGCCTTGCTAGGGTCCGGCTGGGGCCGGCCGGACACCTTCACGGTGGCCGCGGCCCTGAGCGCGCGAACCACCACCTTCGAGCCGCTGATCGCCATCCGGCCGGGCTATTGGCGGCCGGCGAACTTCGCCGCCAGCGCCGCCACCCTGGACGAACTGACCGGCGGCCGGGTGCGGATCAACATCGTCTCCGGCCAGGACAACCTGGCGGCCTACGGCGATTCAGAGGGCGATCAGGCCCAGCGATACGATCGGACCAGGGAGTTCATGCGACTGACCCGCCGGTTGTGGACGGAGGAGGACGTGACCTTCGAGGGCGAGCACTTCCAGGTGAAGGGCTCCACGGTGGCGCCCCGGATCACGCCCCGCGGCGAGCGGCGCCACCCGAAGCTCTATTTCGGCGGAGCGTCGGAGGCCGCCGAGCGCACCTCGGCCACGGAGGCCGACGTGCAATTGTTCTGGGGCGAGCCCCTGGACGGCGTGAGCGAGAGGATCGCCCGGCTGAAGGCGCTGAGCCGGGATCTCGACCGTGACCTGCCGCCCCTGGAGTTCGGCCTGCGCATCACCACCCTGGTGCGCGACACCACCGAGGAAGCCTGGGCCGACGCCGAGGCCAAGGTCGCCGAGATGGCCAAGCGTCAGGGCCAGGGTTGGGGCGACCACCGCCGCTCCAAGGCCGTTGGCCAGCAGCGACTGCTGGACCTGCATGCGCGCGGCGAGGTCCTGGACGACAACCTCTATACCGCGCCGGGCAAGTTCGGCGGCGGCGGCGCGAGCACGACCTGGCTGGTCGGCTCGCCGCAGGATGTGGCGCGCTCTCTAAAGAAGTATCGGGACCTGGGCATCCGTCACTTTGTGCTGTCGGACACCCCTTATCTTGCGGAGATCAAGCGCCAGGGCCGGGACCTGCTCCCGCTGCTCCGTGACAAAATCCTGACGGAGGCCTGACGGTGGCGCAGACGGCTTCCGACCTCTCCAGCGCGGGGCCCGGGCCGGCCGACGCGCTGCCCCTCCAGCGCTACCGTCGCGACGACACCCCATCGCCGGAGGGCTGGAACCAGACCCTGGAGGTGCTGGTCGCTCATCGGTCGGTGCGGGCCTTTCGTCCCGATCCCCTGCCGGAAGGCGCTCTGGAGACCCTGGTCACCGCGGCGCAGTCGGCGGCCTCGTCCTCCAACCTGCAGGTCTGGAGCCTGGTGGCGGTGGAGGATCCGGAACGCAAGGCCCGGCTCGCCGCCCTGGCCGGAAATCAGCGGCACATCCTCGAGGCGCCGGTCTTCCTGGTCTGGCTGATCGACCTGCACCGGCTCTGGGCGCTGGCGGGGCTGCGCCAGGCGCCTAGCGGAGCCCTGGACTATCTGGAGACCTTTCTCCTGGGGGCCGTGGACACCTCGCTGGCGGCGCAGAACGCGGTGGTGGCGCTCGAGTCCCAGGGGCTCGGGGCCGTCTACATCGGCGGCATCCGCAACAAGCCGCGGGAAGTGGCCGCCGAACTCGGCTTGCCGCCCCGGGTGTTCCCGCTGCTGGGCCTGGCCCTCGGCTGGCCCGATGCGGCGCGGCCGGCCGCGGTGAAGCCACGCCTGCCCCAGGCCTCGGTGCTGCACCGGGAGCGCTACAACTGGGGCGAGGCCCAGACACAAGCCGCATGGGACTACAACGAGGTCCTGCGCAGCTTCCAGAGGGAGCAGGCCATGCCCGAGATCGACTGGACCGAGCAGGCCGGGAACCGGACACGAGGGCCCGAATCCATGGCCGGCCGGCACGAGCTGCGCCAGGTCCTGGCCGACCTGGGGTTCGAGCTGAAGTAGCTGGCGCGCCGCGCACGAAGATGAGATCGCGCAATCCCGAGCAAGAACCCGTCGCCGGCGGTGGACTGCTGCATCGCCGCGCCCTGCTGGTGGCCGGCGGCCTTTCGCTGGGCGCAGTCGAGGTCACCGCGCGGGAGAGCGGCGGTTCGGCGGCGCCGGCCTGGATGAGGACTCAAGGGGCGCCGCTCAGCGGCTACGGCGGGCGGGCGCCGGCCGCCGAGAAGATCGAGCGGATTGTCGGCGACCTCTCCTTTCCAAGCTCCGGATCGTCACGCACGCCGTTGCAGCTCCTGGCGGGAACGATCACGCCGAGCAGCCTCCACTTCGAGCGCCACCATGGCGGCGTCCCGGCCATCGATCCCACGCGCCACGAGCTGCTGATCCACGGCCTGGTGAAGCGGCCGCTGATCTTCCGATTTGAGGACCTTCTGCGCTATCCGACGGAAACGAGGATCTTGTTCCTGGAATGCTCCGGCAACAGCGGCGCGTTAGGCGCCGCAAAGCCGGAACAGGTCAGCGCCGGCGCCCTCCACGGCCTGCTGTCCGGCACGGAATGGACGGGAATCCGCCTTTCGACCCTCCTCGACGAGGCTCAAGTGTCTTCGGACGGCCGATGGGTCCAGGCAGAGGGCGCTGATGCCGCGGCCATGGCCCGCAGCGTGCCCCTGGCCAAATGCTTGGATGACGCGCTGATCGCCCTCTACCAGAACGGCGAGCCCCTGCGTCCCGAGCAGGGCTATCCCATGCGGCTGCTGCTGCCGGGCTACGAAGGCAACACCTCGATCAAGTGGCTGCGGCGCCTGAAGGTCATGGCCAACCCTGCCTTCTCCCGGGAGGAGACCTCCAAATACACCGACCTGCTTCCCGATGGCCGAGCCGAGATGTTCTCCCTGGCCATGGGCGTGAAGTCAGCGATCCTGCAGCCGTCTTTCGGCCTGGACCTGCGGGACCCTGGCTATCATCAGATCAGCGGCCTGGCCTGGTCCGGTCGCGGGCGGATCCGCAAGGTCGAGGTCTCGGCCGACGGCGGGAAAAGCTGGGCGGAGGCGGCGCTGACCGAGCCGGTCCTCTCCAAGGCCTTGACCCGCTTCACCATCCCCTGGGCCTGGAGCGGCGGGCCGGCGGTGCTGATGAGCCGGGCCACCGACGAGACCGGCGCCGTCCAGCCCACGCGAAGCGACTGGCAGGCCAGGTACAAAGGCGGACGCGGGTATCACAACAACAGCATCCAGGCCTGGGGCGTGGATCGGCATGGCCGGGTCAGCCATGTCTACGCCTAGACGCCTGATCGCGATTGCTGTGCTTGCCGGGGCCGGGCTGGGAGGGTTCGCCGTGCTCAGCGCCAAGGAGGCGCCCGCGCCCGAACGGCCCAGCCTGGGGCGCAAGGCGAGCGCGGAGGAGATCGCACGCTGGGAGCTGACGGTCACCGCCGATGGCGAAGGACTTCCCGCCGGCTCGGGCTCGGCGGCCCAGGGCGCTATGGTGTTCGCCGAACGCTGCCAGGCCTGCCATGGCGAGAACGGCGCAGGCGGTCCGGCCGACCGCCTTACCGGAGGGGTGGGCTCCCTGGCCGGGTCCCAACCGATCCGCACCCCGGCCAGCTACTGGCCCTACGCTCCCCCCTTGTTCGACTACATCCGCCGCGCCATGCCGCACGACGCGCCGCAGTCTCTGACCGCCGACCAGACCTATGCTGTCGTGGCCTATCTGCTCTCTGTTGACGGTGTGGTGCGGCCAGACGCGGTCCTCGACGCGACCAGCCTACGCAAGGTGGTCATGCCAAATCGCGATGGTTTCGTCAGCCTGGAGGCGCGTGGCTTCGATGGAAACCTCGAGCGGATCGCCGGCGCGCCCGCGCCAATCCCGCGCGCCATTCGTCGATGAACCGGTCGGGTACGACCTCCCTGTGCGACCGGCTATTAGAAAATCCTATCGATTCCATAGGAAATGAGCGTGGCGACCACTCCGCGGCGGCGATAGCCTTCATCCTGTCGTCGATGAGCGGCGGCCCCAACCCACCTTCACCATCCGCCCCTGGAGACATCATCATGCCAAAGCTCGGTCATCTCACCGTCAGCCGTCAGGGATTTGGCGCCATGGGCCTTTCCGGCGTCTATGGCGCGGCGGAGGACGAAGCGTCGATCCAGACCATCCATCGCGCCATCGAGCTCGGCGTCACCTTCTTCGACACCGCCACAGGCTATGGGAACGGTCACAACGAGACCCTGCTGGGCCAGGCCTTGAAGGGCCGCCGCGACGGCCTGGTCATCGCCAGCAAGTTCACCCACAACAGCGCGAGCGGCGCGCCGGTCCGCGCCCGGGACGCGGTGGAGGCCAGCCTTAAGCGCCTGGCGGTCGATCAGATCGATCTCTACTACCTCCACCGGGTCGACCCGCAGATCCCGATCGAGGACTCCGTGGGCGAACTCGGCCGGCTGAAGGACGAGGGAAAGATCGGCGGCGTCGGCGTCTCCGAAGCCAGCGCCGACGGCCTGCGCCGGGCCCACGCCACCTATCCGATCACCGCGCTCCAGAGCGAGTACTCGCTTTGGACCCGGGGCGTAGAGGCCGAAATCCTGCCCGTGACCCGCGAGTTGGGCATCGGCTTCGTGTCCTACAGCCCTCTGGGCCGCGGGTTCCTGGCGGGCTCGGAGGTGATCGACGCCGACGACCGACGGCGCATCCACCCCCGCTTCCAGCCTGAAGCCGTGGCGGCCAACAGCCGACGGCGCGAGGCCATCGAAGGCGTGGCCAAGCGGCTCGGCGTCAGTATCGGCCAGGTGAGCCTCGCCTGGGTGCTCTCCAAGGGGGTGACGCCGATCCCCGGAACCCGACGCATCCCGCACCTCGAAGCGAACTGGGCCGCCAACGACCTTGTCCTGGACGCCGCCACGGTTGCTGAACTCGAGGCCGTCTTTACACCAGGGTCGACGGTCGGCGAGCGCTATCCCGCCGACGCCCTTCGCCTGGTTCCCGCAGAACCTATCGCCGTCTAGGCGGGATCCGAAGGCGTCCCTAGCCCGCCGACACATCCATAGATTTCAAGAACATGGGATACAAAGTCGAATATTCGACGAAGGAAATATGTACATATTTCATCGCGAAATATGTGTAGTAGCTTTCCTTTTCAGGAATAATATAAATTCTGATGTGACGATTTCATCGTGATGACCTCAATCTTTGTGCCTTATACACGCGCATTGGATGGGGCTTTCTAGAGTGAAACGTTTGACTTACGTGCGGGCGCTGCTCGCCACCACGGCTCTCTTCACGGCGCCATCGGCGCCGTCACTGGCCTGGGCCGACGAGGCCGCGGCAAGCGCCGCGGCCGACGTGGGCGAGGTTCTGGTGACGGCGCGCCGCCGGTCCGAAAAGCTGCAGGACGTTCCGGTTTCGGTGCAGGCCATCAGCGGCGCGACCCTGGCGGCTAAGGGCACGATCGATCTCCAGACCCTGATCGCCCAGACGCCCGGCCTGAATTCGACCGGCGGCAATCCACGCAATTTCTCGGTGACGATCCGCGGCATCGGCTATGCGCCGACCGCCGCCGACGGCCTCGACAACGCCATCGGCGTCTACTTCGACGGCGTCTATCAGGCCCGTCCAGGGCAGGTGCTGCAGGACCTGGTCGACGTCAGCAGCTTCGAAATCCTGCGCGGTCCGCAGGGCACCCTGTTCGGGCGCAACGCCGCGGCCGGGGCGCTGAACGTCACCTTCAACAAGCCGAGCTTCACGCCCAGCCAGTTTTTCGAGGCCTCGCTCGGCAACTACAACTTCCGCCAGGGCAAGGCGGTCATCACCGGCCCCATCAACGACATCATGGCCTTCCGCACGGCGGTGTTCGCGACCAAGGCCGATGGCTGGGTCTCCACGCCGCTGCGGCCCGGCTTCAAAGCCGCCGCGGAGCAGAAGGGCATCTACGCTCCCACCGCCACCGACCACTCCAAGACCGCCGGCACGGAACGTTGGGGGGTGCGCCAGCAGTTCCTCATCGCCACCGGCGACCTGAGCATCAATATTTCGGGCGACCTGAACGTGGAGAGCGACAGTTCCTCGGGCTTCAGTTCGGGCGGCGGGATCGCCGAGCTCTACGGTCCCGGCAATTGGGGCATCAACACCACCGCGGCCCAGCAGACGCGAGTCACGAATGCGCGGAATGCGCTCAGCCAGCTTGCGAACTTCGGCGGGGTGCAGAACTGGAACCCGACGGTGGATCCAGAGTCGAACATCACCAACAACTACAACCACATGCACACCGAGAACGCGGGGGTGTCGGTCACGGTCGACTATGATTTCGATTGGGCGACCCTGACCTCGATCAGCGCTTGGCGCCTGTGGACGTTTGATCCGCCCCAGGACAGCGATTCATCGCCCCTCGACATCTACCAGAACATGGCGATCAGCCGCAGCGAACAACTGAGCCAGGAGTTCCGTCTGGCGTCCAAGCACCCCGGCCCCTTCGAGTGGCAGGTCGGGGCGTTCCTCTACTATTCCAAGCTGAAGGATCACTATGTGGTCCACCAGTTCGGGGCTGACGTCATTCCCTGGTACAACGCCTACAACACCGTAGCCGGGACGGCCTTCACGCCCATTCCGTTGTCGTTCAGGTCCCAGTTGACCGGCGCTCAGATCATTGAAAACACATATGTGGAGAACCGGAATGCGGCCGCCTATGCGCAGGCGACCTGGCATATCAACGACGTCTTGGAACTGACCGGCGGCCTTCGCTACACCTACGACCGCAAGACGGGCAGCAGCCCGGTCGACACCAGCCTACTCCCGACCTCGCTTCCCACAGGCGTGACGAACGCCCAGTTGACGGCGTTCTACAACGCCATCGACGCCGTTCAGCGCAACCCGGGGGTGGTCTATACGACGCCCGGCTATCCCACGACGCCCGCGACCACCGGCTATGCGCTCAACCTGGCCACCTCAGCCGACAACATCTCTGGCACGGTCAGCCTGTCCTACAAGGTCACGCCCGACATCACGACCTACGCCACCTACGCCACGGGATTCCAGGCAGGCGGGTTGGACCTGAACAACCGCTCGCTCGATCCCTCGGCGCCCGCCGTTGCGCCGACGACGACGGACAACCTGGAGGTCGGGGTCAAAGCCTACCTGTTCGACCGTCGCCTGACGCTCAATCTCGCGGCCTATCAGTCGACCCTTGAGGGCTTCCAGACCTCGATCTCCTATATCCTGCCCAACGGAACGCCCCAGCGGGGCGCCACCAATGTCGGCGACATCCGCGCCCGCGGTGTCGAGTGGAGCGCGGCCGCCGTCTTGGGTCACGGACTGCGGCTGACCTTCGACGGGAACTACAACGACGCCGTCTACACCCGGGCGCCCTCTCTCCCGGCTCCGCCCGAGCTGAGCTACAATGGCGTGGCGACCGTCGACGCCAAGGGTCAGACGGCGCCCTATGCCCCCAAGTGGGCACTCTCCATCACCCCCTCCTGGGAAACCCAGATCGGGCCGGAAACGGAGTTCTACACCTATGCGGAGTATTCCTACACCAGCGAGTACGGGACGGGCGTGACCCAGTCGATCTACACCCAGGTGCCGTCTCAGTTTAACCTCAACCTGCGGGCCGGGGTGCGGCTGGACGATGGCAAGTACGACATCTCGGTCTATGCGAACAACGCCACCGACGAGAAGAACATCATCTCTCAGGCCCTGCTGGCGGCGCCCTCGGGCGCCGGGGTGACGGCCTATCTCGGGCGGACCGTCAACTACAACCAGCCGGCCAGGTACGGGGTCACATTGAGGGCGAAGTTCTGACGCCACCGCGCAGCTAGGGAGATTTGGCCGCCGGCGTTTCCGCAACGCCGGCGGAGTCCTCGAGGCCCTGGCCTCTCGCGCAGGCGCCTGACAGCGGGATCGAGGCCTACCCGAAACAAAGGAAAACCGGCGCCCATGGGACGCCGGTTTTCCTGTCAGGAGCGGTCCGGAAGTTCGGAGCGTCAGACGGCGTGCAGAGCAGCGGTCGGAGGACCGTCGATGACGTCCTCCACACCGAGGTAGCCCAGCAGTTCGCGGCGCAGGGCGGCGACCTGGGCCCGGCGCGGCTCACCGGCCTTGGGCAGGTCGATGGTCAGGTCTGCGGCGATCTTGCCATCGTCCAGCACCACCACCCGGTCGGCCAGCTCGATAGCCTCGTCCACGTCGTGGGTGACCAGCAGGACCGCCGGATTGTGAACCTCCGACAGCCGCCGCAGCAGCACGTGCATGCGGATACGCGTGAGCGCGTCCAGCGCGCCGAACGGCTCGTCGGCCAGCAAGAGCTCGGGCTCGCGCACCAGGGAGCGGGCCAGCGCCACCCGCTGCTGCTCTCCCCCGGAGAGCTCGTAGGGCCAGGAATTTTCCCGCCCAGCAAGCTCCACCTCGGCCAGGGCTTGCTCGCCTCGCTGGCGGATGTCGGGGCCTTCGAGGCCAAGGATCACATTATCGAGGACGCGCTTCCAGGGCAGCAGGCGGGCGTCCTGGAACACCACGGAGATCTTGTCGGGAACGACGATCTCGCCGGAGCCGGTGGCCTCCCGATCGAGGTCGGCGAGCGCCCGCAGCAGGGTGCTCTTGCCGGAACCCGACCGCCCCAGCAGGGCGACAAACTCGCCGCGTTGGATGTCGAGGTCGATGCCGTTCAGCACGCCCTTGAGCGTGAAGCGGCGGACGAGGTCGCGGATGCGGACGGTCGCGGTCATTTGGCCAGGGTCCTGCGGTAGGAGAGGACTTTGCTTTCCAGCAGGCGGACGGCGACGTCCGAGGAGACGCCGAGGATCGCGTAGACCACCAGGCCCAGCAGGATCACGTCGGACTGCGCATAGGTGCGGGCGAGGTTGATCATGTAGCCGATGCCGGAGGTGGCGTTCAGTTGCTCCACCACGACCAGGGCCAGCCAGGCGCCCATCACCCCGAACCTCAGGCCCAGCATGAAGCCGGGCAGCGCGCCAGGCAGCACCACGTGGCGCACAAAGGCCAGCGGCGAGAGGCCAAGGGTCTCGGCCAACTCCACATGCTTGATGTCGATGGCGCGCAGGGCGTTGTGGGTGTGGACATAGATCGGGATGAACACCGAGAGCGCGATGACGATGACCTTCATCCCCTCCCCGATCCCAAACCACAGGATGAACAGCGGGATGAGCGCCAGGGTCGGAATCGCGCGCTTGAGCTGCACGACCCCGTCGATCAGGTAGCCGCCCAGCAGGGTAAGGCCCGACAGCAGGGCCACGACAACCCCGATGCCGACGCCCCAGACCAGGCCCTGACCGGCGCGGAAGGCGGAGATCGCCAGGTGCTCCTGCAGGCGGCCCTGCTGGATGAGATCCCAGCCGGTGTGCAGCGCCACCCAGGGCGCCGGAAGCGTGCGCGGATCGATGAACCCCACCGCCGCGCCCACGCTCCAGAACGCCAGCAGCAGGCCCGGCCCAAGCAGCCACCCATAGGACAGCGGCTCTCCCAGCCCGAGCCTGCGCTTGCGGCGCGCCGCCCCCGGAGCCGCCGCCGGGCGGGCCGGACGGATGCGTTGGGCCGGCGCGCTCTGAACGGGAACGGCGGTCATGGGTTGGTCTTCCCTTCGGTCTGGGCGGGTGCGGGGCCGACGGCGATCTTGGGCGCGGCCTCGGCGGCGAGGGCCTCGAACCGGCGATCGAAGATCTCGGCGGCGTCAAAGCGCTTCTGGCCGCCTTCCTTGGCGAGGAAGTCGATGGAGGACTGCTGCATGCCGATGGCTTCGGTCCAGTCGCGGGGGATGACGGGATCGCCGGCCGCGCGGACCACGAACTCAGCGTCCTCGGGCGAGAGGCCTTCCTGGCGGACATAGTAGGCGTCGCGCCATTCGGCCTTGTGGGTGGCCTGCCATTCGACGGCCCGCGCCCACAGCTTCACATAGGCCCGCAGCGCGGCCGCCTTGGCAGGGTCATGCAGGGTCTCGGCGCGGACGTAGAGGTTGGTCAGGTCGTCGCGATAGGGCGGATGGCGCAGGACCTGGGCGCCGTCGCGGGCGTAGTTGTCGAGGTAGCGCTTGGTGGCGACGCCGGCGCCCAGGGGCGCCACGTCCACCAGGCCGCTGACGAGGGCGTTGGGATAGACATCGCCGGTCGAGGGCAGCTCCACCAGGGTCACGTCCTTCTGGGTGAGCCCCACGGCCGCCAGGGTCCGCAACACCACCTCCCCCTGCACCTGGCCGGGGCTGTAGGCGATCTTCTTGCCGCGCAGGTCGGCCAGGGACTTGATCCCCGCCTTTGGCGCGATCCCCAGCTCGAACAGAGGGAAGTTCACGTGATCCTTGCGCAAGCGCACGGCGATCATCTTCACCGGAATGCCGACCCAGATGGCGTGGATGGGCGGGATGTTGGCCGCCGAGCCTACGTCCAGCGCCTTGGCGTGGAAGGCTTCGGTCACCGCCGGGCCGCCGCTGATCTGGGCCCATTCGATCTGGAACGGCAGGTCCTTGTCCCAGCCGTTGAGCTCGACCACCCGCTGGGTGGTGGGATCGCCGATCACCAGCTTCGTGCCAGCCGGAATGGTCTCGGGCAGCGGCGCGTCGAGCGCCAATTTCGGCCCCGCTGGAGCGGCGTCCTTGCCGCAGGCCGTGAGCGCAAGGCTCGCCACCAGCGCCGCAGCCAGGATCGGGAAGGCCTTCAACCGGATCACGGGAACTCACTCTCGATGAAGGTGGGACCCAGGCGCGGCGCTCTCCCGCACCGCGCCCGGGCCTGGAAGCCTCGGTTGGCGATCAGCCGAGGACGTTGAACAGCGGGCCTTCCAAGGCCTGCGAACGGAAGCCGTCGGGACCGGTGGGCAGCTCGCCCGCGACGGTAATGCGGCGGACGGTCCGGCCCAGGTTGAAGTGGGCGTAGTCGATGGGCCCGGCGTGGGCGACGGCCTGGTTGTCCCAGACGACAAGGGCCTTGGGCGACCAGCGGAAGCGCACGGCGTATTCCGGGCGGGTCAGCTCTCCATAGAGCAGCTCCAGCAGCGCCGAGCTCTCGCGTTCCTTCAGACCGACGATGTGGGTGGTGGTGCCGGGATTGAGGAACAAGAGCTTCTCACCGGTCTCCGGGTGAACGCGCACCAGCGGGTGCAGGGAGACGAACGGGCCGGTGGAGCGGCCGTCCTTGCGCGGCTTGCGCTCGCGGCCGCCGGAATCGTAGCTGGAGGTCTGATGGACCGCCTGCAGGTCGTCGATCAGCCGCTGAATCTTGGGTGAGAGGCCCTGATAGGCGGCGACCAGGTTGGCGAACAGGGTGTCGCCCCCATAGGCCGGGATCTCGGTCCCATGCAGCAGGGAATAGCTGTTCGGATTGGCCACGAAGGTGATGTCGATATGCCAGCCCTTGTAGTCCCGCGGCGGCCGCGCGGTAGGGATGCGAAGGTCCTGCTCGTCCTTGTCCCGGCGCTCGCGGTATTCGGCCACATGCCGCTCCCAGATCTCCGGATGGTCGTCGAGGCCTTCGGAGATCGGGTGGGCAGGAGTCAGGGGCCCGAAATTGCGGCCGAAGGCCTTCAGCTCGTCATTGCTGATGTCCTGGTCGCGGAAGAACACCACCCGCCACTGATTGATGGCCGCGCGGATCTCCGCGAAGGTTTCGGGATCCAGCGGCTGGCGCAGGTCGACGCCGGAGATCTCGGCGCCGATCAGCGGCGTGACTGGATTGACGACGATGCGGCTGGGCGCCGAACTCTCGTTGGCGGGACGAAGGGCGGTTTGCGACATTGAGGTTCCTCAACCGGCGACGACCCCTATATTCCCACCAATCAAATAGGAATTGTCAATCGTATCGCCGGGGTGAAGGCCGGCGATGCGCCCGATGATTTCTAACAGGCGTGCAGAGAAAGCCTGGGACCCCAGCCGCAAGGCCTCTGTTTCAGGACATGACCGCCTCGGGCAGGACTCGCCTCCGCCTCCGGTCCGCGCACAGGCCCGCTTCCAGAATTCGCGCAGGCCCGCCCTTGTCCCCACCTCCGCATGAGTGACCGCCTCGCGCTAATTGCCGGCCTTCAGTTCAGTACCGGAAGCGGACGCTCAGTTGCGCGGCCAACGCTACCGACGTTGCTGTCGATCCGCCCCGTGCCGCTGGTAGGATGCTAAAACGACGACGGCGTTGACACGGCCCAACCTCGGGACGACCGCGTGTTTGCAGCGCCTATTTTCCAGTGCCAGCACAGGGTCCGTAAATCTTTTCGAGCGCCAACAGGTATTCGGCCATAGGCTCCAAACCGACTTGGCTTCGGCGAGTGTCCAGTTGGGTCGGGTCCTCCAGTTTGACGGGCGGCGCGTTCTTGCCATTGATGCACTGCGCTTCCTGGGTGCCGTAACGCTGCGGGCGCCCTTCCTGCACCGCCACGCGATCAAAGAGGTTGGCATACCCGGTCGGTGTGTCACGCCCGACCAACGGCTCCATCTTGCTGAGCATCAGTTTTTGGAAAGCGAGATCATTGGAGTGGTTGACGATCGACACCGCCGCCTGTTCGGCGATCGATCCGATCTGGCGCCGGCTAAACCAGGGCCCGCTACCAATCAGGACCTTGAGACGCTCGGCATGCGCGCGATCAACAGGCGCATATTTCTCCTTCCAGACCGCGTCGAGTTCCATACGCTCGGCTTCGTTGGCGCCCTTGCGAAGATTGATGAAGCGTCCGCGCATCTCACGATCGACGGCGCCCATGCCTGCCAACTCGCTGATCAACGCCTCGTTGGCGCGAATCTGATCGATCTCCGCGGCGGCCTTCTCAGCAACCTGGGAGGGCGCGGCGAAGGCAGGCGTGGCGGCTAGGGGCAGCGCCAACAACGCCGCAAGCGAACAAGCCTGGAACCAAACGAGGCCCTTACGCATCACTCACTCCATAGTTGACTGGCGAATGGGGCTCGCAGTGGATTTCTCGCCAGTTGCCGAGCGGCTGGGTCAAAGGTCTGATCGCGTCGATCGTGTTGCTCTTGCCTCCATTGTTTACCCCCAACGAACACCGTGAGGTCACTTTGAAGATCTACTTCGCCCGCATCGAAAGAGCGAAAATTCCGCGGTGTGACAGTCTTTAGAAACATGGAATCCCCTGCGAGAGGACTGTCTGCCGGGAACGCTTTTACTGCAACTCGGCAGCGAGGATCGGTGCTACTGGTCTCCAAGCTTCGCCTCCAAACGCTCATGCAGAGGAGCGGGAGCCTGCAGCCAGCAGCGCCAGGCCCGCGGCATTGGAGATGCCCTGAAGTGGACGCTCCCAACAACCGCAACGAGCCCGTTGCCGCCCTATCCCAGAAACTACGCCATGCGCCAACACGCCAAGCCCGACCGCTCGCGAAGCCGGTCGCAGCCCTCCGCCTACCGCGCCAGCACCACGTGGGTCGCGCCCTCGCCCGCCGCGTGCTCGGTGACCCGGAACCCGAGCGCCGGGAGGTCGAGGCCGGCGAGCAGCGGTTCGCCCTGGCCGAGGAGGACCGGCGAGAGGGCCAGGTGCATCTCGTCGATGGCGCCGGCGCGCAGGTATTGGCGCACCGTCTCGACGCCGCCGCCGATCTTGACGTCGAGGTCGCCGGCCGCGGCCTTGGCCTGCTCCAGCGCCGCCTCGACGCCTTCCGTGACGAAGATGAAGGTCGTGCCGCCGGCCATCTCGATGGGGTCTCGCGGGTGGTGGGTGAGGACGAAGGTCGGGGCATGATAGGGCGGGTTGTCGCCCCACCAGCCGTTCCAGGCCTCGTCCGGCCAGGGGCCGCGGACCGGGCCGAACATGTTGCGGCCGAGGATGAAGGCGCCGAAGCCGCGCATCGAGCGGTCGGCGAAGGCCTGGTCGACGCCGTCGGAGCCGCCGCTCTGGCCGATCATCTCGTGGAAGAAGCGGGTGCCGAACAGCCAGTGGTGCAGGTCCTCGCCACGGCGGCCGAGCGGCTGCTCCAGGCTCTGCTCCGGGCCGGCGCCGAAGCCGTCGAGCGAGATCGAAAAGCCCGCTACCCGCACCCGTGACATCACCGCCCGCTCCGCTCTCGCCGTCCGTTGAGCGGGCATTCTAGGACGAAGGCGGGCGGCGTGTCCCGACAGGCGCGTCAAGCGCGCGCGGGGGCGCTATGATGGCGTCATGAGCCTGCCGCCCCTCGCCGTCCGCCCGACCGACGTGCTGGTCGTCATCGATCCGCAGGTCGACTTCTGCCCCGGCGGGGCGCTGGCGGTGGCGGGCGGGGACGAGATCATGCCGCTGGTCAACGAGATCGCCCGGCGCTTCGAGCATGTGGTGATCACCCAGGACTGGCATCCGCGCGACCAGATCTCGTTCGCGTCCAATCACCCCGGCGCCGAGCCCTTCAGCGTGGTCGAGGTCGCCTACGGCCCACAGACCCTGTGGCCCGACCATTGTGTCCAGGGCACGCCGGGGGCCGGCCTTCATCCAGCTCTCGACATCCCCCATGCCGAGCTGATCCTGCGCAAGGGCTACAACCCCGGCGTCGACAGCTACTCGGCCTTCTTCGAGAACGACAAGGCCACCGCCACCGGGCTTTCCGGCTATCTGCGCCAGCGCGGCTTCGAGCGCTGCGTGTTCGTGGGGCTGGCCCTGGATTTCTGCGTCCGCTACTCGGCGCAGGACGCGATCGCCGAAGGGTTCGAGGCGGTGGTGATCCCCGAGGCCTGCCGGGCCATCGACCTGGACGGGTCGGCGGCGGCGACCTTCGCGGCGTTCGAACGGCACGGCGTCGTCCTGGCCGCGCCCTGAAGCATCAGGCCCGCCGCCCCATCCGGGCATGGGCCTGGCGCGGGATGTCGCCCGGCGCCAGGCGCGCGGCGGCGGCCATGGCCCTCAACGCGAGGTTCGCCGCCGCCAGCCGCGACGGGGAACCGCGAAGGCCCAGTTGATGGGCGATCCCCGGCGGCAGCAGGTCGAGGCTGGCCTCGACCACCAGCGGCTGCAACGCCCGGCCGACCGGCCCCATGGGCGAGGTCCTGCGGACGATGCCCAGGAACTGCGTGACGATCGGGTGAGGCGCGAGCCGGGGACGCATCGCCTGCAGGGCCCGCTCGACCCCGGCGACCGAGGTCGGGGGATCGAGCGCGCCGAAGGCCCGGCCGACAGCGGCGCCCTCGGCATAGTAGCGGTCCTGGTCGGCGCGGCTGACGGCCGGATCGACATAGCGGCGGTAAGCCTCCAGGAACCCATAGGCGGCGGTGACATGGACCCAGGTCGCCAGTTCGGGGTCGAGGGCGTGATAGGCCTCGCCGTCCGGGGTGCTGCCGCTGACGCGCTGGTGCATGCGCGCGACCATGGCGATCCGGGCCTGGGCTTCGGCGGTCGGGCCGTAGGTGGTGATCATGGTCGCCTCCCCCGTCCGGCGGATGCGGGTCAGGGGATCGCGGGCGAAGGTCGAATGCTCCCACACGCCGGAGCGAACCCGCGGCTCGGCCAGCTCCAGGATCACCGCGGCCACGCCGCCGACCGCCAGGGCGACGGGATTGGCGTGCACGCGCCAGGCCATGGAATCGGGTCCGTAGAGGCCCGGATCGCCCTTCGGACGCGAATAGTCGATGCGGGAGGGGCCGAAGAGGCGCCTGTCCAGGGCGCCGGCCAGCCGCTCGACCGGCCCGGCCGCTCTCGGAGACGTCCCACAGGTCATCGCGCCCTCGCCTTGCAGATCCCCACGAGGGTCTGAACGGGCGAACCGCCCGGCGGTTCGGACCGGGGCGTCAGGCGACCTTGGATGGCGCCGTCTCGTCCTGGCGGCTCGCCTCCCATTGCGCGCGCAGGACGTGGCTGGTCTCGCGGCTGCCGTCGTGGCTCCAGCCGGGCGGGCCGAAGATGTAGCCGACCGCGTGCCGGGGCTGGCGCGCGACGTCCCTGGCCATCGCCGCCCATTCGTGAAAAGCCACCCGCAGGATGTTGAAGCCGCTCAGGTTCTTGACGATCCCGTAGCGGCACGGCTCCTCGTCCAGCTCGGGCTGGAACGTGCCGAACAGCCTGTCCCAGACGATCAGGATGCCGGCGTAGTTGCGGTCGAGATAGCGCGGGTTGCGGGCGTGGTGGACGCGGTGATGGGACGGGGTGTTGAACACCGCCTCGAACCAGCGCGGCATCCGCCCGATCGCCTCGGTGTGGATCCAGAACTGGTAGACGAGGCTGATCCCCTTCTGGATCGCGATCATCGCCGGCGGGAAGCCGAGGAAGGCCAGCGGCAGCCACAGGACCCAGGTTCCGGCGATCCCGCCGGTCCAGGTCTGCCGCAGGGCGGTCGAGAGGTTGTAGTGCTGCGAGGAGTGGTGGTTGACGTGCGCGGCCCACCAGAACCGGCGCTCGTGGCTGAGCCGGTGGAACCAGTAGTAGGTCAGGTCCTCCAGCAGGAAGATCGCCGCCCAGGCCCAGACGGCGGTCATCGGGATGTCGAACAGGCGGTGCTGATGGACATAGAGGGTGGCGGCGACCACGAGGCCGCCGGTGAGCAGCCCCGCGAGCGTGCTGCCCAGGCCCATGACCAGCGAGGCGGCGGTGTCGCGCGGCTCGTAGTGGGTTCGGGTGCGGTTCATCCTGGCCAGGACCACCTCGAGGATGATCGCCAGGATGAAGAACGGGGTGGCGAGCGTGACCGGGTCGAGCGTCATGCCGCCCTGCGGTCATGGCCAGGCCCGGGGGACGGCGGCCAGTTCGGCAGCGCCAGCCGCGCGAGCGGCGCGGCCACGTCGGAGAGGTCGAGCCTGACGACGCCGTCGCGGAACGAGGAGGCCACCGCCTGGGCCCAGGGAATGTGCCGCGCCACATAGCCGTCGCCGACCTCGCAGAGCACCAGCGCCGCGGCGCCGGACTTGGCCAGGGCGCCGCGGCCGTCGACCGCCACCCAGATGCGCTCGATCGGACGTCCCGGGAACTCCTCGGCCAGCAGGCTGAGCGCCCGGGCGTCGGTGAGGGGCGTCATCGGCTTGGCGATCTTCGCCCACGCCGCCAACCCGACCAGGAGGGCGATGGCGGCCGCCGACCCTGCGAACTGGATGAAAAAAGCCTGTGACACTCGCGGTCCTCCCCGCACGGAGGGTCGGCCCCGCAGCGTGGACCGTCAAGTCACAGCCTGCCTAGGAGCGAGGCTCCGCCAGGACGACGGGCCGCGGCGGGGCGGCGCGGCGGCGCAGGATCTCGCGCGCGACGACGCCGATGATCACCAGCCCGGTCACGGTGATGGCGCCGATGGTGAGCAGGTGCGCCTCGCCCAGCGCCTCCAGCTCGGCCAGGCCCTTGGCGGCGAAGTAGCCGGGCGCGAGGATCGCCAGCACCCAGACCGCGGCGGACAGGGCGTTGGCCACCTGGAAGGTGCGCCGGCGCATCTGCAGCAGCCCGGCGACCAGCGGCACGAAGGCGCGCAGCGGGCCGAAGAACCGGCCGATGAAGATCGAGGCCGAGCCATAGCGGCGGTTGAACAGCCGGGTGCGGGCGACCTTGCGGCGATGACCGCGGAACATCGGGTGACGCAGCGCCCGCGGGCCGAGCCGGCGGCCGAGCTCGAACGAGACCGCATCGCCGACGATCGCGCCGGCGACGCACCAGAGCACCACCTGCAGGGGATCGAGCACCCCGGCCGCGATCAGGCCGCCGGCCACGACCATCAACGCCGTGGCGGGAATGAAGGCGCCGATCAGGACCAGCGATTCCAGAAGCGTGACGACGCCCAGCACCAGTCCAGCCCACGCAGCGTGGCGGGCTATGAACTCTGCGAGACTCTGAATGAACGCTTCCATGGGAGGACCCCGATATGGGCCTGCCCACCCTCGCGCGCGAGGGCCTGCGTCAACTCGGGCCCCGAGTTTTTCCACCTGTGTCCCAGGCGCATCAGTCCGTCGCACGATCGATAAATGTTCTTTGTTTGTTCTCAAGCGTCTGATAGGCTGATCCGATGGACGAGACGGCTGACGACGACACCCGCCCGCGCGCGCCAATCCCCTTCTGCGAAACGATCGCCGCGCAGATCTGCGCGCGGGTCGAGGCCGGCGAAAGCCTGCGGGCGATCTGCAAGCCGCGCGACATGCCCGGCGCGGCGACGGTGCACCGCTGGGCCGCGGTGCGCCCGGAGTTCGGCATGGCCTTGCGGCGGGCGCAGGCGGCCGCCCAGGCGAGCCGGCGCGACGCCCATCGCGCCGGCCGCGCCGAGCGGGCCTGGAAGCGCGGGCGCCCCTGGGCGCGGCCGGACGCCTATCGCAGCGAGGTCGGCGAGGAAATCTGTCGCCGGCTGGCCAGCGGCATGAGCCTGCTGGAGGTCTGCGCCCAGGCCGACATGCCGGTGACCGGCACCGTCTATGAGTGGCTGCGCAGCCATGACGATTTCGCCCGCATGTATCGCCAGGCGCGGCGGATGCAGGCCGAGATGCTGGCCGATCTCGCCTGGGCGATCGCCCAGGACGCCCGGGAAACGGACGTGAAGGTGGCAAGGCTGCAGTTCGACGTGCTGCGCTGGCGGGCCTCGAAACTGGCGCCCAAGGCGCATCGCGAGGACGACGAGCCGCGCGAGACGGTGATGGAGGTCTACCTGCAGGACTTCACGAGCGGGGCGATCCTCTCCGGACCACGGCGGGTGGGGCCCGGGGCCTGAGACTGTCAGAGAAACTTCACGCAATTTTCCGGGTTTCTGGGGTGGCGAAACGCCGCGCCGGCCCTATCTGTGCTGGCATAACGGAAGAGCCAGCGAGCGACGCACATGTGTCGATGTCATCTTAAACAGGGCCGAATGCCGGCCTGACCTCGCCCCGCGGGCGCCATGCGATGGCCGTCCGCATGCTCGATCGTGAAACCCCAGAAGGGGGCGTCACGAACCTCCGAAAGTCAGTAGAGTAAAAAGGAGCTCAGCCATGGCTCTGCAGATTCTTGTCGCGCCCGCCGGTGACGGTTGGGTCGTTCGTTCCGAAGCCTTCGACAACGAGCTGGTCTTCGAGGCCGGCGGACGGGCCGAGGCCGCGGCCCGCGCCCTCGCCGACCGCTACGCCCGCGCGGGCAGCGCCGCCGAGGTGAGCATCTTCCTGCGCAACGGCGACCTGGCCGGCCGCTTCGTGCACGGCGCGGCCGCATAGCGGCGGCGCGCGCCGCACCGGCCATGGAAAAAGGGCCGCCTCCCCGCGGAGGCGGCCCTTCTCTTTTGGTCAGGCCCGCGCGTCAGAACTTGCGCACGTAGCCCAGCGACCACACGTCGGCTTCGCCGGCGTCGTCCTCGAAGTCGTGACGGGTGTAGTCGGCCCGCACGCCGTTGTTGTCGTCGAAGAAGTACTGGCCGCCGACGCCGTAGTTCCAGCTATTGCCGTCGCCCTTGGCGACGACGCCGGGCGCCGAGACCTTCACTTCCGACTTGCCGTAGCCCACGCGGGCGTAGAGGTCGGCGTTGGGCGCCACCGGCAGGAAGCCGACGCCGTAGATGGCGGCCGAGTTCTGCAGCTCGACCTTGGCGTCAACGCCGGCGACGCCGACGTCGTCCTTCTTCACGCCGAAGCCGAGCTCGCCCTCGACGCCGAGATAGGGATTGAAGCGCGCGCCCAGGCGGCCCTGGATCGCGCCGACGTCGACATCGTCCATGCTGTGATGGCTGTAGCCCAGCGAGCCGTAGCCCGTCACACCGCTCGATTGAGCGCTGGCGAGGGCGGGAACCATGGCGGCGGCGGCGACAGCGGCGATGAGAGAAATGTTCTTATTCATAGTCTTGTACTCCGTACTAAGGCGTGGCGATCCCCAGCCACACGGGCTAGGTCGTCCTCAAACGGGGCGAGAAAGGGTCCCTGGGGGGACAATCAGAAGACGAATTATGTCTGTTGCCTCGCGGCCACATGACCGGCTGACGCGGTAGGCGAACGTGCTATCACTGTCGCCCAAAGCTCCCCCGGGCGGATTCCGGACCAGAGGAGCGGTCGTCGGAGACAGCGTTTTGCATCAAGCCGTGATCGCGGCCACGGGCCTCTACACCCCGCCGCACAGCCTCTCGAACGCCGAGCTGGTCGAGACCTTCAACGCCTATGTCGAGCGGTTCAACGCCGCCAACGCCGCCGCCATCGAGGCCGGCGAAGTCGCGGCCCTCACCCCCTCCTCGGCCGAGTTCATCGAGAAGGCCTCGGGCATCAAGTCGCGCTTCGTGATCGACAAGAACGGCCTGGTCGATCCCGACCTGATGCGTCCGATCATTCCCGAGCGCCCGAACGACCAGATTTCCGTGCTGGCGGAGATCGCGGTCGAGGCCGCCAGGCAGGCGATCGAGCGCTGGGGCAAGGACCCTTCGCAGATCGGCGCGGTGATCTGCGCCGCCTCCAACATGCAGCGCGCCTATCCGGCCATGGCCATCGAGGTGCAGCAGGCGCTGGGCATCGAAGGCTTCGCCTTCGACATGAACGTGGCCTGCTCGTCGGCGACCTTCGGCATCAAGACCGCGGCCGACTTCATCGCCTCGGGCTCGGCCAAGGCGGTGCTGATGGTCAATCCGGAGGTCTGCTCGGGCCACCTGAACTTCCGCGATCGCGACAGCCACTTCATCTTCGGCGACGTGGCGACCGCGGTGATCGTGGAACGCGCCGAGGACGCGACGGGCGGCTGGGACATCCTGGGCACGCGGCTGAAGACCCAGTTCTCCAACAACATCCGCAACAACTTCGGCTTCCTCAACCGCGCGGCGCCGGAAGGCGTGGGCGCGCCCGACAAGCTTTTCGTCCAGGAAGGCCGCAAGGTGTTCCGCGAAGTGGTGCCGATGGTCTCGGAGATGATCGTCGCCCATGCCGGCGACCTCGGCGTCGACCCGGCCTCGCTCAAGCGCCTGTGGCTGCACCAGGCCAACATCAACATGAACGAATTGATCGGCAAGCGCGTGCTGGGCCGCGAGCCCGCGCCCGGCGAGAACGTGATCATCCTCGACGAGTACGCCAACACCTCGTCGGCCGGCTCGATCATCGCGTTCCACAAGGCCAATGACGACTTCGCGGCCGGGGAGACCGGGCTGATCTGCTCGTTCGGCGCCGGCTACTCGGCCGGGACCGTGTTCGTCCGCAAGCGCTAGCCTCCCGCTTCCGAAGTTCGCAAGCGCCAGCGCGTCGCCGTGACGCGTCGCCCCCGGAGAATCCGAAGGCTAAGCTCCAGGCTCAGTATCTTCGGGGGAGTGCGTGATGGCTTACGACGACGTCCCGGGCGGCGATCCGCGTGGTCGTTGGTGCCCCAAATGTCAGCTACCGATCCGTGAGGGCGAGCCGACCACCAGGATGCATTTCCGCGAGGACCCCGACGGTTCGCGCGGACTTAGCGGTCCCTGGCATGGCGAATGCGCGCGTCCCTACTGGGACAAGATCACGCCGGTCCTGAACAGGCTGCGCGGGCTGGGCTGACCAGCTCAGAGGTGCTCGATCGAGCAGCCGAGATCCTCGCAGATGCGCTCGGCCAGGATCTTGCGGTGACAGCCGCGATGGTCGGCCTCGAAGCAGAGCAGCGCCACCTTCCGTTCTCCGGCGAGTTCCTTGGCCGCGGCGAGCTCCAACTGGGCGGCCGGCTCGGCGAGGTGCTCCTCGAAGATGGCGGTCATCTCGGCGATGCGCCCTTTGCGCGCCGCCTCCCGGCCCGGCTTGGGCGTGCCGAGCTGGCGCAGGTGGACATAGCCGATCCCGGCCTCGGCGAGGCTGGCGGCCAGCACGGTCTTGGAGAAGCCGGCCCGGCGGGAGGCGGCGATCGCCCGGACGTCCACCAGCAGCTCCACCCCGGCCGCTTTGAGGCGGGCGATCACCGCGTCCTGGGTGCTGGCCTCGTAGCCAATGGTGGCGAGCGGCTTCATGATCAGCGGCTCCTGGGCCGGCTGGCCTGTTCGGCGGCGTCCTGCTCGGCGCCGCGGGCCAGGTCCTCGGCCGCGTCGTTGGTGCTGGCCCGGGCCAGGCCCGGCCGTTCGCCGCCCGGGTGGCCGGCGAGCCCCAGAGTCTGCAATGCGTCCTGGCCCTCCTCGCCGAAGACCGAGCGGACGCGCAGCTCGCGCTGGGCCAGCGGGATCTCGAAGCCGCCGGCGCGCAGCGCCTCCTCGATCGCCCAGGTATAGGCGGCGTGGGTGGCGTTGGGACGCTTGACCGCCTCCAGGGCCGGCCAGACGACCAGCTCGAAGGACAGCCCGCTTTCGCCGAAGCCGATCAGCCAGACCTGGGTCTTGCGGACCGAGGTGTCCTTCATGGTGAACGGCACCGCATGGGCCGCGCGCAGCACCGCCTCGCGCACCGCTTCCTTGTCCACGCCATAGGCGACGCGGAAGGGGATGTGCATGCGCCGGGCGCCGTTCTGGTGGGTCCAGTTGGTGACCGGCGCCTCGATCAGGCGCGAGTTCGGGATCAGGACGTCGAGGTCGTCGTTGTTGCGGATCCGCGTCGCGCGCGGCCCGATCTCGGCCACGACCCCGCGCTCGCCGGTCTGCAGCTCGATGTAGTCGCCGATGCGGACCAGCTTGTCGAACAGCAGGATCAGGCCGGAGATGAACTCCTTGACGATCCCCTGCATGCCGAACCCCAGGCCCACGCCCAGCGCGCCGGCGAAGAGGGTGAAGGACGAGAGGTCGAGGCCCAGGGTCGAGAAGGCGGCGATCACCCCGAAGATGACCAGGCCGTAGGTGCTGAGCTTCTCGAAGATGTAGATCGAGGGGGCCGCCCCGGTGTCGACGCGGCCGCGGATCCGGCGGATCGCGCCGGCGGCCAGGCGGCCGGCGATCACCGAGGCGAAGATGATGAAGATCGCCGCCGCCAGGCCGCCCACGGTGATCGAGCTCTTGCCCAGGCGGACAAGCTCGAAGGCCAGGAAGGATTGCAGGTCGGCGGCGATCTCGCGGTCCATGTCAGATCCTGTCGGGATAGACGGGCGCGATGTCCACGGGGATGTCCTTGAGCGTGGCGATCACGGCCTCGGCCTCGGCGTCCAGCTTGGCGTAGCGATCGAAGAACGCGTTCATGCCGGCATAGTCGCCATCGCCCTGCAGCTTGATCAGCTCGGCGAGCAGGCTGGTGAGGCCAGCCTGCATGGCCTGGTCGTCGACCCGGAAGCGCTGGGCGGCGGGATCCCAGACCAGGGCGCCCTTGGACTTCAGGTAGCCGTACTGGAGGGCGGCGCCGCGGCCGTGGGCCTCGCCGGCGCCGAAGCGGACGGCGCGGAAGACGCCGGCGGTGTAGCTGGCGAACAGTTGAGACCGCTCGGCTTTCGGCAGCTCGCCCTTGTCCATCATGAAGAGGATGTTGTAGGCGCCCATGACATCGGCCTTGGCCTCCTCGGCGGTGCCGGCGATCTCCTTGAGCTCGGCCGAGACGGTGGTGGCGCGGCCGTCCACGGTGATCGAGCCCGGGCCCAGGCTGTGCGAAAGCTCGTGGAACAGGGTCTCGAGGGTCATGTACTTCTTGCTGACCAGGGCGGCCTGGTCGGCGACGAGCACGCGGTCGCCCATGGGTTTCAGGATCCGCTCGTATTTCGCGCCCAGCACGTTGGAGAGCACGACCTTCTTGGCGCCCTTGGCCTCGCGCACCCGCTCGTCGTTGGGCAGGTTGAACGCGATGGTCTGGGGGCCCACGGTGTTGTCGCCGCCGCCCCTCACCTGCTCGGCCACGGCGATGGGCGATTCACCCCCGCGCGCGAAGTTCTTGTAGGAGTCCGCGACCGGCAGGTTTTCCTCCATGGCCCGCAGATACCCCTTGTATTTGTCGAGGGCGCTGCTCTCCTCAGGATCCTTAAGGGTTACAAAGGCTTCGAAGGCGGTCTTCTGACCGTAGAGCTCGTCGGTATAGGTCTCATAGGGGCCGATCGCCACCTCGATCGGGGTCCCCGCCAGGTCCATCCAGGCCATCTCGGATTCGAAATAGTCGTTGGTGCGGAAGGCCTTGGCCCTGAGCGTCAGGAATGTCTTCAGGCTGGGGTTGGAGGTGACGGCGGCGGCCTTGTCGAGCAGCGCCGCGGCCCGGTCTAGCTCGGCCTTGTACTCGACATTGTAGGGCACGGTGACCAGCCGCTCGCCCTGGCGCCGGACCACCGTGTAGCCGTCCATCAGCGCGGCCTTCTGGTCCGGGTGGGCGGCGATATAGGCGTCCAGCTCGGCCTTGGTCAGGCCGGCCGGATAGAAGCCGTGGCCCGGCCCCTCGCCCGCCGCCTGGCGGCGATAGATGGCGGTCATCTCGTCGGCGGCCTGGATCAGCAGATTGACCACCTGGCGCTCCTGGCCGCTCAGGAAGCCGGTTTCGACCTGCATCTCGATGCGGGCCAGCCCGTCATGGGCGTCGGGGGCGGCGGCCATGGCGGCCGCGGGCAGGCAAAGGGCCGCGATCAGCGGCGCAACGAACCTACGCATGTGAATGATTTAGCTCCGAGAAGCCGCCGGAAGGCGGCGTTTGCCGGAACCTATCTATGCGGCTCCCCGTCGTCGAGGACGGTCAGGCGCCGCACGGTGAGTTCGTCGATCTCCAGGCGCTTGATCCGCGCGCGCCCGACCGCGACGCGGCCGATGGCCAGCTTGCCGATCGCCAGCACCCCGACCGCGAAGGCGCCGAAGGCGATGGCCCCGAGCGCCAGGCTGCCCATGGCGCCCAGGCCGACCGCGCCGGCCGGCGTGGCGCGCGGCGCGACGAAGACCGACGTCTGGCGGCGCGGCCGGCGCACGGGGGCGCCGGCGAGGGCGACGGGGTCCCGGCGGGTCCGCAGTTCGAACGCCATGTGTCTCTCCCTTGGTCGATCGGTGCGAGCCTAACCCCAGGAGCGCCCCTGCGGCTAGCGGTGCGTCAGGGTCGTCATCACCAGCTCGCGGCGGAACTCGAAGCCCAGCGCCTGGTAGAGGGCGATGGCGCCGGTGTTGTGGGCGTAGGAATGCAGGAACGGAACCTCGCCGCGCGCGCGAATCCGCGCCGCCACCACCAGCATCAGCCCGGCGGCGTAGCCGCGGCCGCGGTGATCGGGGTGGGTGCAGACGCCGCTGACCTCGGTGAAGCCCGGCGGCTGCATCCGCTCGCCGGCCATGGCGACGAGCTGGCCGGCCACCTTCACCCCGACGAAGCGGCCGAGTTCGTGGGTGCGCTCGAAGAACGGCCCCGGCGCGGTCAGCCTCGCCAGTTCGAGCATCCGGGGCGCGTCTTCCTCGCTCAGCGGGGCGAAGTCGAAGGCCGGCTCGCCGACCGGGTTCGGGGTCTCGGCCACCATCTGCCAGCAGAGCGCGCGGCTGCGCACGGCCAGGCCCTCGATCGGCGGCGGTTCGTCAGGCTCGACCAGGGCCACGTCGCCGTGGGCGCGGACCAGGGCGGCGAGGTCCGCGAGACTGGCGGCGGAGGCGTCCGGCGCGGCGGCGAACAGGCCGTACTCGGGAGAGAACCGCACGGCCGCGCCGTGCTGCAGGCGAAGGGCGGACTGCCGGCCGGCCAGGGCCGACCAGACCGGGCGATCGAGGGGATGCGACATGGCCCTCCCTTAGCGCGCGCCGCGCCGAGGCGACAGGGATGGCTTCCGTCGCCCTCCCCCCTTCCCCCGCTTCGCAGGGGAGGAAAAGCCGTCGCTAGTGGACGAGCGCTGCGGGGCCGGCGACGTAGCGGTCGAGGTCGGCCAGGGTGCGGCGCCAGGCGGCGGCCATGGCGGGCGACCATTCGGGGCCGCAGGTCTCCTCGACCACCTCGGCGATGAGCCCGAAGAAGGTGGCGAACACCTCCGGCGGCACGTCGTAGCCCGCGTGGTTCACGACCTCGGTCCTGACCAGGTGGTCGGCGAACTCGCGGGCGCGGATGAAGTCGAGGATGGCCTCGAACGCCCGCATCAGCATCTCGCCCTTGATGGCGTTGTCGGCGTCGCGCCAGAACAGCGGCTTCATCTGCGGCTGGCGCTCGAAGAGGCGCGCATAGACGACATCGGTCAGGTCCCCGCCCCGCTCGGCGGCGATCTCCAGGCTCTTCTCGATCGCTTCGGCGTCGACGGGATCGGTCGGCATCGCCCTAGTTCCGGTGCGGAATGACCACCGGCAGGGTCTCGAAGCCGTGCACGAAGGCCGACCAGTTGAGGGTCGGCTCGCCCACCACCTTGATCTCCGGGAAGCGCTTGAGGATCTCTTCCCAGATGATGGTGAGCTGCATCTCGGCGACGCGGTTGCCGACGCAGCGGTGGACGCCGAAGCCGAAGGACATGTGCTGGCGCGGCCGCTCGCGGTCGATGATGAACTCGTTGGGGCGCTCGACGACCTCCTCGTCGCGGTTGCCGGAGATGTACCACATGGCGACGCGGTCGCCCTTCCTGATGGTCTTGCCGTGCAGCTCGACGTCGCGGGTCGCGACGCGGGCCATGTGCGCCAGCGGCGTCTGCCAGCGGATGGTCTCCGACACCATCGACAGCACCAGGCCCGGATCGGCGCGCAGCTTGGCGTACTGGTCGGGGTTCTTGTTCAGCGAGTAGACGCTGCTGGAGATGGTGTTGCGGGTGGTGTCGTTGCCGCCGACGATCAGCAGGATGACGTTGCCCTGGTAGGTCTCCAGCGGCATGTCCCGGGTCGCGGGATTGTGCGCCAGCATCGAGATCAGGTCGCCGGCCGGCTCGGCGTTGACGCGCTGGTTCCAGAGCTCCTGGAATGCGCCGAAGCATTCCATCATCGCCTGGCCCTTGTGCTCCCAGCTCTTCACCGGCCCGTGGCCGGGCTGGTTGGTGACCATGTCGGACCAGTAGGTCAGCTTGCGGCGGTCCTCGAACGGGAAGTCGAACAGGGTGGCCAGGGTCATGGCCGTCAGTTCCTTGGACACCAGGTCGACCCAGTCGAACTCCTTGCCGATCGGCAGGGAGTCGAGGATCTGGCCGGCGCGTTCGCGCACCAGCGGGGCCATGTTGTGCAGGTTCGAGGGGGCGACCGTCGGGCTCACCGCCTTGCGGGCCGGGCCGTGCTGGGGCTCGTCCATGGTGATGAAGCCGGCGCCGCCGCGGCGGCGGGCGCCCATGACCTTTTCCTGCTCGGCCAGGGCCACCTGGTTGATCAGGGTGATCCCCTCGGCCGAGGAGAACGCCTCATGGTCGGTGTCGACCGCCATGATGTCGTTCCACTTGGTGATCGACCAATAGGGGCCGTACTCGCTGTCGGGCGTGAAATGGACGGGGTCTTCGCGGCGCAGGCGCTCGAACACCGGCCAGATGGTGTCGTCGTAGAAGCGCGACACCTTGGCGGGGTTGAGCTGCTCCAGCGGGATGGCGGCGATTTCGGCGGCTGCGTCGGCGGCCTGGATTTTCGCGGAGATGTTCATGGCTTCCTTCCCAACTCGTGGCCCGCCATTTTTCCGTCGCCCGGCAGCGCGATTGCCGGCTCCGTATCGTCGGACTTGCCTGGGAGGTTGAGCGCACTCCCGGCGCATGTCAACGGCGATTGACTTAGCATTCGGATTCATCGAACGCCGGGCGGCCGACGGCGTTAAGGTCGGACGCCGAGCGAGCGTCAAAGGAGAGGAGCGCCCGATGCAAAAGAACACGATCTGCCTCTGGTTCGACAGGGACGCGGAGGCTGCCGCCCGGTTCTATGCCGAGGTCTTTCCCGACAGCGCCGTGACCGCGGTGCGCCGCGCGCCCGGCGACTACCCCTCCGGCCAGGAGGGCGACGTGCTGACGGTCGAGTTCACGGTCGCGGGGGTTTCCTGCATCGGCCTGAACGGCGGCCCGGCCTTCACGCACGACGAAGCCTTCTCGTTCCAGATCGCCACCGACGACCAGGAGGAGACCGACCGCTACTGGAACGCGATCGTCGGCAACGGCGGCCAGGAGAGCGCCTGCGGCTGGTGCAAGGACCGCTGGGGGATCTCCTGGCAGATCACGCCGCGGGTGCTGACCGAGGCGATGGCGGCCGGCGGCGCGGAGGCCAGGCGCGCCTTCGACGCCATGATGACCATGCACAAGATCGACGTCGCGGCGATCGAGGCGGCGCGGCGGGGCTGAGGGCCTGACCGTCGCACGAGCTTGGTGTACAGATGCCGGGATGACAGAGACGTTCGTTCGCCCAGGCCCGCGCAGGCGTGACGCCGAAGCCACCCGCGCGGCCATCCTGGAGGCGGCGAAGAAGCAGTTCGCGCTGACGGGATACGACTGCACCCTGCGCGACATCGCCGGGGAAGCCGGCGCGGACGTGGCGCTGGTCAAACGCTATTTCGGCGGCAAGGACGCCCTGTTCGTCGAGGCGCTGAAGGCCTCGTTCCGGGCCAACGACGTGGCCGAGTGGGACCGCGCGACCTTCGCGGTCGAGATCGCCACCATGCTGGCGGGGACGCCTCACGCCGACGAGGCCAAGACCCACCGGTTCCAGTTCCTGCTGCGGGCGGCCACCTCGCCGACGACGGCGCCCTTCCTGAACGTGCTGGTGCAGGAGCGCCTGCTCGGCCCGATCCGCAACTGGCTCGGCGGGGCCGAGGCCGACGTCCGCGCGCGGGTGCTGGCCGGGGTCTATATCGGCTTCCTGGTCGAGCGGCTGATCCGGGGCGAGGCCCTGGAGGGGCGCGAGCGCGAGGTCTTCATCGAGCGGGTGAGCGCGGTCTTCTCGGCGCTGATCGCCGCCTGATCAGCGCCAGGCGAACACCGGCTGGTCGAGATCGGCCACCCGGGTGACGCGCCCGGCCACCACTTCCCGAAGCTGGTAGACCAGGGCCGCGGTCGGCGCGTGGATGTCGTGGTCGCCGATGTTGAGGCGGATCAGCGGCCGCTCGCTCTCGGGGATCGTCTCGAACCGCACCGCCTCCTCCCGCGCGATCTGGTCCAGGCGGATGCGGTGGACCGACGCCACCTCGACCGGGTTCGGCCGCAGGGCGTCGGCGTCGTCCAGCCAGGCGACGACCGGGGCGATGGCGTAGCCGGAGCGGCTGGCGTAGTCGTCCAGCACCCCCAGGACGTTCTGCGGCGGCAGCAGCAGGCCCAGCTCCTCGTGCAGCTCGCGCAGGGCGGCCTGCTGCAGGGTCTCGCCCTCGTCGCAGCGGCCGCCGGGCAGCGCCCACTGGCCGGCATGGGCCCGCAACCGGGCCGAACGCCGGGTCAACAGGAACGCCGTTTCCCCCGAGCCGTCGCCGGCGTCGACCAGGGTGATGGCCACCGCGGCGTGCTTCAGCCGCGGGCCGTCATAGGCGATGCGCGGGAAGGCCTGGCACCGGGCGGCCAGTTCCGCCCGGAACATCGGGGAAAACGGATAGTTCATGGCGGTCAGGTCGCCGGCTGCAGCTTGTCCTGGGTCCTGGTCTCGAAGTCGCTGGCCTCGTGGCGCTCGTGGAGCTGGGTCGAGGGCTCGCCCCAGGTGCGGTTGACCATCCGGCCGCGCTGCACGGCCGGGCGCTCGGCGATCTCGTCGGCCCAGCGCTGGACGTGCTTGTACTCGTCCACGGCCAGGAACTCGCCGGCGTCGTAGAGCACGCCCTTGGCCAGGCCCCCATACCAGGGCCAGACGGCGATGTCGGCCACGGTGTACTCGTCGCCGGCGAGGTACCTGGCTTCGGCGAGCCGGCGGTCGAGCACGTCGAGCTGGCGCTTGGCCTCCATGGCGAAGCGGTCGATGGCGTATTCGATCTTGGTCGGGGCGTAGGCGTAGAAGTGGCCGAAGCCGCCGCCGAGATAGGGCGCGCTGCCCATCTGCCAGAACAGCCACGACAGGGTCTCGGCGCGCCTGGCCGGGTCGGTCGGCAGGAAGGCCCCGAACTTCTCGGCCAGGTGGACGAGGATGGCGCCCGACTCGAACACCCGGATCGGGGTCGGGCCGCTGCGGTCCAGCAGCGCCGGGATCTTGGAGTTGGGATTGATGTCGACGAAGCCGCTGCCGAACTGGTCGCCGGTCCCGATGTTGATCAGCCAGGCGTCGTACTCGGCGCCGGCGTGGCCCAGGGCCAGCAGTTCCTCCAGCATCACGGTGGCCTTGATCCCGTTCGGGGTGGCCAGGGAATAGAGCTGCAGCGGGTGGCGGCCGACGGGAAGCTCCTTCTCGTGGGTCGGGCCGGCGATCGGGCGGTTGATGCTGGCGAAGCGCCCGCCGTTCTCCTTGTTCCAGGTCCAGACCTTCGGGGGGATGTAGTCGGATTGGTCGGTCATACGTCGGGCTCCAGCGCCGGGCGCCGCGCGCCCACAGATTTCTGCATGTGGGGTCCATCGTGCGGCTTGGCCAGCGGGGCGCCAAGAGCCGACAATGGCGCTCGCCGGTTCGCGCCGCCCCGGACGCGCCCAAATTGGAGACCAGAACCGCCTTGGGACAGATCGAAGCGAGGCGCGCTTGAGGACATTGGCGGTCATCGCCCTGAAGGGGGGCTCGGGCAAGACCACGGTGGCGACTCACCTGGCGCTGGGCGCGCACCTGCGCGGCCGCGACACGCTGCTGGTCGACATCGATCCGCAGCATTCGGCCCATGACATCCTCACCGCGCGGGAGACCGAGGGGCCGGCCTGCGTGACCTCCAGCGGGCGCAACGTGGTGGCGGCGCAGTTCGGAGCCCTGGCCGAGCGCCGGGACCTGATGATCGTCGATACGCCGGCCGGCGCCGTCGAGGCGGTCAGCGAGGCGATCGTCGTCGCCGACTTCGCGCTGATGGTCGTGCGCCCGACCCTGATCGACCTGTCGGGCCTGGCGCGGACGCTGATGATCGTGCGCCGGCTGGGCAAGCCCTCGGCCGTGGTGGTGAACCAGGCGCCGGTGGCCCGCGAAACCGTCGAGGCGCCGCTGGTCAAGCGGGCCATGAAGGGGCTGGACTACATGCAGGCCAATGTCGCGCCGGTGATCCTGCGCTCGCGCTCGATCTACCAGACGGCGCTGGAGCGGGGACGCTCGGCGGAGGAGACGTCCGACCGGGCCGCGGCCAGGGAGATCGCCGCGCTCTGGGACTTCGTCGACGCCAGCATGTCGGCGAAGAACGCCGAGGCGTCGTGATCCTGTCGGCCCCACCAACTGCAATTGACTCGCAAATGCGATAAGCATACTGCGAACGCCTCGCAATAACGGGGGTTTGTATGCGATCGCTCTTCACCTCGGCCAGCATGGCCGCATTGCTGGCCTTGGGCGCCGCCCAGGCCGCGAGGGCCGAGGCGGCCGACGCGACCGAGGTCGAGGCGATCGTGGTCACCGGCGAGAAGGCGGCGCGCTCGCTGCAGGAGACGATCACCAGCGTCGCGGTGACCACCGCCGAGAAGATCGAGCGCGAGAACGTCGTCAACTTCTTCGACATCGTGCAGCGCACGGCCAACGTCACCGAAACCTATGGCCCGTCCGGCTTCACGATCCGCGGGATCAGCAACACCAACGTCTCGGGCGGCGGCGCCGGCGGCCTGGCCACCGTCTATGTCGACGGCGCGGCGATCCCCGAGCGGGGCCTCAACGGCGGGCCGCTGGACATGTGGGACGTCGGCCAGGTCGAGATCCTGCGCGGGCCGCAGTCGACGCTCCAGGGCCGCAACGCCCTGGCGGGCGCGGTCCTCATCCGCTCGGCCGAGCCGTCCTTCACCTTCGGCGGGCGGGTGCGCGCCATGATCTCGGACGCCGACGACCGCTCGCTGGCCGCCGTGATCACCGGGCCGATCGTCGAGGACCAACTGGCCTTCCGCCTGGCCGCCGAGACCCGCCATTCCGACGGCTTCGTCTACAACGTCACGCGCAAGGACGACGACAACGCGCTGGACGCCACGACCATCCGCGGCAAGCTGCTGTTCACGCCGAGCGCCCTGCCCGACCTGACGGTCCGCACGGTCTGGCTGCACGACAAGCGCGACGGCGGCTACATCTTCACCTATTCGCGCACCGACGTTCCGGACATGTACGACAACCGGATCAGCGAGGGCGACGCGCCGAACCTGTCCGACAGCACGACCGACATCTTCACGGTCGAGGCCGACTACGACCTGTCGGACCGCCTCAGCCTCTCCAGCGTCACCTCCTGGATCAAGGTCGACAACGTCAGCCAGTACGACGCCGACGACACCGCCCAGCCGCTGGCGTTCGGCACGCAGGACGAGGTCGCCAAGACCCTGTCCCAGGAACTGCGCCTGAACTATCAGGGCGAGCGACTCAGCGGCCTGGTCGGCTTCTGGTACTCCAAGCGCGACCGCGACTACGAACTGACCAGCCTGGCCACGGTCGAGACGCCCACCGAAACCCTGATCGGGCTGATGACCAGCCCGCTGTTCGGCCTCGACCTCGGCACGGCGACCTTCGCGGCCAACACCTACGCCGCGGCCCTGCCGGCCATCCTGGTCGACTTCCACAGCGTCACGCCCGAGGAGATCGAGACCGTCGCCCTCTTCGCCGACGGCCGCTACCAGCTCACCGACAAGCTCTCGCTGCTGGCCGGCTTCCGCTACGACCGCGAGCAGAACACCCTCACCAACGACCAGACGGCGAGCTTCGCCGGAACCCTGCCGAACCCGGCCGCCTATGGCCCGCTGGCCCCGGTGATCGGCGGCCTCAACCAGGTCGTGCTCGGCTTCGTCGCCCAGGCCAACGCCGCGGCCCCGACCACCACCCGCGACTTCGAGGCCTTCCTGCCCAAGCTCGGCCTGAAGTACGACTTCAACGACGACATCTCGGCCAGCTTCGTGGTCCAGCGCGGCTATCGCTCGGGCGGCTCGACCGTCAACATCGCCCGCTCCAGCGTCGTCGCCTACGATCCGGAATACACCTGGAACTACGAGGCCTCGCTCCGCTCGGCGTGGCTGGACGGGACCCTGGTGGTCAACGCCAACGCCTATTACGTCGACTGGAGCGACCAGCAGGTGTCGGTGAACCTCGGCCTCAACCTCTATGACTACCAGACCGAGAACGCCGGCAGCTCGCACCTCTACGGCTTCGAGGTCGAGCTCACCCACCAGCCGACGGCGGACTTTAGCTGGTACGCCTCGCTCGGCCACACCAAGACGAAGTTCGAGGACTTCGACGTCAAGCTCGGCGCGCTGGACCTGGACCTGTCGGGGTCGGAGTTCGCCTTCGCCCCGCACTGGACCTTCGCGGCCGGCGCCGACTGGCGCTGGGGCCAGGGCTTCGTCGCCAACCTCAACGCCGGCTATCGCAGCGACGCCTACAGCGAGGTCGGGGCCCAGCAGGCCTCCGCCAAGGTCAAGGCCCGCACCCTGGTCAACGCCAAGATCGGCTACGAGGCCGACCATTGGGGCGTCTACGCCTACGGCAAGAACCTCTTCGACGAGACCTACGTCCAGTACAACCAGCCGACCCTGAGCCGCGCCATGCTCGGCGACCCGCGGGTGCTGGGCGTCATCCTGGAGACGCACTGGTGATCGCCCCCCTCGCCGGCTGCGCCGTCGTCCTGGTCCTCGGACTGGCCGCCGGCGTGGTCCTGCGCCGGGCCTGGCGGACGCGCGGCGCCCAGCGGCCCTGGCTGATCCTCGGCGGCTGGGCGCTGGTCGCCGCCGCGGTGGCGGCCGCGGCCCTGACGCTGGGCGCCGCCCGCGGCCCGTTCATCGCCGTCGCCCTGGTCCCGTTCGCGGTGCTGGCGGTGGTGGCGGCCAGCGTGCAGATCCGCGACCCGAAGAGGCGTGCGCCGCGCGAGCTGGCGCTGGAGCCCTCCGACCGGCCGTCCAAGGCCTGGCGCGGCTGGCTGCGGGGCGTCCTGGCCGGACCGCTGGGCGGTATCGCGGCCATGGGCGTGGGCCTGGCCTACACCGTCTGGGCGCCCGGCGAGCCGCAGACCCGGATGGTGATCGGCGGCCTGCTGGTCCCGTTCCTGTGGGCCGGCGGCATGGCCTGGACGCTCTCCGACAACAGGATCCTGCGGGCGACGGCCGTCCTGGTCGGCGTCACCGTCGTGACCTTCACCGCCTCGGCCCTGAAGGGGTTCTCATGAGCAAGCCGATCTGGCCGAAGATCCCGCCCGGCTTCGTCCGCGCCGTCCTGGCCGGCCACTCGGCCCTGGGCCTGGCCTTCGCCGCCCTGATCTACCTGGTCTGCTTCTCCGGCTCGGTCGCCGTCTTCGCCGAGGAGTTCCACCGCTGGGAGCGGCCCGCCGCGCCGCAGTTGAGCGCGGCCACGCCCCAGGCGCTGCAGACCCTGCTGGCCGAGGCCGTGGCCAAGGCGCCGGGCGCCGAGCACGTCTATATCTACGCGCCGCAGCCGGCCTCCCCGACCCTGGTCGCCTATGTCGACCACCCGACATCGGGGGCCAGCGAATGGGTCGCCGACGCCGGGGGCCGCATCGTCGGTCCCGGCGAGACGCCGTGGACCGAGTTCATGACCCGGCTGCACATCAACCTGCACCTGCCGCAGACCTGGGGCATCTTCGTCGTCGGCCTGACCGGCGTGGCCCTGCTCTCGTCGCTGATCTCCGGCGTCCTGGCCCATCCGCGGGTGTTCAAGGACGCCTTCCACCTGCGCTGGGGCGGGTCCAAGCGGCTGCAGGAAGCCGACCTGCACAACCGCATCGGCGTCTGGGCCCTGCCCTTCCACGTGGCGATCTCGCTGACCGGCGCGCTGCTGGGCCTCACCACCATCATCGTCGGCGTCCTGGCCCTGGCGGTGTTCAAGGGCGACACCGAGAAGGCCTACGCCCTCTTCCTGCCGCCGCACCCGATCGACGATCCGCGCCCGGCGCCGGCGCCCGACCTGAAGGGCGCCATGCTGAAGCTGAACGAGGCGGCGCCCGGCATGACCCCGACCTTCATCGCGGTCGAGCATCCCGGCGAGCGTGGTTCGGGGATGCTGATCAACACCATCGGGCCAGACACCCTCTCGCGCGGCGACAGCTTCACCTTCGACCGCGAGGGCAGGATGGTCAGCGCCTCCCGCTTCGACGAGAACAACCTCGGCCAGCGGATCATCAACGTCCTGGGCGCCATCCATTTCGGCTGGTTCGGCGGCGGGCTGGTCAAGATCGTCTACGCCGTGCTCGGCCTGGGCCTGGCGACGGTGACCTCGAGCGGCGTGGCGATCTGGCTGGCGCGGCGGCGCGCCAAGGGCCGCCCGGCGCCCGGCTGGGAGCGGGTCTGGATCGCCACGGTCTGGAGCCAGCCGTTCGCCTTCGCCGCCGCGGCCCTGGCCTCGCTGGTCGCGCCATGGCCCGCCCTGGCGGTCTGGGCGGCCGCGACCCTGGCGAGCCTGGCCGCCGCCCGCGCCTGGACGCCGCAGGCCATTTCGCGGCGGCTGCGGCTGGCGACGGCGGCGCTCGTGGCGAGCGTCGGCGTCCTGCACCTGGCGCTGAACCGGCAGACCATGGTCGACCCGATGGCCTGGATCGTCGACGCCGCCCTGCTGCTCGTCGCCGCGGGCCTGGCGGCGAGCGTCCTCAGCCTACCCCGGCGCGTGGCCGCGGACGCCCCCGTCGCGGCGGAATAGGCCCGCGGCCGAGCCCTCAGGGCGCGACCGGGGCCTTGCCCAGCGCGTCCCCCAGGATGCTGGAGAGCGCCTGCGCCCTGGCCCGCGAGATCGCCGCGGCGAGGCGCTCGGCGTCGGCGCCGGGGATGACCTCGCCGGCGACGACGAAGGTCGGGGTGCCGGTGGCGTGGATCTCCTGCGCCAAGGCGCGGGTGTCGCCGATCTGCGCCTCGATCTGCGGCGCGCGGCTGGCCTGTTCGACCTCGCGCGGGTTGAGGCCCAGCCGGCCGACGATGCGGTCGACCCGCAGGGCGTTGAGGTCCTTCTGGCCCATGAGCGCGCGGTGCAGCTCCAGGCCCTTGGCCTTGCCCTGGGGCGTCAGCGCCACGCGCGCGGCGTAGTCCGAGGCGCTGCCGAACACCGGATACTGCTTGAAGACGAAGCGCACGTCCGGGTTCTGGGCGATCAGCCTGTCGACCTCGGGCGCGATCGCCCGGCTGTAGGGGCAGCGGTAGTCGAAGAACTGCACCACGGTGGCGCGGCCGCCGGGATTGGCCACGAAGTCGCGCGCGTCGTGCTCCAGCGCCGGTTGCGCCTGCTTCATCACGGCGGCGGCCTGGGCGGCCCGCTCCTGCCGCAGCTTGATCGCCGCCTCGCGGATCACCTCGGGATGCTCCAGCAGGTAGGCGCGAAGGCGGCGATCGAAGTCCGCCGGGTCCTGCTGCTCGCAGGCCCCCAGCACGAGCAGGCTGGCCAGGACGGCGCCCAGCTTGAGGTTCATCGCGCCCGGCCCCCAAGATCCCGATGAAGTCGATCGCCGCTCGCCTGCTGACGCCGTCCCCAGTATTGACTCCGCGTTAAGGTAACCAAGATCGTAACCATTACTTTTAAATTCAAATACATAGCGATATCGCAAGTTACGCCCAGCAAATTGATGGGCGATACAGTTGATCCCGCGCTTCTCACAGCAAGTCCTTAGCCTCGCACTCGGCGCCGCCCTGTGCGCGCCGGCCGCGGCGTTCGCCGGACCGATGGAAGACGCGATCCTGGCCGAGATCAACTTCGCCAGGGCCTATCCGCAGGAATACGCCCGGCGCCTGCAGCGCGAACCGGTGACCCCCTGGGAGCGGGCCCTGATCGACGCGGGCGAGCCCGAGGACCGCGCCGCCTATGTCGAGGCGATCGAATACCTCAAGCGGCAGCGGCCGCTCTCGCCCCTGCGCCCGGACGACAGCCTGGCGGCCGCGGCGCTGGAGCACGTGTCCCTGCAGGGGCCGGCCGGCCATATCGGTCACGGCGGCGCCAACGGCGAGCGGTTCTATGATCGCGTCCGCCGCCACGGCGCGGCCGCGGCGAGCGCGGCCGAGAACATCGCCTATGGCCCGCCCTCGCCCGAGGACGTGGTGCGGGCGCTGATCATCGACAGCGGCGTGCCCGACCGCGGGCACCGGACCAACATCTTCCACACCGCCTTCAAGGTCGTCGGGGTGAGCTGCGGCCCGCATCGCGACTATACGACCATGTGCGTGATGGACTTCAGCGGGGCCCCCTCGCCGCGCATCATCACCGCCCAGCTCGACAAGGTCCGCCCGGCGGACGAGTAGCGGACGACCCGACTCAGTTCGACCGGTCATTGCGGCAAATCTCCCCCGCCAGCCCAGCGTCACCCCCGCCTAGCACGTCGCCGCGGCCTTTAGCGGCCTGCGTTCGCACGATCTTACAATTGCTTACCTGAGTTTAGACGCTGTTTAGCTTACTATATATTTGATATAGCAGCGTTCGCGTTTAAATTGCGCGGACGTGGGGAGCGGCTGGCGTGCGTTGAGAGCGCGACGCCCGACGCTCAGTACCTTTTAGGGGGGACGGTAATGGCGCTCGCCAAATACGTCGTGATGAGTGCGTTTCTTGGGTCGGCGGTCGCAGGACCGGCGGCGGCGGAAGACTGCTTCATCAAGATCAAGCCGGCTGCGGCCGCCCCTGCGCCCAAGCCCAAGGCCGCCGCGCCGGCGCGCGCGGTCAAGCTCTCCAACGTCCAACGCCCCGCGCAGCAAGCCAACAAGCCGGTGGTCCGCAAGGCCCGGGCCGCCGCGGCGCCCGCCAAGCCGGCGGCGCCGATGAAGAAGCTGCCCGAGTCGTCCTACGCCATGCGCACGGCCTATCTGCCGGCCGCGCCCTCCACCGGATGCGACAGCGCTCCGTCCATCCAGGCGGCGCTGCCGCCCGAAGCGCGCCCGCCCGCCCAACGCCTGCTGGACGAAATCGCCGGCCCGCCGATCGAGCTGGCCGACACCTCCTCGCCGCTCGGCGTCGGCGGCCCGCTGGGCGGCGGCGGTCCGGGCGGCATCCCGATCGGCTGGCGCGGCGGCGGTGGCGGCGGCGGCCCCAGCGGCGGCTGGATTGCGCCTCCCGGCGAGGGCGATCCGCCCACGACGCCTGGCGATGGTGATCCGCCTGGGCCTGGCCCCGGACCTGGCCCTGGACCCGGACCCGGACCCGGGCCTGGACCCGGGCCTGGGCCTGGACCCGGACCTGGACCCGGACCTGGGCCTGGACCCGGACCCGGACCTGGACCTGGGCCTGGCCCCGGACCTGGGCCTGGCCCCGGACCTGGGCCTGGCCCCGGACCTGGGCCTGGCACTCCGGTCAGCCCGGTTCCGGAACCCGGGGTCTGGATGACCATGATCATCGGCTTCTTCGGGCTCGGGACCATGGTTCGCCGCTCGCGCGCGGCCGAGCGTCGGCGCGCCAACGCCTAGAACACCAGGGAACGGTGGGCGCTGACGCCGGCGAGCACGCCGGCGGCTGACGCCAGGGTGGCGTTATGCATGGCCGCCGCGACATCGCCGGCCGCGAAGACGCCGGGCACGCTGGTCATCTTGAAATCGTCCACGCGCAGATGCGCGCCGGTCATGCCCTCATCGAACGCGCAACCGAGCTGCGCGGCCAGCGGACCGGCGACCTCGGTCTTCGGCGCCACGAACAGCGCGCCCACGGGCACGACGCGGCCATCGCTCAGCCGGACGGCGTCGAGGCCGGGCGCACCGCCCAGCAGTTCCACGACCGGCGTGGGCTCGACCAGCGCGCCGCGGGCCGCGAGTTTCGTCAGCAGATCGGGGTCGGCCGGCGGCAGGCCTTGGGTGAAGAACGTCACCGGCCCCCAGTCGGTGACCAGCAGGGCCTGGTGCGCGGAACCCGCCCCGTTGGCGATGACGCCGAGGGCGCGACCGGCGACTTCATAGCCGTGGCAATAGGGGCAATGCAGGACGCTCCTGCCCCACCGCTCGCCCATCCCCGGCAACGGCAGTTCGTCGCGAACGCCGGTGGCCAGCACGAGGCGACGGCCCGCCACCTGCTGGCCGTCGTCGAGATCCAGTTCGAAGGCGTCCTGCTCGCCCCGCGCGGCAAGCGCGAGACCATGCACGAAGTCGACGCTCGGATAGGCGCTGAGCTGGCGAAGTCCCTCGCGCATGATCGCGGCGGGCGCGGCGCCGTCCAGTCCCAGGAACCCATGGGACGCGGCCGCGAAGCGGTTGCGCGGCGAACCTGCGTCGACCAGCAGCACCTTTCGCCGCGCACGCGCCAACTGCATGGCGGCCGAAAGGCCCGCGAAATTGCCGCCCACAACGATCACGTCATACGCCACAGGTCGTCTCCTCGGCTCTGAGGCGCGGCATCACGCCTCTTCATGAGTTACATGATGGGGTGGCGACGCACATTTCGCAACATCACTTGTTACGATATTGTCGGTGTATATCGAGGTTCGAGAAGCCGCAGAGGGCGACCATGCGCACCGACAGCCGACTATCCCGCATGCTGCATGCGTTGATTCACATGGACCGACTGGGCGGGGCCGCCACCTCCGAGACCTTGGCGGAGATGCTGTCGACCAATCCGGTGGTGGTGCGCCGAACGATGGCGGGGCTGCGCGACCACGGGCATGTCCGGTCGGAAAAAGGCCATGGCGGCGGATGGGCGCTGGCCCGGCCCCTGGGCCAGATCACGCTGCTCGACGTCTACCGCGCCCTGGGCGAGCCGGAGCTGTTCGCCATCGGCCTGGCCGACGACGATCCGCAATGCCTTGTGGAGAAGGCCGTCAACAGCGCGCTGTCGCAGACCCTGGAGGCCGCGCGCACACTGGTGACGGGACGTTTCGCCGAGGTGACCCTGGCCGACCTGGCCGCCGACTTCGACGCAAAGGTCTCGGCGCTACAAGCCTGATACGCCCCGGACAGGCGCGGGCCTGTCCGGGTCGAGGATGACCTAGCGGTCCTTTTCCATGCCGCCGACGGCGGCCTGGGCCGCAGCCAGGCGGGCGATCGGCACGCGGAACGGCGAGCAGCTCACATAGTCGAGGCCGACCTTCTCGCAGAACTCGATCGAGGCCGGGTCGCCGCCGTGCTCGCCGCAGATGCCGAGCTTGACGTTGGGCCGCACCGCACGGCCGCGCTCGGCGGCGATGCGGATCAGGTCGCCGACGCCTTCCTGGTCGAGGGTGACGAACGGGTCGCGCTCGAAGATGCCCTTTTCCAGATAGGCGCCCAGGAACCGGCCGGAGTCGTCGCGGCTGATGCCGAAGGTCGTCTGGGTCAGATCGTTGGTGCCGAAGGAGAAGAACTCGGCGTTCTCGGCCAGGTCGCCGGCGCGGATGGCCGCGCGCGGCAGCTCGATCATGGTGCCGACCTGATACTCGATCTCACGGCCGCGCTCCTTGAGCACCGCCTGGGCGGTCTTGTCGGTGAGCTGGCGCAGGTAGCGCATCTCTTCGCCCTTGGCGACCAGCGGGTGCATGATCTCGGGGATCGGCGCCGCCTTGCCGCTCTCGGCGATCTCGCAGGCCGCCTCGAAGATGGCGCGGACCTGCATCTCGTAGATCTCGGGATAGGACACGCCCAGGCGGCAGCCGCGATGGCCGAGCATGGGGTTGGTCTCGTGCAGCTCCTTGGCGCGGCGCATCAGCTTGGCGGCGTCGAGGCCGGTGGCCTCGGCCACGGCCTGGAGGTCGGCCTCGGTGTGCGGCAGGAACTCGTGCAGCGGCGGGTCGAGCAGGCGGATGGTGACCGGCAGCCCTTCCATGATGGTGAACAGCTCGACGAAGTCGTTGCGCTGCATCGGCAGGATCTTGGCCAGGGCGGCGCGGCGGCCGGCCTCGTCGTCGGCCAGGATCATCTCGCGCACGGCGGCGATGCGGTCCTCGTCGAAGAACATGTGCTCGGTGCGGCAAAGGCCGATGCCCTCGGCCCCGAACTGACGGGCGGTGCGCGCGTCCAGCGGGGTTTCGGCGTTGGCGCGGACCTTCAGGCGGCGGGCCTTGTCGGCCCAGGCCATCAGGTTGGCGAAGTCGCCGGTCAGCTCCGGCTCGACCATCTGCACCGTGCCGGCCAGGATCTCGCCGCGCGAGCCGTCGATGGTGATGACGTCGCCGGCCTTGAAGACCCGGCTGCGCACGCGCAGCTCGCCGGCCTTGCCGTCGATCTGCAGTTCGCCGGCGCCCGAGACGCAGGGCCGGCCCATGCCGCGGGCCACGACGGCCGCGTGGCTGGTCATGCCGCCGCGGGCGGTGACGATGCCGCGGGCGGCGTGCATGCCGTGGATGTCTTCCGGGCTGGTCTCGTCGCGCACCAGGATGACCGACTCGCCCGCCGTGCCGAGACGCTCGGCTTCGTCGGAGTTGAAGACGATCTTGCCGGTGGCCGCGCCGGGCGAGGCCGGCAGGCCGGTGGTGATCACGTCGCGCGGGCTGGCCGGGTCGATGGTCGGGTGCAGAAGCTGGTCGAGGCTGGCGGGCTCGACCCGCATGATCGCCTCTTCCTGGGTGATCAGGCCCTCGCTGGCCAGGTCGACCGCGATCTTCAGCGCGGCCTTGGCGGTGCGCTTGCCGTTGCGGGTCTGCAGCATGTAGAGCCGGCCTTGCTCGACCGTGAACTCGATGTCCTGCATGTCGCGATAGTGCGTCTCGAGCTTCTCGACGACGGCCTTGAACTGCTGGAAGACCTCCGGCAGCGCCTCTTCCATCGAGGGGGACTTCTCGCCCATCTCCTCGCGGGCGATCTTGGTCAGGGCCTGCGGGGTGCGGATGCCGGCGACGACGTCCTCGCCCTGGGCGTTGATCAGGAACTCGCCGTAGAGGCGCGCCTCGCCGGTGGACGGGTTGCGGGTGAAGGCCACGCCCGTGGCCGACGAGTCGCCCATGTTGCCGAACACCATCGACTGCACGTTGACGGCGGTGCCCCAGCTTTCCGGGATGTCGTGCATGCGGCGGTAGAACTTGGCCCGGTCGTTCATCCAGCTCGCGAAGACGGCGCTGACCGCGCCCCAGAGCTGGGCGTGCGGATCCTGCGGGAACGGCTGGCCCAGCTCCTGCTGGACGGCGGCCTTGTAGTCGGCGACGACCTTTTCCCAGTCCTCGGCGGTCAGGCCGGTGTCGACGGTGACGTCGAGCCGTTCCTTATGCTCGTCGAGGATCTCCTCGAACATGTGGTGGTCGAGGTCGAGCACCACGTTCGAGTACATCTGGATGAAGCGGCGATAGCTGTCGAAGGCGAAGCGGCGGTCGCCCGACAGCCGGGCCAGGCCCTCGACGGTCTCGTCGTTGAGGCCGAGGTTGAGGACGGTGTCCATCATGCCCGGCATCGAGGCGCGGGCGCCCGAACGGACCGAGACCAGCAGCGGGTTGGCGGTGTCGCCGAAGGTCTTGCCGGTGATCTTCTCGACGGTCGCCAGGCCGGCGGCGACCTGGTCCTTCAGCTCGGCCGGGTACTGCTTGTCGTTGGAATAGTAGTGGACGCAGGCCTCGGTGGTGATGGTGAAGCCGGGCGGCACCGGAAGGCCCAGGGAGGACATCTCGGCGAGGTTCGCCCCCTTGCCCCCCAGCAGGTTCTTCATCGACGCATCGCCGTCGGCGCTGCCGCCACCGAAGGAATAGACCCAGCGCGACTTGGTCAGCGTATCGGTCGACATTCCCTTCAAGGCCTCCTTAGCCCGTCACTTGCGAGAAATCCGCGACCCGCTCCATGAGGTCGCGAATCTGCACGAGAAGACGCAGGCGGTTCTCGCGTTCCGCTGCGTTTTCAGAATTCACTAGCACCGCCTCGAAGAAGGCGTCGACCGGCGTGCGCAGTCCCGAGAGGGCACGCATCGCTCCGGCAAAGTCTTCCTGCTGCAACGCCTGCGCCACGGCGGGGGCGGCGGCGTCGAGGGCGGCGATCAGGGCCCCCTCCTCCTTCGGCGCGCCGGGCATGCCGACGGCCGGACCGGCCGGAAGCTCGCCCTTCTTCTCCTCGGCCTTGAGGATGTTGCCGGCGCGCTTGTAGCCGGTCAGCAGGTTCTGGCCGTCCGCGCCGGTGAGGAAGTGGTCGAGCGCCTCGACCCGGGCGACGATGCGCACCAGGTCGTCGTCGCCGAGCGCGAAGACGGCGTCCACCAGGTCGTGGCGCTTGCCCTGGTCGCGCAGGGCGACCTTCAGGCGGTCGGCCAGGAAGCCCAGGACCTCGTCGGCGACCACCGGATAGGGGCGGAACTGGTACTGGATCTCGCCTTCCGGCGCCTCGCCGGCCGCGGCCGAGCGGTCGAAGCGGATGTCGAAGTCCTCGCCGGTCGAGACCACGTAGGGGACGCCTTCCAGCAGCGCGTCCTCGAACTCCTCGACATAGGTCTGGAAGACCTCGGAGGGCGAACGATAGGCCGGGCCGAGATAGCCGGTCGTGCGGCGGGTCGAGACGTAGAGCGCCCGGCCCGGATCGACGTAGCAGCGCAGCGACCTGTACCAGTCGGCGACCAGCTCGCGCACCGGCGCGCGGGCTTCCGAACCCAGCAGGATGCGGATGACGCCCAGGGCGGCGCGGCGCAGGGCGTAGGGGTCGCGCGAGCCGGTCGGCTTTTCGTCGATGGCGAAGAACGCGACCAGGGTGTCGAGCTTCTCGGCGATGGCGACGGCCATGGTCACCGGGGTGTCCGGCGCCTCGTCATTGGCGCCGACCGGCCGATAGTGGTCGCGGATGGCGTCGGCGACGACCGGGCTGATCTTCTCCTCGCGGGCGTAGTAGCCGCCCATCAGGCCTTGCAGTTCGGGGAACTCGCCGACCATGCCGGTGGCCAGGTCCGCCTTGCAGAGCCGCGCGGCCAGCACCGCCTTGGACACGTCGGCGCCGACCCGCGGGGCGATGGCCCGGGACAGCAGCTCCAGCCGCTCGACCCGCTCGGCCAGGGTGCCGAGCTTGGCATGGAAGGTGACGCCGGCCAGCTTGGCCAGGCGATCCTCCAGCGTGATCTTGCGGTCCTCGTCCCAGAAGAAGCGGGCGTCGTTGAGCCGGGCCGACAGCACCTTGGCGTTGCCGCGGGCGATCTCCTTGCCGCCGTCGGCCGCCTCGATGTTGGCCACGGTCAGGAAGTGCGGGGCGAGCCTGCGCGCGCCATTGCCGTCGCCTTGGGCGGGATCGCTGACCGCGAAGTACTTCTGGTGCGTGCGCATGGAGGTGCGGATCACCTCGGGCGGCAGGTCCAGGAAGGCCGGGTCCATGTCGCCCAGCACCGGGGTCGGCCATTCGGCCAGGCCGGCGACCTCGTCCAGCAGGCCGTCGTCGTCGACCAGCTCCAGATTGCGCGCGAAGCAGAGGGTGCGCGCGCCGTCCATGATGCGGTCCTTGCGCTCCTCGGGGTCGAGGATCACGAAGTGGGCGGCCAGCTTGTCGCGGTAGCTGTCGAAGTCCTTCACCTTGAAGGGCTTGCCCGATCCCATGAACCGGTGGCCCTCGGTGACGTCGCCGGCCTCGACGCCGTCGATGCTGAAGGGCACGACCTGGCCGTCGAACAGGAACACGATGCGCTTGAGCGGGCGCACCCAGCGCAGGGTTCCCCGGCCCCAGGTCATCGACTTGGGCCACGGGAAGTTGCGGATCACCTGATCGAGGATCTCGGCGACGATCTCGGCGGTCGGGCGGCCCTTGCGATGGATGTGCGCGAACCAGACGCCGTCCTTCTCCGTGAGCTGGTCGCGGGTCAGGCCGGTGGAGCGCAGGAAGCCCTCGATGGCCGCGTCGGGCGCGCCGACGCGCGGGCCCTTGCGTTCCTCGTGACGGTCGCCCTGGGCCTGCGGCAGCCCCTCGGCCACCAGGGTCAGGCGGCGCGGCCCGGAGAAGGTCTTGAGGCCTTCGGGCAGCAGGCCCTGCTCGACCAGGCGCTCGCGGACCATGCGGTCGAGATCGCGCGCGGCCTGCACCTGCATGCGGGCGGGAATCTCTTCGGAGAACAGTTCGATCAGCAGTTGGGGCATCTTAGACTCCCTTCTCCCCTTGCGGGAGAAGGTGGCCTCGCGAAGCGAGGTCGGATGAGGGGTAACGGCGCATCGGGAAGAGCCGAGCTGACAGGACGGCGCGGCCCCTCACCCGACCCCTCTTCGAGGGGCCACCCTCTCCCACGAGGGGAGAGGGAAAGCTTGTCTCACATCGTCCGAAGACCATCAGCCCAACTTCCCAAACTCAGGATCGGACGCGTAGAATTCCGCCTTCGAAGACCCGTTTCCGCCCTCGTTCTCGACCCAGGCTTCGGCGCACATCTTGGTCAGGTCGCGGATGCGGCCGATGTAGCTCTGGCGCTCGGCCACGGCGATCGCGCCGCGGGCGTCCATCAGGTTGAACAGGTGGCTGGCCTTGAGCACATGGTCGTAGGCCGGCAGGACGGTGCGCTGGCCTTGCGGGCCGCGGCCTTCCAGGATGCGCGGCACCTGGCGTTCCATGTCCTCGAACTGCCGCTTCAGCACCTCGACGTCATAGAGGTGGAAGTTGGCCTCCGACTGCTGGCGCTCGTTCTCCAGGAACACGTCGCCATAGGTCATGGGCGCGGGGCCGTCCGGGTCGTTGAAGGCCAGGTCGGTGAAGTGGTCCACGTTCTGGATGTACATGGCCAGGCGTTCCAGGCCGTAGGTCAGCTCGCCGGCCACCGGCCAGACGTCGAGGCCGCCCACCTGCTGGAAGTAGGTGTACTGGGTCACCTCCATCCCGTCGCACCAGACTTCCCAGCCCAGGCCCCAGGCGCCGACGGTGGGGTTTTCCCAGTCGTCCTCGACGAAGCGGATGTCGTGCAGGCGGGTGTCGAGGCCGATGGCTTCGAGCGACCCGAGGTAGAGCTCCTGCAGGTTGTCGGGGTTGGGCTTCAGGATGACCTGATACTGGTAGTAGTGCTGAAGCCGGTTCGGGTTCTCGCCATAGCGCCCGTCGGCCGGGCGGCGCGAGGGCTGCACATAGGCCGCGCGCCACGGCTTGGGACCCAGCGCGCGAAGCACCGTGGCCGGATGAAGCGTGCCGGCCCCGACCTCGACGTCGTGAGGCTGCAGAATCACGCAGCCCTGGCGGCTCCAATAGTCATGCAATTTCAGGATAAGGCCCTGAAACGAAAGCGGCTTATCGGCTGGCATTGAGCTGGGTTTCGCAGGCGCAAAAAAAGTCGGCGGACCATAGGGCCCGCCGACCTTCGCTTCAAGGCGGAATGCCTTGTCCTAATTGCCGCGCGCCGCGGTTTGTCGGCCCGCCCGGGACAAGGGCTTGTACTTGGCGCGGTTCTCGGGGGTATCGGCCACCGGTCCGTTGGTGACGGCGTCGGCGCTCACGGTCGCCGAAGCCGGCACGCCCTCGGCCGACGCATCGGGACTGGCCGGCGGCATGGCCGCCGTATCGCTGGGCGGGGGCATCGCCGCCGTGTCGGACGGCGGGTTCACGCTGGTGTCGGCCGTCGCGGACGCATCGGCCCCAGACGCGGTCATCGCCGATCCGGTCTCGTCTTGCATTTGAGTCGCCGCCGCATCGGCAGGCTTGGCCTTCTTGGCGCCTTCGCCCGCATAGGCGCCGCCCGCAAGCAGCGCGGTGGCCGCCGCGGCAGTCAGTAGGGTTTTCATCATCATCGTCATCGCCTCCGAATGACGCCGCCGAGCCCCCACTACCGGTCAGCGTGAGGTTCTAGCGCTCGACGCCCGCCTTTTGTTCCCTCGCCAAACCTCAGGCCCACCGGGCCGGATCACCCGCTGGAGCGCGGTTTCGCCTGAAATTTGGGCGCCGGACCCCGGTTCTGCACAGTAATCGGGCCGCACGCGCCTTTTCATTGATCAGAGGTTACCGGACACCGTTCGCCGCCGCGCGCCTCGATAGCGTCGCCCTAGCCGTCGGAGGGGGGATGCCAGCCGCATCTTCCGGCGGATGCGGGTCAAATCGAGGGCGAACCCCCTGGCTTGGGGTGCGCAGGAGCAGGCGATGAAACTGATCATAGCGATCGTCAAACCCTTCAAGCTGGACGACGTGCGCGAAGCGCTCGTGGCGGCCGGTGTCGAGGGGCTGACGGTCTCGGAAGTGAAGGGCTACGGCCGGCAGAAGGGCCAGACGGAGATCTACCGGGGCGCCGAGTACCAGGTGAACTTCGTGCCCAAGGTGAAGCTGGAGGCGGTGGTCGACGACTCCGCGGCCGGCAAGGCCGTCGAAGCCATCAAGGGCGCCGCCGCCACCGGGAAGATCGGGGACGGCAAGATCTTCGTCCTCGACGTCGAGGACGCTGTGCGCATTCGGACCGGCGAGACCGGCACGGCGGCGCTGTGACGCGCGCCGAACTCATCGGGACAAGGGGATAACGACAATGACGACATTGAGATTCAACAAGCTGACGGGCCTAGCGCTCGCCGTGCTGATCGCAGGCGGCGCGCTCGCGCCGGCGGCGATCGCCCAGGAGGCCGCGCCGGCCCCGGTCGCCGCCGAGGCCGCTGCGCCCGCTCCCGAGGCGGCCGCACCCGCCGAAGCCGCGCCGGCCGAGGCTGCTCCGGCCGAAGAGGAACCGACCCTCGACACCGGCGATACGGCGTGGATGCTGACCTCCACCGCCCTGGTCCTGATGATGACCATCCCGGGCCTGGCCCTGTTCTACGGCGGCATGGTCCGCAAGAAGAACGTCATCGCCACGGTCGCCCAGTGCTTCGCCATCACCGCGGTGATGAGCATCGTCTGGATGATCGCCGGCTACTCCCTGGCGTTCTCCGAGAACTCCAACGCCGCGCTCAACCCCTTCGTCGGCGGACTGAGCAACGTGTTCCTGGCGAACGTCACGTTCGAGGCGCTGTCGGGCACCATCCCGGAATACCTGTTCGTGGTGTTCCAGATGACCTTCTTCATCATCACCCCGGCCCTGATCGTCGGCGCCTTCGCCGAACGCATGAAGTTCTCGGCGATGCTGGTGTTCATGGTCCTGTGGTCGCTGATCGTCTACGCGCCGATCTGCCACTGGGTGTGGGGCGGCGGCTTCCTGAGCGAAGAAGGCGTGCTGGACTTCGCGGGCGGCACCGTGGTGCACATCAACGCCGGTATCGCCGGTCTGGTCTGCGCCCTGGTCCTGGGCAAGCGCAAGGGCTACGGCTCGGAGAACATGGCGCCGCACAACCTGGTGCTGACCATGATCGGCGCCAGCCTGCTGTGGGTCGGCTGGTTCGGCTTCAACGCCGGCTCGGCCGCGGGCGCCAACTCGCTGGCCGCTGTGGCCATGCTGAACACCCAGGTGGCGACCGCCGCCGCGGCGATCGCCTGGATGGCCATCGAGTGGTTCGAACGCAAGAAGCCCGGCATGCTCGGCCTGGCTTCGGGCGCGGTGGCCGGCCTGGTCGCCATCACCCCGGCGGCCGGCTTCGTCGACCCGAAGGGCGCCCTGATCGTCGGCCTGGCCGGCGGCGCGGCGGCCTACTTCGGCGCGGTCTGGCTGAAGAAGCTGCTCAAGTATGACGACAGCCTCGACGTGTTCGGCGTCCACGGGATCGCCGGCATCGTCGGCGCCCTGCTCACCGGCGCCCTGGCCAGCGCGGCCATCGTCGGCGAGGAAACCGCGGCCGGCGCCAGCGTCGTGACGCAGTTCATCGGCATCGTCGGCACCATCGCCTGGTGCGGCATCGCCAGCTTCGCGATCCTGATGGTCATCAAGTTCACGATGGGCCTGCGGGTGTCCGAAGAGGCCGAACTGGAGGGCCTGGACCTGTCGCAACACGGCGAGACCCTGCACGAGTAGCAGTCTCACCAGCGACAAGACGGCGACGGGGGCCCTGGCGGCCCCCGTTTTCGTTTGCGGCTTAGGCGTCGGGCCAGGGGCCGCCCAGGCGGCAGCGCGCCGTCCACCAGCCCGGCCGCAGGGCCGCCACCCGCTCGGCCAGGGCGTCGGCCTCGATATCGCTGGCGCAGATGGCGAAGCAGGTCGCGCCCGAACCCGACATGCGGGCGATCAGGGTCTCGCGTTCGTCGGCCAGGGTGGCGAGCACGTCGCCGATCTCGGGCGCCAGGCCGATGGCCGGCGCCTCCAGGTCATTGCGCATCAGGCCCAGCCATGCGGCCAGCTCCTCGACGCTCTCGAAGGCGTCCGGCATCGGCGGCGGGGCGATGTCGCCAAAGGCGCCGGCCGCGTCCAGGGCGCCGTAGACCGCCGGCGTAGAGACCCCGACCCGCGGATTGACCAGCACCGCTTCGACGCCGGGCAAGGCCGGGGCCGGCGACAGCGCCTCGCCCCTGCCCTGGGCCAGCACCGGCCGCCCCCAGAGGCAGGCCGCGCCGTCGGCGCCCAGGGATGCGGCGATCGCCTCCAGGCCCTCGTCGTCGACCTGGACGCCCAGCGCCGTCCGCAGCAGGCGCAGCGCCGCGCCGGCGTCGCTCGAACCGCCGCCCAGACCGGCGGCCACGGGCAGCAGCTTTTCCAGCGAGAGGCCGACCAGCGGCTGGGGCCCGCGCGCCCTGGCCAGCAGCGCGCGGGCCGCGCGCAGCACCAGGTTGTCGCCCTCGCCCGCCAGCATGCCGGCGAACGGCCCATGCACGCGCACCGACAGGGCGTCGGCCTCGTGCAGCACGACGCGGTCGCCGACATCGGCGAAGGCCATCAGGCTGCACAGCGGATGATAGCCGTCGGCGCCCGGCGCGCCGACGTGCAGGAACAGGTTGATCTTCGCCGGGGCGAAGGCGACGGGGCTCATCGCCGGCTACTGCCCGGCCACGCGCGGGGCCGCCGCCGGTCCCCTGGGCCCCTGACCGGAGGCAAGCTTGGCGTCGACGTCGGCCCTGATCTTGGCGTCGGGATCGAGGGTCAGGACCCGGCGCCACTGATAGTCCGCCTCGATCCGGCGGCCGACGCGCCAATAGGCGTCGCCCAGGTGGTTGTTGATCTCCGGATCGCCCGCTTCGAGCTCGACGGCCTGCTCCAGCAGGTCCACGGCCTTCTTGTAGTCGCCCAGCCGGTAGTGAGCCCACCCGAGGGAATCGATCATCGCGCCGGACTGCGGATTGGCGGCGACGGCCCGCTCGACCATGCCCAGCGCCTCGGCCAGCCGCTCACCGCGGTCGATCCAGGTGTAGCCGAGATAGTTCAGCAGCTCGGGCTCGTCCGGGCGAAGCTGAAGCGCTGCCTGCAGGTCGCGCTCGCCCTCGGGCCAACGGCCGGCCCGCTCGTAGGCGATCCCGCGCATGTAGAGCAGGCGCCAGTCGGGCGCGGCGCTCTGGTCGATCAGGCCGGTCAGCACCTGGGCCGATTCCGTATAGCGCTCGTTGACCCGCAGGAGATCGGCATAGGTGAGCTTGGCCTCGGCGTCGCCGTCGGCGGCGGCCTCCTGGGCCATCTTCAGGGCCACGTCGGGCTGCTTGGCGCTCTGATAGCTCCAGGCCAGCTTGCTGCGGGCGGTGGTGTATTCGTTGGAGCCCGGCTTGGGCCTGGAATAGGCGGCGCGCGCGCCCTGGACGTCGCCGGCCGCCTCCATGATGTCGCCGACCAGCAGCCAGGCGGTGTCGCGGCCCGGATCGAGGCGCAGGGCCAGCCGCAGATAGGCCAGGCCGAGCTGCTCCTGCTTGGCGGCCAGCATCCCGGCGGCCGGCGCGACCAGCACCTGGGCCGCGCCCTGGCGCAGGGACGGGGCCGGCGGCGCGCCCTTGCCGCCAGCGGCGCGGGCGCGGGCGTTGATCAGGCTCTGGTTGTTGGGCTGGCTGGCCAGGGCCTTGTCATAGAGGGCGATCGCGTCGGCGCGGCGGCCGCGGCGTTCGAGGAAGCCGCCATAGGCCTGGACGGCGATGTCGCCGGGGGCCTCGCCGCCGGTGATCGACTTGTAGTCGGTTTCGGCCTCGTCGTAGCGGCGGGCGCGTTCGTAGAGATAGGCTTGGCCGAGCTGGCCGAAGTAGTCGACCACGCGGTCGCCGCGCATCTCGGGCCGCACGAGCGAGCCTTCCTGGTCGCCGGCCATGGCCGCGGCCCAGGGCGAGAGCAGAGCGGCCGCGCCGCGATGGGGAAACCCGATGGCGTCGCCGGACAGGGCGGCCTGGGCGGCCTCGCTGTCGCCGGCGGCCATGAACTCGACGCCCTTGACCAGTTGGCCCAGGCGCCTGGTGGCTTCGGAGGCGTCAGGCCCGTCGGGCGCCAGGGCCGCGGCCCTGGTGATGTCGCCGGCCAGCACGGCGGCGGTGAAGGCGCGGTCGCGCAGCAGGTCGCTGGAGCCGCCCTCAAGCTCGGCGCGGGCGAAATAGGCGGCCGCCTCGGCCCCCGCCCCGTCGTTCAGCGCGCCCTGCCCCGCCAGGAAGGCCCCGTAGGCGGAGCCGCCCATGCCGTCATTGACCGGAGGGGTCCAGGCGACCTTCTCCGACGTGGTGGCGCAAGCGGTAAGCAGCAGAAGCGGGGCGATGGCGACAAGCAGACGGCGCATGCCTGCGAACCTCGGCGCTTTCGCGGGCGAGTTCAAGGCGTGGTCGACGAACTGGGGTGGAATCAGGAGCCCGAAGAAAGAAGGGGACCGCGAGGGTCCCCTTCCTGCCTACATGTTCGGATAGTTGGGCCCGTCGCCGCCCTGCGGCGTGGTCCAGTTGATGTTCTGCGAGGGATCCTTGATGTCGCAGGTCTTGCAGTGGACGCAGTTCTGGAAGTTGATCTGGAACTTCGGATTGTTCCCCGCCTCGTCGTAGAGCACCTCGTAGACGCCGGCCGGGCAGAACAGGCGCGCGGGCTCGCCGTAGCGGGGCAGGTTCACGTCGATCGGGATGCGCGGATCCTTGAGCTTCAGGTGCGCGGGCTGGTTCTCGTCGTGGTTGGTCGAGGACAGGAAGACCGACGACAGCTTGTCGAAGCTGAACTCGTTGTCCGGCTTCGGATAGACGATCGGCTTGTAGTCCTTGGCCAGGCCCGTCGATTCGGCGTCCGACTTGCCGTGCTTGAGCGTGCCCCAGGGCGACCAGCCGCCCAGGATGTTGGCGATCATGGCGTCGGCGCCGCCCAGGACGATGCCCGGAATGGTGCCGAACTTCGACCACAGCGGCTTGAAGTTGCGGACGGCCCACAGCTCCTTGTGGACCCACGACTTCTTGTAGGCGTCCTCGTAGCCGGAGAGCTCGTCGCTGGAGCGGCCGCCCTGGATGGCTTCGAACGCCGCCTCGGCGGCCATCATGCCGCTCTTGACCGCGTTGTGGCTGCCCTTGATGCGCGGGACGTTGACCATGCCGGCCGAGCAGCCGAGCAGCACGCCGCCGGGGAAGTAGAGCTGCGGCAGCGACTGCGCGCCGCCCTCGGTGATGGCGCGGGCGCCGTAGGCGACGCGCTTGCCGCCTTCGAGATAGCCGCGGATGGCCGGGTGGGTCTTGAAGCGCTGGAACTCGTCGAACGGCGAGATCCAGGGGTTCTTGTAGTTCAGGTGCACCACGAAGCCGATGGCCACGTAGTTGTCCCCGAAGTGGTACATGAACGAGCCGCCGCCGGTGGCGTTGTCGAGCGGCCAGCCGAAGGTGTGCTGGGTCAGGCCCGGCTCGAAGTTCTCGTCCGGAACCTGCCAGAGCTCCTTGATGCCGATGCCGAACTTCTGGGCGTCGCGGCCGTTGGTGAGGCCGAAGCGGGCCTGGAGCTGCTTGGCCAGCGAGCCGCGGACGCCCTCGCCGATGAAGGTGTACTTGGCGTGCAGTTCGATGCCCGGCTGGAAGTCGGGGCCGGGATTGCCGTCCTTGTCGATGCCGAACACGCCGGCGACGACGCCCTTCACCGAGCCGTCCTCGTTATAGACCACCTCGGACGCGGCCATGCCCGGATAGATCTCGACGCCGAGCGCTTCGGCGTGGGTGGCCAGGGCGCGGCAGACATTGCCGAGCGAGGCGATGTAGTTGCCGTGGTTCAGCATCCACTTGGGGAACGGCAGGAAGGAGATGTCCAGGTCGCCGTTCGGGCCCAGGATCACGAACTTGTCGCGGGTGACCTTGGTCTCCAGCGGGATGCCGAGTTCCTTCCAGTTGGGCAGCAGCTCGTTGATGCCCTTCGGGTCGATCACCGCGCCCGAGAGGATGTGGGCGCCGACCTCGGAGCCCTTTTCCAGGACCGCGACCGAAATCTCCGTCCCGGCGGCCTCGGCGAGCTGCTTCAGGCGAATGGCGGCCGACAGGCCCGAAGGCCCGGCGCCGACGATCACGACGTCGTATTCCATCGCTTCGCGTTCGATCGTCTCAGTGGCGATGGTGTCGCTCATGATCCCCGTAGCTCCAAATTTGCCGCGCGCGGGGTTCCCCTCCCCTTGTTTCACGTGGCGTTGATCCGTCGGGCGACTTATCCGAAGCTTGTGCAAGGGCGGTCAAGCGCGAACTCGGCTATAGACGCTCTTTAAAGAGAACCATGAGCCAAGCTGTTCCCTTCGACCGCGTCGCCGAAAGCCTGCTCGCCTTCTGGGCCGAGGCGGGGGTGGACGCGATGCTGCACGATACGCCCATCGATCGCATCGAGGCGGGCAAGTTCGTGCCGCCAAAGCCCGCCGAGAAGAAGCCGCTTGTCGCGCCCGCCCCGCCGCCGCGCGCGGGCGCCGGCCCCGACGTCGCTTCGGCCGTCGTCGAGGCGCGACGCCTGGCCGCGGAGGCCAAGGACCTGGAGGCCCTGAAGGCGGCCATCGCCGGATTCGACGGATGCCCGCTCAAGTTCGAAGGCGCCCGGCAGGCCGTATTCGCCCGCGGCGCGGCCGATGCTCCGCTTATTGTGATCGGCGAGGGTCCCGGCGCCGAAGAGGACCTGCGCGGCGAGCCGTTCGTCGGCCGGGCGGGCCAGTTGCTGGACAAGATGCTGGCCGCCGCCGGCCTGAAGGACCGGGTGTTCATCACCAACACGGTGTTCTGGCGCCCGCCGGGCAACCGCACCCCCTCGGTGCAGGAACAGATGGTCTGCCAACCCTTTGTGGAGCGGGCGATCGAGCTGGTTTCGCCGAAGATGCTGCTGCTGGTCGGGGCGCCGTCGGCCAAGTCGATGCTGAAGCGCGACGAGGGCATCCTGTCGCTGCGCGGACGCTGGTTCGAGTGGCGATCGGCGGCCGGCGACCTCGAACTTCCGGCCATGCCGACCCTGCATCCGGCCTTCCTGCTGCGCCAGCCGGGCGCCAAGAAGAAGGCGTGGAGCGACCTTCTGACCCTGACCGAACGGCTTGATCGCCCCCACCGCGACGCTTAAGACTGAGCCGTCACGAGAACTGAGGGTCACGTCCAGCCGCGCGCAGAGGCGGCGACGTGGGGATCGCATGCGGGCACGCAAGGGCATGCGGATCGCGGTCTTGACCATGATCTGCTCAGCCATAGCCGGAACGACGAACGCCGCGCCCCAGGCCCTGAGCCCGTGGGACGCCAAGCGCTACGCCGCCGCCTTCGACGCGGTGGATCGCGGCGACTTCATCGACGCCGAGATGCAGACGTCCGAGATCAAGGACCGTTCCCTGACCGGGCACCTGGCCTTCCGCCAGTTGATGCACCCGGGCGGCCATGTCGCCTCCTACGACGAACTGGCCCAATGGCTGGACCAGTACAGCGACCTTCCGGGCGCCGAGCGCATCTACACCCTGGCCTCGAAGCGCAAGCCCATGGTCGCCAAGCCGCTGAAGACCCCCGTGCTGGCGGGCGCCGACTGGCGCCGGGTCGAGGTCACCGCCCAGGGCATTTCCGGGAAGGCCCCGGCCGACCGCACCCGCAGGGCCCGCGAGGCCTTCTATTCGGGCGACGTCAAGCTGGCCATGGACCTGGCGCCGGCCGCCGGCGAGCGCTGGATCGCCGGGCTCGCCGCCTACCGGCTGAAGAACTACGACGCCGCGCAACGCTTCTTCAGCCAGGTGGCGCGCGACGAGGACGAAGATCCGTGGCTGCGCTCGGGCGCGGCCTACTGGGCGGCCCGCTCGCTGGAGCAGACCGGCGATCTCAACCGGGCCCAGGGCTTCCTGAAGCTGGCCGCGCGCCATCCGACCACCTTCTACGGCATGATCGCCGAGCGCCGGGTGCGGCTGGAGGCGCTGGACCGGGTCTCCGAGGCGCCGCCCCCGGAGATCGTGCCGGCCGCCTTCGCCTCGGCCCCCAGCGCGCACCTGACGCCGTTCATCCGCGAGGACGCCCGCGCCCACCGTGCGACGGCCCTGGCCCAGATCGGCATGCCGGTCGAGGCGGGGCTGGAGCTGCGCGCGGGCCTGGCCCTGGCCAAGACCCCGGCCGAGCGCTCGCAGTGGATGTCGCTGATCCTGGCGCTGAACGCGCCGCTGACCTCCGACGCCGACGTGGCCTCGGCCCTGCCGCAGGGCCGCTCGTTCGCCGAGCCGGACTATCCGACGCCGGTGCTGGAGCCGAAGTCGGGCTTCACCATCGACCGCGCCCTGGTCTACGCGATCGTCCGCCAGGAAAGCCGGTTCAACCCGACGGCCGTGTCGGGCGCCGGGGCGGTCGGCCTGATGCAGGTGATGCCCGAGGCCGCCGCCCGCGCCGCCGGCGACGACAAGCTGAAGGCCGACATGAGCCCGATGTTCGACCCGGCCTTCAACCTGCGGGTCGGACAGGACTACGTGACCTGGCTGATGGAACGCGGCGTCGGCTACGACATCCTGCGCACGGTGGCGGCCTATAACGGCGGCCCCGGAACCCTGCTGAAGACCGCCAAGATGGTGGGCGAGGACGCCGACAGCCTGATGCTGATCGAGTCGCTGCCGAGCCAGGAGACCCGCAACTACGTCGAGAAGGTGATGGCGGGCTACTGGACCTATCGCAAGAAGTTCGGCCTCGACACCAAGACCCTCGACGCCCTGGCCCAGGGCGCGAGCTTCATCGACGCGCGGCTCGACCGCTAGCTGAGCCAGGCTGCCCGGCCCAGGCGGCGGCGCAGATCGGCGAAGTCCTTCGGCGCCAGCTTGCGGAACGCCTCGGGCGACAGCAGCACGCCGGCCCGCCTGGGGCCGGTCAGGCGCTCGACCAGGGTGGGCGGCCCTTCGGCCAGCCAGGCCGCGCCGCCCCTGCCCTCGATATGGCGGCGCAGGCTCTCCTCCCAGCCGCGGCGCAGGCGCAGGTCGGGGGGCAGGACCAGGAACAGGTCGCCGCGGGCCATGGCCGCCGCGCTGGCCAGGTCGGCCGCCGCCTCGGCCCCGGCGTCCTCGCAGATGACCAGGGTCGCATCGGTCGATCCGGCGTCGGCGACGATCACCTCGCGCACCAGGCCGTCGACCGCCGCCGGCACCAGCACGGGCAGCAGCACCTGGAGCTCGCGCTCGGCGTTCGAGGTCGGGATGATGACCGAGATCATGCGTCCCTTGAGGCGGCGCTTCGGGCGGCGCGTCAAGATGTGTTCTTGATTTGTTCTCATGGAGACGCCTATGATGGCCCGGTGAGTACGTTCACCCAACAGATCACGGTGCGCGGCCGCGGCGCGCGGTCCAACGCCAGCGGGCGGTTCGAGAGCCAGGCCCGCGAGGCGTTCGACGACGGCTGGTCGCTCGAGGACCCGCAGCCGGCGCAGTTGCGCACGACGCTGACGCCCGAGCGGGCCAGGACGATCATCAGCAAGAACGACAGCCCCGACGTCGGCTTCTCGCGGTCGATCAACCCGTATCGCGGCTGCGAGCATGGCTGCATCTACTGCTACGCCCGTCCAGCCCACGCCTATATGGGGCTCTCGCCGGGGCTCGATTTCGAGAGCCAGTTGTTCTTCAAGCCGGACGCGGCCAGGCTGCTGGAGAAGGAGCTGTCGGCGCCGCGCTATCGGCCCGAGTTCATCCACATCGGCGGCAACACCGATCCCTATCAACCGACCGAGCGGACCGCGCGGGTGACCCGCGGGGTGCTGGAGGTGATGAGCCGTTTCAACCACCCCTGCTCTATCATCACCAAGTCGGCGCTGATCCTGCGCGACCTGGACGTCATCGGGCCGATGGGCCGGCGGAACCTCTGCCGGGTGGCGATCTCGGTGACGACGCTGGACCGCAGGCTGGCGCGCAGCATGGAGCCGCGGGCCGCGACGCCGGAACGACGGATCGGCGCGATCAAGGCGCTGGCGGACGCCGGCGTCCCGGTGGTGGTGATGTTCGCGCCCGCCATCCCCAGCCTGAACGACCACGAGATGGAGGCGGTGCTGGAGCGGGCGGCCGAGGCCGGCGCCAAGGGCGCGGGCTACGTGGCGCTGCGGCTGCCGCGGGAGATCAAGGACCTGTTCCGCGAATGGCTGGAGACCGATCACCCCGACCGGGCGCGGCGGGTGATGTCGCTGGTCCGGCAGATGCGCGGCGGGCTCGACTACGATCCCGAATGGGGCAAGCGGATGCGTGGCGAAGGCCCGATCGCCGACCTGATGGCCCGACGTTTCGCCGCCGCCAAGAAGCGGCTCGGCCTGGATGCGAAGCTGGAGTCGCTGGACCTGTCGCAGTTCAAGGTCCCGCCCAAGGCCGGCGACCAGGGCGACCTGTTTGCAGGCTGATCAGATCGCCTTGTTGTGGCGCCAGATGCGTCATGCAACTTATCAGGCGGGACTTGGGGAGGCGAAAGAATGGTCGAGACGAACGGCCGAGCGCCAAGGGATCCACGGCGGCTGGCGCGGGCGCTATCCGTAACGCTCGTCGCCTACGCGGCCACCGAGGCCGGCATGGCGGTGCTGGCGGCCATGGAGATCGGCCGGCTGATGAACGGCGCCGCAGAGCTCTCCATCGGCGCCAGGCTCGCCTATTTCGCGACGACGGCGGCGTGGCTGGCGGCCTGTCTTCTGACGGCGGCCCTGGGACTGCTGTGGTTCTACCGCGCCAACCAGAACGCCGCGGCGCTGGCGAGCGACAAGTCGATTTCGCCGGCCTGGTCGATCGCCTGGTTGTTCGTTCCGATCGCGAACTGCGTCATGCCCTTCAGGGCGATGAGCGAGACTTGGCGGATCAGCCTCGCCCCGGCGAACTGGAAGGAGACGCCCCTCCCCGAACGCGTGTCGTTCTGGTGGGGACTGTACCTGCTCAGCGCCCTGCTCGGCGTCATGGAAGGCTATCCCGGCCGGACGGGCCAGGATCCCGGTCCGCTGCTGCTGAGCATGGAGCTGAAGCTGGCCAGCTCGTGCATGGCCATCGGGGCGGCGCTGCTGCTGCGCAGGATCGTACGCGAAATCTCGGACGCCCAGGCCGGCGCCGTGATCGCGCCGCTGGTTTCCGGGCCGACCGCTCCGGCCGCCGTCAGCGGCTGAAGACGCCGACCAGCTCGACGTGCGGCGACCATAGGAACTGATCGACGGGCAGCACCCGCTCGAGGGTGAAGCCGGCGTCGATCAGGGTGCGGGCGTCGCGGACGAAGGTGGCCGGATTGCAGGAGACGCCGATGGCGCGGGCCACGCCCGAGCGCGCGATCTCGGCCGACTGCTCGGCCGCGCCGGCGCGGGGCGGGTCGAAGACCACGGTGTCGATGCGCTTCATCTCCTCGGCCAGCAGCGGGCGGCGGGCCAGGTCGCGGGCCTCGGCGGTGATCCCGTGCAGGCCAGGCGCCGTGGAGACCGCCGCGCCGAGCGCGCGGATGGCCGGGGCCGCGCCGTCGGCGGCCAGGACCGGCGCGATCCTCGCCAGCCGGAAGGTGAAGGTCCCCACGCCGCAGAACAGGTCGGCGATCCGCTGGGCGCCCGCGGCGGCCTCGACGACCATGGCGGCCATGGCCGCCTCGGCCTCGGGAACCGCCTGCAGGAAGGCGCCGGCCGGCAGGGCGACCATCGCCGCACCGATGCGGACGGCCGGCTGGCGGGCCATGTAGGCGACCTCGCCGTCCAGGGTGACGCGGGCGAAGTCGGCCTCCGCCGCGATCTCGGCCATGCGCATGCGCGCGTCGGCCGAGAGCCCGCCGCTCTTGCGCTCGACGCCGCTGATGTCGATGTCGAGGCCGGTGGCGGTCAGGGTCACGTGCAGGGTGGGCGCCGATTTCGGATGCTCGAACAGCGGCGCGGCCAGGCGGCGCAGGGCCGGGAGCGCGGCCTCCAGGGCCGGATCGGCGATCGGACAGGCGGCGATGTCGACGACGTCCCAGGACTTGCGGGTCTTGAAGCCGAGACGCGCGGCGTCCTTGCGGCCCTGGCGGGCGTGCAGGGCCAGGCGGCGGCGGGTATGCGGCTGGGCGGCGAAGGGCGCCAGGACCTGCGTCTCGATCCGCTCGCGGGCCAGGGTGCCGATCAGCCGCTCGACCTTCCAGGCCAGATAGGCGCCGTGTTCCCAGTGCTGCAGGGCGCAGCCGCCGCAGACGCCGAAATGCGGGCACGGCGGGGTCACGCGCTGGAGGCTGGCCTCCAGGACCGCCTCGACTTCGCGGCGCTGGGGACCGGCGGCCAGGCGGACGCGCTCGCCCGGCAGGGTGAACGGCGCATAGAGCGGCCCGGCCGCAATCCCGTCGCCTTCGCCGCCTACAGCCTCGATCACAACCTCCGCCGCAGGGCCGGAGGGGGCGTCGATGGGTCGGGCCCGATGAGGCCGGGGACGTCGCATGCTTGAAATCTCGCCTTGTGGCGCCGACCCCGCAATCCCAAGCGGGATAAGGCGTCAACGAAGATGAACGAACATGAACGGGGCGCTCAAGCACCGTTCAGACTCGTTCAGCCAAGTTCCATAGCGCAGGCGGGGCCTCGGCGCCGCCTCCGAGTTCGAATGATGGAGAAAGCCGATGAAACGCGCTCTTGCTCTCGCCGCCGCCGGGATGATCGCCACGAGCGTGCCGGTGATGGCCTTCCCGAGCGTCGCGTCGGCCCAGTCCTATGACCCGTGCCGCGAGCAGCAACGACAGAGCGCCAACAAAGGCACCATCGTCGGCGGCCTGGTCGGCGCCCTGGCGGGCGGCGGCGTGGCGGCCAAGGGCGCCAAGACCGAAGGCGCCGTGCTGGGCGGCGCGGTCGGCGCGGTGGCCGGCCACGAGATCGGCAAGCGCAACAGCAAGTGCAGCAACTACCGCCCTGCCCCGGCCCCGCGCCCGGCCGCCCGCACGAGCAACAACTACCAGCGCAGCAACTACAGCGCTCCGAGCAACTGCCGTTGGGTCCAGGACAACTACGGCGGGCGCAATCACAGTTACGAGGTCTGCCGTAGTCGTGACGGCGTCTGGCGTCCGAGCGGCCGCAGCTAACTGAACAAGAAGCCGCTCAACTCATCATCGCATCAGTCCCAAGAGGGGTATTTCGCAATGAACTTCCGTTCGACCTTCGCCAAGAGCGCGCTCGCGGGCGTGGCCGGCGTCATGGCGCTGGGCGCGGCGGCGACCGTGCCGACCTTCGCCGCCGCCCAGTCGGCGCCCTATTACGGCAACAGCTACTACGACCCCTGCCGTCGTGACTCGACGAACCGCGGCACGGTCGGCGCCCTGGTCGGCGGCGCGCTGGGCGCGGCCATCGGCTCCAACGCCGCGGCCCGCAACGCGCGGACCGAAGGCGCCCTGCTGGGCGGCGCGCTCGGCGCGCTGGGCGGCGCGGCCGTCGGCAAGAACTCGGCGGCCTGCGGCGGCACGGCCTATCGCGCCCCGCAGACCAGCTACAATGGCTATTACGGCCAGCCCCCCGTCGATAACGGCTACTACGCCCGCTCATACGACGAGCGCCGCTATTACGACCGCGGCGAGCCCTATCGGGTGGTCGAGCGCCCCGCCGCCACCGACGGCTGCACCCTGGCGGAAAGCCCGATCTACCTGCCCGACGGCCGCACCCAGAAGCGCTTCGTGCGCGTCTGCCCCGACGCCAACGGCAACTACCAGGTGGTCGACTAGAGCTCCCAAGGGCGGGGCATGCGGCGCCGTCGCCTCGCCCCCGCCTCCTCCGATCGTCATCCCCGGCCGCGCAGGCGTGCCGGGGGCTTTCGGCGAAGCTCGGCGTCTATGGATGGCCGGGACCTGACGGCCCGGCCATGACGAGCCGTAGGGAGAATGCGACACCCCTGCTCCCAAGGGGGAGCCCGTCGGCGTATTCGACGGACGGAAGCCGCCCGCCTCGCGCGGGCGGCTTCTTTTTTGGCCTGCGCCCGGCTCAGCCGCGGCGCGCCCAGAGCAGGTATTCGTGATTGCCGTCGCCGCCGGCGATCGGACTGTCGGCGACCTCGCGGACCGTCCATTTCGAGGCCGTGAGAAACGCTGCGACCTCGTCCAGCGCCCGGCGGCGCGCCGCCTCGTCCTTGACCAGCCCGCCCTTGCCGACGTGCTCGGGACCGACCTCGAACTGCGGCTTCACCAGGGCGACCAGATCGGCGCCGTCCGCGGCCAGGGCCAGCGCCGCCGGCAGGGCCTTGGCCAGGCCGATGAAGCTGACGTCGGTGACGATCAGGTCGGGGGCCGCCGGAATCAGGCGGGCGTCCAGGGCGCGGGCGTCGACGCCCTCCAGCCCCACCACCCGCGGATCGGCCGCCAGTTTGGGATGCAGTTGCCCGCGGCCGACGTCGACGGCGTAGACCCTGGCCGCGCCGCGCAGCAGGCAGACCTCGGTGAAGCCGCCGGTGGAGGCGCCGACGTCGACGACCGTGCGGCCCTCGACCTGCACCGGCCAGATATCCAGGGCATGGACCAGCTTGAGCGCGCCGCGGCCGACATAGGGATGGGCCGCGACGGCGGCGATGTCGGCGGCCTCGTCGATCAGGTCGGAGGGCTTGGAAAGCACGCGGCCGGCGACGCTGACGCCGCCGGCCTCGATGGCGGCCCGGGCCTTGGCGCGGCTGTCGAACAGGCCCCGTTCGACCAGGACGACATCCGCGCGCTTCTTGCCCAAGCCTTGCCCAGGCGGGTTAGGCCTGCTCCTCGACGAACAGTTTCTTCAGCTCGTTCTTGAGAATCTTGCCGTTCGGGTTGCGAGGCAAGGTCTCGTGCCAGAAGCGGACCTGCACCGGCACCTTGAAGGCGGCCAGATGCTCGGCCACGTGGGCGCGCAGTTCGTCCTCGCTCGCCGAGGCGCCGGGCTTGAGCGTCACCACGGCCGCGGGCTCCTCGCCCAGGGTCCGGTGCGGAATGCCGACGATCGCGGCGTCCATCACCGCCGGATGGTCGTAGAGAACGTTCTCGACCTCGATGCAGTAGATGTTCTCGCCGCCGCGGATCAGCATGTCCTTGGCCCGGTCGATGATGAAGCAGAAGCCCTCTTCGTCCAGCCGCGCCAGGTCGCCCGTGCGCACCCAGCCGTCGACGAAGGTCTGGGCCGTGGCTTCCGGCTTGTTCCAGTAAGCCTTCACCACCTGCGGGCCGCGCGCCCACAGCTCGCCCACCTGGCCCGGGGCCAGCACGGTGACGCCGTCGGCCGGATCGCGGATCTGCAGGTCGCTGACCGGAACCGCCGGCCCGCAGCTATCGGGACGGTTGGCGTAGTCCTCGGCGCCGTGGGTGGTGACGGTGGCGCAGGTCTCGGTCATGCCCCAGCCGTTGCCGGGCGCGGACTTCGGGAAGGTTTCCTTGATCTTGCGCACCAGTTCGGGCGCCGACGGCGCCCCGCCATACGAGACCGACTCCAGCGAGGAGAGGTCGTAGTTGGCGCGGGCCGGATGCTCGATCAACTGCCAGGCGATGGTCGGCACGCCGCCGGCCGACTGGATCTTCTCGCGCTGGATCAGCTCGAACGCGCGGATCACGTCCCACTTGTGCATCATCACCAGCTTGGCCCCGCCGGCCAGCGAGGGGTTCAGCACGGCCATGCAGCCGGTGACGTGGAAGAACGGGATCGAGATCAGCGACGAGCGCTGGGGCGCGTTGGGATCGGGCTCAGGCGGCCTCTCCCCGCGGCGCAGGAAGGCCCGCGCGCCGGCGACGGCGGCCGCGAAGATGTTCGAGTTCACCGCCCGCTGGGTGGCCAGCGCGCCCTTCGGCTTTCCGGTGGTGCCCGAGGTGTAGAAGATGGTGGCGTCGTCGTCCGGCGCGACGTCGGCCGGCGGCAGCGGCTGGTCGGGCAGCTTCGCCCAGTCGTTGGCGCCGCCGATCACGCTTTCCAGGGTGGCCACCTGGGGATGGGCGATCTCTTCGCGCGAGCGGCTGACATAGGCGCGGACCAGGTCCGGGCAGTTCGGCAGGTGCTCGGTCAGGCGCTCGTAGCGCTCGGCGTCCATCAGCACGACCTTGCTGCCGGAATCGGTCAGGCCGTACTCCAGCTCCGGGCCGGTCCACCAGGCGTTCAGCGGGGTGACGATCGCGCCCAGCGACGCGGCCGCATAGAAGGAGACCACCCATTCGGGCAGGTTGCGCATGATGACCGCGACGCGGTCGCCCTTCTGCACGCCGTCGGCCTGGAGTTGGCGGGCCAGGGCCGAGACGGCGCGGTAGAAGGCTTCGTAGGTGACACGCTCGTCCTCGTAGACGAGGAACGCCTTCTCGCCGTGGGCGCGGCCCAGTTCGACGATCGAACGCAGCGAAGGCGGAAGGTTCTTCCAGGTCCGGGTGGGGATTCCGCGGATTTCCACCGTCTCGATCTCGGCCGGCGACCCTGGCGCTGTGATCAGCGCGTGGGCCTGGGCGATGGACATGGCGGGCCAGCCAGCGGGCAGCGCAGCCTCGGACATAGGCGTTCTCCTAATGCTCGCGCGGGCCTTGAACGCACCCGCGTCGTCATAGGTGAACAAGCATAACCTAGCGTCATAGGCAAACGCCCGTTTGACGCGGCGGTATGGAATCCGGCCAATCCTGGACAACGGACGGCCAGATCGACCATTCATCCACATGGCCGGCCGAGCTGCGGGCCGGCCATGTGGAGGTCAGCGGATCAGACCACCGCTTCCAGCAGCGACAGGGCGTGCTCCAGCTTCGCCTTCGCAGCTTCCGACTCGGCCAGGCGTTCGCGATTCTCCTCGACCACCTCCTCCTTGGCGTTGGCGACGAAGGCCGGATTGCCGAGCTTCTTGTTCACGTGCGCGATGTCGGAGGCGTGGGTGGCGATCTCCTTGGCCAGGCGCGCGCGTTCGGCCGCCAGGTCGATGAACTCCGCCACCGGCAGGGCCAGGGTCGCGCCGTTGACGACGAACGGAATGGCCCCTTGCGGCGCCTGCTCGACGAAGGCGACCTCGGAGACCCGCAAGGTCTGGGCGATCACCGCGGCGTTGTTCGCGAACACGGCGCGCTGGCCCTCGCTGGCCTCGATGACCAGCAATTGCGGGCGGGCCGAGTGCGGCACGTTGAGCTCGGCCTTGACCGAGCGGCCTTCGCTGACCGCCGCGACGATCAGGCCGATCTCGGCGTCGGCGTCCGGATCGATCAGGGTGTCGGCCAGGCTGGGCCACCGGGCGGTGATCAGCATCCCCTCCCCGCGCGGCGCGCCAAGGTCGGCGGTCTGGGCCCACAGCTCCTCGGTCAGGAACGGCATGACCGGGTGCAGCAGCTTCAGGATGACGTCCAGCGCCCAGGCGGCCGTCGCCTGGGTCTCGGCCTTCAGCGCCTCGTCGGTTCCGTTGAGCAGCGGCTTGGCGAGCTCGACGTACCAGTCGCAGAAGGTGTTCCAGATGAAGCGGTAGAGGCCGTTGGCGGCGCCGTCGAAGCTGCAGCCTTCCAGCGCCCTGGTCACCGAATGGGCGGTGCGGACGGTCTCGCCGACGACCCAGCGGTTGAGCACGCCCTTGACCTGGGCGGGGTCGAAGCCCTCGGCGCGGGCGCAGCCGTTCACCTGGGCGAAGCGGGCGGCGTTCCACAGCTTGGTGCCGAAGTTGCGATAGCCTTCGATGCGCTGGCGCGAGAGCTTGATGTCGCGCGCCTGGCCCGACATCGCCGTCAGGGTGAAGCGCAGGGCGTCGGCGCCGTAGTCGTCGACCAGTTCCAGGGGGTCCATGACGTTGCCCTTGGACTTGGACATCTTCTTGCCCTCGGCGTCGCGAACCAGGGCGTTGATGAAGACGCGGTCGAAGGGAACCTCGCCCATGAAGTGCAGGCCCATCATCATCATCCGGGCGACCCAGAAGAAGATGATGTCGAAGCCGGTGATCAGGGTGCTGGTCGGGTAGAAGCGTTCCAGGTCGCTGGTCTTCTCCGGCCAGCCCATGGTCGAGAACGGCCACAGGCCCGAGGAGAACCAGGTGTCGAGGACGTCGTCGTCCTGGCGCAGCGGCTCGTCGTGGCCGTAGTGCTCGCGGGCGGCGGCCTTGGCCTCGCCTTCCGTCTCGGCGACGAAGATCCTGCCGTCCGGGCCGTACCAGGCCGGGATGCGGTGCCCCCACCAGAGCTGGCGCGAGATGCACCACGGCTCGATGTTCCGCATCCACTCGAAATAGGTCTTTTCCCAATGGCGGGGCTCGAAGACCGTGCGGCCTTCCTCGACCGCCTTGATCGCCGGCTGGGCCAGGACCTTGGCGTCGACGTACCACTGGTCTGTCAGGTAGGGCTCGATGACCACGCCCGAGCGGTCGCCGTGCGGGACGGCGTGGCGGGTCTTCTCGATCTCGCGCAGCAGGCCGAGTTCCTCGAAGGCGGCGACCACCTTCTTGCGCGCCTCGAAACGATCCAGGCCGCGATACTCGGCCGGGGCGTTCTCGCTGATCTTCGCATCCTCGGTGAAGATGTTGATCATCGGCAGGTTGTTGCGCTTGCCGACCTGGTAGTCGTTGAAGTCGTGCGCCGGGGTGATCTTCACCGCGCCGGAGCCCTTCTCCGGGTCGGCGTACTCGTCGGCGATGATCGGGACCGGACGGTTCACGATCGGCAGGCGGACCGCGCGGCCGATCAGGCCCTTGTAGCGCTCGTCGCTGGGATGCACGGCGACGGCGGTGTCGCCGAGCATGGTCTCGGGGCGGGTCGTGGCGACGACGATCTCGCCCGAGCCGTCCTCCAGCGGATAGGCGAAGTGGTAGAAGGCGCCGTCGACCTCCTTCTGCTCGACCTCGATGTCCGAGATCGCGGTCTGGAAGTGCGGGTCCCAGTTCACCAGGCGCTTGTCGCGATAGATCAGGCCCTGCTTGTGCAGGGTGACGAAGACCTTGCGGACCGCGGCCGACAGCCCGTCGTCCAGGGTGAAGCGCTCACGGCTCCAGTCGCAGGACGCGCCCAGGCGGCGAAGCTGGTTGGTGATGGTCCCGCCGCTCTGCGCCTTCCATTCCCAGACCTTGGCGATGAACTCCTCGCGGCCCATGTCGCGGCGGCCGATGTTGCCGGCGGCGGCGAGCTGACGCTCGACCACCATCTGGGTGGCGATGCCGGCATGGTCGGTGCCCGGCAGCCACAGGGCGGCCTTGCCCCGCATCCGCTCGAAGCGCGTCAGCACGTCCTGCAGGGTGTTGTTCAGCGCATGGCCGATGTGCAGCGAGCCGGTGACGTTCGGCGGCGGAATGACGATCGAGAACGGCTCGGCGGCCGGGTCGGCGCTGGGCGCAAACGCGCCCGAGCCCTCCCACATGGCGTAGAGGCGCTGTTCGGCGGTCTTGGGGTCGAAGTTTTTTTCAAGCATTTGGGGCGCTGCATACATTTTCGATCATCGGCGTGGAAGCGCGATGACATGGGAATCCGCTCATCCCCGCGCCGGCGGGGGTCCAAGCGGACTCGCAATCGATCGACAGTGCAGGCTCAGCTTGGGTCCCCGCCAGGCGGGGGAGCGACGCTTTTGGGCCTTTAGCGTACTCGCCCGCGGGCGATGCGCTCGACTTCCTTGTCGACGGTCTGCTGGACGATGCCGGGCAGGTTCTCGTCCAGCCACTGCTTGAGCAGCGGGCGGAGCAGTTCGCGCACCACGTCTTCCAGCGTGCGCCCTTCGGCCGGCATCTGGATCGCCGCCGAGAGCTGGCCGAAGGCCGAGGCCGCGGCGCTGGCCGCGACCGCGCCCACCAGACCCTCGCCGACCTCGACGGGCGGGGGCGGCGGCTCTTCATAGGCCGGCGCTTCCGGCTCGTCGTGCATCGACGGGGTGTAGACGTCGAGATCGCCGACGGATTCGACCTTCTCGGTCAGCTCCAGCGCGCCGTCGTCGTCTTCCTCGACCGGCTCCGGTTCGGGCTCGAACGCCGGCGCGGCCGCCTGGGCGGGCTCGGGTTCGGGTTCCGGCGCAGGAGCCGCGGCGTCCGCCGGCGCGTCATCTTCGGAGATGATGCGCCGGATGGAGGCCAGGATCTCCTCCATCGTCGGTTCTTGCGAGGTCTGTTCAGACATTTCAGGGCCGCCGGTGGTGCGAGAGAGAATCCGTCACGCCAAGCTAGGCGCGACGGTGTGATCCTGCAATTTCCGCCAGAAGGCGCAAGCGCGTATTCGCCCGTGAGGCGAAACTGCGCACTGAAAATTTACCTTACTTCGGGGCCGGAGGCGGCTGCGGCGTGGTCGGCTTCTCGACGGTCTTGGGGGTCAGCACCCCGTCGACCACCGCGATCGGCTCTTCCCACGGCACCCAGCCCCAGGTGATGCGGTTCTTGTTGAAGTTGGTGGCGGGATCGTAGCGGGTGACGCCGACGTCCAGCATCGGGGCTTCCAGCCGGCCCATCTGGGAGAGCACCAGCGAACTGGCGACGAACTCGTCACGACGCGCGCTGACCTGCGAGAGCTCGGCGTTGCGCAGTTCCTGCTCGGCGTTCAGCACGTCGAGGGTGGTGCGCAGGCCGACTTCCTGCTCCTGCTTGGTGCCTTCCGCGGCGATGCGGGCGGCCCTCACCTGCTGGTCGGTGGAGGCGATGTTCGCCTTGCTGGCCAGGTGCTGGTTCCACGCCTGGGTCAGGCTCTGCATCACCGCACGGCGCGCGATCTCGACATTGATGCGCTCGGCGTTGTGGCGTTCCGAGGCCGCGCGCACGCGCGACGAGGTCAGGCCGCCGGTGAACAGCGGGACGGTCAGGGTCGCGCCGGCGCGAACGGTGCGCGAGGAGTCCTCGCCCGACCAGGGATCGGCCTGGCCGGTATATCCGAGCGAGCCGGTCAGGCCGAGGCTCGGCATATGCTCGGCCTTGGCCGCGGCCAGGCGGGCGCGGCTGCCCTGCTCGGCATACTGGGCCTGGCGGATCTGCGGATTGTTGTTCTCGGCCGCCTCGTAGGCCTGGGTCACGTCGGCGGGCAGCAGGTCGCTGAGCGGCGGCTCGGGGGCCAGGTCGCCGGGGTTCTGGCCGACCACGGCGGCGTAGACGGCGCGGCTGGAGGCCAGTTGCGCCTGGGCCTGGGAGAGCTGGGCCTCGGCGGCGGCGAGACGCGCCTCGGACTGGGCGACGTCGGTGCGGGTGATCTCGCCCACGTCGAAGCGGGCCTGGGACTCGTCGAGCTGGCGCTGGAGGACGCGCACGTTCTCCTCGCGGATGCGCAGCCCCTCCTGGTCGCGGCGGGTGTCGGCATAGGCCTGGATGACCGATTGCAGCACCACGGCCTCGGTCCGGCGGAGTTGTTCGCGGCCGGCCAGGATGTCGGCTTCGGCGGCGTTGACCGCGGCGGCGACCCGGCCGCCGGTATAGAGCGGCTGGTTCAGTTGCAGGGTCGCCGAAGCGCTGTTGTCGTCGCGACGGCCGCCCACCAGCGTGTCGCGGATCCCGTCGCCGTTGGTGTCGATATAGTCGCCGAGGCCGGGGGTGCGGATGTCGGCGTAGGCGACCGAGCCGCTGACCTGCGCCTGCGGGCGGTAGCCGGCCCTGGCCTGCACCCAGTTCTCGTCCAGCGCCCGCTGCGTGGCGCGCTGCGCCTGCAGGGTCGGGTTGGAATCGTAAGCGAGAGCGATAGCCTCGGCCAGGGTTTCGGCGGACGCCGGCGCGGCGATCGCGAGCGCAAGTCCTGCGCTGTAGACCGCGGCCAACAAACCTCCGCGACGACTATTGAACATGGTTATCCCCGAAACGGCGTAGTGAGACCGGGTCCTATATGACCGGCTATTGGGCGCCGGACTAGTGGGCTCGACCTTAAGCTTTTTTCACGCCCAGGTTTCGACCGTGTTTCACGTACGCCATCTGAGCGCGAGGATCGCCTTAACCTAAAACGCGAAACCGGGTTTTGGTTCAAATCCTGGGAGCACCGGCGCCATCGCGTCGAACAGCGTCCGGCGGCCGATCCCGTCCTCGGCGCGGACATAGAGAATGGCCTTGGCGGTCGGCCCGTCCCGCTCGATCACCAGCAGCCGGCCGTTCAGGGCCAGGGCGTCGAGCCAGGTCTGCGGGGCCTGGGTGACGGCGCCCTCGACCACGATCAGGTCGTATTCGCCGCCGGGGAGCGCCTTGAGGTCGTCGGTGTCCAGGCGCTCGACCTCGACGTCCAGGGCCTGGAGGACCGCGGCGGCGTAAGGCGCGGCGATGGCCAGGGCGCGCTCGCCCTCCACCGGCCGGGCGGCCTGGAGCAGCTTGGAGACTTCACGCGGGCGCAGCAGGTAGCGGCCCGGGGCGTATTCCACGTCGGCGTCGGCATAGGCCTGGAACGCCTTGTCCGCGGGGATCAGCGCCTCGCGCGCGATGGCGCGCATGGCGTCGTGCAGCCGCACGTCCGTCACGTCGTTGGTGCGAACTTGGCTCTCGACCATGTTGAGCCGGGCGGCGGCGAAATCGGCGGCCATGATTCCTCGACGGGGCAGACGGGATACGAAACTTCGCCGCGCTTATAGGTCCGCCCCTCCCGTTAAGGCAATCGGCCCATGAGACCCATGAGAGAGGATTGCAGGGAGCGGCCCGTTCTGTTAGCGATCCGCCCTCCCCGGTTTCGGCCGGCGGCGGCCTGATGGCGGAGTGGTGACGCAGCGGACTGCAAATCCGTGAACCCGAGTTCGATTCTCGGTCAGGCCTCCAAACTTCTCAGATAGTTAGCGGAATCGATGATCGCGCGGCTTGCCGCGATCCAGGCGATCTCCAGGCGGGCGACTCAATCATCTGGCCCGGAAGCTGGGGCTGCGGTCAGGGCGACGGCGGTTCGCGGATCAACAGGTCCTCGTAGAAGGCGCCGATCGGCCTGGTCTGGTGGGCGATCTGAATCTCCAGGATCCAGAGGCCCGTGGTCGGCGGCGCGTCGAAGTCGCCCAGGGCGCCGGCCTTGTAGATGGCGTGCGGGAAGTCGCTGACGCGATGGCCCTTCACCTCCCAGTTCAGGCGCCAGCCCATGGCGGCCGCCCGCTCGCCGGCATACCGGTAAAGCCCCTCCCCGCTCAGACCCTCGTCCCGCCAGCGGGCCGCAACGTCCCGCCAGAGCGTGCGGGCGGCCTGCGCGCACGCCGCCATCTCGGCGTCCTCCCCCACCACGAAGGTGTCGCCGGCGTCGCCCTCGTGTCCGTCCCAGACCACCCCGAGGTCGACATAGAAGATGTCATCGGCCTTCAGGACATAGCTGGGCTGGAAATCGCCGAAGAACGTCTCCAGCGTGCCGGGACCGAAGCGGACCACGTTTCGATGCCAAAGGCGCTCCATGCCCATGGACTCGAGCACCTCCTGGGCGATCTCCGCGCCCCGCGCCTCGGTGATCCCCGGACCGATCGCCGCCCCGATCCTGCGAACGGCCTCGAAGGTCAGGTCGCGGGACCGGATCATCTTGGCGAGTGAGAACCCCTCGCCTACGGCTTCACGGCGCGTGTGGGTCAGGTCGCCCATCTATCCCTCCTGCTGTGCGACGGCGGCGATCGCCTCGGCCTTGGCGGACAACGACGGGCCGATGATCGCCTGACCGGCCGAGACGGCGCGCACGATGCGCTCACGCGCTCGCCGGCCTTCCGGGGTCGGCATCATCGCGTAATTGTGCGGCTGGCCCTCCTGCAGATGCAACTCGACCGGGACGCCGGCGGCGCGCGCCTTCGCTGCGAGATCGACGCTGTCGGGATAGAGAAAGTCGCGCGTCCCAGCGAATACGATCATCGGCGCCAAGTCGCGGAAATCACCGTTCAACGGACTGACGTACGGGTGGGCGACGTCCAGATCGCCGGCATAGAGGCGCGCAGCTTCCAGAATTCCCGGAATGTCCAGCATCGGGTCGCGCGCGGCGATCGCCTTGCGCTCGTCATGGTCCACCGACGCGTTCAGGGCGGGAGACACCAGGACCAGCCCGTCCGGCTGACGATATCTTGTGTCCCGCAGCCATTGGGCGGCCGCCAATCCCAGTCCGGCGCCGGCCGAGTTGCCGACGACCGTAACCTTCGCAGGCCCCGCCTCCTCCAGGAGCTTCGCCAACAATGCGCCCATCGCCGGCACGATGTCCTTCGCGGTGGCGAAAGGCGCCAGCGGAAAGACCGGAACGACGCACCGAACGCGGGCCTGGCGGGTCAGGGCGGCCACGAAGCGCCAGTGGGCGCGGACGATTTCATGGATGTATCCGCCGCCGTGCACGAACAGCGCGTAGTTGGCGACGTCCGGATGCTCGGACGGCGCGGTCTGGTACACGGGCCACCCTCCGACGTTCTTCAACGCGACCTCGACGCCGCGCCCCAGATCGGCGGGCCCATAGGCGGCGGGCCGCAAAGCCAATCTGCGGACCTGTGCCTGCACGACCTCGGCGGACGCCCAATGCGTCTTCATCGGAAGGCGCCGCAGCAGACCGTTGAGGCAGCGGCTCTGCCAACTCGGCCCCACGCCATCGGCCGACGGCGCCGTAGGGCCTCCCCCACGGCGCATCTGACCGTGCCGAGTTGACGACATCTTCCCAACGCTCATGACCACGTCCTGCTTGAGTGCGAGTTCGGCTTGTTCCGAGGCGAGGCGCTCGCCGTCGACCGCGACCATAATGCGAGTGATAACTCGCGTTACCTACTCGCATTGGCCCCACATTCGGAACGCCGCCATGGCCCGCAAGCCGGCCATGAAACCCAGGAAGCACGCCTTTCAGGCGTGCTCGGGCGCGAGGCCCTTGGCGAAGCGACCGCTCGCATTCTGGTCCAGAGCGGTTCGGCGGCTACCAGGCGAGATTGTAGCCGCGTCCGACCTCGACGGCCCGCAAATAGGCGGGCCGCCGATGCATGCGCGACAAGAACAGGTTGAGGTTCTCGTGCGATGCGAGCTGCCCGAACTCGCGCGCGACCTCAAGAAAGCAGGCGACCTGTATGTCCGCCGCCGTGAAATCCTCGCCTACGAAGTAGTTGCGATCTCCCAGGACGCCCGAAAGGAAAGCAATCTGCGCCTGCAACTCTTCCGCAGCGGCGGCTGAGCGGTCGCTTTTGATGAACGCCAGAAGCCACGCGAACGCCGAACCCTCGGCATGATGCAACAGGACATCGTAGTCGATCCGATCGGGAGAGTGGTCCCCTGGGCGCAGGCGCCCACCTGAATATTTCCGAAGTACATGCTCAATGATGGCTCCGGATTCAGCGAATATCTTACCGTCCTCTTCGACGATCGGCGCTTTTCCGAGGGGATGAAGCGCTTTGAATTCTCGCGAAGCCCGGCCCGTATATGGATCGCGCTCGTAATGCAGAACCTGGTACGGCGCGCCCAATTCTTCTAATAGCCAGATGATCCGCTGGGACCGCGAGTTGATGAGATGGTGGACCCGCAACATGTTCGCCTCCTGTTTGCGGATCGATCTAGCTGGCGCGGGTGATACGCGATAATGCGCTTGCTTATAGGCAGCGATACCCTTGGAGTATGGCGTGGACCTCCAGCACATCCGGACGTTTGTAACCATCGCTTCGGAAGGGAGCATCCAGGCCGCCGCCCGCAGGCTTGGCGTCGCCCAGCCGCCGCTTTCGCGCCAACTCCGCCGGCTCGAGGATGAGTGTGGTGAACTCCTGTTCGATCGCAGCCGGCGTGGCGTGACGCTGACGGCGGCCGGTCGCGCGCTGCTGGATCGCGCCCGGCAGATCCTGGTGGATTTTGATGATCTGGCGAAGTTTGCGCGAAACGTCGGCGACGGCACGCAGGGCGAACTCGCGGTGAGTTTCGATGGCTCGGCGGTCTTCGACGTCGTGACCCAGGCGATCAGCACCTTCAGCAACCAATACCCCGGCGTGCGCGTCGCCATCGCCGACATCGCCACCGACGATCAATGGCCGGCGCTCGACGAGGGTCGGGTTCAAGCTGGCTTTGTGTTCCTGCCGCAAGGCTCGCCGGGCCACCTGGCCCATCGGCCCGTACATACGTCGAAGATGATGATCGCGATCGACCAGTACCATCGCCTGGCCGCCGCCGCCTCGATCCAACCTGCCGACCTGGCGGGCGAACGCATCATCATGAACGACTGCCGCGTCTCGCGCGCGCTTGTCGAGGCAGCCATCGTCCAAATCCCGCGGCCCGGAAACGCCCCGGTGATCGAGGGCGGGATCGGCCGATTGCACGTCATGCTCGGTCTGGTGGCCGCCGGACACGGGATCGCCATCCTCCCGGAAGCGTTGCGCGTCATCCATCGCGACGGCGTCGTTTATCGCGATGCGGGGCCGGATTTTCCTGAGCTGACCTTGAGCATCGCCTGGAACCCGGCCGTTCGACACCCGGCCCGCGACCGCTTCCTCGCCCACCTTCAAGGCGCCTCGCCGCCCCCGGCGCCCCGGCGCGCCGCCGCGCGGGCCGGAATGGGCCGGGATCTCACGCCGGAAACCTGAGGCGGCGATCAGCCTGGCCGCGCCTTGGTTCGACAAACGACGAGCGTGTTGCCGACGCCTTGCATCACCGAGACCAGGGAGGGGGCCAGGCCCTCCAGCTCCAGCGCCTTCGCGATCCATTGCGCCGCCCATGACTTGGGACCGTCGGCCACGTTCCAGACGACCAGCCCGCCCGGCGTGACGGCCCGCGCCAGCAGCGATCCGATGTCGCTGGTGAGGATGGCCTCCGGAATCTCAACGCCATGGAAGACGTCGACGGCGATGGCCGACCACGCCCGCGGCGTGGTCCGCAGGAACTCCAGCGCGTCGGCATGGACGCACTCCACGTCTGGCGGAAGGTGGAACCATCGGCGCGCGATCTCGAAGGCCGCCTGCCAATTGTCGACGGCGGTCACCCGGACCCCGCTGCGGCTGAGCTGGGTGGCGAGCGCGCCGCCGGCGGTGCCCAGCAGGAGCACGCTCTTGGCGCCGGCGAGGGCGCGTTCCATGGCGGCGACATAGCCCAGCAGGTTCTTGCCGCCGGAATCGACGTGGGTGTAGAGCGCGCCGCCGTCGAAGTAGAGACGCGAACCGTCGCGTTGCCGCTCGAGAACGCGAATCCTGCGTCCGTCTTCGTCGCGCGCGACCAGAATCTTCATCTCGCGGCCACCCCGTCACGGAGACCGCATCCCGGCCGTCCTGCCTGCCCTGTCACCGCCCGAACACCGGACCGAAACGCCCGACGCCCTGATCAACTGCGTTTGACGACAAATCCTGATGTGCAAACCATCAATATGATCTCTCCAGACATCACTACCGGGATTCCACATCGCAAGTCACGACGCAGCTTGGCCTCCCTGACGAACCACGGCGGTTCGAAGGCCTGGTTCCCGTGTCAGCGGCAGGAGAATTCGCAGAGCGCCTCGGCGCGGCGCCGTCCGGCGGTCAGACCTTGATGATGCTAAAAATATCAGCTCAGATGGATGGATGATCATTCCTGCCGAACCGAGAGCCGCTCGAACGCTGCTTGGCGTCGGCCAGGCGCTGCGATGATCTTCGGCGGCCTGCCAGCGATCCTGGGCGCGAACGCCATCCTCCTCAGCCTGGGCGTGGTCGCAGGCGTCACCTCTCTGATCGGCCCCCGGCGGCTCCCGATCTACCCGCTTTGCGCGGCCGTCGGCGCGATCGCCGCGGGCCTGGCCCTGGCCGCGCTCCTGGCCGGCGACGTGGAGAGCGTGGTGCTGCCGCTCGGCGTTCCCTGGATCGGCGCCCACTTCAGGATCGATCCGCTTGCGGCGCTGTTCCTGGTCATCGTGAATCTCGGCGGCTGCGCCGCCAGCGTCTATGCGATCGGCTACGATCGCCATGAGACCTCGCCCGGCCGCGTCACGCCCTTCTATCCAGCCTTCCTGGCCGGCATGAGCCTGGCCATCCTCGCCGGCGACGCCTTCACCTTCCTGGTGTCGTGGGAGTTCATGTCGCTCATGTCGTGGGCCTTGGTGATGGCGCACCACAAGGCCCCGGGCGTCGCCTTCGCCGGCTACATCTATCTGGTCATGGCGAGCTTCGGCGCCCTGGCGCTGCTGCTGGCCTTCGGCCTCCTGGCCGGTCCGCAGGGGCACTACGACTTCGACGCCATGCGAGCGGCCCAGCATCCCCTGGCCGGATTGATCCTGATCCTGGCCTTGATCGGCGCCGGGTCGAAGGCGGGCCTGATCCCTCTCCACGCCTGGCTGCCGCTCGCCCACCCGGCCGCGCCCAGCCATGTTTCGGCCCTGATGAGCGGGGTGATGACCAAGGTGGCGGTCTACGCCTTCGTTCGCATCGCCTTCGACCTGATCGGCCAGCCGCAGTGGTGGTGGAGCCTGCCGGTCCTGACCCTCGGCGCCGTCACCGCCGTCGTCGGGCTGCTCTATGCGCTGATCCAGGAGGACCTGAAGCGGCTGCTCGCCTACAGCACGATCGAGAATCTTGGCGTCATCTTCATGGGCCTGGGGCTGGCCCTCGCCTTCAAGGCCAACGACATGCCCCAGGCCGCCGCCCTGGCGATGACGGCGGCGCTGCTGCACGCCGTCAACCATGCGACGTTCAAGAGTCTGCTGTTCTTCGGCGCCGGTTCGGTCTTGGCCGCGACGGGGCAGCGCAGCCTCGAAAATCTCGGCGGCCTCATCCGACGCATGCCGGTCACGAGCTTTGCATTCCTGGTCGGCGCGGCGGCGATCTGCGCCCTGCCCCCGCTCAACGGCTTCGTCTCCGAATGGCTGCTGTTCCAGGCGGTGCTGGTGAGCCCGGACCTGCCGCAATGGACTCTGAAGTTCCTCGTTCCCGCCGCCGGCGCGATGCTGGCCCTGGCCGCGGCGCTGGCCGCGGTCTGCTTCGTGCGGGCCTTCGGCGTCGCCTTCCTCGGACGTCCCCGGTCACCCGCGGCGGAGACGGCCGTCGAAGTCGACCGGTTCCAGACCTGGACCATGCTTGTCCTGGCGCTGGCCTGCCTGCTGGGCGGCGTCCTGCCCGGGCTCCTGATCGATGCTCTGAGCGGACCGGTTCAGCTCGCGACGGCCGGACGACACCTGCCGACGCAGGCCTCGCAGCCCTGGCTCACCCTGATCCCGATCTCGGCCGGTCGCAGCTCCTACAACGGCCTCGTCATCTTCGTCTTCATCGCCTTCGCCGCCCTGGTCTCCGGCTCGGCGATCCGCGCCCTCGCCTCGCGCGCCGTGCGCCGTGCGCCGGCCTGGGACTGCGGCTTTCCCGATGCGCGCCCGGTCACTCAATATACGGCCAGCAGCTTTGCACAGCCGCTGCGGCGCGTGTTCGGACCCGTCGTGTTCCAAGCCAAGGAAACCGTTGAGATGCCTGGTCCGGGCGAACTGGGCCCGGCCCGGTTCAGCGTCAGGCTGCGCGACCTGATCTGGGACTATCTGTATGTCCCGATCGGCCGAGCCGTCGAGAGCGTGGCCGAACGGCTGAACGGCCTGCAGTTCCTGACCATACGCCAGTATCTGAGCCTGGTCTTCGCCCTCCTGGTGCTGCTGCTCGTGGTGATCAGCCTGTGGCGGTGATCCTCGACATCCTGACCCAGGGCCTGCAGATGATCCTGGTCCTGGCGCTGGCGCCGCTGCTGACGGGGCTCGTGCGCAAGGTGAAGGCGCGCCTGCTTCGCCGCCAGGGACCGCCGCTGCTCCAGCCCTATCGCGACCTTCTGCGCCTGATCCGCAAGGAGGCGGTCGTGGCCGAGAACGCCTCTTGGCTGTTCCGCGCCGCGCCCTACGCCATCTTCGCCGCCACCTGGGTGGCCGCCGCCCTGATTCCGACCTTCGCCTCCGGACTGCTGTTCAGTTGGTCGGCCGACATCATCGTCATCGTCGCGTTGCTGGGCAGCGCCCGGTTTTACCTGACGCTCGCCGGCATGGACGTCGGTACGAGCTTCGGCGGCATCGGCTCCAGCCGCGAGGTGATGATCGCGACCCTGGCCGAACCGGCGATGCTGATGGTGGTGTTCACCCTCTCGCTCCTGGCCCGCTCGACCCAGCTCTCGACGATCGTCCAGGTGATGGATTTCTCGCAGGTCGGGCTGCGCATCTCGCTCGCCATGGCCCTGATCGCGCTGATCCTGGTCGCCCTGGCGGAGAATGCACGGATCCCGGTCGACAATCCGGCCACCCACCTCGAGCTGACGATGGTCCACGAAGCCATGGTGCTGGAATATTCCGGGCGGCATCTGGCGATGATCGAGATCGGCGCGGCGCTCAAGCTGCTGCTCTACCTGTCGCTGATCATCGCCCTGTTCCTGCCGTTCGGCATGGCCCGGCCCGGCGCGGGGCTGGTCGCCTATCTGGTCGGGCTGGGCGCCTATCTGGCCAAGCTCGCGGTCGGGGGCGTGCTGCTGGGACTGTTCGAGACCTCCATCGCCAAGATGCGGGTGTTCCGCGTGCCCGAGTTCCTGGGCGCCGCGCTGATGATGGCCTTCCTGGCGACTCTTCTTCTGTTCGTATCGCGAGGTCTCTGATGGACGGCCTCGCTTTCGACATCGCCCACCTGCTGGCCGGCTCGATGGTGCTGGTCAGCTTCCTGATGCTCTATCAGGACCGCCTCTACAGCCTGCTCAACACCTTCGCGCTGCACGCGGTGATGCTGGCCCTGGCGGTCGGCTGGCAGGCGCACATCCAGGCCGCGCCGCATCTCTACGTCACCGCCGCCATCGCCTTGCTGTTCAAGGGGGTGGCGATCCCCATCGCCCTGCACCGGCTCATCCGCCGGATGGGCATCCATCGGGAGGTCGAGACCGTAGGCGGCATCGGCGTGACCATGATCGTCGGCATCGGCCTGGTCGCGCTCTCCATCATGGTCATGCTGCCGGTGACGGCCGCGTCCGGCGTGCTGGCGCGCGAGGACCTAGCGTTCGCGTTGTCCGTGCTGCTGCTGGGCCTGCTGATGATGATCACCAGGCGCAACGCCGTCAGTCAGGTCGTCGGCTTCATGTCGCTGGAAAACGGCCTGGTGCTGGCCGCGACCGGGGCCAGGGGCATGCCGCTCGTGGTCGAGATCAGCGTCGCCTTCTCGATCCTGATCGCCTTCATCGTCATCGGCATTTTCCTGTTCCGCATCCGTGAGCGGTTCGACACCGTCGACGTGCAGGCGCTCGACACCTTCAGGGGCGATCGCCAATGAGCGACCTGGGCGCCGTCGGTCTCGTCGGGGTGCTGGCGATTCCGCTGGCCGCGGCGCTGATCCTGGCGCTGCTGCCGGGCTACAAGATCTCGGCCAGGCTGAACGTCCTGGCGTCCGGCCTGTCGTTCCTCTCGGCCCTGGTGCTCATCGAGCAGCGGCCGCCGCCGAGCGACATCCTGTTCGTCGACGATCTCAACATCGTCTTCATCGTGCTGAACACCTTCATCGGCTTCACGACCAGCGTGTTCAGCGCCAGCTATATCCGCCACGAACTGGAGACGGGGCGCCTGACGCCCGTCTACCTGCGCTTCTATCACGCGATGTACCAGTTCATGCTGTTCGGCATGAGCCTGGCGCTCGCGGCGCAGAACGTCGGCGTGATGTGGGTGGCGGTCGAACTGGCGACCCTGACGACCGTGGTCATGGTCGGCATCTACCGCACCCACGAGGCCATCGAGGCGGCCTGGAAGTACTTCATCCTCGGCAGCGTCGGGATCGCGCTGGCCCTGTTCGGGACCATCCTCGTCTATCTCGCCGCCCAGCCGGTGATCGGCGAGGGCATGAACGCCATGTCCTGGATTCAACTGGTCGCCAACGCGGCGCGGTTCGATCCGGCCCTGCTCAACCTGGCCTTCATCTTCCTGCTCCTGGGCTATGGCACCAAGGTCGGCCTCGCGCCCCTGCACGCCTGGCTGCCCGACGCCCATGCCGAGGGCCCGACGCCGATCTCGGCCGTCCTGTCCGGCCTGCTGCTCAATGTGGCGCTCTATGCGGTGCTGCGGTTCAAGGTGGTGATGACCGCCAACGCCCAGGCGATCGCCCCAGGGCCGCTCCTGATCACCATGGGCCTGACCTCGCTGATCTTCGCCGGCTTCATGCTCTATCGCCGCGGCGACATCAAAAGGCTGTTCGCCTATTCCTCGATCGAGCACATGGGCATCATCGCCTTCGCGTTCGGCATGGGCGGGCCGCTGGCCAACTTCGCGGGCCTGCTGCACATGACCATGCACAGCCTGACCAAGTCGGCGATCTTCTTTGCGGTCGGCCACGTGACCCAGGCCAAGGGCACGCAGGATCTGGACGACATGGGCGGCCTGACCGTCACCCATCCCGCCCTGGGCTGGGGCCTGATCCTGGGGGTCGTGGCCATCGCCGGCATCCCGCCCATGGGCGTGTTCATGAGCGAGTTCCTGGTGGTCAGCTCCACCTTCGCGCGCGAACCGCTGCTGGCGATCCCGCTGGTGTTCGGGCTGCTGGTCGCGTTCGGCGCCCTGGTGCTGAGGCTGCAGCATGTGGCCTTTGGCGAACCCCGGGGCGCCAATCACAAGGTCAGCGCGTCCTATGCGCCGCTGTTGATCCATCTCGCGATCGTGCTGATCGCCGGCGTCTATCTGCCTCCGGCCGTCGTGGCGTGGTTCCAGCACGTGGCAAGGATGTTGGGATGAGGTGATGACCGAAGCGAGGCTCCTCAACGACGCCGGCTGGACGCGGATCGGCCGGGCCCTGCGGCAGGGCGAACTGGAGCTGGTCTCGCTGTGGGGCGAGCCGGGAGCGGTCCATGTGGCGGTGCGCGAGCCGACCGGCCCGAGCTTGACGGTGCACAGCCTGCCCTGCCCCGGCGGCGGCTATCGCGCGCTCAGCCTCGCCCATCCGCCGGCGGCCCGCCTGGAACGCGCATTGGCCGAATTGACCGGGCTGAGGCCCATGGGCGCGCCGGACCTGCGCCCCTGGCTGGACCATGGCCGCTGGGAGGTCGATCACCCGATGGGCGATGCGCAGCCGTCCACGCAGGCTGGGTCGACCTACACCTTCCTGCCGGTCGAAGGCGAAGGGCTGCACCAGGTCCCCGTCGGCCCGGTCCATGCCGGCGTCATCGAACCCGGGCATTTCCGCTTCACCGCCAACGGCGAAACCATCGTGCGGCTGGAGGCGCGGCTTGGCTATGCCCACAAGGGAACCCTGAGCCTGATCGCCGGCGCGGCGCTGGACCATGCCGCGCGATTGGCCGGGCGGATCTCGGGCGACAGCACCGTCGCCTACGCCCTCGCCTTCGCGCTGGCCGCCGAGGTCGCCTTGGGCGTCACCGCTCCGCCACGAGCGCAATGGCTCCGCGGACTGATGGCCGAGCTCGAGCGCCTCGCCAACCATCTCGGCGACATCGGCGCCATCTGCAACGACGCCGCCTTCGCGATCCTCCACGCCCATTTCGGCGTCCTGCGCGAGCGGGTGCTGCGGGCCGCCGCCGCCGCGTTCGGGCACAGGCTGATGATGGACCTGATTGTCCCTGGCGGCGTGGCCGCGGACATCCGCCCCGGCGGACCAGACGCCATCGCCGAAGCGTTGCGGCAGATCCGATCCGTGCTCCCGGGCCTGATCGACATCTATGACGAGACCAACTCGCTGCAGGACCGGACCGTGGGCACGGGGATCGTATCGGCCGAGAACGCCAGGACCTTTGGCGCAGGCGGCTTCGTCGGCCGGGCGTCCGGCCGCGACTTCGATGCGCGCCGATGGAGGCCCTATGCGCCCTATGACGCGCTGTCGTTCGAGGTCCCGGTCTTCACCGAAGGCGACGTCAATGCGCGGGTCTGGGTTCGCATCCGCGAAGTCCAACAGAGCCTGGCGATGATCGACGAGATGCTGGCGCGCCTGCCGGCCGGATCGTTTCGCCTGGACCTGCCGGCGGCGGCCGGCGGCGCGCAGGAAGGCGTGGCCCTGGTCGAAGGCTTCCGCGGCGACATCTTCGCCTGGCTGCGGCTGGACGGCGCCGGCAGGGTCGGCGCCTGCCACCTGCGCGACCCGTCGTGGTTCCAGTGGCCGCTGCTGGAAACCTGCGTGAAGGACAACATCATCGCCGACTTCCCGCTCTGCAATAAGTCGTTCAACTGCTCCTACTCGGGTCACGACCTGTAGCCCCATGCGCAATCTGTTCCTGCAAGGACTTGTCCAGTCGGCCCTGACCGAGCCGGGCCCCTCAGCCGATCCGGCCGCGACGGCCGAGCTGGCCGCATTGGCCGCAAGGCTCGACCGCGCCGCCAGGCGCCGCCTTGGGCGCAGCCTGTCCATACGCGAGATCGACGCCGGCTCCTGCAACGGCTGCGAGCTCGAGATCAACGCGCTCGGCAACGCCTTTTACGATCTGGAGCGCTTCGGGCTCCGCTTCGTCGCCTCGCCGCGGCACGCCGATGTGCTGCTGGTCACCGGGCCGGTCACCCGGAACATGCGAGAAGCGCTCGAGCGGACGTGGCAGGCGACGCCGGATCCCAAGTGGGTGGTGGCCGCGGGCGATTGCGCCTGCACCGGCGGCCTGTTCGCCCAGAGCTACGCCTGTCTTGGGGCGCTGGAGGGAGTCATTCCGGTCGATCTGCATATCCCGGGATGCCCCCCGCCGCCCGCTCAACTGCTTGCGGGCCTTGTCAGTCTTCTGGAGAGCAACGGCTCCGAGGCGCGCCGGTCGCGGTGAGACCATCGGATCGCCCCGTCGAGCCCGAGCGCCGCGCGCCCGCCACATCACTTTAGAAGCTGAACGCCCAGACGGCGCGCAGGACCCGCCGCCCGCCCAGGCGCCCGGCAGACCACCACCGTGTTGCTGTACTCGTCGTTGGTCACCTGGATCATCTCCGGGACAAGGCCGATCCGCCTCATCGCGCGGCCCACCCAGGCGGCGGTCCAGGAAAAGGGCGCGTCAGCCACGTTCCAGACGACGACGCCCCCGGGCTCGAGCGCGCCAAGCAGCAGGTCGCCGAACTCCGAGGTCATGAACTGATCGGGTATCTCCATGCCGCGGAACAGGTCGACCGCGACGCCGTTCCAGCGGCGCCTGCCGCCTCGCAGGAAGGCCCGCGCGTCGGCGTGGACGCACTCGATCCGGCTGGGGAGATGGAACCAACGCCTGGCGGCCGTGAAGGCCCAGGCCATATCATCGACCGCGGTCACCTCGGCTCCCCGGCGGCTCAGCGCGGTGGCCAGCGCTCCGCCAGCGGTTCCGAGCAACAGAACCCGCGCCGAAGCCGCGAGGGCGCCGCGCATGGTCTCGACATAGGCCAGGAGGTTTTCACCGTCCCGATCGATATGCGTGTAGAGCGCATCCCCCTCGACATAGGCGCGGGATCCATCGTGCTGCAGCTCGATAACCCGAAGGCGGCGTTCGCCGTCGTCGTGGGTGGCCAGCACGATCATCGGCCGTCCGGGCCAGGGGCGAAGCGGGATCGGCAAGGAGCCGCCGACCGGCCGTCACCTCGGCCGGCGAGCGATGTCGATGAAGCCAGGCCAGGACCGTGCATGTCCCGGCGCATAGCATGACGAACACATCCAGGTCGATAACCTAAACCCCACGCATGATGCCTTAAACATCATTCCTGCACGATCGGCGCTATCTTCGTTCGAGCAGCCTCACGCCACGACCGGCGCCCTCGCTACGCGCCCCGCTGGCGATCAGTTCGACGCCGGCCTCATTGATCGCGTTGACGACCTTTTCCAGGCTGTCTACGACTGCGCGAACGATCCCGTCGCTGGCTTCCATCCGCTGGATGGTCGGCAACGAGACTCCGGACAGGCGCGCCAGTTCCTTCTGGTCGATGCCAAGAAGGGCCCGCGCGGCTTTCATCTGCGATCCAGTGATCATTCTGCTATCTATAATGATGCCCTGAGCATCATCAAGACGCGATCGCGGGTAGCAAGTTGCGAGCCTTCAGGGCGTCGCCGGCGGGATCACGCGCAAGATCAAACTCCGCTGCGCCCCAGCAGGGGTCCTGCCGAAGAAGATTCGCGACCGCGCCCAAAGCGGCCGGGCTGTCGAAGGACAGGTGCATGCGGTCGTACCATGTCGAGAGTACGACGCAGGTCGGGGAGCGATGCTCTGCGTAGTCGATCTTGAAGATCGGCAAGGCGCTGAGCCCGCCCTGGGCGTCGATGAACATGATCCGCCAGTTGGTCACCAGCACCAGGCCGCAGACGCACTCCTCGCCGCGGACGCGCTCAGCCGCCCAACCTTCGATCATGACCTCGCCCTCGAGCGGACGAACGCCCTGCCGCAACGCGGCGAGATTCCCGGTCACGCCCATTCGGTTCTCCTTCGGGTAGCGCCATCGCGGACCCTGATCGCCGCCATGCACGCGAGCGCAATTAAACCAACCTATGGATTTTTCCTATTGGCTTTTTGATGTTTGATGCATCATTCGATCAATATGAAACCAGCCCTACCGCGCGCGAACCCAGCCTACGCGCCCCACATCGCCGACATCCCCACGGTCTTCGTCGTCGAACGCGACGTCGGGCATCGCAGCGCCATGGCCCAAGGCCTGCGCGCCGACGGGATGAACGTCATCGAGTTCGCCAGGAGCGCCGAGGCCCTGGCGGCGGTGTCCGATGGCGGACGCCCGGCGATCCTGGTGATCACGCCCGAGGGCGACGGCCTGCCCGATCACGAACTCGCCTGCCGAGCCAGGGCCGCCGCGCCCCGGACCGACATCGTGTTCACCCGCAGCCCCAGCGGCGCGCCCCCGCCTGGATCCCATGTGCTGGCCAGGCCCTTCACGCCCGGCAGGCTCTCGCGCTTCATTCGTCTTGTCGTCGCCAAGCCCGCGTTGCGGAGCACGCTGCAGGGGCTTTACCGGCAGGCGCATGCGACCTCGCCCCGGCCCGTCGCATGAACGTGTCCGACGCCATGCTGGCGGGCCTCCGCTGCCGTTGCCCGAACTGCGGAGAGGCCCCGCTGTTTTCCGGGTACCTGAAGGTCCGCGCCACGTGCGAGGCCTGCGCCGCCGACCTTTCGCAGGCCGATTCCGGCGATGGGCCGGTGGTCTTCATCCTGCTTGTCGTGGGGGCCATCGGCTGCTTCGGGATGCTGTTCGTCGAGTTCAGCTTTCATCCGCCGGTATGGCTGCAGTTCCTGCTCTGGCTACCTGGAATGGGGCTGCTGACCCTGGCCGCGCTTCGGCCCTTCAAGGCCGTTCTCATCGCCCTGCAGTTCCATAACCGAGCCGCCGAAGCGCGCCATGGCGACTAAGCTGCGCCAGGGCCTCCCTGCAATTTAGGCCGCAGGCTTACGCGACGGGCGCCTTGCCGCGCGCGCGGCAGCCAATAGTTTGTCCGCCAATAGCGGAGGAACGGACATGGCGGATTTCGGAAGCGACCTTGGGCTCGAGGATTTCCGCGCGGAGGCCCGCGCGTGGCTGGAGGCGAACTTCCCGGCCTCGCTGCGCGGCAAGCCGGGCGTCGCCGCGGCCCTGATGGACGGCGCGCCGGCGGAGGGCGACGTCCTGCTCTGGAAGACCCGCATGGGCGAGAAGGGCTGGGGCACGCCGACCTGGCCGGCGGAATACGGCGGCGGCGGCCTGAGCGGCCAGCAGGCCCGCGTGCTGGGCCAGGAAATGGCCAAGATCGGCGCGTTCAATCCGCTGACCTTCGGCATGGGCGTGACGATGATCGGCCCGACGATCCTCGACTACGGGACCGAGGAGCAGAAGCGCAGGCACATCCCGCCGATCGTCCGCGGCGACGTGCGCTGGTGCGTCGGCTACTCCGAGCCCAACGCCGGGTCGGACCTGGCCTCCCTGCAGACCCGGGCGGTAGACGCCGGCGACCACTGGGTGATCACCGGCCAAAAGACGTGGACTTCGGGCGCCCAATACTCCGACTGGTGCGGCTGCCTGGTGCGGACCGACCCGAAGGCCAGGAAGCATGACGGCATCACCTTCATGCTGATCGACATGCACCAGCCGGCCATCGAGACGCGGCCGATCGCGCTGATCGCCGGCGCCTCGCCGTTCTGCGAGACCTTCTTCACCGACGCGCGGGCCGAGAAGGACGCGGTGCTGGGCGAGCTGAACGTCGGCTGGACGGTGGGCAAGCGGCTGTTGCAGCACGAACGCGCCAGCCAGACCGGCGCCGCCAACGGGCCGCGCGCCACGCCGATGCACGAGATCGCCAAGCGCTACCTGGAGCTGGACGCGCAAGGCCGCATCGCCGACCGCGACCTGCGCACCCGCCTCACCCAGCACCTGATGGACGCCCAGGTCCACCGCCTGACCCTGGCGCGGGCGGCGGCGGAATCGAAGGGCGCGTCGGGCGCGACCAACGCCGCCTCGATCCTCAAGAACTCGGCCACCCACGTCGCCCAGACCCGCGCCGAACTGACGCTGGAGATCATGGGCCACCAGGGCCTGGGCTGGGAGGGCGAGGCCTTCGCCGGCGACGAGATCGACGCGGTGCGTAGCTGGCTCGGCGGCAAGGCGATGTCGATCTACGGCGGCTCGGCCGAAATCCAGAACAACATCATCTCCAAGCGCATCCTCGGCCTGCCCGACAACACCCAGTCGAGCTGAGCCCTGGCGGGCGCCCCCGGGATCGGCCACAACTGATCCGGAATAGAGGGCCGCCGAACCGGGGGAATCGGGAATGGACGCGGGCGCCAAGCGAGTCGAGCTCACCCTGCGCGGCCTGGCGCTGGGGTGCCTGATCACGGTCGTGTTCACGGCCGCCAACGTCTATCTGGGGCTGCGGGTCGGGCTGACCTTCGCCTCCTCGATCCCGGCGGCGGTGATCTCGATGGTGATCCTGCGGGGGCTGAAGACCTCGACCATCTGGGAGAACAACATCGTCCAGACGGTGGCGTCGGCGGCCGGCACGCTGTCGTCGATCATCTTCGTCCTGCCCGGCCTGGTGATGGTCGGCTGGTGGACGGGCTTTCCGTTCTGGACCTCGTTCTGGATCTGCGTGATCGGCGGGGTCCTGGGGGTGATGTACACCATCCCCCTGCGCCGGGCGCTGGTGACCAATTCCGACCTGCCCTACCCCGAAGGCCGCGCCGCCGCCGAGGTGCTGAAGGTCGGGTCCAGCTCGCGGGATTTGGCCGGCGGCGCCGAGGCCAAGGCCGGGCTCTGGGCCGTCGTCGTCGGATCGCTGGGCTCGGCGCTGGTCGCGGCCGGCGTCGGCATGCGGGTCCTGGCCGGCGAGATCGCCTACTGGTTCCGCCCCACGCCCACCACCGCCACCGGCCTGGCGGGCGGCCTGCAACTGGCCCTGATCGGAGCCGGGCACCTGATGGGCGTGGCGGTGGGCGTCGCCATGCTGGTCGGCACGATCATCGCCTGGGGCGTGGCGGTGCCGATCCTGACGCACCTGAACCCCGCCGCGAGCGGGACGGCGGCCGAGATCGCGCAGAGCGCCTGGGCCCCCAATGTCCGCTTCATCGGCGCCGGCGCGATCGGCGCGGCGGCGATCTGGACCCTGGCCAAGCTGGCCGGGCCGGTCTGGGTCGGGCTGGCCGGCGCGGTGCGGGCCTCCAGCCTGCGCGCCGCCGGCCAGGGCGCGGACCTGCCGCTGACCGAACGCGACATCCCGATCTGGATCGTCGGCGCGGTGCTGCTGGGCAGCCTTCTGCCGCTGGCCGTCCTCTTCAACAGCTTCCTGGCCGCCGGGCCGCTGGAGAGCGTGCTGTGGCCGCTGGTCGCCGGCGGCGTGCTCTACGTCGTGGTCGCCGGCTTCCTGGTCGCGGCGGTGTGCGGCTACATGGCCGGCCTGATCGGCTCGTCGAACAGCCCGGTCTCAGGCCTGGCCATCCTCTCGGTGCTGGGCGCCTCGCTGCTGCTGGTGCTGCTGGCCGCGAACACGGTCGGGCCGACCGGCCACGCCGCCCTGGTCGCCTACGCCCTCTTCGTCACCGCGGTCCTGCTCAATGTCGCGACCATCGCCAACGACAACCTGCAGGACCTGAAGACCGGCCAGCTCGTCCGCGCGACGCCGTGGAAGCAACAGGTGGCGCTGATCGTCGGGGTGGTGGCCGGGGCCTGCGTGATCCCGCCGATCCTCGACATCCTCAACAGGGCCTTCGGCTTCGCCGGCGCCCCGAACCTCCACACCATTTCGGACCAGCCGCTGGCCGCGCCCCAGGCGGTGCTGATCTCGACCCTGGCCAAGGGCGTGATCCAGGGCGACCTGCCGTGGCGCTACATCGGCGTCGGGGTCGCGCTGGGCGTGGCGCTGGTGATCGTCGACGAGCTGCTGCGGCGGACCCGCAAGTACAGCCTGCCGCCGCTGGGCGTGGGCATCGCCATCTACCTGCCCGCGGCCGTGACCCTGCCCGTGGTGCTGGGCGCGGTGGTCGGCTGGACCTACGACCGCTGGGTCGCGAAGAAGCCGCACGGCGAGGCCGCCCAGCGCCTGGGCGTGCTGCTCGCCTCGGGCTTCATCGTCGGCGAGAGCCTGTTCAACGTCGCCCTGGCCGGCCTGATCGTGGCGACCAACAACCCCTCGCCGATCGCGCTGGCCCCGGCCGCCTTCCCCGAACAGACCATGTGGGCGGGCGCGGGCGTGACCGCCCTGATCATCCTGGGCCTCTACCTGCGCACCGAACTGACCGCCCGCAGGCTCCCGCCCGGGGAGCCGGTCTAGCGCGGCGACAGCCGGGCGATGACGCCGCCGACATAGGCGCGCATGCCCTCGGCCATGGACACCGCCCCGTCGCTGAGCAGCCATTGCAGGCGCAGCCCGTCCAGCACCGCGGTCATGTTGGCCGCCTCGATCGCCGGATCGAAGTCGCCGGTCAGGTCGCCGGCGCGGCGCGCCTCCTCGAAGGCCTGGGCCAGCATGGCGCGGAAGCGCTCGTAGCGGCCGACGAAGTACCGGTTGATCTCCGAGGCCCCGGAGAGGTTCTCCGCCGACAGGGTCACGTCCAGGGCGGTGAGGATCGGATCGGCCTCCAGGTCGGCCCCGAACTCGGCCATCCGCCGCAGCAGCGGCAGACCCTGGACGTCGCGGACCTTGGCCAGGGCCTCGTCCTGCTCGCGGTCGCCCTGCGCGACCACCGCCAGCAGCAGGTCGTTCTTGGTCGGGAAATGATAGAGCAGCCCGGCGTCCGTGATGCCGGCTTCCTGGGCGATGGCCGCCAGGCTCGAACCCTTGAAGCCCTGTTTGGCGAACAGCCCGCGGGCCGCTTCCAGCACCGCGGCCCGCCGCGCCCGTCCCCTGGACTGCCGGGTTCCCGGGGCGTTGGTCACGGGCTGGCTCATGGCGCGCGCTGCAGGTCGCGCAGGGGACGGAAGCTGATCGGCTTGAAGCCCTGCCCGGCGATGAACGCCGCCATGCCGCGGTCCATGGCCACGGCGTAGTCGCCGACCCGGATGTCGGGCTCCTTCCTGTCGTAGCCGCGCAGCTCCGGACCATCCAGGACCGGGTGCAGGTTCACCTCGGCCACGCCGGGACCGAGTTTGGGCAGGGCCGAGCGCAGCAGGTCGTCGGTCGGACGGCCCCATTGCGAGACGAACTCGTCATTGAAGACCAGGCCCGCGGCGGCGGCCCGGTCGCGGCCCGCAAAGCCGAGAAGCGCGTCTAGCCCCGGGCCGAGCATGCGCAGCGGCAGGTCGAACTCGGCGGCCAGCTCGACATAGATCTCGAAATAGCGGGGATCGATCTGGTTGGTCCCCATGTGCGAGTCCAGGTGGGTGACGTCGACACCCCAGGCCAGGGCCTGCTCGATCTGGGCGCGGCACTCGGCGCGCACGTCCGCCGGCGTGGCGCGGGCCGAGACCTCGGCGACGCTGGAGGGCATGAAGCCGTCGGCGTCATGCAGGGAGGCGGCCCCGGTCAGCGAGCGCCAGCGATAGCCGGGATATTCCGCCGTCAGGGTCAGGTGGACGCCAAGGTCGAGCCCGGCGAACAGGTCGACCGCTTCGCGCGCCCAGGCGCAGGGGACCATCAGGGTGCCGCTGGTGGCCAGGCCCGAGGTCATCGCCTCCAGGCAGGCCAGGTTGGCCGCGTGGCTGGACCCGACGTCGTCGCAGTTGACGATCAGCAGGCGGTCCTGCGGGCCATGGCCCAGGCGTTCGACGAGGCTCATCTCTCCCCCTTACTGATAGTCGAGGCCGTGGGCGGCCAGCAGATCGTCCAGCATCGGCTCGGCGACGTCGATGTCGCCGACCAGAGGATGGGCCAGCAGGGCCTGCAGCGCCACATCGCGGCTGCGGGTCACCGCCGCCTGGACCGTCAGGGTCTCGTGCGCCTTCACCGCCTGGACCAGGCCGCGATAGGCCAGCGGGATCTCGCCCACCGGCAGGGTCCGCGCGCCGGAGGCGTCGACATGGCAGACGGTCTCGACGGCCACGTTGTCGGGCAGGCCGATGACCGCGCCGTTGTTGAGCGCGCTCATCACGATCCTCGCGCCGCGGTCGTTGAGGATGGCGTCGAGGGTGTCGAAGGTGACGCCGCTATAGCCCTCCCCGCCACGCCGGGTCAGGGCCGGCGGCTTGGCCTGCACCGCGGGGTCGGCCGCCTCGGCCAGGACCTCGGCCTCGATGTCCATCACCGCCTGGGCGCGGGTGCGCTCGGCCAGGGCCATGGCCTCGTATTCGGCGCGGCGATGGAAGTAGAGGTCGCCGTACTTCTCGACCGGGATGGCCCCCAGCAGCGGCGCGATCTTCAGGGCCGAGGCGAACATGCCGTCGCCGCCGCCATAGCGCTCGTTCAGATGGGCGATGGCGGCGCGGGTGACGTCCTCGCCGCCGGCGGTGATCTGGTGGATGAAGCCCAGGTGGTTGAGGCCGACGCTGGCGATCTCGACCGCGCCGAACGCCTCGGCGAGCTGGCGGCGCAGGCGGTGCTGCAGCAGCGGGATCGAGGAGCAGAGCCCCAGCAGCCTGGCGTCGGTGTGGTTCAGCACCGCCTCGGTCACGACGCCGCTGGGGTTGGTGTAGTTGAGGATGAAGGCGTTCGGCGCGATCGCCGCGATGGTGCGGGCGATGTCGATCATCACCGGGATGGTCCGCAGGGCCTTGAACATGCCGCCGGGGCCGGTCGTCTCCTGGCCGATGACGCCGTAGCGGAGCGGGATGGTCTCGTCGATCTGGCGCGCGGCCATGCCGCCGACCCGGATCTGGGTGACCACGAAGTCGGCGCCGGCGACGGCGGCGGCGAGATCGGCGCTCTCGCGGACCGCGATCCTGGCGCCCTTGGCGGCGATCATCCGGCGCGTCAGCCCGGCCATGACGGCCAGGCGGTCCGGGTCGGTGTCGGTCAGGCTGATCTGCGCGACGGTCAGGCCCTGGCGCTCCAGCACCCCCTCGACGATCTCGGGCGTATAGCTGCCGCCGGCGCCGACGATGCAAAGGACGACGGGCTTCATGGGGCGCTCTCCAGGGACGCGAGGTTGGCGAACAGTCGTTCGGGGTCGAGGCCGCAGCCGTGGGCGGCGAGCAGCGCCGCGCCGAACTCCGGCGGCAGGGCGACCGGCGTCAGGCGCGCCTGCGGGACCTCGCGGGCCAGGCGCTCGCCGATCACCGCCTGAAAGGCCGCCCCGCCCTGGGCGATGACGCCGCCGCCGAACGCGGCCTCGAACGGTCCCTCAAGGCGCGCGCTCATCGCCCGCACGGCCAGCACGTAGTCGGCGGCCGCGGCCTGGATCATCTCGGCCGCGGCGGCGTCGCCGTCGCTCCGCGCCGCGAAGACCACGCCGGCCACCGCAAGCCGCCTGGCCGCCGCGACCTTGGGATGGCGGAACGCCCACTCGGCGAAGTCCTCCGCGGCGACCCCGCAATGGGCCAGCACCCGCTCGCGCAGGCTGGTGGGTTCGGCGCGGCCGTCGATCATCCGCGCCGTCCGGGCGAAGGCGGCCCGGCGGATGTCGTAGACCTCGGCGACGTCCAGGCTGTCGTAGATCGCCTCGCGGCCATAGTCGTCGCGATAGGCGGTGGTGATCCCGCTGCCGTGCTGCACCAGGGCCGCGCGCCGGGTCGGCGAGACGCCCCACAAGGCCACCAGGCCGTCATTGACCAGGTCGAGGCGCTCCTCCAGGCCCAGGCGCTGGGCGATCTGCGCGTGCTGGCGGGCCTGCTCGTCGGGATAGTCGACGCCGGAAAGCCCGATGGCGACGCGCTCGACCCGGGCCAGGTCGACGCCAGCCTCGGCGCCGAGGCGGCCCAGCACCCCGCCGACCACCTCGAAGAAGCGCGCGTCCGGCAGGCCGACGATCGCCGCGCCGCGATCGCGCGCCCGCGCCAGCACCCTGCCCTCTCCGTCGCAGAGCGCGGCGGCGGTCTTGGCGCCCCCGCTGTCCAGCCCAATCAGCAGACGCCCGCTCACTTCCGCCCGTTTCCTAGTGCTTGCTTGGTTTTTCCCTAGCGATCACTAGGGATCACTAGGGATCTTTGCAACGGACAAAAGGAAAGCGCCCTGCGCCGCTGGGCCAGGGGGGTTGAGTTCGCCATCCAGGCGGGTCCGTAAAAGCCCTTAAGGAGCACTCACGAATGTTCCGGAGGGCCTGCTGGCGGCACCGTGAGATCCATCGGAAGGGAGCCCACCATGTCGTTCGAAACCATCTACCTGGCCCTGGTCGTCGTCGCGTTCTCGGCCTTTGCGCTGAGCCTGGGCGCGGTGTCGATCTGGTGCGCCATGGCCCCCAAGGACCGCTAGGCCCGCTGCGCCAGCATGGCCATCCGCACCAGTTCCGAGAGGCTGGCGGCCTTCATCTTGGTCATGACGTTGGCGCGATAGATCTCGACGGTGCGCGGGCTGATCCCCAGGTCGAAGGCGATCACCTTGTTGGCGTGGCCCGCCACCAGACCTTCGAGCACCTCGCCTTCGCGGCCCGACAGCGAGGCCATGCGCGCCGCGATCTCGGCCGCCTCGGCCGCGCCCTGACGGTCCTTTTCGCCATCGCGCAGCGCCGCAGTGATCGCCGCCAGCAGCACCTCGTCGTCGAACGGCTTTTCGATGAAGTCGGCGACCCCGGCCTTCATCGCCTCGACCGCCAGCGGCACGTCGGCGTGGCCGGTGATCATCACGATGGGCAACCGGAACCCCTGCCCCTTCAGGCGGCGGACCAGTTCGATGCCGGTCATCTCGGGCATGCGCACGTCGGTGACGACGCAGCCGCCCGTCACCTCGGGCAGGGCCTCCAGGAAGGCGACCGCCGAGTCGTAGGTGCGCGCCCGCAGGTCCGCCGTCTCCAGCAGGAAGGCCAGAGAATCGCGAACCGCCGGATCGTCGTCGATCACATGCACCAGTTCGTCAGCCATCGAGTTCCTCGTCCGCAACGCTGCGCAGGGTGAAATGGAAGGTGGCGCCGCCGCCGGGCGTCGTCTCCACCCATATACGACCGCCGTGCGCCTCGACGATCGTGCGCGAGATCGAGAGCCCGACCCCCATGCCGCTCCGCTTGGTGGTGATGAAGGGCTGGAAGAGCTGGTCGGCGACCTCCGGACTGATCCCGGGGCCGGTGTCGGAGACCGTCACCTGGGCCAGGTGATCCTCGGCCGGGCGGCTGACGATGCGCAGTTCGCGCCGCGAGACGTCCTCCATGGCGTCGATCGCATTGCGGATCAGGTTGAGGATCACCTGCTGGACCTGAACCTTGTCGGCCAGCACCAGCTTGACCGTCGGGTCCAGGTCGAAGGCGACGCGCACGCCATGTTCCTTGGCCCCGACCAGGGCCAGGGCCCCTGCCTCCTCGATCAGCTTGGGCAGGCTCTCCACCCGCCGCTCGGTCTCGCCGCGGGCCACGAAGTCGCGCAGCCGGCGGATGATCTGGCCGGCGCGCAGCGTCTGTTCATTGGCCTTGTCCAGCGCCTCGCTGAGCCGTTCGCGCGGGATCGGCTCGGCGGCCAGCAGCCGCACCGAGCCGCGCAGGTAGTTGGCGATGGCCGACAGCGGCTGGTTCAGTTCGTGCGCCAGGGCCGAGGCCATCTCGCCCAGCGCGGTCAGGCGCGAGATGTGCACCAGCTCGGACTGCAGCTCCTTGAGCCGCGCCTCGGTGCGCTCGCGTTCGGTCAGGTCGCGGGCGAAGCCGGTGAAGAAGCGGCCGTCGGCGGTCCGCATCTCGCCGACCGACAGCTCCATCGGAAAGGTCGAGCCGTCCTTGCGCAGGCCGACCACGACGCGGCCGACCCCGATGATCCGCCGCTCGTGGGTGCGGTAGTAGCGCTCGAGGTAGCCGTCGTGCGCCTCCTTGTGCGGCTGCGGCATCAGCGTGTTGACGTTGCGCCCGATCGCCTCGGCCGCGGTCCAGCCGAACACCCGCTCGGCGGCGCTGGAGAAGGACTGCATGATCCCCTGCTCGTCGATGACGATCATCGCGTCGGGGACGGTGTCGAGGATGGAGCTCAGATGCGCCTCGCGGGCCGCCAGGTCGCGGTTCACCGCCGCCGCCTCGCGCCGCGAGCGCCGGAACGACTCGCCGCCGACCACGATGGCCGCGGCGACGCCCGCGAAGACGACGGCGCTGGCGATGTCCGCAGGGCCGACAGGGCCGAGCCTCTGGGCCAGGAACAGGCCGCACCACACGCCCAGCATCGCCGCCAGCGCCCCGGGGACCAGGCCCGAATGGGCCGAGGCCAGCACCACCGCCGGCACGAACACCAGGAAGGCGACGCGGTCGCCGACCACCGGCGCCAGCAGCGCGTGCGCGGCCACCCCGGCCAGCGTCGCCAGAATGGCGATGGCTGCACCGACCCAGACGTTGGAAGATCCGTTCGACAGGACCTGGCTTTCCTTCGTTGGCCGCACGCCAGCCCGATACCGTATCGGGCGGCCTGCGGAAGCTAGGGGATACCCCTTAAGAGGAAGACACGGATTCTGTGCAAGGGCGCATGCGGCTACCTGTTCGTCATCATCGGAGCAGGAGCCCGAACGTGACCGCCCCCCTTGTCGACACCAGCGTCCATCATGAGCCCAAAGGCCTTTCCGACGCCATCGCCCATGGCTTCGTGAAGCTGTTGCGCTTCTGCGCCGACACCTTTTTCGCCAAGCGCTATGGCCACCGGGCCGTGGTGCTGGAGACCGTCGCGGCCGTGCCCGGCATGGTCGGCGCCACCCTCACCCACCTGAAGTGCCTGCGCCGCATGTGCGACGACAAGGGTTGGATCAAGACCCTGATGGACGAGGCCGAGAACGAGCGCATGCACCTGATGACCTTCATCGAGATCAGCAAGCCGACCGCGTTCGAACGCTTCGTGGTCGTGGCCGTGCAGTGGGTGTTCTACCTGTTCTTCTTCGGCCTCTACCTGGTCTCGCCCAAGACCGCCCACCGGGTCGTCGGCTATTTCGAGGAAGAGGCGGTGATCAGCTACACGCACTATCTGGCCGAGATCGACGAGGGCCGCAGCCCGAACGTGCCCGCGCCGAACATCGCCAAGCGCTACTGGGGCCTGGCCGACACCGCGACCCTGCGCGACGTGGTGCTGGTGGTGCGGGCCGACGAAGCCCACCACCGCGACGTCAACCACGGCTTCGCCAACGAGATGATCGGCCTGCCCCAGGCGCCGGTCGCCCCCTGCCCGCCGCATGCGGCGCTGGAACCGGCCTGGAAGGCCGCGGCCTGAGCCCATGGAAGCCGCCGTGCGCCACGCCTCCCTCCTTCTCGTCGACGACGATCCGGCCGTGCGCACGGCGCTGAAGTTCGCCCTGGAGATCGACGGCTACGAGGTCGAGACCTTCCCCGACGCCGAGAGCCTGGCCGCGAAGGCCAAGCTCCCGGCGAACGGGTGCCTGGTGGTGGACTACCAGCTCCCCGGCATGGACGGCCTGGAGCTGGTCGAAGTCCTGCGCCGCCGGGCGGTTCGCCTGCCCGCCTTGCTGATCACCACCCATCCGACCGCGCAGGTGCGCAGCCGCGCCCACGCCGCGGGCGTGGACATCGTCGAAAAGCCGCTGCTGGCCGAGACCTTGGGCGAGGCGATCAACCGCGCCCTGACCGCGCCGCCGCTCGTCTAGAGGACGGTCCGGACCTTGAAGAGTTCGGGGAAGAACGAGCCTTCCAGGGCCTTGGCCAGATAGGCCGCGCCGGCGCTGCCGCCGGTCCCGCCCTTGAAGCCGATGATCCGCTCCACGGTCTTCAAGTGCGCAAAGCGCCACTGCTGGAAGCGGAACTCAAGGTCGACAAGTTTCTCGGCCAACTCATAGAGATCCCAGTACTTATCCGGATCACGATAGACGACGATCCAGGCCGCCTCGACCGCCGGATGCTCGCGGTGCGGCTCGCGCCAGTCGCGTTCCAGGACGTCCGGCGGAACGTCGAACCCGCGCCGGGCCAGCAGGCCGATCGCCTCGTCGTAGAGGCTGGGCTCGGCCAGCGCCCGGGACAGCGGCGCGTGGACCTCGGTCCCCTCATGGACGCGCAGCATCGCAGCGTCCTTGGCCCCCATCAGGAACTCCAGCATCCGGTACTGGAAGGACTGGAAGCCCGAGCTCTGGCCCAGGTGCGGGCGCAGGGCGTGGTAGTCGCTGGGGGTCATGGTGCCGAGCACGTCCCAGGACTGGATCAACTGGCCCTGGATGCGGCTGACCCGGGCGATCATCTTGAAGGCCGGCCCCAGGTCGTCGGCGCGGATATGCTCGCGCGCCGCGCCCAGTTCATGCAGCGACAGCTTCAGCCACAGCTCCGAGGCCTGGTGGATGATGATGAACAGCAGCTCGTCATGCTCGTCCGAGCGCGGGTTCTGCGAGGCCAGCAGGGTGTCGAGGCCGAGATAGTCGCCGTAGCTCATGGCCGGCGGGGTGTGCAGGTTCTCGCTCATGTGACCGCCGAAACCTCGTGGAAGCGGGCCTGCCGCCATTCGCCGCGGGCCATGATGTCGGAAAGGATGTCGACGGCGTCCCAGACGTCGACGTGACGGACATAGAGCGGCGTGAAGCCGAAGCGCAGGACGTCCGGGGCGCGGAAGTCGCCGATCACGCCGCGGGCGATCAGCGCCTGCATGATCGGATAGCCGTGCTCGTGGGTCAGGGCGACCTGGCTGCCGCGGCTGGCCGCCTCGCGCGAGCAGCCCAGGCCGAAACCCTCGCAGCGCTCCAGCGCCAGGTCGAGGAAGAGGTCGCCCAGCCGCATCGACTTGGCGCGGATAGCCGCCATGTCGACGCCGTCGAAGGCTTCCAGCGCCGCTTCCAGGGCGCTCAGCCCCAGCACCGAGGGCGTGCCGCACAGGCCGCGCAGGACGCCCGGGGCGGGCCGGTAGTCGTCGCTGAAGGCGAAGGGCGCGGCATGGCCCATCCAGCCGGTCAGGGGCGTCTGAAAATCCACCTGCAAGCGATTGGCGATGAACAGGAAAGCCGGCGCGCCGGGACCGCCGTTCAGGTACTTGTAGCCGCAGCCCACGGCCAGGTCGGCGTTGCAGCCGTTCAGGTCCACCGCCAGGGCGCCGGCCGAGTGGCTGAGGTCCCACAGCGCCAGGGCGCCGACCGCATGGGCCCGGGCGGTCAGGGCCGCCATGTCGTGGACGGCGCCGGTCTTGTAGTGGACGTGGGTCAGCAACAGCAGCGCGACGCCGTCGTCCAGCGCCGCGTGCAGGGCGCCGGGCTCGACGACCCGCAGCTCCACGTCGCCGAGGAGGTCACGCAGGCCCTGCAGGATGTAGAGGTCGGTCGGGAAATTGCCCGGCTCGGTGACGATCACCTTGCGGCCGGGCCGCAGCTTCATGGCCCCCGCCGCCAGCTTGAAGAGGTTCACCGAGGTGGAGTCGGCGGCGATCACCTCGCCTGGCTCCGCGCCGACCAGCGAGGCGATCTTCGCGCCCACGCGGGCCGGAAGATTGATCCAGTCGGCGGTGTTCCAGCTCTTGATGAGGTCGCGCCCCCACTCGCCCTGCACCGCCGCCTCCAGGCGGGGCCGGACGTTGCGGGGCAGCGCGCCCAGCGAATTGCCGTCGAGATAGATCACCCCGTCCGGCAGGTCGAACAACGCGCGCCGTCCCGCCAGCGGGTCACGGGCGTCGAGGTCCAGACAGTCATTGCGGCTCAACATGACGCCGCTCTATCCGCGATCAGCCCCCTCCGCTAGGGCAGGAATTCGCCGCTCAGCCCGGCTCTGGCGCATAGCTTGGCTGATCGATGGCGATCTGGTCGGTGATGTTTGCCCGCAGCGCCGCCAGCAGGCCGGGCGTGGCCGCGTCCATCTCCCCCGTCCGCAGGCGCGCACAGAGGTCGGCGTTGAGCTCGGCCAGCGAGCCCTGGCGCCCGAGAAGGGCGGCGAGCCGCTCGACGGCGGCGGCCTCGGCCGCCGGCCCCTGCTGCAGTTCGCGCCGCACGACGCCGAGCGCATTGGCCGCCACCCGCGCCAGGAAGGCGTCGCGGGGCGAAAGCTGCGGGCGCACGCTGTCGATCCAGCGGGCGACCGCCTCGACCAGTTCCTCAGACTTGGGATGTTCGATCACAGGCCGTTCTCCAGCAGGGTGACCAGGTCGATCTCGGTTTCCGACACCCGCCGCCCGATCATCGGCCGCTCGACCGAGACGTCGGCGCCGGTGGCGTAGCTGGCGTACATCATCAGGCACATGACGCCCCACTTCAGCGAGCCCAGGGCCTGCCAGTAGAGCACCCGCGAGAGCGGGACCTCGCGCCCGCCGGCCTCGGCGTAGCCGTCCAGCAGGTCCTGATACCGGCCGAACCCGCCGACCGGCAGGTCCGCACGCCCGAACCGCCAGGAGTTCACGCAGATCCAGCCCAGGTCCTCGGCCGGATCGCCGATATGCGACAGCTCCCAATCGAGGACCGCGGCGACGCCGGTCTCCGGATCGATCATCAGGTTGCCGTTCCGGAAATCGCCGTGCAGCAGCACCGGAGATACGGGCGGCGGGGCGATGCGCTTCAGGTGCTGGAAGGCCAGCTCCAGGATCGGCCGCTCGGCCCCGGACCTACGGTAGACCTCCTCGTAGCGCGCCAGCTCCTCCAGCGCGTCGACGCTCTTCAGGCCGGGCGGCGGCGGGGCGGCGTGGATCTGGGCGAGGATCTGGCCGCATTGCCGGGCCAGCCTGGGCCGCACGGCCTCGAAGCGGGGGTCGGAGACGATCTTGCGGCCCAGGGTCTCGCCCGACACGCGCCGCGTGATGTGCGCCTCGCCCAGGCCGTCCTGCGGCCGCGCCAGGTGGACCAGTTGGGCGACCGGCGCGCCGGCCTCGTGGGCCGCGGTGATCAGGGCCGCCTCGGTGGCCAGCGAGACCGAACGGCCCTCCTCCGGCGCCATCGGCGCGGTCCGCCGCCGCAGGACCAGCTCCTCGCGCCCCTCGCGCCCGACCAGGGCGAAGGCCCAGGTCTCCATGCTGGCGCCGCCCGAGAGCCGCTGCAGGCCTTCGACCTGCGCCCCTTCGCCCGCCAGCTCCGGCGCCAGCCGTCGCAGCCCTTCCAGCACCTGTTCCGACATTCGTCGCGCGCGCCTCCCTTGGCCTTCGGCAGATCAGGGCGGGGTTTTGCGCGGCTGTAAACGGCTCTCGCCACGTCAACCTCGGTCGAAACCCCGCGGCCGGCGCCCTGACCCGGCGGAAGCGCGGACCTGGGTTAGACTGCCCGGCAAAACAGGGAGAGACGCTATGGATTTCAGCTTGCCGCCTGCGCTGACCGCCTATCTGGCGGAGCTCGACGCCTTCATCGAGGCGGAGATCAAGCCGCTGGAGAACGAGAACGACAACATCCGGTTCTTCGACCATCGCCGCGAATACGAGCGCACCGACTGGGACGCCGGCGGCCTGCCGAAGAAGGAATGGGAAGCGCTGCTGCACGAGGCGCGCCGCCGCGCCGACGCGGCCGGCCACCTGCGCTACGCCTGGCCCAGGGAGATGGGCGGCAAGGCCGGCAGCAACCTCGACATGGCGGTGATCCGCGAACACCTGGCCGCCAAGGGCCTGGGCCTGCACAACGACCTGCAGAACGAGCACTCGATCGTCGGCAACAACCCTTTCATCTTGATGTTCAAGGAGTTCGCGACGAATGCTCAGTACGAGCGCGACGGCGACAAGCTGCTGTCGGGCCAGATGCGCACGGTCTTCGGCCTGACCGAACCCAACCACGGCTCGGATGCGACCTTCATGGAGACCACCGCCGTCCGCCAGGACCGCGACGGCCAGCCCGGCTGGCTGATCAACGGCGAAAAAATGTGGTCGACGGGCATGCACGTGGCCACCCACTGCATGGTGTTCGCCCGCACCAGCGGCCAGGACGGCGACGCCGCGGGGATCACCTGCTTCATCGTGCCGGCCGACAATCCGGGCGTGAAGGTCGAGGAATGGCTGTGGACCTTCAACATGCCGACCGACCATCCGCGGGTCAGCTTCACCGACGTCTGGATCCCCGAGGACAGCTATTGGGGCCAGGTCGACCGCGGCCTGGGGCTGGGGCAGTCGTTCGTGCACCAGAACCGCATCCGCCAGGCGGCCTCGTCGCTGGGGGCGGCGGTCTACTGCATCGAGGAAAGCGTCAAGTACGCCCGGGCGCGCAAGCCGTTCGGCAAGGCGCTGGCCGAGAACCAGGCGATCCAGTGGCCGCTGGTCGAGCTGGCGACCCAGTGCGAGATGCTGCGCCTGCTGATCCGCAAGACCGCCTGGGACATGGACCAGATGCCCCACAAGGAGGTCGAGAAGCAGCTCTCCGACAAGGTCTCGATGTGCAACTACTGGGCTAACCGCCTGGTCTGCGAGGCGGCCGACCGGGCCATGCAGGTGCACGGCGGCATCGGCTATTCACGCCACAAGCCCTTCGAGCACATCTACCGCCACCATCGCCGCTACCGGATCACCGAGGGCGCCGAGGAGATCCAGATGCGCAAGGTCGCCGCCTTCCTGTTCGGCTACCTCGGCCCCCGGCGGGCGCAGTTCAAGGACGCCTAGGTCTTCAGCTTGGCGAACATCGCCTTGTGGCTGGCGATGATCTTGCCGGTCAGTTCGGGATCGGGATCTGTCGACCAGTTCCCCTTCTCGAAGCTGCCGCCCAGGATGATCCCGTCGCGGCGCGGGAACATGTAGGTGAAGTTGGAGAGCAGGTTGTAGGTCACCTCCGGCTGGGGCAGCAGCACCACGAGCTGCCCGCGCGCGGGCATGATCTCGGTGTCGCCGAACAGGGCCCCGGCCCCCAGCCCCGTGCAGTTGAAGACCACCGGCTCGGGCAGGGCCTGGACGTCGGCCAGGCCCTTCAGGTCGCGCACGATGATCCTGCCGCCGGCCGCCAGCACGTCCTCCATCATCGCCTGGAGGTAGATCGGCGGCTCGACCATCATGCTGTCCCAGTAGCGCAGGGTCGAACGGCCGAAGGGATGCTCGCCGGTCGGCACGGTGCGCACTTCCGGCGCCAGGGCCGAGAGCCGCTGGAACAGGTTCCCGAACGGCGCCTCGTCGAGCGAGTAGTTGCGCGTCCAGCGCACGCCGTATTCAGGGCCGGAGAGCTGCTGGTAGTGCAGGTAGGAGAGCCGCGCGGCCTGGTCGAACTGCTCCATGAACAGCGGGGTCGCGACCTTGGCGTCGAACACCGAGGCCGGCCACCATTGTCCGCCGGCGATGTTGGAGGTGGTCTCCGGCGGCAGCGCCTTGGTGTAGATCGTCACCCGCCCGCCGCGCCGCTGGATCAGCCGGGCCGTGGCCAGGCCGACCGCGCCGCATCCCAGCACCGCATAGTCGCGCTCGGGGCCGGCGAACCCCTCGTCCACCGCCAGGTGCGAGGTTCCCCACGACAGGGTTATGCCGCCGCCGCCATGGCCGTAGTTGTGCACCAGCACCTTGTCGCCCAGCTTCTCGGCCCGGACCACGAAGCCCGCCGGCCGATAGGGCCGCAGGCCGGCGACGACCCGGATGACCCTGTCCTCGGAGACATGGACCGGAGCCAGCCGCAGCGGGCCCCGAGGCTGCAGCGGGTCGGAATAGCCGCCCGCGGTGGTCGCGCAGCCGGCCAGCGCCCCCGCCCCCAGCATCAGCCCGAGATTTCGCCGTGTGTGCATTCCGCCCTCCCCTGACCGGCGAAGGCTGCACCGCCTCGGCCAGGCCTCCAACCGCAAGCTGAAGCTTCCGCAACGGGCGATTGTAAGGCGCCTCAGGCGTAGGCAGGCGCGCCATAGAGACGGTCGAACAGCGGCGGCAGGCTGTCGGGCAGGCCCAGCAGCGGCCCCGAGGAGAGCAGCAGCACCACCTCGTCGCCGTGCAGGTGGGACAGCGCCTCGGTGGCCTCCTGGGCGCTGGCGACGCCCAGGGCGGCGACCCCGCTCCCCTGCGCCCGGGCCAGGATCTCCTCGAAGGTCGACTGGTGGTGGCTGCCCGCCCCGTGCACCGGCGGCGGACAGATCAGCACCCGCGCGGCGCCCTCGAAGACGCTGTCGTACCAGGGCAAGGCGTCGCGGCTGCGCCAACTGAAGGTGTGGGGCTCGAACACCACCACCAGCGGCCGGTCCGGATAGTGCAGCCGCATGGCGCCGATGGCCGAGTGCGCCTTCTCGTAGGAACTGCCGAAGCCCTCGATCACCGGGATGCGCGAGGTGGTGGTCAGGCGGTCCAGCCGGCGGCGGATGCCTGCGAAACCGGCCACGCCCCGGACCAGGGCGGCCTCCGACACCAGCCCCCGCTCCAGCAGGTAGGCCGCCACGCCGACGATGTTCTCGACATTATGCGCGCCCAGGAGCTGGGTGGTCAGGGCGATCCTGCGCCCGTCGGGGGCGACCAGGTCGAAGCGCGTGGTTTCGCCGAACACGACATCGGCGGCGAACCAGCCCTCGCACGGCGCGGTGTCGTACCAGACGACACGCGCCCCGGTCTCGCCGGCCACCGCCCGCGTCGCGGGATGATCGCGCATCACGACGAGGCCCTCGCCCGGGATGCGCCGCAGCAGCTTGCGGAACGGCGCCTCGTAGTCCTCGAAGGTCGGGAAGACGTTGACGTGGTCGTGGACCAGCGAGGTCAGCAGCAGGTGGGCCGGGTGATAGAGCTCGAACTTCGAACGCCTGTCGCTCGAAGAGACGATGTATTCGTCCCCCTCCAGCACGACCTCGCCGGCGCCCCACTGGCCAGTGGCCGGCAGCGAGGGCGAGATCGCCCCGACCATCCAGCCGGGCCGGGCGCCCGCCTGCTCGAGCACGTGGGCCATCAGCGCGGTGCAGGTCGACTTGCCGAACGACCCGGCGACCACGGTCACCGCCCGCTCGCAGGTCGCCTCGCCCAGCATTTCGGCGAAGGTGGTGACCCGCACGCCGCGCGCCCGCGCCGCAATCACCTCGGGATTCGATTCGGCGCCCAGCTTGGCGCTGGTCCCAAGAACCAGCACGTCGAGGCCATCCGGAAGGTTGGCGGCGTCGAATCGGCGGTGGAACGGAAAGCCCAGCCCTTCGACATAGGTCGACATGGGCGGAAAAACGTCTTCGTCGGACCCGGAAATCTCATGCCCGGCGTCGCGCATCATCAGGGCCACGGCGCTCATGCCCGCCCCAGCTATCCCGGTGAAATGGATGCGCATTTCCGCCCTAGCGTCTTGAGGTTTCGCACCTCGTACCGGCGCGAGCGCGGCCCGTCGAGAGATCTCGGCGTCGCGCCCCGCCATTGGCGGCCCGGAGCGTTAATCGCCGCTTAACCATGGAAGCCGGACCATGCCGGCGTCTTCCTTGAAGACACCCCACCATCACCGAACTTCGTTCAAAGCCCGGCTCCGGCCGGGCTCTTTTTTTGATCTGTGGGCAAAGTCGATTTGAGCGCTTGCACACCGCATCAGTGCTGGGTATATGCCCGGCCTCCAACGTGATCCCCGATAGCTCAGTTGGTAGAGCAGTCGGCTGTTAACCGACTTGTCGCAGGTTCGAGTCCTGCTCGGGGAGCCACTTGGTTCGGCCTGAATGGCCGCCCCTCCTACATTGTCCGACCCTGCGAGCCGTCAGAGCCGCGGTTTTGCGATCGTCGCGACCTCCCGGCGGATGCACGCCGGCCGCGCGGATGTTAGAATCGCCAGGATGGCTGCGGTGGCGCTTCGGACCACGACGCCTGCCCCCGCCTGAGCTTTCGTCGAACTCCTGATCGCAGCCCGCAGGCGTCCGGCAGTATCCAAGGACAACGTGTCGGCAGAGCTTCACGGCAAGGATGCGACATGACTTTCGACGCATCGCAAGGGGACAGGAAATACCGGACCAGCGAGCGCGTGGGCGGGCTTGTCGAATGCGCGTCGCTGCAGGTCGAGCTCCGGCGTTTCGATCCGGGGTGGCAGATCGACCTTACGCTCGACTGCACGGAAATCGCCGTGCTGCTCTCGGGTCAGTCGACGATCAGGTGGACCGGCGACGGCCACCGGCAGGAGGCCATCGCCCGCCCGGGCGTTGCGTGGATATGCCCGGCCGGCGTCCATGAGAGCGACGTGGAGATCGTCGGCTCGATGCCGGAATCCCTGCACATCTTCCTGCCGCCCTCGCTCGTCGGCGAGAGCGCGCTGTCCAATTTCGACATCGATCCGGCCGGGGTGCAGCTCGCCTATGCGGGCGGCGTCCCCGACCCCAGGGTGCTGCAGATCGGCCAGCTCTTTCAGGGGTTGCTGAATCGAAAACTGGAGACGACCGACCGGCTGTTCCTCGACGGGATCCAGCTTGCGCTGGCGGCGCATCTGCTGGGCGCCTATTCCTCGGCGCGCTGGCGGCCCGTTGCGCGGGCGCCGACCATCGCTCCGGAGAGGCTGAAGCGCGTCCTCGATTTCATCGAGGCCCGGGTCGCCGCGGAGATATCGCTGGACGACCTCGCCGCCGAGGTCTGCCTCAGCCCCTATCACTTTTCCCGCATGTTTCGCGCCGCCACCGGCCTGGCCCCGCATCGCTACGTCACCGAGCGACGCATCGAGGCGGCCAAGGAAAAGCTGCGGCTGGCACGGTCCTCGCTCGTGGAAATCGCGCTCGACACCGGCTTCGGCTCGCAGGCGAATTTCACCCGCGTCTTCCGCAAGATGACCGGCCTGACGCCCGGCCAGTACCGCGCGCTCGTCACGGCTTAGCGGCATTCGCTCGTCCGGCGCGCCGGCCAAAGCGCAAGATCTGCAAAGAGTGCAGCAAGAGTTGGAAATACGGCGACGCGCCTGCCGGCCTACACCTGCCTCATCGAACGGAGAGCACCCGAACGAGCAGGAGGCAGAGCGATGATGACGATCGACGACGCCCGCAGGATCATCGCCGCCGGCGAGGCGCGCGCAAGAGACATCGGCGTTCCGGTCAATGTCGCGGTCCTCGACGCCGGCGCCCACCTGAAGGCCTTCGCGCGCATGGACGGCGCCCTGCTGGGTTCGATCGACATCGCCGTCAACAAGGCCCGGACGGCCGCGCTGTTTTCCATGCGCACCGAAGCGATCGGCGAATTCTGCAAACCCGGCGGCACGTCGTTCGGCCTGGAGCAGACCAACGGCGGACTGGTCGTCTTCGCCGGCGGCGTTCCCCTCATGGACGCCGGCAACGTCCTGATCGGCGCGGTCGGCGTGTCCGGAGGGGCCGTCGCCCAGGATCTCGAAATTGCCCAGGCCGCTGCGGCCGCCCTCGCCGCCTGAAGCGAGCATGTCGAAAGGAAAGTCCCATGACCAAGACCATCCTGATCACCGGCGCAGGCTCCGGCTTCGGCAAGGGCGCGGCCATCGGCATGGCCCAGAACGGCCACGCCATCATCGCCACCACGCAGGTCTCGTCGCAGGTCACGCCGCTGCGTGAGGAAGCCGCCGCCCTCGGCCTGAAGAACTTCCGCGTCGAACGCCTCGACCTTACGGACCCCTACGACATCAAGCAGGCGCAGGGCTGGGATTTCGACGTCCTCTGGAACAACGCCGGCATGGGCGAGGCCGGCCCGGTCTGGGAAATCCCGGTCGAGATCGTCCGCAAGAACTACGAGGTCAACGTCTTCCTGCCGCTGGTGCTGACCCAGGGCGTCGTCCAGAAATGGGTGCGCGAAGGCAAGCCGGGCAAGGTGGTCTTCACCTCCTCGATGGGCGGCCTCTTCACCCCGGCCAACTGGGGCGTCTATGTGTCCACCAAACACGCCCTGGAAGCGATCGCCGAGGCGTTGCAGCAGGAACTCGGCCCTTACGGCGTCAAGATCCAGACCATCAATCCAGGCGCCTACTACACCGGCTACAACGAAACGATGGCCGACAATCCGTTCCGCTGGCTGGACGACAGCAGGAACTTCACCAAGCGCGCCGATCTGCGCAAGGGTTTCGACGACTTCTTCGCCACCCCCGAGGGCAAGATGGACCCCAAGGAAATGATCGACCGCATGATCGAGGTCGTCCCGGCCGACACCGGCAAGTTCCGCAACGTGGTTCCGAAGGTCATCGAGGACATGCTGAAGGCGCATCAGCTCAAGGCCTGGGAAAACCAGATCTAGGCAGGTCCCCACCGGCGAGCGCCGCACGCGGCGCCCATCCAATCCCTGAGGAAGCCATGTTCAGCGCCACAAGCCCGAGCGTCCGCAGCCCGGCGTTCCCGGCCCGCCGCATCCTCAACGCCGTCCTGGGCGCCGCCGCCGCCATCCTGGCCTTGGGCGGGCTGGAGGCGCGCGCCTCGCCGCAGGCGCGGACCGAAATCGAACGCCGCAACGTGGCGACCGTCGAGGCGGGCTTTGCGGCCTGGGCCGCCGGCACGGGCAGCCCCTACGATCTCCTCGCCGACGACGTCCGGTGGACCATCGAGGGCTATTCGCTGGCGTCCAAGACCTATCCAAGCCGCGAGGCGTTCATGCGCGAGGTGATCCGCCCGTTCAACGCCCGCATGAAGGCGCCGCTAAAGCCCGTGATCCGCAGCGTCTATGCCGACGGCGACACCGTGATCGTGTTCTTCGACGCCCGCGGCGTCGCCCGCGACGGGAAACCTTACATCAACACCTATGCCTGGTTTCTCGACCTGCGCGACGACCGCATCGTCCGCGCCTCGGCCTTCTTCGACTCGATCGCGTTCAATGAGCTCTGGACCCGCGTGACGCCATCGGAATAGGCGGCAGTCACGTCTGCTCGTCGCCGCCCGCCCGTCGCAGCAAGGCGGCGATGAGGGCCAGCGACGCCACGCCGCTCGACGCCCGCACCCCGCCGATGACCACCAGATAGCGCGCCGCGCGCGTCTTGCCCGTCAGGCCTTCCGGCGACGGCGTGATCGACCAGTCCATGGCGGTGGGCAAAAGCCGCTCGGCCAGGGCCTTGGCGTGCCGATAGTCGCCCAGCAGGGCCAGGGTGAGGGAGATCACGTCCCCGGTGTCGGCCTGCAGCAATGGCGCGAACCGGTCGGCGAATCCGCTGGCTTCAGTCCTCAGCAACGACCTGGACGCGCCCTCCAGATGCCGAATGCAACTCTCGATATCGGGAAATTCACCGGCACGCATCGTTCAAATCCAGGTCGAACAACTCAAAATGAAGATTCGCTCAGAACCGACACCATGACTGAGACTTCATCCATTTTGATTTCACTCATGGCAAAATTCCGGATGATTGTTTGAAATCCCGGGCGATTGTTTGAACACGTTCAATCAATGAGCATGACAATTCAGATAACATTGGTATCTAAACTCTGGCGGCGACAGCAGCAGCCACGTTGCACCGGTCGCGCCGCGCGCTAAGCTCGCCGGGATTTGGGAGTGAGCCGATGAAGCGACGTGTCTTCCTGGGCGGCGCAATGGCCGCGAGCGCATGGCCGGCCCTGGCCCAGGCGCCCGAGCCCGCCGCGGCGGGCGTGGCGCGCGTGCAGCTCGACACCGCCGAGGGCCCCATCGTGCTGGAGCTCTATCCCGACAAGGCCCCGATCACCGCCGGGAACTTCCTGCGCTACGTCGATCAGAAGCGCTTCGACGGGGCGACGTTCTATCGCGCCTCGAAGACGCCGAACGCGCCGGAGTTCGGCCTGGTGCAGGGCGGCGTGCAGAACGATCCGGCCCGCGTGCTCAAGCCCATCGCCCACGAGCCGACCACCAGGACCGGGCTGTCGCATGTCGACGGGGCGATCTCGATGGGCCGCACCGCCCCCGGGACAGCGACCTCGGACTTCTTCATCTGCGTCGGCGACATGACCTATATGGACGCCGATCCGAAGCAGCCGGGCGACAACCTCGGCTTCGCGGCCTTCGGCAAGGTGGTCGAGGGCATGGACACGGTGAAGAAGATTCTGGCCGCCCCCACCTCGCCCACGGCCGGCGAAGGCGTGATGAAGGGCGAGATGCTGGCCAGGCCGGTGAAGATCGTCACCGCCCGCCGCGTGGCCGCGCCCTAGCCCCGCATCGCCCGCTCCAGGACCTCGTAGACCTTGGGATCGCCCGACTGGGCGACGTTGAAGCGCAGATAGTCCGGCGCGCGGCGCGAGACGCTGAAGGCGTCGCCCGGGGCCAGCACGACGCCGCGGGCGAGCGCCCGCTGGGCCACGCCGCCGGCGTCCAGGCCGCCCGGCAGCCGCATCCACAGGAACATGCCAGCCTGGGGCTCCGTCCAGGGCTCCAGGCCCAGCGCCCGCAGCCGGCGCAGGGTCTCGCCCCGCGCCCTGGCCAGCCGCTCGCGCAGGGCGGCCAGATAGCGGCGATAGGCGCCGTCGGTGAGGATCGCGTGGACCAGCTCGGCCGCCAGATGGCCGCCGCCGAACGAGGTGGCGACCTTGAGGTCGGTCAGGCCCTCGATCCAGTCGGCCCGCGCGGCGACGAAGCCGCAGCGGGCCGCCGCCGACAGGGTCTTGGAGAAGCTGCCGATGTGCACCACCCGCTCCAGCCCGTCGAAGGCCGCCAGCCGGGACGCGGGCGCGTCCTCGAAGTCGGCGTAGATGTCGTCCTCGACGATGATCAGGCCATGCCGCTCGGCGAGCTTCAGCAGCCGGTGGGCGACGACGGCGCTCATCGCCCCGCCGGTCGGGTTCTGGGGGCCGGAATTGGTGATGTAGAGCCTGGGCCGGTGCTCGATCAGCGCCTGCTCGAACTGCTCCAGGTCCGGCCCGGCATGGGTCCAGGCGGCGCCGACCACCTTGACGCGGTGCGCGCGGAGCATGGCCTGGAAGTTGAAGTAGCAGGGGTCGTCGACCAGCACCGTGTCGCCCGGCTCCAGCAGGAACCGGCAGACCAGATCGATCGCGCCGGTCCCCGATTCGGTCAGCATGACCTGGCCGGGCGGCGCCTCGATCCCGCGCTCGCCCAGGCGGCGCGACAGCAGGTGGCGCATGGAGGCCAGGCCGAGCGGCGGGCCGTAGTCGGTGAGGTTGGGACGCTCGCCGCGGGCCAGGACGCGCAGAGCGCGGCGCACGGCGTCCTGCGGCATCCAGTCGGCCGGCAGCCAGCCGCAGCCGGGCTTCAGCGCGTCCGGGCCAGCTTCCAGCGACTGCCGCGAGACCCACAGCGGATCGATCGCCCGGTCCAGCCGCGGCTCCAGCTCGCCCAGGGCCAGGGGCGGCGCACGGCCGGCGACGTAGAAGCCCGAGCCGCGCCGGGCCAGGAGCACGCCCTCGGCCGCCAGCCGGTCATAGGCCTCGACGACGGTGGATTTCGAGACGCCGGCGCTGGCGGCCAAGGCGCGGATCGACGGCGCCTTGGCGCCCGGCTGCAGCGCCCGCGCGGCGATGCGGCGGCGGATCGCAGCCATGACCCGCTCGACCCGCGTGCCGGTTTCGGCGGCTGATGCCGTCATCCGTATCCCCACATTGACCAGTACAGTTTGTCCCGATTGTACTCGATTGTTCCTGGGCGCACGAGGCGCCGCGCGCCATACCGCCGGCTCGAGCGGAGGGACGAAGATGGACGCCAGGGCGCGCGGCTGGGTCGATGGTTTTCTGGGCGTGGCGATCTTTTCAGGATCCTTGCCGGCGACGCGCGTGGCGGTCGCCGACTTCGATCCGCTGTTCCTGACCGCGGCGAGGGCCTGCATCGCCGGGGCGCTGGCGCTCGGCCTGCTGGCGCTGCTGCGGGCCCAGAGGCCCCTGCGGAGCGACCTGGGGCCGCTGGCCCTGGTGTCGCTGGGCGTGGTGCTGGGCTTTCCGCTGCTGACGGCGCTGGCGTTGCGCCACATCACCGCCGCGCACTCGATCGTGTTCATCGGCCTGCTGCCGATGGCCACGGCGGTGTTCGCCGTGCTGCTGGGCGGCGAGCGGCCCAGCCGGGCCTTCTGGGCGTTTGCGGGGGTCGGGGCGGCGCTGGTCGCCGGCTTCGCCCTCACCCGCGGCGCGGAGGCCTCGGTGACGGGCGACCTGCTGATGCTGGCGGCGGTGGTGGTCTGCGGGCTCGGCTATGCCGAGGGGGGGCGGCTCTCGCGCCGCCTGGGCGGCTGGCAGGTAATCTGCTGGGCGCTGGTCATCGCCCTGCCGCCCATGGCCCTGCTCGGGCTGGCCAGATGGCCGGGCAGCCTGGCCGGCGTCGGTGCGAGCGCGTGGGCGGGCCTGGCCTACGTCTCGCTGTTCAGCATGCTGATCGGGTTCGTCTTCTGGTACCGCGGCCTGGCGGCCGGCGGCGTGGCCGCGGTGGGGCAGTTGCAGTTGCTGCAGCCCTTCATGGGCCTGGCCCTGGCGGCGGGCCTGCTGGGCGAGCCGGTCGGCTGGTCGATGGCGGCGGTGACCGCCGGGGTGGTCCTGTGCGTCGCGGGCGCCAGGCGGTTCGCCTAGCGCCCGTCACGGAGCCTTAGTCCTTGGCGCGTTCCTGGTAGGACCAGTCTTCGGTCAGGACCACCACGCGGGTGCCGGCGGTGATGTAGGGCGGCACCATGATGCGCTCGCCGTTGGTCAGGATCGCCGGCTTGTAGGACGACGAGGCGGTCTGGCCCTTCACCGACGGCTCGGTCTCGGCGATCTCGAAGGTGACCAGGCGCGGCAGCTCCATGGCGATCGGCACGCCCTCGTGGACCGAGAGCACGACGGTCATGCCGTCGGTCAGCCAGGGCGCGGAGTCGCCGACAACCTCTTGCGAAACAACGACTTGGTCGTAGGTTTCGGGCTGCATGAAGTGATAGCCCTCACCATCCTGGTAGAGGAAGTTGTAGTTGCGGTCGTCGACGAAGGCGCGTTCGACCTGCTCGGTCGTACGCCAGCGCTCGGACACCTTCACCCCGTCGGAGATGCGGCGCATGTTGAGCTGGGTGACCGGGGTTCCCTTGCCGGGATGGATGTTTTCGGCGGTCAGGACGACATAGAGCTTGCCGTCCATGTCGACGACGGCGCCTTTCCTGAGCGAGCTGGCAGCGACCTTCACGTAGTTCGTCCTCAAGCCTATTGGGGAGGCCGGCCATCGGCCTCGCGCGATTCCGCCGAGCGGCGGTCTTGGCGCGCACCTATACGATGGAGGCGAAATTCGCCAGTCATGATCGAATTGGCCGCATAGAGGACGCCCGTGCCGATAGCTTCACAATCGCCCTGGTGGCGGGCCGACATCCACCAGGACCGGCGGCCGTTCCTGCTGGCGCGGGGCGCGATCACCCGGGCCGTGCGGCGCTGGTTCGAGGACCGCGGGTTCACCGAGGTCGAGGCCGCCGCCTTGCAGGTCTCGCCCGGCAACGAGGCGCACCTACACGCCTTTTCGACTGAAATCATTGGAAATTCTGGCGAGACCTCGCCGCTCTACCTGCACACCTCGCCCGAGTTCGCCTGCAAGAAGCTGCTGGCGGCCGGCGAGAAGAGGATCTTCGATTTCGCCCGGGTCTGGCGCAACCGAGAGCGCGGGCCGCTGCACCATCCGGAGTTCACCCTGCTCGAATGGTACCGGGCCGACGAGCCCTACGAACAACTCATGGTCGACTGCGCGGACCTGCTGAGGCTGGCGGCGGAGACGGTCGGGGCCAAAACCCTCGCCTATCGGCAGGTTTCCAGCGATCCCTTCCAGGAACCTGAACGGTTGAGCCTCCAGGAGGCCTTCCAGCGGCACGCGGGGATCGACCTACTGGCCACGGTCGCGGCGGACGGCGAGACCGACCGCGACGGACTGGCTTATGCGGCGAGGGAAGCGGGCGTCCGCGTCGCCGCCGACGACGTCTGGCAGGATATCTATTCGAAGGTGCTGGTCGAGAAGGTCGAGCCCAAGCTGGGCATGGGCCGCCCGACCCTCCTCTGCGAGTACCCGATCAGCGAGGCGGCCCTGGCCCGGCCCAAGGCGTCCGACCCGCGGGTGGCCGAGCGCTTCGAGCTCTATGCCTGCGGGGTGGAGCTGGCCAATGCGTTCGGCGAGCTGACCGACCCGGTCGAGCAGCGCCGCCGATTCCAGGCCGAGATGGACGAGAAGGCCCGCGTCTACGGCGAGCGCTATCCGATCGACGAGGATTTCCTGGCCGCCCTGCCCCACATGCCGCGCGCCTGCGGCTCGGCCCTGGGCTTCGACCGGCTGGTGATGCTGGCGACCGGGGCGAGCCGGATCGAGCAGGTGGTGTGGACGCCGGTGGCGGACGTGGCGCGCTAGGGCGTGGACTCATAAGCCTGGAGCCAGATGCGGGTTGATCCGAGGAGGACG
>NZ_DAMABV010000009.1:0-134678 GCF_031984885.1 Phenylobacterium sp.
TGGCATAAGCCCGCCTGACTGCGAGACTGACAAGTCGAGCAGAGACGAAAGTCGGCCATAGTGATCCGGTGGTTCTGCGTGGAAGGGCCATCGCTCAACGAATAAAAGGTACTCTAGGGATAACAGGCTGATTTTGCCCAAGCGTCCACAGCGACGGCAAAGTTTGGCACCTCGATGTCGGCTCATCACATCCTGGGGCTGGAGCAGGTCCCAAGGGTTCGGCTGTTCGCCGATTAAAGTGGTACGTGAGCTGGGTTCAGAACGTCGTGAGACAGTTTGGTCCCTATCTGCCGTGGGTGTACGAAGCTTGAGAGGATCTGTCCCTAGTACGAGAGGACCGGGATGGACACACCTCTGGTGGACCTGTCGTGGCGCCAGCTGCGCAGCAGGGTAGCTAAGTGTGGAATAGATAACCGCTGAAAGCATCTAAGCGGGAAACTAACCTCAAAACAAGGCTTCGCCGAGAGCCGTGGTAGACCACCACGTTGATAGGCCAGGTGTGGAAGTGCCGCGAGGCATGCAGCTTACTGGTACTAATCGCTCGATCGGCTTGATCGTTCTTAGTCAAACTCATGACTAACGCGCTTTGATTGATGTCTTCTCAAAAACACATCCGTTTCGTTGACCTGGTGGTTATGCCGAGAGGTCCCCACCCGATCCCATCCCGAACTCGGTCGTTAAGCCTCTCTGGGCCAATGGTACTTCGTCTTAAGGCGCGGGAGAGTAGGTCGCCGCCAGGTCTACCAAACGGATGCAGTCAAACCCTTCAATACACAAAACACCCTGACGCGGGGTGGAGCAGCCCGGTAGCTCGTCAGGCTCATAACCTGAAGGTCACAGGTTCAAATCCTGTCCCCGCACCCAAGTTTCCAACCCTCCCGCGCTTTCGCCGGAGGGTTTTTTCGTGCCTGCGGTTCGGCCGCCCGGCGCGGCGTCCTTTCATCGCCGCATTCTGTTGCGCACAGCGTAGACTTCGACCGCCCGCAAGGATTCGCGGGCCAGTAGCCTCGTTGGAGCCTTCTCATGATCATCGCCGGATGGATCCTCGCCATACTGGGCCTGGCCCAGGTCGTCTTCGCCGGCACGATCGAGGTCTCGCAGCTCACCGAGGGCAACCGCCTGATCGGCCTGGCGCCCAGCGTGGTGGCCAATGTCGACCTGGTCGGCCAGCGGGCGATGATCCACACCGGCGGCTGCGCGACCTTCCTGGCCGGCGTGGTGTTCATCGGCGCGGCCTATCTGAAGCCGGCGCCGCCCGGACAGCAGTCCAGGGCCTGGACCGGCATCGCCGCCATCGCCGCCCTGGTGCTGACCGTGGCGGCGGTCGCCGGCTTCGGCGCCTTCCTCTATGCGCTGCACGGCCAGAACGCCAACCAGCGCCTGGTCGACGAGATCCGCGCCCGCGAGGCGGCCAACCAGTCGACCGAGGCGCTCATGAAAGAGGCCGATCGGCGCCTGCGCAACGAGGCCGAGGCCGCCGCGGCGTCTCGCTGACGGAACGGGCTTGCGCTAAGGCGCAGGTGATCTCATGGAGTGCGCCATGAGCGCGCCGACCTTCTTTGATCTCCGAGCCACCCACAATCCGCACCGCTGGTACCTGCCGCTGACCCCGGCGGTCTGCGTCGGGCCCCGCGACAACCTCTTCATGTTCGGCGGGGTCGGCATGGCCTCGGCGATCACCGCGCTGGAGCGCACCTGCGAGCGGCCGGTGATCTGGGCGACGGCGCAGTACCTGTCCTATGCCCGGCCGCCCAGCGTGGTGGATCTCGACGTCTGGGTGCCGGCCGCGGGCAAGTACAACAGCCAGGCCCGCGTGATCAGCCACGTCGGCGACAAGGAGATCCTGACGGTCAACGCCGCGCTGGGCGCGCGGCCCAGCGAGATCTCGCGCCAATGGCTGTCGATGCCCGAGGTGGCGGCGCCGGAGGCCTGCGAGCCTGCCGACCACTGGCGCGGCGGCGGCGATGACCTGCACAGCCGCATCGAGGTCCGGGTGGCCAAGGGCCGCTACGGCGGCACCGACGCCGGCGACGGCGGCGACGACGGCCGGCTGCTGCTCTGGATCCGGCCGCGCGACGGCGTGGCGATCGACGCCGGCATGCTGGCGATCATGGCCGACTTCATCCCCGGCGCGGTCGGCAATGCGCTGGGCCTCAACGCCGGCGGCAACAGCCTGGACAACACCATCCGCTATCGCCGGATCGTGCCGACCGAGTGGGTGCTGTGCGACATCCGCATCACCGGCGTGCATGGCGGCTTCGGCCATGGCGCGATGTACCTGTTCGCCCAGGACGGCGAGCTGATGGCCACCGCCAGCCAGTCGCTGATCGTGCGGGTGCGGGAAGGCTAGGCCAGCGCCTCGAGCGCGGCGACCCGCGCCAGGTCCTTCGGGCGGCCGAAGCGGCGGCAGATGGCCGCCTGCTCGGCGGCGGCGGGCGTGAACAGCCGCCGGCCGTTCCAGGCGATCTCCACCCGTGTCGAGGGGATCACCGGGCTCCAGCGGCCGTCCGAGAAAGACTCGAACCCGGCCATGATCTCGATCGGCAGGGCCGCGACCTGCGCCTTGGCGAAGACCTGCGAGCGAAACAGCGGCGAGGCCGCGGCCGCCAGCGGCTCGGCGTCCCACCGGGCCATCAGCGTGGCCGCGTCGCGCGGGCTGACGATCAGGTCGACGTCCGGCGGCGTCAGGCCGGGGACGCCGACCAGCGCCATGCCGGCGCTGCCGAACACCCACCAGGGATCGAGCAGGCCGGCGCAGCCCTCGGCCACGACGTCCAGGGCGCCGGCCAGGGCGGCGCTGATCTGCGGCTTGATCATATCGGCGTCCTAGAGAGGTTCACGCCCGGGCTCAATCGGTTGTAGGGCTAGGCGGGCGCCGAGTGCGGGCGCGGCAGGGGAGGAGACGTGGCGTGGAACTGGTTCGAAAACACGGGCCCTGGGCCCTGCTGGCCGCGATCGGCGCGGTGTCGCTGGCGGTCCTGGCGACGGCGCGGGGCGAGAACGTCAACGCCCTGTGGATCCTGACCGCGGCGCTCTGCGTCTATCTCGTCGCCTACCGCTACTACAGCCTCTACATCGCCGAGCGCGTGATGCGCCTGGACCCGGCCCGGCCGACGCCTGCGATCACCCGCAACGACGGCTTGGACTATGTGCCGACCAATCGCTACGTGCTGTTCGGGCACCACTTCGCGGCCATCGCCGGGGCGGGGCCGCTGGTCGGGCCGGTGCTGGCCGCGCAGATGGGCTACCTGCCCGGCGTGCTCTGGATCCTGACCGGCGTGGTGCTGGCCGGAGCGGTGCAGGACTTCCTGGTCCTGGTCATCTCCATGCGCCGCGACGGCAAGTCGCTGGGCGAGCTGATCCGCGAGGAGCTGGGCCCGATCCCCGGCGTCATCGCCCTGTTCGGCGCCTTCATGATCATGGTGATCATCCTGGCGGTGCTGGCCCTGATCGTGGTCAAGGCGCTGACCGCCAGCCCGTGGGGAACCTTCACCGTCGCCGCCACCGTGCCGATCGCCATCGCCATGGGCGTCTACATGCGCTTCATCCGGCCGGGCCGGATCGCCGAGGTCTCGGTCTTCGGCTTCGTCATGCTGATCCTGGCCATCGTCGGCGGCCAGAAGGTCGCCGCCTCGCCCGAGCTGGCGGCGATGTTCACCCTGACCGGCCTGCAGCTCTCCTGGATCCTCATCGCCTATGGCGCCGTCGCCGCCGTGCTGCCGGTCTGGCTGCTGCTGGCCCCGCGCGACTACCTGTCGACCTTCCTGAAGATCGGGGCGATCCTGGCGCTGGCCATCGGCATCGTCATCATGCGGCCGAACCTGCAGATGCCGGCCGTCACCCAGTTCGCCGCCGGCGGCGGGCCGGTCTGGTCAGGCACGCTGTTCCCGTTCCTGTTCATCACCATCGCCTGCGGCGCGGTCTCGGGCTTCCACGCCCTGATCTCCTCGGGCACCACGCCCAAGCTGATCGACAACGAGGTCAATTCCCGCTTCATCGGCTATGGCGGCATGCTGATGGAAAGCTTCGTGGCGATCATGGCGATCATCGCCGCCTCGATCCTCGACCCCGGCGTCTACTTCACGATGAACAGCCCGGCCGCGGTGATCGGGACCACCGCGCAGAGCGCCTCGGCCGCGGTCGGCGCCATGGGCCATCCGATCTCGCCCGAGCTCATCGAGCAGACCGCCAGGGACGTCGGCGAGACGACGATCATCTCGCGCGCCGGCGGCGCCCCGACCCTGGCGGTCGGCATGGCGCACATCTTCTCCCACGTGCTGGGCGGCAAGGCGATGATGGCCTTCTGGTACCACTTCGCCATCCTGTTCGAGGCGCTGTTCATCCTCACCGCCGTCGACGCCGGCACCCGGGCCGGGCGCTTCATGCTGCAGGACCTGCTCGGGACCTTCATCCCGAAGTTCAAGGAGACCTCTTCCTGGACGGCCAACCTCACGGCCACCGGCCTTTGCGTCGCGGCCTGGGGCTTCTTCCTGCACCAGGGGGTGACCGATCCGCTGGGCGGGGTGAACACGCTCTGGCCACTGTTCGGGATCTCCAACCAGATGCTGGCGGCGATCGCCCTGATCATGGCCACCGTGGTGATCTTCAAGATGAAGCGGCACCGCTACGCCTTCGTCACCGTCATCCCGGCGGCGTGGCTGTGCATCTGCACCCTGACCGCGGGCTTCCAGAAGCTCGCCTCGCCCGACCCGGCCATCGGCTTCCTGTCCCACGCCCGCAAGTACGGCGAGGCCCTGGCCGCCGGCGAGGTCCTGGCCCCGGCCAAGACCATGGCCGACATGAGCAAGATCGTCTGGAACGACCGCATCGACGCGGCGCTCTGCGCGGTGTTCATCGCCGTGGTGCTGAGCATGATCTGGTTCGGGATCACGGCCTGCCTGAAGGCCTATCGGGCCGACGGCTGGACGGCGCGGGAGATCAATCCCGACGCCATCGCGGCGGAGTAGGGGGCATGGCCGCGCCCAACCCCTTCGCCCGGTTCGCCCAGTGCGTCTGCGACGGCGCGCGCCTCATGGTCGGGGTGCCGAACTACGAGACCTATGTCGAGCACCTGGCCACGACCCATCCGGACCAGGCGCCGATGACCCGGGCCGAGTTCTTCCGCGACCGCCAGGACGCCCGCTATGGCGGCGGTGCCCGCGGCGGGTTCCGCTGCTGCTGAAATGCGAAAGGCCGGCGTTTCCGCCGGCCTTTGCTACATGGACTGGGAGGTGCGCTTAGCGCGCGGCCAGGGCCGAGTTCGACGGGGCCTGGGCGGTCGCATAGGTGTCGAGGCTGACCTTCACGGTCTCCTTCACGCAGCGCGAATAGGCGTCGAGGGCCAGGGTTTCGCTGCGGGTGGCGCGGAAGCAGACGGCGCGCGCCGCCTTGGCCACGTCGGCTTCAACCTGGGCTTGGGACTTACCGGCCAGCGGGACGCTGACCGAAGCGGCTTGAGCGGGGGCGGTGACGGCGAAAGCGGCCAGCGCGGTCAGAGCAAGAGTACGGATCATAATCACTAGTTCCCGGAAAGGGGTTGGAGCCAACCACCTCCCGACGTTTCCCTTATAGGGCGGCGGTTCAAATCCAGATGCGACCGCTTCGCCTGACTTTTTCCTGCCCTTTGCCGGGCGAGGATTCAAGCAAATATTGTGCGGTGCAATAGCGCGGTGTTGCGCTGCAACCTGAATGGGCGCCCGGCGCCTGGAATCCGGTCCGGCGGCCGGAACGTCGGTCTTCGGGCACGGCGATTGCGGTGGACAATCGCGAAGGCCCCGAAATGAAACACTTGCCATCGGCGGGGCTTCACCATTGAGTAACCTTCGTTAACAGCCGAGGTCCCATGTTCCTGTCCGTTCTCGCCGCCGCCGCCGTGATCTCGAGCTCCTACGTTTCGCCGGCCGCGCCCATCGCCCCGGTGGCGCCCGCCGCGCCCCAGGCGGTGCTGGTGGATTGCCAGGTCACCGGCGCGAACCTGACCGACTGCAAGGCGCTGGACGCCGACGGCGCGCCGGCCGCCGAGGCGGTGAAGCTGGCCGCCCAGGTCGAGGTGCCCGAGGCCTTCGCCCTCGCCAATCCCGGCCGCATCGTCATCAAGATGACCGTCACGCCGTAAGGCGGTTGACCGCGCGCCGCGCCTGACGCTTTCTCCCACTCGACCAGTAGGGAACGGGAGCACGGCATGGATCAGCGCAAACTCGGCGACTTCGACGTCTCGGCCATCGGGCTGGGCTGCATGAGCCTCTCGCACGCCTACGGCTCGCCCCCGCCGCGCGAACAGGCCGAACGGGTGCTGAAGGGGGCGCTGGACGCCGGCTACACCTTCCTCGACACCGCCGCCGTATATGGCGTCGGCCACAACGAGACCCTGGTCGGCGAGGTCCTGAAGGACCGGCGCGGCGACTATGTGCTGGCCTCGAAATGCGGCCTCACCAACGGCGACCAGCGCGAGCTCAACGGCCATCCCGACGTCCTGAAGGCCACCTGCGAGGGCAGTCTTAAGCGCCTGCAGACCGACGTCATCGACCTCTACTACCTGCACCGCTGGGACAAGCGCGTCCCGATCGAGGACAGCGTCGGCGCCCTGGCCGACCTGGTCAAGGAAGGCAAGATCCGCGCGATCGGCCTCTCGGAGGTCTCCGCCCCGACCCTGCGCCGGGCGCATGCGGTGCATCCGATCACCGCGCTCCAGACCGAATATTCGCCCTGGACCCGCAATCCCGAGATCGCGGTGCTCGACGCCTGCCGCGAGCTCGGCGTCACCTTCGTCGCCTTCAGCCCGGTCGGCCGCGGTTTCCTGGCCGGCGGGATCAGCGATCCGTCGGCGCTGGAGGACGGCGACTTCCGCAAGGCCATGCCGCGTTTCCAGGGCGAGGCCTTCGCCGCCAATCTGAAGATGTTCGAGAGCTTCGCGGCCCTGGCGCGGGAGGCGGGCTGCACGCCGGCCCAGCTCTGCCTGGCCTGGCTGCTGGCCAAGGACGAGACCCTGGTGCCGATTCCCGGTACGACCAATCCCGACCACATGCGCGAGAACGCCGCCGCCGCCGCGATCCGGCTGCCGGCCGACGTCCTGGCCAGGGTCGAGGAACTGGTGAACCCGCAGACCGTCAGCGGTCCGCGCTATGCGCCCGCCATGCAGGCGTCGGTCGACACCGAGGGCTAGGCTTAACCGAGGCTCGTCGCGGCCGCCCGCAGCGCATCCTGCGCCATGCGGCGGGCGCGGTCGGCGACTTCCTCGATCGGCAGGTCGTGCAGCCCGCGTGGGCGCGGCAGGCTCACCTGGACGGTCACCCCATCGTCCGTCAGCACGGAAACGCCGACGATGGTGGGGCTGACGGTTACGGAGGGCGGCAGGGAAAGATCGGTCATGGCGTCGCTCCAGTTAGCCCCTTCCCAGGACCGGATTTGACGTCGCCGCCGCCGGATGTCCAGGCACGCTTTTATGACCGCTCCGGTAGGGAACCGTTAGGCGGTCAGGGCGCCGAACAGCTCCTCGTGGCGGGCGCAGACGGTGGGCCACAGATCGCGGGCCTCGGGAATGTCGAGCTCGAAGCGATCTCGCAGGATCGTTGCGAATTCATCCGCCGAATCAATGAACCGCAGGCTTTTCCCGCCGGGCTGGATGAAGTTGATCGTCCGGCCGCGCAGCACGGCGACGCCGTCCTGTTCGTGTCGGAAGGCGAATGCGGTCTGGGTGAACACCGAGTCCGGCGAGGTGCTCAACCAGCGGCACATGCCGGCCAGCTCCTCGCGGTCGGCCGGCTCGTTGCGGAAATCGTAATAGGCCGCGCCGCCCATCGGGTGGTTGTGGAATCGCAGCCAGCCGTCGCCCAGCGCCTCGAATGAAAAGTCGAAGCCGGCGCAGCGATGCGGTCCGAACGCCAGCGGCGCGGCCTCCAGCAGCGCGTCGCCGAAGCCGACATCGGCGATGTACGGCTGGTCGAGGTCGACGCGAAGCACCAGGTGGTTGGCGTGCGAGGCCGGGCCACGCTCGCCGCGCAGCACGGCTCCGGCCATCTCCGTCACCTGAAAGCCGACCTCGCGCAGCATTGCGGCCAAGAGGCCGTTCATCTCGTAGCACCAGCCGCCCCGCCGGCGGGTGACCAGCTTGTCGAACGCGGCCTGCGGATCGAGCGTCATCGGCCGACCCAACTGGACGTCGAAGTTCTCGTAAGGGATCGTGCGCAGGTGCAGACGCTGCATCGCCTTCAGCGTCGCGGCGTCCACGCGCGGGACGCCGGCGAAACCGATGCGGTCGAGATAGGCCTGAAGCTTCAACTCTACTCCTTGGCCGGCGTCGCCGCGCCCTGGATCATGGCGACGATCTCGGGCCGGATGTTGTCGGCACCCTTTTCCATCATGTGCGAGACGATTCGGGCGCCCACCGCCGCACGGGTCTGCGAGGTGAATTCGGTCTTGTTGCTGCGCACCCAGTCCATCGAGGCCTGCCGGTTGACGTTCAACTGCTGGAAGTGCGGGACCACATAGCGCGCGATCAGCTCGTAGGACCGCCTGGTGTCCTCCCAGCGCGCCCAGTTATGCGCCATCAGCAGGAAGCAGCCGAACCCGCCGCTCTCGTCGACCAGTTGCTGCAGCCGCTCGATCGCCTCGTCGGGCGTGCCCACCACCGCCTGGCCCAGCGCCAGATAGGCCTCGACCGGGTCGCCCTTGAAGTCGTCGGGCACCATCGGCAGGTTGGCGATCTCCTTGAAGTAATAGATCCACTTCTCCAGCCCGAAGCGGATCTGCTCGATCGCCTTGTCCTTGGTCTCGGCGATGTGCATCTGGCCGACCAGCCGCCAGCGGCTGCGGTCCATGGTCTGGCCGTTCTCCCTGGCGATGTCCTCGGCGATGCCCCAGTTGGCGGCCAGCGCGTTGAAGCCCGCCGTGGTCGTGGCGCCCAGCGACAGCAGCCCCGCTCCATGCTTGCCCGCCGCCCGCGCCCCGGTCGGCGAGACCTGGCTGGCCACCGCGATCTCGACCGAGGGCCGCGAATAGGGCGTCATCTGCAGGCGCGCATTGACCAGGCTGAACCAGTCGCTCTCGTGGGTCACCGCCTCGCCGCGCAGCAGCGGGACCAGCACGTCCAGCGCCTCGTCCATGCGGTCGCGCTGCTTGGCCACTGGAATGCCCATCATGAAGGCGTCGGAGACCAGCGCCCCTGGCCCGACCCCGAACATCACCCGCCCGCGGGTCATGTGGTCGAGCTGGTTGATCCGGTCGGCCAGCATCATCGGGTGGTGATAGGGCAGGGACGAGACCCCGGTGCCCAGCCGGATGTGCTTGGTGCGCTCGGCCGCGGCGGCGATGAACACCTCCGGGCTGGCGATCAGTTCGTAGGCGGCCGAGTGATGCTCGCCGATCCAGGCTTCCTCGTATCCGAGCTGGTCCATCCACTGCACCAGTTCCAGGTCGCGCTGGATGGCCAGGGTCGGGTTCTCGTCAAGCGGATGGAAAGGCGCGATGAAGGCCCCGAAGCGGAGCTTGTTTCCGAGCATGTGGCCCTCCCTTGGCCGTTTGGCGTGAGGCTAACCCCCATTTCGCAAGCAGCGCCAGGGTGACGTGCCGTCAGCGGGCGGCTTCTTGCGCGGCCTCCAGAAAGCGCAGCACCGACAGCTCGAAGGCCCGGTCGGACCGCCCCTTCTTCAGCGGCAGGGCGCCCCGTTCGTAGGTCTCCAGCACCAGCGGGTGGATGTAGGAGCTGCGGCATACGGCGGCCGTGTTGCCCAGCAGGGCGGCGGCGGCCTTCACCGTCGTCACGACGCGCCGCCTGGCCTCGGCGGCGTCCTTGGCCGGCGGCTGCTCGACCAGGCCGCGCGCCGCGTACAGCGTCCCGGCCCAGGTGCGGATGTCCTTGGCCGAGAAACCTTCGCCCATCGCCGCGCGGATGTAGTCGTTGACGTCGCTGGACTCCACCGCGCGCCGCTCGCCGGCCTCGTCCACGTACTGGAACAGCCGCTGGCCCGGCACGTCCTGGCAGGCCTTGACGATCCGCGCCAGCCGCCGGTCGCGAAAGCCGGTGCGATGGATCTTCCCGCTCTTGCCCCGGAACTCGAAGATCGCGCCGCCGCTGCTGATCTCCGCATGCCGGTCGCGCAGGGTGGTCAGGCCGAAGCTCTTGTTGGTCTTGGCGTACTCGTTGTTGCCGACCCGGATCAGGGTCAGCTCCATCAGCGCCACCACCGCCGCCAGCACCTTCTCACGCGGCAGGCCGCGGCGGCGCAGGTCGGCCTCGACCTGCTTGCGCAGCTTGGGCAGGGCGCGCCCGAAGGCGATCAGCCGCTCGAACTTCTCCTGGCTCTGCGCCAGCCGCCAGGCGTCGTGATAGCGGTACTGCTTGCGGCCCCGCGCGTCGCGGCCCGTGGCCTGGACATGCCCGCGCGCCCGCGAACAGATCCACACGTCAGTCCAGGCCGGCGGCAGCACCAGCGCGCGGATGCGCTCCAGCGTCGCCTCGTCGGTCACCGGCTCGCCGTTCGCGTCGCGGTACGCAAAGCCCGTCGCCGTCGCCACGCGGCTCAGCCCCGGATCGTGGTCGTTCACATAGACAAGGCCGCCCGCCGGCGGCGGGGCTGCGTCGAGGGGCATGGAGCGCCTTTGGAGATGGTGGCCGGACGTGGCAGGAAGCACCGTCGCTCAAACATGGGCCGCGACGGCCCGGTTCCCTCGCAAGGACGCCGCCTTGAACTATCGTCACGCCTTCCACGCCGGGAACTTCGCCGACCTGGTCAAGCACGCCGCCCTGCTCGACCTGCTGGCCCGCATGCAGGCGTCGCCTGGCCCGCTCAGCGTCTTCGACACCCACGCCGGCCGCGGCCTCTACGACCTCGCCGGCGACGAGGCCCAGCGTTCGGGCGAGGCCAGGGCCGGCATCGTCGAGCTGATGCGCGCGCCCGACCTGCCGCCGGCCCTGCGGCCGCTGCGCCAGGCGGTGGTTCGCCTCAACGGCGGGGAGGAGGCCAACCTCTATCCCGGCTCGCCGCTGCTGGTCGCCGCCGCCCTGCGCAAGGGCGACGCCTATCTCGGCTGCGAACTGCGACCCCAGGAGCACTCGGCCCTGGGCGAGGCGCTGCGCAGTTGGCCCGCCGCCCGGACCGCCTGCGCCGACGGCTATGTCGAGGTCGCCGCCCGCCTGCCCAGGGAGGGCGCGGCGCTCGTGCTCATCGACCCGCCGTTCGAGAAGAGCGACGACTACGAACGCTGCGCCGCGGCCCTGGGCGCCCTGACCCGCAGGAACCCCGCGGCGGTGGTGATGGTCTGGCTGCCGGTCAAGGACTTGGAGACCTTCGACGCCTTCCTGCGCGAGGCCGAGGACGCCTATGACGGCCCGCTGCTGGTGGCCGAGGCGCGCATGCGGCCGCTGACCGACCCGATGAAGATGAACGGCTGCGCCCTGGTGATCGCCAATGCGCCCGAGGGCTTCGACGTCCCGCTGAAGGAGATCTGCGAGTGGACGGTCAGCCGGCTCGGCTCCGGCGGCAAGGCCCAGGTCTGGACCGCCTAAAACCTTCATTTTGCGCCTGCGAAAAGTCGGGGTAGGGTTTGCTGCATCGCACAAACCCTGGCTGTTTGGAGGCGTTTCCATGGCTCTTACCGTGATCGAAGAGGGGCCTGCATCCCTCGATACCCAGAAGGCGCTCTTCGTGCCCGTCGGCGCGGCCTCGCCGCTCTGGTTCCTGTTCGCCGGCGCGGCCTCCGCGGGCGTGGCCTACTGGTGGATGACCCGCTGGGGCGACCGCGCCAATCTCGAAGCGCTGCTCGCCCCCGCCCGATCGGCGCCGGTGGAGATCGATCTCCCCGCGCCGGAGGCCCAGGTCGTCGAGCCTGAGCCCGAGCCCGTCGTCATCGAAGCCGTCGAGGCCGCTCAGGCTGTCGCCACCGAAGTCGTCGAGACCAGCCTCGAGGTCGCCGACGCGGTGGCGGAGGCGGTCGAACCGGCGCCGCAAGCCGAGCCCGTGGCCGACCTCGCGCCCAAGACCCGCACCAAGGTCCGCCCGGTCAGCGAGCCGCCCTCCGAAGCCTGACCCTTGGCGCGGGCCGCCGCGCCGGGCTATCCCTGGCCCGTTGCAGACGGCGAGGGGAACGTGCGTGGCCAAGCGGGCCTTCGATATGCTGGCGGCCCTGGCCGGACTGATCGTGCTCTCGCCGCTGCTGGCGGCGATCGCGCTGGCCGTGCGCCTGGACAGCCCCGGCCCGGCGCTGCACTGGTCCAGCCGCGTCGGACGCTTCAACGTGATCTTCAAGATGCCGAAGTTCCGCACCATGCGGACCGGCGCGCCCAACGTCGCGACCCATCTGCTGGAGAACCCGGACGCCTGGATCACGCCGCTCGGCCGCTTCCTGCGCCGCTCGAGCCTGGACGAACTGCCCCAGCTCTGGAGCGTGCTGGTCGGCCATATGAGCCTGGTCGGCCCGCGGCCGGCCCTGTTCAACCAGGACGACCTGGTGGCCCTGCGCACCGCCGCCGGCGTCGAGACCCTGCGGCCCGGCGTCACCGGCTGGGCCCAGATCAACGGCCGCGACGACCTTCCGAACACCGACAAGGCCAGGCTGGACGCCGAGTATCTGGCGCGCCGGGGGATGCTGCTCGACATCAGGATCATCGCCATCACGCTGGCGGCGGCGGTTTCGGCCCGCGGGGTCCGGCACTAGGCGCCTGAAACAATCGCGCAATCAGCGCTGGTCATGGTCGGTTGACGCCCGCGCCGCGGGCGCCCAGTCTTTCCCCTTCTGTCCCGACCATCCACGCAGAGGTTCGACGATGACCGCCGCCAAGCCCCTCGCCATCGCCCTGGTTCTCGCGCTCGGCGCCACCGGCGCGCTCGCCGCGTCCGCCGCCGAGACCGCCATCGCCACCCGCCAGGCCGGCTACAAGAAGGTCGGCGCGGCGTTCAAGGCGATCAGCGACGAACTCAAGAAGGGCTCGCCGGACGCCAGGCTGATCGCGACCAACGCGCAGATCGTCAACGCCCAGGCCGCGCAGGTTCCCAAGTGGTTCCCCAAGGGTTCGGGCCCGGAGGCCGGCTTCAAGACCGAGGCCAAGCCCAACATCTGGACCGACTCCGCCAAGTTCGCGACCGCCGCCGCCAACTTCCAGACCGAGGCCGGCAAGCTGCAGACCGTCTCGGCGAGCGGGAACATCGACGCCATCAAGGCGCAGTTCCGCGCCACCGGCGGAACCTGCAAGGCCTGCCACGACGTCTATCGCGTCGAGAAGTAGCCATGGCCTCCGACGCCGCGGCGGGGCCGCCGCGCCCGCTCTGGGACCTGCCCACCCGTCTCTTCCACTGGGCGCTGGTCGTCCTGCTGCTGGTCTCCTGGTTCACCGCCGGCGAGAACATGCAACTGCACCGGTGGTCCGGCTACGGCGTCATCGGCCTGCTGGTCTTTCGCCTGTGGTGGGGCGTGGCCGGCGGCTCGACCGCGCGGTTCGCCCATTTCCTGCGGGGGCCGAAGGCGACGCTCGCCTATGCCCGCACGCTCGGCGCCCGCAGCCCCAGCGACGGCGCCGGCCACAATCCCCTCGGCGCCTGGAGCGTCCTGGCCATGCTGGCGGTGATGCTGGTGCAGGTCGGGCTCGGCCTGTTCGCCAGCGACATCGACGGCCTGGAATCGGGGCCGCTGTCGCACCTGGTCAGCTTCGACGCCAGCCGCGCCGCCGCCGAGCTGCACGAGACCGTCTTCCGCGTGCTCCAGGCGCTGGTCGCCCTGCACATCGTCGCGATCGGCTTCTACGGGGTCTGGAAGCGCCAGAACCTGGTCGGCGCCATGATCACCGGCAAGCGCCCGTTCCAGGGCGAGGCCCTGCGCCCCGCCGCGCTCTGGCGGCTGCTGGTCGGGATCGCGCTGGCGGCGCTGGTCGCCTGGGCCATCGCCAAGGGCCTGCGGTTCTGAAACTCGACCCTGGCGTCATCCCGGTTTCAGTCGCAGACCGAAGGCCGGGACCGCTTCGCTTCAGCCGGGATGACGCCTGTAAGGCTTCGCCTCAACCGCCGTTGGCGGCGCCGCGCAGGCAGTTGAGCCAGGCGTCCTCGCGCGCCCTCTCGGCCGCGCGCAGCTTGTCTTCGGCTTCGCGCACGCCGGCGTCGTGCTTGCGCCATTCCAGCACCGCCCCCTCGCGGGCCGCGCGGGCCGCCTCCATGGTCGGGAAGCGGGCCAGCACCGCGCGCACGCTGTAGTTCACCGGCGGGCCGACGGTCTCGCGGTCGGGATAGAAGCCGGTGATCGAGTCGGCCGTCTCGCTCTCGATGTGGAAGACGTCGGCCCAGCCCGCGTGGTGGCGCATCAGGGCCCAGGGCCGTTCGATCCGGTCGCTCATGGAATACTCCTAGAATCCTGGCCCCAAGCTAACGCGGGAGGTGCGACGCTTTCTACCCCCAGAGCGCAGGGCGCCGCCCCTTCCAGGGCGCTTCCTTCTCCAGTTGCGCCGCCAGCCGCAGCAGGGTCGCCTCGTCGGCGAAGCGGGCGGTGAACATCATGCCGATCGGCAGGCCCGCATCGTCCATCTCCAGCGGCAGCGACAGCGACGGCTGGCCCGAGAAATTGAACGGCGGGGTGTAGGGAAAGGCCTTGCTCTGGCGCCTGTTCAGCTCCTTCGGATCGACCGCCACCGGGTCGATCAGCCCGACCGGCGGCACCGGCGTGCCCAGCACCGGGCAGAGATAGACGTCGTAGTCCTCGAAGAACATCAGCGTCTTGCGGTTGAGGTCGCGCAGGTCCTGCCAGCCGCGGAAGGCCTGCTCGCCGGTCACCTTGCGCCCGCTCTTCAGCGCCGCCCAGGTCAGCGGCTCCAGCTCGTGCTCCTGCGGCTCGCGGCCCAGCATGGCCGACAGCCGCGCGATATTGGCCGCGAAGTTGGCGCCCGAGACCGGGCCGCGGGCGGTGTAGAGCGCCCGGTAGTCGATGCCCAGGCCCTGCTCGACCACCTCGTGGCCCAGGCCCTTCAGCAGGGCGGCGGTGCGTTCCAGCGCCGCCTGGACCTGCGGGTCGATCGGCCGGCCCGACGGGGTCTCCGAGGACCAGGCGATGCGCAGGCGGCCGGGGCTGAGCTCGATCTCCTCCATGTAGGGCCGCTCCTTATGCGGCGCCTCGAACGGCGCGCCCGGCTCGGGGCGGCCGGTGACGTCCAGCATGGCGGCGCTGTCGCGCACCGTCCGCGTCACCACATGGTCGACCGAGAAGCCCATGGCGTAGTTGTCGCCGTCCGGCAGGTTCGGGTTGCGGTCGCGCGTGACCTTCAGCCCCACCAGCCCGCAGCAGGCGGCCGGGATGCGGATCGAGCCGAGCCCGTCGCTGGCGTGGGCCAGCGGGACCATGCCGCTCGCCACCGCCGAGGCCGCGCCCCCCGACGACCCGCCCGAGACGTGGTCGGGATTCCAGGGATTGCGGCAGGCGCCCAGATAGGCGCCCTCGGTCACTCCGGTGATGCCGTATTCCGGCGTGTTGGTCTTGCCCAGCAGCACGACGCCGGACTCCCGATAGCGCCGGGTCAGGCCGCAGTCGTCCTGGTCGACCCAGCCGGCGGCGAAGCGGCTGCCATAGCTGCGCGGCCAGCCGGCCACCGGCACGCCCAGGTCCTTGATCAGGAACGGCACGCCCTTGAACGGCCCGTCGGGCAGGGGCCCCTGCGCCGCCTTCCGCGCCTCGTCATAGGCCTTGTAGACCACGGCGTTCAGGGCCGGGTTGTGCCGCTCGACCCGCTCGATGGCCGCGTCCACCAGCTCCAGCGGCGTCACCTCGCCCTTGGCCACCAGGGCCGCCAGGGCCAGGCCGTCGTGCTCGGAGAAATCGTCCATCCTCATTCCCGCCCTTTTGATTTTCTTATCTTTGCCCGCCGGCCAGGAAGGCCAGCTTCTCGACCGGCGCCAGGCCCGGCGCCTCGCGTTTCAGCGCCTTGAAGGCGTCCTCGGCGGCGTTCAGCACCCCGTCGATGTCGGCCTCGGTCATCGCCGCGCAGAGGAACATGTTGTGCCACGGGTGCAGGTAGACGCCCCGGCTCAGCATCTGCGAGACGAAGAAGAAGCCCTTGCGCAGGTCCGGGTCCTCGTCGAACAGGTAGAGCGGCATCTGCCCCGGGCCGGTGCAGCGCAGGCCAAACCCCGCCGCGGCGGCGCGCTCGGCCAGCCCCGCCGACAGCCGCTCGCCCATGGCGACGATGCGTTCCAGATAGTCGGTGGCGCGCACCAGCCGCAGCGTCTCCAGCGCCGCCGCCATCGGCGCGGCCTGATACCAGAACGAGCCGGTGACATAGATCGAGGCCGCCGCCCTGCGCGCCTTCTCCGATCCCAGCAGCGCCGAGATCGGATGGCCGTTGGCGATGCACTTGCCCCAGGTCGACAGGTCCGGCTCGATCCCCAGCACCGCCCACGAGCAATCGCGCGCCACCCGCAGGCCCGCCCGCACGTCGTCGACGATCAGCAGCGCCCCGGTCTGGTCGGCCAGCTCCCGCGCCCGCCTGGCGTAGGCCAGGTCCGGCGGCGCCTGGTCGATGAAGGCGTCGTGCTTGAACGGCGCGGCGAAGATCGCGGCCAGGTCCTCGCCCGCCTCCGCCACCGCCGCCTCCAGGCTGGCGACGTCGTTGTAGTCGTAGAACAGTTGGTGGGCGCGGTCGGTGTCGGTGGTGCCCGCCGGCCGTGGCGTGCACCAGGGCGCCGCGCCGTGATAGGCGCCCTTGGCCCGCACGATCGTCTTGCGCCTGGTGTGCGCCCGCGCGGTCATCAGCGCCATGGTCGTGGCGTCGGTGCCGTTCTTGCAGAACATGGCCCAGGCCGCGTGGCTGACCATGCCGGTCATCTCCTCGGCCAGCCGCACCATCAGCTCGGTCGGCCCGGTCAGGGTGTCGCCGATCCCCAACTGGCGCACATAGGCCGCGTCGATCTCCGGGTGGCCATAGCCGAACAGGTTGGGCCCATAGGCGCACATCAGGTCGAGATAGCGGTTGCCGTCCGCGTCCCAGATGTGGGCCCCCTCGGCTCGGGAGAAGAACTGCGGATAGTCGTCGGGCAGCAGCCCGACCGCCTGGTGGCCGTACATGCCCCCGGGGATCACCGCGGCGGCGCGGTCCCGCAGGGCTCTGTCATGGCTGCGCGTCATGGGAAGTTCTCCGTCGACGAAGGCCTGGCTCAGACCTTAACCCGCCGCGGCGCGTCGGCAACGCCGATCAGAACATCCCGAGCAGGGTGGCGAAGAAGGCGATGATCGCCGCGACGATCGCCTTCGACAGCACCACCAGCACCAGCACCGACAGGATCGCCGCGATCCAGCCGATCAGCGCGGCCACTCCGTCGCGCTCGGCCCCGCCGATGGCGAAGGCGGCGATCGCGAACGAGGGCAGCATGTTGCCGAACGGAATCGGCAGGAAGACGATCAGCGACAGCACGAAGCACAGGGCGCCGACCAGCCGGTCGCCCAGCGGGTTGTACATGAAGGTCAGGCGCGGCCGCAGCCGCCGCTCCAGCCGCGCCAGGTGCGGCTTCAGCTTCAGGGTCAGGGCGCGGAAGTCGGCCATGCTCATGGTCCGCGACAGCATCACCTTGGGCAGCCACAGCGTCTTGCGGCCCATGGTCCACTGGAAGGTGATGAAGATCAGCGGCGCGCCCAGCAGCGCCGAGACCCCCGGCGGCATCGGCAGCACCAGCGGCGCTGCGAACACGAACATCAGCGCCCCGAAGGCGCGGTCGCCGAAGGTGTCGAGCAGGTCGCCGACCGACACCTCGCGCCCCGGACGCTCCGCGATCAGATCGAGGAGTTCGGATACGCTCGCGGCTTTGCGGTGTTCGGACATTGCAAGCTTCGCGCTAGCACGGCTCGGCGCCGTTGCGGAAGGGAAAGCCGCGCGCGAAACGCCCGAAGTCACGGGATTGTTGGCGGCGACTCGCTTAAGCGGGATGGCGGATGTCGCAGCCGCTTCGCCTTGGTCTCTTCTATGCGGCCCTGTTCGTGGGGACGGGCGCCAGCTCGCCCTACATTCCGGTGTGGTTCGCCTCGCGCGGCCTCAGCGGCGCCGAGATCGGCCTGATCCTCTCCGCGCCGATGCTGGCGCGGGCGGTGACGGCGCCGGCCATCGCCATGTGGGCCGACAGCTTCGCCCTGCGCCGCACGCCGCTGATCCTGATGGGGCTGGCCACGGCCCTGGCCTACGGGCTGCTGGCCGCGCCGTTCGGCTTCGCCTGGTGGTTCGCGATCTGGTTCCTGGCCAACACCATCCTCTCGACCATGATCCCGCTGACCGACGTCATCGTCTTCCGGCGGGCGGGCCGGGACGGCTTCAACTACGGCTGGCCGCGCGGCATCGGCTCGGTCGCCTTCATCGTCGCCAATGTCGTGGTCGGCGCGCTGCTGGCCCGCTACTCGCCCGAGCTGGTCCTGGTCTGGATCACCGCCGCGGCCATGCTGGCGGCCGGCGCCGCGCGCGGGCTGCTGCCGCCCGATCCGGTGCGCGAAGGCGGCCAGGCCAGCCGCCTCTCCGAGCGGCTCGCCGGCCTCGGCGACCTGCTGCGCGACCGCAATTTCATGCTGGCGGTGGTGTCGGTCGGCCTGATCCAGTCGGCCCACGCCTTCTATTACTCGTTCTCGACCCTGTCCTGGAAACAGCAGGGGTTGCCGGAAAGCGCGACCGGCCTGCTCTGGGGCCTGGCCGTGGCGGTCGAGGTCGCCTTCATGTGGTTCATGGAGCCGTGGCGGCGCCGGATCGGGCCGCGCAACCTGCTGGTCATCGGCGGGGCCGCCGCCCTGATCCGCTGGACGGCGCTGGCCTTCTCGCCGCCGCTGTGGCTGGTCCTGCCGCTCCAGGCCCTGCACACCTTCACCTACGCCGCGACCTTCCTGGCCTCGCTGCAACTGGTCGAGCGGCTCTCGACCCCGGCCAACGCCTCGGCCGCCCAGACCATCAACTCCGCGCTTTCCGGCGGCTTGCTGATGGGGGCGGCCACCATCGGCTCGGGCTGGCTGTTCGATCTGGCCGGCGCCAAGGGCTACCTGGCCATGGCCGCCATGTCGGCGCTCGGCCTGGTCGGCGCGGTCCGTCTCTATGGCGTCAAGCGCCTGGACGCCTGACCACCTTCCCCGACGACAGTCTTGCAGGCCGCAAAGAAGGGGCGACTAATCCCCCCACATAGTCCTGGGGAGGATGCATGCGGGCCTTGGAAGTCTCAGCGCCGTGGGGACCTGACCAGCTCAGGGTGGTCGAGGCGCCCGATCCCGCGCCCGGCCACGGCCAGGTGCTGGTGCGCATGAAGGCCGTGTCGCTGAACTATCGCGACATGCTGATGGTCAGCGGCCTCTACAGCCGCGGTTCGGCCACCGCCGGCGGGACCATCACTCCGTTCTCGGACGGCTGCGGGGTGGTCGAGGCGGTCGGTCCCGGCGTCACCCGCGTCGCGGTCGGCGACCGCGTCTCGACCCTGTTCTTCCAGAACTGGAACGCTGGGCGCCCGACCCTGGAGAAGCTGAGCTCGGCCTTGGGCTTCCCGGTCCCCGGGGCCGGGCGCGAGCTGGCGGTGTTCAGCCAGGAGGGCGTCTCCAAGGTCCCCGATTTCCTCACCGACCAGCAGGTGGCGACCCTGCCGTGCGCGGCGCTGACCGCCTGGCGCGGCCTCTTCGAGGACGCGCGGCTGGAGCCCGGCGACACGGTGGTGCTGCAAGGCACGGGCGGGGTCTCGATCTTCGGCCTGCAGTTCGCCAAGGCGGCGGGCTACCGCACGGTGATCACCTCGTCCTCCGACGAGAAGCTGGCCCGGGCCAAGGCGATGGGCGCCGATCATCTGGTGAACTACCGCACCACGCCCGACTGGGCCGCCGCGGTGCGCGCGGCGACCGGCGGGGTCGGGGCCGACTTCATCATGGAGGTCGGCGGCGCCGGCACCATCCAGCAGAGCCTGAAGGCCGTCCGCATCGGCGGCCACATCGCCGTCATCGGCGTCGTCGCCGGGGCCGGCGAGGGCGTCAACCCCGGCGTCCTGATCGGCAACAGCGCCCGGCTGCAGGGCCTGTCGGTCGGCTCGCGCGAGATGTTCGAGGCCATGTGCCGGGCCATCGAACTCCACCGGATCGAACCGGTGGTCGACAAGGTTTTCCCGTGGACGGACGCCGCGAAGGCGTTCGCCGCCATGCAGGGCGGCGAGCACTTCGGCAAGATCGTCCTGCAATTCTAGACGGAGGCGTGGAGATGCGTACGACGGGCATCAACCACCTGGCGCTGGTCTGCCGGGACATGGAGGAGACGGTGAAGTTCTACACCGAGATCCTCGGCATGCCGCTCTACAAGACGGTGGCCCTGCCGGACGGCGGCCAGCACTTCTTCTTCGACTGCGGGGGCGGCGACTCCGTCGCCTTCTTCTGGTGGCCCGACGCGCCGCCGGCAGCGCCGGGCGTCGCCTCGGTCAAGCGGTTCCCGGAGGAGCCGAAGTCGGCGATCGGCTCGATGAACCACGTCGCCTTCAACGTGCCCGAGGAGAAGCTGGACGAATATCGCCAGCGGCTGGTCGCCGCCGGGGTGCAGGTGCTGCCGAACATGGTGGTCAATCACGACGACAGCCCGATGGGCGTCAGCGCCGAGAAGCACGAGGGCGTCTTCTTCCGTTCGGTCTATTTCACCGACCCCAACGGGATCATGCTGGAGCTGGCGGCGACCACCAAGGCCTTCGGCCCCGCCGACGTGAAGCACAAGCCGGCCCGCGCGGTCGGCGTGGAGGCTTAAGGAGCATGCCGCGCCTGCGCCAGGTCCGCCGCGCCGAGGCCGAGTCCAAGGTCGTCCAGCGCACCTATGACCTCCTGTTCGGCGACCGCGATCCGGTGGCCGAGCCGGGCACCTCGACCGGCACCACCGGCGACTGGTGGACGGTGTTCGCCCTGGTCCCCGACGTGCTCGAACACGCCAACCGCGGCTTTGCGCTCTATCGCAGCCCCGAGCGCAAGCTCGACCCGGTGCTGCGCGAACTGGCCCAGACCCGGGTCGGCTGGGCCAAGGGCAGCCAGTTCGTGTTCTCCCAGCACTGCAAGTCGCTGCGGGGTCTCAAGGTTTCGGAGGAGCGCATCGCCGCCGTGCCCCACTGGCAGGTGGCCGACTGCTACACCGCCGATGAGCGGGCGGTGCTGGCCTATGCCGACTGCCTGGCCCAGGGCGGGCGCACGCCCGAGCCGGTGTTCGCCGCCCTCAAGGCCTTCCTCTCCGACGAGGAGATCCTGGAGCTGACCTACATCACCTGCCTCTACGACATGCACGCGGTGATGAGCCGGGCCCTGCGCACCGAATGGGACGACCGCGACGATCCGATCGTCGAGATCGCCGCCCCCGAGGACTTCAGCGGCGCCGACTTCCTCGACATCGGCCGGCGGCCAGGGTGATCCCGTCGCCCGACGCGTGAAGTTGTACGTCTAGTTGTACATATCGGATCCCAATACGCCGGATCGCCTGAACGGCCTTCTCAAGGAGTGCATGCGCTCGCCGTTCAAGGGGATGGGCAAGCCCGAGCCGCTGCGCGGCGATCTCCATGGCTGGTGGTCGCGGCGTATCACCCTTGAGGACCGGCTGGTCTACCGGGCGACCGGCAAGGGCGAAGCCCAGCAACTGGAAGTCGCCCAATGCCGCTTCCACTACTCCGGCCGCCCCTGAACGCCGCCCCTAGATCGAGTAGTCGAGCTCGCCTTCCAGCCAGGCCACGATCTGCTCGGCCGCCTGGGTCGCCGACATCGCGGTGGTGTCGATGACGATCTCGGCGTGCTCGGGCGGCTCGTAGGGGCTGTCGATGCCGGTGAAGTTCTTCAGCTCGCCGGCCCGGGCCTTCTTGTAGAGGCCCTTCACGTCGCGGCTCTCGGCCACCGCCAGCGGGGTGTCGACATAGACCTCGACGAAATCGCCCTCGGCCTGCAGGTCGCGCGCCAGCCGGCGCTCGGCCCGGAACGGCGAGATGAACGAGACCAGCACGATCAGGCCGGCGTCGACCATCAGCTTGGCGACCTCAGCCACCCGGCGGATGTTCTCGACCCGGTCCTCGTCGGTGAAGCCGAGGTCCTTGTTGAGGCCGTGGCGGACATTGTCGCCGTCGAGCAGGTAGGTGTGGCGCCCGTCGGCGTGCAGGCGCTTTTCGACCAGGTTGGCGATCGTCGACTTGCCCGAGCCCGACAGGCCGGTCAGCCAGACCACCCGCCCGCGCTGGCCCTTCAGCGCCGCGCGGCTCGCCTTGTCGACGTCCAGCGCCTGCCAATGGATGTTCTGGCTGCGCCGCAGGGCGAAATGCAGCATCCCGGCCCCGACCGTGCGGTTGGAGATCCGGTCGATCAGGATGAAGCCGCCCAGGTCGTGGTTCTCGCCATAGGCGTCGAAGGCGATCGGCGCGTCGAGCGAGAGGTTGCAGACCCCGATCTCGTTGAGCTCCAGCCGCTTGGCGGCCAGGTGCTCCAGGGTGTTCACATTGACCTTGTACTTCGGCTCGGTGACCTGGGCCGACACCACGCGGGTGCCGACCTTCAGCAGGTAGGGCCGGCCCGGCAGCATCGCCTCGTCGTCCATCCAGACGATGGTCGCCTCGAACTGGTCGGCCACCGGCGGCGGCGATCCGGCCTCGGCGACGACGTCCCCGCGCGAGATGTCGATCTCGTCCTTCAGGGTCAGGGTGACCGACTGCCCGGCCACCGCTTCGTCAAGGTCGCCGCGAAACGTGACGATACGGTCGATAACGCTCTCGCGGCCCGAGGGCAGGGCCTTGATCCTGTCGCCCGGACGCACCGTGCCGGTCGAGATCAGCCCTGAAAAGCCACGGAAATCCAGGTTCGGGCGGTTCACCCACTGCACCGGCATGCGGAACGGCTGCTCGCGCAGGTCGTCCTCGACCGGCAGGGTCTCCAGCAGCGGCATCAGGGCCGGCCCCTCGTACCAGGGCGCGGCCTCGCTGCGGGTGGTGATGTTGTCGCCTTTCAAGGCGGACATGGGGATTGCGGTGTAGTCCTTGATGCCGATCTGGGCGGCGAAATCGGCATATTCCTGCAGGATCGCGTCGTAAACCTGCCGATCCCAGCCCACCAGATCCATCTTGTTGACCGCCAGGACCACGTGCCGGATGCCCAGCAGCGAGACCAGGTAGGAGTGCCGGCGGGTCTGGGTCAGCACGCCCTTGCGCGCGTCGATCAGGATGACCGCGGCGTCGGCGGTCGAGGCGCCGGTGACCATGTTGCGCGTGTATTGCTCATGGCCGGGCGTGTCGGCGACGATGAACTTGCGCTTGTCGGTCGAGAAGAATCGATAGGCGACGTCAATGGTGATGCCCTGTTCGCGCTCGGCGGCCAGGCCGTCGACCAGCAGGGCGAAGTCGATGTCGCCGCCCTGGGTGCCGACTTTCTTGGAGTCTGCTTCGAGCGCGGCCAACTGGTCCTCGAAGATCATCTTCGAGTCATAGAGCAGGCGGCCGATCAGGGTCGACTTGCCGTCGTCCACCGAGCCGCAGGTCAGGAACCGCAGCAGGCTCTTGCGCTCGTGCGCGGAGAGGTAGGCCTCGATGTCTTCGGCGATGAGCGCGGACTGGTGGGCCATCAGAAGTAGCCCTCCTGCTTCTTCTTCTCCATCGAGGCGGCCTGGTCGTGGTCGATCATCCGGCCCTGGCGCTCCGAGGTCGTGGTCAGCAGCATTTCCTGAATGATTTCAGGCAGCGTGGCCGCAGTGGACTCGACCGCGCCGGTCAGCGGGTAGCAGCCCAGAGTGCGGAACCGCACCGATTTCATCATCGGCGTCTCGCCCGGCCGCAGCGGCATCCGCTCGTCGTCGACCATGATCAGCGTGCCGTCGCGATCCACCACCGGCCGCACGTCCGAGAAGTACAGCGGCACGATCGGGATGTTCTCAAGGTGAATGTATTGCCAGATGTCCAGCTCGGTCCAGTTGGAGATCGGGAACACCCGAATGCTCTCGCCGGGGTTCTTGCGGGTGTTGTAGAGCCGCCAGAGTTCGGGCCGCTGGTTCTTGGGATCCCAGCGGTGCTGGGCCGAGCGGAACGAGAAGATGCGCTCCTTGGCGCGGGACTTCTCCTCGTCGCGGCGCGCGCCGCCGAAGGCCGCGTCGAAGCCGTACTTGTCCAGCGCCTGCTTCAGGCCCTCGGTCTTCCAGATGTCGGTGTGCAGCGCGCTGCCGTGGTCGAACGGGTTGATGTTGCGCTCGACGGCCTCGGGGTTCTTGTGGACCAGCAGCTCGAAGCCGAGCTCCTTGGCCATGCGTTCGCGCATTTCGTACATCGCCTGGAACTTCCAGGTCGTATCGACGTGCAGCAGCGGGAAGGGCGGCTTGGACGGATAGAACGCCTTGGCCGCCAGGTGCAGCATGACGGCGGAGTCCTTGCCGATCGAATAGAGCATCACCGGGCGCTCGGCCTCGGCCGCCACCTCGCGCATGATGTGGATGCTCTCGGCCTCCAGGCGCTGAAGATGGGTCAGCGTTTCGGGGGCGATCGCGGGCGCCTTGGCCTGCATCAGGGCTGTACCTTGCACGTGAACCTCGGGCCTCACCCTGAATTCTAACAACGAAAAAGTCCGCCCGTCGCTGCTGGCGCACCGCGCGGATTGGCCCTGAGCGACGGCTTACGGGACCCGAGGACCGATGACGATAGAGATTTACTGACAGGCCGACGAGGAAAATGGAGCCGTCCGAAAACCGCCAGGCGAAGACCGGTCATGTCCGAAAACCGCGAGACATGCGCCGCTCATAGGCCGATCATCGCGCCATGGATATGGATGACGACGCCTGCTACCGCGCCTTCCAGATGCGCGACGCCCGCTTCGACGGGCGCATCTTCAGCGGCGTGACCAGCACCGGTATCTATTGCCGGCCGATCTGCCCGGCGCGGACGCCCAAGCGCGAGAACATGCGGTTCTACCGTTCGGCCGCGGCCGCCCAGGAGGCGGGGTTCCGGCCCTGCCTGCGCTGCCGGCCGGAGACCTCGCCGGACCTGGGCTCGTGGCGCGGGACCTCGAACACCGTCTCGCGCGCCCTGGCCCTGATCGAGGCCGGCTCCCTGGACAACGGCGACGTCGACAGCCTGGCCGAGCGGCTGGGCGTCGGCGAGCGCCAGTTGCGGCGGCTGTTCCAGCAGCATGTGGGCGCCTCGCCCATCGCCGTGGCCCAGACGCGGCGGGTGCTGCTGGCCAAGCAACTGCTGCACGAGACCCGCCTGCCGATGGCCGAGGTGGCGATGGCCGCCGGCTTCGGCAGCGTGCGGCGCTTCAACGAGACCTTCCAGCAGCTCTTCGACCGCCCGCCGGCCAAGCTGCGCCGGCTGGGCGGCGCGGACGTGGCGGCGGGCGAGGGGGGCGGCGCGACTATCCGGCTGCCCTATCGCGCCCCCTACGACTGGGACGCCATGCTGGCCTTCCTGACGGCGCGGGCCATCCCGGGCGTCGAGGCGGTCCGCGACGGCCGCTATGCGCGCACGCTCAGCGTCGGCCAGGCCCGGGGCGTGGTGATGGTCGAGCCGGGCGAGGGCGCCTGCCTGAAGGTCACCCTGCGCTTTCCCAGGGTCGAGGCCTGGCCGGCGGTCATCGCCCGGATCCGCCGGGTGTTCGACCTGGCCGCCGATCCCGCCGTGATCGAGGCCCACCTGTCGGAGGACCCGGACCTGGCGCCGCTGGTCGCCGCGCGGCCGGGCCTGCGCGCGCCGGGGGCCTGGGACGGCTTCGAGCTGGCCGTGCGCGCGGTGCTGGGCCAGCAGATCACCGTCCACGCCGCGCGGATGCTGGCGGGCAAGATCACCGCCCTGCACGGCGCGCGGCTGGAGGACGAGGCGGCGGGCGCCCTGGGGCTGACCCACTTCTTCCCCGAGCCGGCGAGCCTGGCCCTGGCGGATGTGGAAACCCTGGCGATGCCGCGGGCGCGGGGGCGGGCGTTGATCGGCCTGGCCGCGGCCGCCGCCGTCGATCCCGAACTCTTCGGCATGCGCCGCAGCCTGGACGAGGCGGTCGCCGCCCTGCGGGCCTTGCCGGGCGTCGGCGAGTGGACGGCCCAGTACATCGCCATGCGCGCCCTGCGCGAGCCGGACGCCTTTCCCAGCGCCGACATCGGGCTGATGCGCGCGCTGGAGGGGCCCGGCGGCGTGCGTCCGTCGCCGGCCGAGCTGCTGGCCCGCGCCGAACGCTGGCGGCCCTGGCGCGCCTACGCCGCCTCGCACCTGTGGGCCGCCGACCCCAAGAACCCCTCGGAATCCAAGCATGCCAAAGCCGCCTGAAGTCCTCCATCTCGACCGCATGGCCACGCCGGTCGGCGAGGGCCTGCTGGTCACCGACGCCGCGGGCTATCTGCGGGCCTTCGACTGGACCACGCACGAGGCGCGGCTGACGACGCTGCTGAGGCGTCAGAACGCGCCCACGGACCTGGTCGCCGGCCCGGCGCCGGCGGCCGTCCGCTCGGCGCTCGACGCCTATTTCGAGGGCGACCTGACCGCGCTGGCGAGCATTCGATGGCGTACCGGCGGCACGGACTTCCAGCGCGCCGTCTGGACCGCGCTCTGCACGATCCCGGCCGGCGAAACCCTGACCTACAAGGGCCTGGCCGAGCGGATCGGCAATCCCAAGGCGGTCCGGGCCGTGGGCCTGGCCAACGGGGCCAACCCGGTGTCGATCGTCGTGCCGTGCCATCGGGTGATCGGGTCCGACGGAACCCTGACCGGCTATGGCGGCGGGCTGGAGCGCAAGCACTGGCTGCTCAGCCACGAAGGCGCGGCCTTCGTCACATGACCGAAATTTCATGTTCCGATGCATCGCTCGATCGAGGCGGCTGCCGTATAACAACGCTCGCTGGAATCGTATCGGACGTACGGGAGAGTTCCGATGCAAACCTTGACCGAGATCGTGGCCGCCGTGGTGGTGTCGTCTTCCGCTGCGGCCTATTCGCATTTCGGGGTCGCCCTGGACGCGCAACAGGTGGAAAAGCCTGCCCCTGCGGAGCGCACCATCGCGCGCACGACGAGCCGCAACACCGCCGCCGCGCCGGCCCCCAGGGTGGTGGTCAAGGTGGGCAAGAGCCCCGGCCTGGCGCGCGAGATCTGTCCCGAAACCCGAGCGCGGACGCTGCGAATCTAGGTCCGGCCTGCGACGATTCCCTCCGATCAGTGCTTTGCCTCGCGGGCGTTCGTCGGTAATCCTTCGATCCTGGGCGCAATGATGGGGCGTGCGTGTGGTTGCACGTCCTGTCGGCAGGGGTGGAAGGCCGCTTACGACGGGCCATGAAGATCAAGAAGCGGCATCAACCGGTCGATTTCCAATCGCTTGACGGCGAAGGCGCGGCCGCGCCCGAACCTGCGGCCGCCATCGCCGAGGCCGAGGCGGACCAGGCGTTTTCCTTCGCCCCGCCGCCGGTCGGAGATCTGGCGGTCGAGGCCAAGGCGGCCACGCCGCTGACTGCGCGGGCCGCCACGACGCCGCGCATCCCGCTGACGCCGGCCACGAGCGTCTCCGCCTCGTCGGGCTGGACCATCTACCTGACCGCCTTCGTGGTGTCGGTGCTGTGGGCCTGCGCGCCTATCGCCTTCGCCTGGGGCTATCGCCGCTCGGTGGCGCCCTTCGACTTCGAGCCCTTCGCGATGGTGGTCTTCGCCCTGCTGGCGATCGGCCCGGCCGCCCTGGTCTGGGTGCTGGCCTATATGGTCCGCCAGGGGCAGCTTCTGGGCGCCGAGGCGCGCCGCACCAAGGCGCTGGCCGACGAGATGACGACCCCGGCCATGGCGGCCGGCGCGCAGACCATCGACCTGGTCCAGGCCATGCGCGACGAGATCGCCCGCGCCGGCGCCGCCGCCCAGGAGGCCCGCGACACCATCATCGTGCTGCGCCAGGCCTTGGCCGGCGAGAGCGAAGGGCTCGCCGCCGCCGCGGCCAACGCCGCGCGCACCGCCCAGGGCCTGTCCGAGACGCTCGGCCGCGAGCGCACCGAGCTGGGCGGCCTGGCCCAGACGCTCGACGCCCAGGCCGCCGCCGTGGCCGACGCCATCACCCGCCAGGCCAAGATGGTCGGCGAGGCCTCCGACCTGGCCGAGGCGCAGTTGCGTGAGGCCGAGGCTTCGCTGGCGGCCCGCGCCGCCGACCTGGCCGCCGCCGCCGGCGAGACCAGCGACGTGGCGCGCACCGCCGCCGAGGACCTGACCCGCCACATCGCCCGCCTGGAAACGGCCGGGCTGGGCGTCACCGAGCAGATCGGCTCGGTCGAGAAGGGCCTGACCGAGCAGCGCGCCAGCCTAGTCACCGCCGCGCACGCGCTGCGCGCCGACCAGGAGGGCTTCTCGGCCCAGGCCGAAACCCACGCGGCCCAGCTTGCCGAGTTCATCGCCCAGGCGCGGCTGTCGGCCGCCGAGATGGGCGACCGGGCGGTGAAGGGCGGCGAAGCCCTGCGCCAACTGATGTCCGAGGCTGCCGACCAGTTCCGCGACCTGGCGGAGACCGCCAAGGCCGAGCGCGACGAGTTCGGCCAGTCCACGCTGCACTCGGTCGAAGCTGTGGCCCGGGCCGCCGCCGCCGAGCGCGCGCGCCTGGAGGAGCAGACCCGCGCCACCATCGCCGCCATGACCCAGGCGGCCGAGGAGACCCGCCAGGCCGCCGCGCGGCACGCCGAGACCGCGCGCGACCAGGTCGACCAGTTGTCGGAAGCGGCCTTCACCGCCGGGCAGCAGGCCAACAAGGTGTTCGAGGCGCGGCTGGCCGAGGCCCGGGCGCTGATCGAACAATCGGCCCAGATGGTCGAGCAGGCCGGCGCGGCCACGACCCGCAAGCTGGACGAGGGCGCCCGCGCGGCCCGCGCCGCCCTCGACGAACTGACCGGCATGCTGGGCGAGATCGAGGACCGGGCGACCAAGCTGCCCGCCGCCGCCCGCGACCGGGCAGAAGAGGTCCGCATGGCCGTCGCCGAGAGCATCGACGACCTGATGGACCACGCCCGGCGCACCGCCGACGAGACCCAGGCGATCGACGAGGCCTTCCAGGAGCGGGTGCGCCGCAACTACGACATGCTGAGCGAGGCCGTCCGCCTGATGGGCTCGGTGGCCACCTCCGCCAGCCTGACGCCGCCGGCGCCGCGCGAGCGTCCCGAGCGCGTGTCGCTGCGCGCCAGCCTGGCCAAGGAAGCTGCGCCGGTCGTGGAGGCCGAGGCGGCCGAAGCCCCCGCCGACGACCACGACGAGCTGGAGCTCAACGAGCCGATCCCGCCGCCGCCCGTGGCCGACAAGGCCGCCAAGGAGATCCGGCCGCGCCTGCGGCTGACGCCGACGGCCACCGACACCGAGTTCGCGACGGTCTTCGAACAGGCCGCGGGGCGTCACGAAGACCCGGCCGGCGAGGGCTGGACCTGGAGGGACCTGCTGTCCTCGCTCGAAGAGCCGGATGAGGCCGAGGAGGTCCGGCATCCGCCGCTGGAGGAAACCCTGGCTGCAGAGATCGGGGCCATGGGCATCGACCCCACCGCCCTGCTGCCGCGCAGCCGGATTCACGAACTGGCGGTCGCCTTGCAGGTGCGCGACCTCGACGGCGCGCGGGCGGTGGTGCGCAAGCTGGCCCCCGCCGCGACCCGGCGCCTGACCCGCAAGCTGCTCACCGACGACCTGCTCAAGCGGCAGGTCCTGAGCTACCTGGCCCGCTACCACGAACTGCTGGAGGACGCCGCCGAGCGCGACCCGGAGGGCTTCCTGATCGAGACCCTGCTGAGCTCCGAGGCCGGCCGGACCTACCTGCTGTTCGACGCGGCGGCCGGCGACCTGACTTGAGCCGCAGCCTCGCGGTCCGCGACGAGCGCTGGCCGCTGGCCGGCGCGTTCGTGATCGCCCGGGGAGCGAAGACCGAGGCCCATGTCATCGTCGTCGAGCTTTCCGAGGCCGGCGCGATCGGGCGTGGGGAAGCGGTTCCCTATGCCCGCTACGGCGAGAGCGTCGAAGGCGAGCTGGCCAAGATCGAGGCGTTGCGCCCTGCCCTGGAAGCTGGCCTGACGCGCCAGGCGCTGCAGGACCTGATCCCCGCCGGCGCGGCCCGCAACGCCGTCGACTGCGCCTTGTGGGACCTGGAGGCCAAGCTGAGCGGCGTGCCGGCCTGGCGGGCGGCGGGCCGCGCGCGGCTCGACCCGGTGAAGACCTGTTACACCATCAGCCTGGACACGCCGCAGGCCATGGCCGAGGCGGCGCGGCCGCTGGCCCGCCGGCCGTTCCTGAAGCTGAAGATCGGCGGCCCCGGCGACCTCGACCGGGTGGCCGCGGTGCGGGCTGTCGCGCCCAAGACCCGGCTGATCGTCGACGGCAACGAGGGGCTGTCGTTCGACGATCTCGTGCGGCTGGCCCCGGAGTTCGCGCGCCTCGACGTCAAGATGATCGAGCAGCCGCTGAAGGCCGGGGAGGATGCGGCGCTGGAGGGCTGGGCCAGCCCGGTGACGCTGTGCGCCGACGAGAGCCTGCATACCCGCCAGGAGCTGGCCGCGTGCGCGCGGCGCTATGGCGCGATCAACGTCAAGCTCGACAAGGCCGGCGGCCTGACCGAGGCGCTGGCGGTGGTGGATGAGGCGCGGCGGCTGGGGCTCGAACTGATGGCCGGCTGCATGGTGGCCACGTCCCTGGCCATGGCGCCGGCGATGATCGTCGCCCAGGGCGCGGAGGTCGCCGACCTGGACGGGCCGCTGTTGCTGGCCCGGGACCGCGAGCCGGGGCTGGTCTTCGACGGCTCGCTGATTTTTCCGCCGCCGCCCGAGCTTTGGGGCTAGCGTGGAGCCTTACATTGGCGATGACGTTGAAGCGTGATGGCTGACGACAAGGAACGCGCCCACGGGGCCTGGCGGGCGGCGGAGCGGATCAAGCGCCTGTCCGACCGATTGGTCGGGATCGGGCCGGTGGGCGTCGGCCTCGACGGGGTGCTGGCCTGGGTTCCCGGCGTGGGGACGGCCTACAGCGTCGGCGCCGGCGCGCTGCTGATGTATCACGGCTTCACGGCGCGGGCCTCGCTGCCGACCCTGGCGCGGATGGCGGCCTATCTGGTCCTCGACTCGGCCGCCTCGGTTCCGCCGGTGATCGGCTGGGCGGTCGACACCCTTTTTCCGGGCCACCTGATGGCGGCCGGCGCGCTGCAGAAGGACATCGAGGCGCGGCACGGCGCCTCGGAGCTGCCGCCGACCTGGTACGGCCGGCGCAGCCGCCAGGGGCGGTCGGTGCGGGCGGCGCCCAAGGTTCCTTAGTCGCTCGGGACGGCGGAGGAGTGTGATGTTCAAGCACGTGAAGTTCTCGGGCCTGCCGGTCAGCGATCAGGACCGCGCCGTGGCCTTCTATCGCGACGTCATGGGGCTGGTGCTGGCGACCGACCAGCAATACGGCAGCGGCTGGCGCTGGATCGAGTTCGAGGTCGCCGGCTCGCCCACCAGGATCCTGTTCGAGAAGCGCCCCGACGAAGCCCCGGGCGAGCAGCCCAGCCTCGTCCTGGTGGTCGCCGACGTGGACGCGGCCTATGGCGAACTGAAGGGCCGTGGCGTCGTCTTCGACCAGGAGCCGATCGATGCGCCCTGGGCGCCCAGGGAGCGTTACGCCCTGCTGCGCGACAGCGAGGGCAACCTGGTGATGATCGGCTCGGGCTGAAGCGGCGTCAGGCCTTTTCGAGCTGGGCGTAGCCCATCTGTTCGTTGAGGCGCTCCAGGACTTCGATCGCCGCCTCGGGCACCACGGTGCCGGGGGTGAAGATCGCCGCGACGCCGGCGTCGCGAAGGGCCTGGAAGTCTTCGGGCGGGATGACGCCGCCGACCACGACCAGGATGTCCGGCCGCCCTAGCCTGGCCAGTTCGTCCTTCAATTCCGGCACCAGGGTCAGGTGGCCGGCGGCCAGCGAGCTGGCGCCGACGACATGGACGTTCTCGGCCACCGCCTGGGCGGCGGCCTCCGCGGGGGTCTGGAACAGGTTGCCGATGTCGACGTCGAAGCCGAGGTCGGCGAAGCCCGAGGCGATCACCTTCTGGCCGCGGTCGTGGCCGTCCTGGCCCATCTTGGCGATCATCACCCGCGGCTTGCGGCCGTCGGCCTGGCGGAAGGCCTCGGACATCGCCTTGGCGCGGCTGGCCTGGGGCGTGGCGCCGGCTTCGCGCAGATAGACGCCGGTGACCGCCGACGCCTCGGCGGCGTGCCGGCCGAACACCTTCTCCAGCGCCAGGCTGATCTCGCCGACCGTAGCCTTGGCGCGGGCCGCATTGACCGACAGTTCGAGCAGGTTGCCGTTGCCGGCGGCGCCGTGGGTCAGGGCGCTCAGCGCCGCCTCGACCGCGGCGGGGTCGCGCTCGGCGCGCAGGCGCTGGAGCTTTTCAAGCTGGCGTTCGCGCACCGCGGAGTTGTCGACCTTGAGCATGGGGATCTCGTCGGCGACGTCGGGCTTGTAGCGATTGACGCCGACGACGCTCTGGCGGCCCGCGTCGATGCGGGCCTGGGTGCGGGCCGAGGCCTCCTCGATGCGGCGCTTGGGCAGGCCGTCCTCGATGGCCCTGGCCATGCCGCCCAGGGCCTCGACCTCGGCGATGTGCTCCAGGGCGCGGGCGGCGAGGTCGGCGGTCAGCCGCTCGACATAGTAGGAGCCGCCCCACGGGTCGACGACGCGGGTCTGGCCGCTTTCCAACTGCAGGAAGAGCTGGGTGTTGCGCGCGATCCGGGCCGAGAAGTCGGTCGGCAGGGCCAGGGCCTCGTCCAGGGAGTTGGTGTGCAGGCTCTGGGTCTGGCCGCCGGTGGCGGCGATGGCCTCGACCAGGGTGCGCGGCACGTTGTTGTAGACGTCGTGGGCGGCCAGGCTCCAGCCGCTGGTCTGGGTATGGGCGCGCAGGGACAGGGAGCGGGAGTCCTTGGGGTCGAACTCCTCCTTCATGAGCTTGGCCCAGAGCAGGCGGCCGGCCCGCTGCTTGGCGATCTCCATGAAGGCGTTCATGCCGGCGTTCCAGAAGAACGACAGGCGCGGCGCGAACTGGTCGACGCTCATGCCGGCGGCGACGCCGGCGCGCACGTATTCGATGCCGTCGGCCAGGGTGTAGGCCAGTTCCAGGTCCAGCGTCGCGCCGGCCTCCTGGATGTGATAGCCGCTGATCGAGATCGAGTTGAACTTCGGCATTTCGCGCGAAGTATATGAAAAGATGTCGGAAATGATCCGCATCGAGGGCGCGGGCGGATAGATATAGGTGTTCCGGACCAGGAACTCCTTGAGGATGTCGTTCTGGATCGTGCCCGAGAGCTTGGCGTGCGCGACGCCCTGTTCCTCGGCGGCCACGACATAGAGCGCCAGGATCGGCAGCACCGCGCCGTTCATGGTCATCGAGACGCTCATCTTGTCGAGCGGGATGCCGTCGAACAGCGTGCGCATGTCGAGGATCGAGTCGATGGCCACCCCGGCCATCCCGACGTCGCCCTTCACCCGCGGGTGGTCGCTGTCATAGCCCCGGTGCGTGGCCAGGTCGAAGGCGACCGAGAGGCCCATCTGACCGGCGGCCAGGTTGCGGCGATAGAAGGCGTTGGAGTCCTCGGCCGTGGAGAAGCCCGCATACTGGCGGATGGTCCACGGGTTGGTGAGGTACATGGTCGGATAGGGGCCGCGCAGGAACGGCGCCAGGCCCGGATAGCCGCTCGCCAGGCCCGCGACGTCGGCCGGGCCGTAGGACGGGCGAACGGCGATGCCTTCCGGGGTGTCCCAGGCGGGGCCGGCCACGGCCGCGCGCGCGCCGCGGTCGGCGTCGAAGGGGAGGGCGGCGAAATCGGGAAACTGGCTCATCAGGCGGCCTCGTGCGGCGCGGCGAGACGGATGGGGGCGAGCGGCGGGCAATGGCCGTCCGGTCCCGGCAGGCGGGGCGAGGGCGCATCGACCGGGCGCGGTGTCGGCCGTTCGACCTCGACCGGGGCGTCCTGGGTCGGGGGAAAGGCGGTGACGCCGACGATCCTGGGCGGGCCGGCCGCGTTGCGCGCGGCGCACACGGCGGCGACCTCGGCGGCGACATGCCCGGAGGTCAGGGCGCCGATCACGCCGCCCTGGGCCTCGATGGCCTGGAACGCGGTCCAGGCGGCGCGGGCCATCTCGTCGGTCAGGGCCTCGACATAGCCCGAGCCCGCGGCCGGATCGGCGACCCGGCCCAGGTGCGCCTCCTCCATCAGCACCAGTTGCGCGTTGCGGCTCTGGCGGCGGGCGAAGGCGGTGGGCAGGCCGATGGCGTCGGTGAAGGCGCCCAGCACCACCGCGTCGGCGCCGCCGACGGCCGCGCCGAACGCCGCCGAGGTCAGGCGGAGCATGTTGGTCCAGGGGTCCTGCACGGCCAGCATGCGGCGGGACGACCGCGCCTCGATGCGCGCCGGAACGTCGACGCCGCAGGCGCTCGTCAGCCGGGTCCAGAGCACCCGCGCGGCGCGCAGCTTGGCGAGGGTGGCGAAGTAGTCCGCGTCGGCCGAGAGACCCAGATGGACGGCGCCGAACGCCTGGTCCATCGGCATGCCCGCCCGCACCAGCGCCTTGGCGTAGGCCAGCGCGGCGGCCAGCATGAAGGCGAGTTCGCCGGCCTCGCCGCCGCCGGCCTCGTGGACGACCCGGCCGGACGCCAGGAACAGCCCGGCCTTGGGATAGGATTCGGCCAGGCGCGCGCCGACCGTGGCGGCCGAGACCAGGTGGCTCTCGACGGGGCCGGGGCTTTCGCCGGCGGCGGCGAAGGCGCTCAGCGGATCCATGTGGAAGAGCAGCAGGGCGGTCGGCGAGCCCTTGGCGACGCCGGAGAGCCAATCGGCGGTCTTGGGGCCGAGGAAGCCGGCGTCGAGAGCGACGGGGGCGAGTTCGAGCAGAACGCCGTCGAGCGCCGCGGCGAGGTCGGCGCCGGAGCCGACGGCCACGCCGTTCGCGCCGCTCGGGTCGATGACGACCAGGGCCGAGGCCGCGCCGCCCTCGAGGTCGGTCAGGAGATCGGCGCGGGCCCGGCCGGGGTCGGGATGGGCGATCGGCGTGCGCAGGTCCCAGGGGCGGTCCGCGTCGTGCGGGCGGGGCGTGAAGGCCGGGGCGGCGGTGGCCGCCTCGTACAGTGGCGCGATCGGCAGCCCCTCGAGCGTCCGGCGCTGGAGACTGTCGAAGGGGGCGTCCTTCAGGGTCTTTTCCACCAGGGCGCGCCAGTCGGCGGCGGTGGCGGGCGGGAAGGCGCCTGGCGCGATCAGGGTGTCGGTCATCAGCCTGTCATTGCGACCTGTCCCGGCGACGCGTCAAGTTCACGCGGGGTCATCAGGCGGCGGCGCTTGCACGCCGTGAAAGTTTGTGTGTACGCTGTAAAAATTAGATCGACGCCACTCATAAGGACGACCTCCATGGCCTTGCCTCCCGTTCTCGCCGAGCGCCTGCGGATTCCCGTGATCGGTTCGCCGCTGTTCATCATCTCCGGTCCGGAACTCGTGATCGCCCAGTGCAAGGCCGGCATCGTCGGCTCGTTCCCGGCCCTGAACGCGCGTCCGGCCAGCCAGCTCGACGAATGGCTGGCCCAGATCACCGAGGAACTGGCCGACTGGGACCGGAAGAATCCCGACCGTCCCTCGGCGCCGTTCGCGATGAACCAGATCGTCCACAAGACCAACGACCGCCTCGAACACGACGTCGAAATGGCGGTGAAGTACAAGGTTCCGGTGACCATCACCTCGCTGGGCGCGCGCGAAGACGTGAACCAGGCGATCCACTCCTATGGCGGCGTCGTGCTGCACGACGTGATCAACGACCGCTTCGCGCGCAAGGCGGTGGAGAAGGGGGCCGACGGCCTGATCCCGGTCGCCGCCGGCGCCGGCGGCCACGCCGGCCACCTGTCGCCCTTCGCCCTGGTGCAGGAGCTGCGCGAGTGGTTCGACGGCCCGATCGCGCTGTCGGGCTCCATCGCCAACGGCGCGGCGATCCTGGGGGCCCAGGCCATGGGCGCGGACCTGGCCTATATCGGCTCGGCCTTCATCGCGACCAAGGAGGCCAATGCGGTCCAGGGCTACAAGGACATGATCGTGGCCAGCCGCGGCGACGACATCGTCTATTCGAACCTGTTCACCGGCGTGCACGGCAACTATCTGCGCCCGTCGATCGAGGCGGCCGGCCTCGACCCGGACAACCTGCCGCAATCGGATCCGTCGAAGATGAGCTTCGGTTCGGGCGGCAATCAGAAGGCCAAGGCCTGGAAGGACATCTGGGGCTGCGGCCAGGGCATCGGCGCGGTCAAGGACATCCCCAGCGCCGGCGACATGATCGATCGCCTGGCCGCCGAATACGAGGCCGCCAAGGCCGCGCTGGCGGCGAAGACCTCGCTGACCCGGGGCAGCGCCCTGGCGATGGCGGCGGAGTAGGCCCCAAACGAAAGCGGCGGGAAGGTTTCCCTTCCCGCCGCCGCCTTTGAACGCGATGCGTTCGTAGGGCCTATCGGAACAGTCCGAGCAGGGTGCTCGACGACTGGTTGGCGATGCTGAGGGCCTGCACGCCAAGCTGCTGCTTGGTCTGCAGGGCTTGCAGCCGCGCGCTTTCCTTCGCCAGGTCGGCGTCGACCAGGTTGCCGACCCCGGCGTCCAGGGTGTCCTGGAGCTTCATGACGTTGGTCATGTGGGTGTCGAGCGCCTTGGCGCCGGTGCCGAGCTTGGACAGGGCCGAGGAGACGTCCTGGATGGCCTCTTCGACTTCCGTCACGTCCGCCGAGGTCACGCCCGAGGTCAGGGTTTCCAGGGTGGCGGCGATCTTGGCGTTCGACTTCGACAGCACGACGTGATCGATGTCGATGGTCGCGGTCGCGTCGGCGTTGGCGATCGCCTTGATGCTCGAGCTGTTGACCGAGGTCGTCGAGATCAGGTTCACGCCGTCGAAGGTGGCGTTGTTGGCGATCGTGTCGATCTGGTCGCGCAGCGACTTGTATTCGTCGCTGAGCGCCGCCTTGGAGGCGGTCGACAGGCCCGCTTCGGTCGCCGCCAGGACCTTTTCCTTCATCTGGACGAGGATGTCCGAGATGGCGGTGCCGGCCGACATGGCGACGTCAGCCACCGACTGGCCGCGTTGCAGCGACGAGATGACCGAATTGAGGGAGGCGGATTCGGCGCGCTGGTTCTGGGCGATGGCCCAGATGGCGCCGTTGTCCTTGGCGGTGGAGATCTTCAGACCGGTGTTGATCCGGTTCTGAACGGTGCCAAGGTCCTTGTTGGTGGCGTTCAGGTTTTGAAGCGCGATCATCGCGCCTTTATTGGTGTTGACCGAATTCATCGACATACACGTGGTTCCTTTTCTCGGAGACCGGCGTCATTTTGACTGCCAGAGGCATTTTGCCTGGGAAGACCCCGAGCAAGGGGCGGGCCAGTTTGCGGCGTTAAGATTTACCCATTGATCATTATGAAGTTTTTCCGAGAACCCCTGTTCTGCAAGGGGGCGCGGCGCGGCGCTTGGCCAGCGACACGGTAAATTCTGCCGTCCCGACTGGGCAAAAAATGCGCTGCGAACTGGGCAGGATCTGCCGGTCGGCGCCCACGGCGGGTCGATCCGACCGCTTTCAGCTTTTCTAAGGACAGAAAAAGCTCAAACCGCTGGCGTGGGGGCGCCCTCCCGACCATGCTCCGCGCGATTTTCAGCAGGAGCGGTTCATGGCGCAGGCGCGCAAACGGGGCGGGATCTTCGCCTCCTTTGGATTTCAGGTTCTGGCCGGCATGACGCTCGGCCTGGCCCTGGGCCTGCTGGCGCGCCATCTGGGCGTGGAGGCCGGGCAGCCGGGGCATGGCCTTTCGGAAGCCCTGCGGATGGCGGGCTCGATCTTCGTCCAACTGCTGCGCGTGCTGGTGCCGCCCCTGGTGTTCACGGCCATCGTCGCCAGCATCGCCAATCTGCGCCAGCTCCAGAACGCCGCGGCGCTGGTCTGGCGGACCCTGTTCTGGTTCGCCCTGACCGCGCTGATCGCCGTCAGCATCGGCATCCTGCTGGGGCTGGTGCTGAAGCCCGGCCTCAACACCACCGTCGCGGCCGCGGCGGCGGGCGCCCCGCACACCAGCGGGTCCTGGCTGGACTTCCTGACCGGGCTGGTTCCGTCGAACATCCTGGGGATCGCCGCTTCGACCACGCTCAGCGACGGCGCGGCGAAGACGTCGCTGTCGTTCAACGTGCTGCAGATCGTGGTGATCTCGCTGGTGATGGGGGTGGCGGCGCTGAAGTCGGGCGCGGCGGCCGAGCCGTTCCTGGCGTTCAACGCCTCGGCCCTGGCCATCGTCCGCAAGGTGCTCTGGTGGGTGATCCGCCTGACGCCGATCGGCACGATCGGCCTGTTCGGCAACGCCGTCGGGCACTATGGCTGGGACGCCCTGGCCCAGTTGGGCGCGTTCGCGCTGGCGGTCTATGTCGGCCTGGCGCTGGTCATGTTCGTGGTCTACCCGGCCTTGCTGGCCGCCAATGGGCTCAATCCGCTGAAGTTCTTCGCCGGGGCCTGGCCGGCCATCCAGCTCGGCTTCGTGTCGCGGTCCTCGATCGGCACGCTGCCGGTCACCCAGACCGTGGCGGAGAGCGCGCTGGGGGTGCCGCGGTCGTACGCCGCCTTCGCCGTGCCGCTGGGCGCGACGACGAAGATGGACGGGTGCGCGGCGATCTATCCGGCCGTGGCCGCGATCTTCGTGGCGCAGTTCTACAATGTGCCGCTGGCGCTCAGCGACTACTTCCTGATCGTCTTCGTCTCGGTGATCGGGTCGGCGGCGACGGCGGGCCTGACCGGGGCGGTGGTGATGCTGACCCTGACCCTGTCGACCCTGGGGCTGCCGCTGGAGGGCGTCGGGCTGCTGCTGGCCATCGATCCCATCCTGGACATGGGCCGGACCGCCACCAACGTGGCCGGGCAGGCGCTGGTGCCGACCCTGGTCGCCAAGCAGCAGGGCATACTGGACCTGGAGGTCTACAACGCCGCCTCCGGGGACCTGCCGGCCGAACCGGACCAAACGACGCAGCAGGCCGCCTGACGCCGATCGCCGCCTGTCCACACGAGAGAACCACGCTAGGATCGGGTCTCAAGCGGGGCGGAGGGCATATGGCCGACGATGAGCGGGAGGGCCGCTGGCCGAGCGCCGGCGGCGGCGGCGAAGCTCTGCTCAAGGCGATGCTCGACGCTTCCGCGGTCATCGCGGGCGTCGTCGCGCCCTTGGAGGACGACTACCGCTTCGTGATGGCCAACCGTGGGGCCTGCGAGTTCTACGGCTGCGCCGAGGGCGGCCTGGACGGGCGCACCGGCCGGGAGCTGGGCGTCACCGCCGACCAGGTGATCGGCCGCTTGAACGTCCTGCATCGGGTGCTGGCCAGCGGCCAGGCCGAGACCCTCGAATATTCCTTCCGTTTTCCCAGCGGGCGTCAGGGCTGGTTCCTCGGAACGTTCTCGCCGCTGCCGGACGAGGCGGGGCAGGTCGCCTTCATCATCATCGACATCACCGAGCGGCATCGCGCCCAGGTCGAAGCCGAGCGGCAGGGCGCCCGGCTGACCCTGGCGCTGAACGCCACCGAGCTTGGCCTCTGGGAGTACGACGTGGCGGCCGACCGCGTCGAATGGGACAGCCGCACGCGCAGGATGTTCGGCATGCCGGCCGAAGGCGACATCAACTACGCGACCTATGCGGCCGCGGTTCATCCCGAGGACTTTCCGGCGACGCGGATCGCCTATGAGGCGGCCCTGGCCGGCGAGAACGACGGGCACTACGTCGTCGAGCACCGCACCACCAGCGCCGGGGCGCGCGGGTCGGCGGTCTGGGTGCGCGGCGCCGCGCGGGTCTCGTTCGACGCGGAAGGCCGCCCGACCCACGTCATCGGAACCTCGCAGGACATCTCGGCCCAGGTCGCGGCGCGGCAGCGGCAGGACCTGCTGCTGGGCGAACTGAACCACCGGGTGAAGAACAACCTGGCGGCGGTGCAGGCCATCGCGTCCCAGACCATGCGCAGCGCGCCCACCGACCCGGTCGCCTTCCGCGCGGCGTTCGACAGCCGCCTCCAGTCGCTGGCGCGCGGGCACGACCTGTTGACCCGCAACGTCTGGGAGGCGGCCGATCTGCGGGACGTCATCGAGGCGGCGCTGGCGCCGTTCTCGGCCGAGGGATTCGAGATCATCGGCGTGGAGACGCCGGCGCCGCTGGGGCCGGAGATGGCGGTCAATCTGGTGATGGTCCTGAACGAACTGGCCACCAACGCGGCCAAGTACGGCGCCTTGTCGGGGGCGGGCCGCGTCCGCATCGTCTGGGGCGTCGAGGGCGATAACCTGACCTTGCACTGGCGCGAGCGCGGAGGGCCGCCGGTGACGCCGCCCGAGCGGACGGGGTTCGGCACGCGCCTGACGCTCAGCGCGCTGCAGGCCTATGGCGGGTCGGTCGAGCTGACCTTCCCGCCGGAGGGCGCGGAGTGCCGGATGAGCACGCCGTTGGCTCGGCGCTAGGATTCCAGCGTCGTCTCCAGGGTGATCTGCGCGTTGAGCAGCCGTGAGACCGGGCAGGTCTTCTCGGCCGCGCGCGCGAGCTCGTCGAACTTGACCTGGTTCATGCCCGGCACCTTGGCGTGCAGGGTGAGGGCCGAGCGGTCGATCTTGAAGCCCTCGCCGTCGGGCACGAGGGACACCGCCGCCTCGGTGGAGAGCTCCTCGGCGGCCGAACCGGCGCGCTGGATCAGGAAGGCGAGCTGCATGGTGAAGCAGCCGGCGTGGGCTGCGGCGATCAGCTCCTCGGGGTTCGTGCCGGGGGTGTCCTCGAAGCGGGTCTTGAAGCTGTAGGGCGTCGCCGAGAGCACCCCGGAATCGGTGGTCAGGTCGCCGTCGCCGTCACGGCCGGTTCCGCGCCAGACCGCGCGTGCTTTGCGGATCATTTTCGTCTCCTGAATGGGATCGCCCCTGGGAGACGGATTAACGTCGCAGGCGGCGATTGGATCACCGCTGGGCGCGGCCGTTCATCTCGTCGCCGGCGTCGCGGGGCAGGGGGATGAAGAAGGCCAGCGAGATCAGGGTGATGAGCCCGATCACCACGAAGGCCGGCGAGATCGCCGCGGCGGTCAGGTGATCGTCTCCGCGGGCGACCATGAAGAAGTGCATCAGCGTGGCGGCCAGGCCGATGCCGACGGACTGGACGAGCTGCTGGACCATGGACGAGGTGGTGGAGGCGCGGCTCATGCGGTCCTGGCCGATGTCGGCGAAGGCCAGGCCGTTCAGGCTGGTGAAGTGCAGCGAGCGGAAGAAGCCGCCGACCGCCAGGATCGCCATGACCAGCCAGTGGGGCGTGGTCGGCGTGAACAGGCCGTAGGCGACGAAGCTGACGGCGACGATGACGGCGTTGACCAGCAGCACGCTGCGGAAGCCGAAGCGGCGCAGGATGGGCGGGGCGGTGGTCTTCATCACCAGGGCGCCGGCCGCGGAGATGAAGGTCATCAGGCCGGCCTGGATGGCGGAGAGGCCGAACCCGATCTGCAACAGCATGGCGAGCATGAACGGCGTCGCGCCCATGGCGATGCGCATGAAGGCCCCGCCGACGACGGAGGCGCGGAAGGTCTGCAGGCGGAAGACCGAGAGATCGAGGATGGCGTGCGGATTGCCGCGCGCGTGGCGCCAGTAGACGACCAGGGCGGCCGCGCCGCCGAGGAACATGGTCGCGACGAGGGCGTCGGGCAGCAGGCCGCGGCCCAGGTTCTCGAACCCGAAGATCAGGCCGGCGAGGCCAAGGCCGGTCAGCAGGGTGCCCTTCCAGTCGATCGGCGAGACCTCCTGTTCCTTGACGTTGGGCACGTAGCGCATGACCAGCAGCACGCCGACGACGGCCACGGGGATGCTCAGGAAGAAGATCCAGCGCCAGTCGGCGAAGGTGACGATGGCGCCGCCGACGATCGGGCCGATGACCGGGCCCAGCAGGGCCGGCATGGTCATGACCGACATGGCGCCGACCAGTTCCTCCTTGGGGGTGGTGCGCAGCAGGACCAGGCGGCCGACCGGGGCCATCATCGCCCCGCCCATGCCCTGGAAGATCCGGGCGACGACGAGCTGGGTGAGGTCCTGGGCGAAGCCGCAGGCGGCCGAGGACAGCGCGAACAGCACCATCGAGACCATGAAGATGCGCTTGGCCCCGAACTTGTCGGCCACCCAGCCGCTGATCGGCAGGAAAACCGCCGAGGCCAGCAGGAACATGGTGATCGCGAGGTTGAGGCGCAGGGGCGGCTCGTCCAGGGCGACGGCCATGGTCGGGAGGGCGTTGGCGATGACCGTGGCGTTCATGGTCTGCATCAGCAGCGCCGAGCCGATGATGGCCGGGATCAGCCAGCCGCGCGAGGCCGCCGTGCCGCCCGCCTCGCCCAGCGGTTCGTCGACGGGGCTCATTGGTCGAGGCTCAGCAGTTCGAGGAGGGGCTCGTTGGCCGCGGCCAGGGCGTCGCGGGCCTCGGGCGAGAGGCGCGCCAGGCGCTCGGCCAGCCAGTCGTTGCGGCGCTGGCGGACCGCGTCGAGCTGGGCCTGGCCCTGCGGCGTGATCTCGAAGCCCGAGCGGCGGCCGTCCTCGGAGTGGTCGCTTCGGAGAATCCAGCCGGCCGCCTCGAGGCGTTTGACGTGGCTGCTCATGCTGGGGCGGGACATCTGCTCGGCGTCGGCCAGGTCGCTGACCCCGATGCCGGGGTTGCGTCGGACGTGGCCGAGGATGAGGGCGTCGAGCGCCGAGCTGCCGACGCGCTGCGCCTCCTGGCGCAGGCGGCGGGCGACCCGGAGCAGCGGCGCGCGGAGGCTGTCGGCGAGGGCGAGCGTGTCGGGAGTGTTCGGCATGAATAATAGTTAGGTTGCCGAACTATCTATTGCGAGTCAAGTCGGAGCGCACGGTAAACGGGAACGCGTAACGTCGTTCGCCGTTTGAGGTTGTGGGGCTGTCTCTCGGAGGCAGAAGGCCATGAACACCGAGCGAGGTTTGCCTTTGGCGCAGATGGCGCAACTCACCGCCGAGGTGCGCGGCGCGACGCGGAAGCTGTCGCGCGAGCAGATGCTGGATCTGGCCGACCTGTTGCACGACGAAATCAGAGCCCGTCGCGAACAGCGGTCCTGGAGATCGGCGAGGCGGAGAATGCTCTAGCGGCCGGCCGCGCGGCGGGCCTGGCGGAGGCCGGCGGCGAGGGCGCGCGCCTGGGCCGCCAAGTCCTCGAGGACCTGGAGCCGCCACTCGGCCGGTTCGCCCCGGGCGGCGCCGGCGCGGGCGCGTTCGGCGGTCGTGAAGGCCGCGCGCGCCGCGGCCTGGCAGTCGGCCACGGCGCTGATGAACGCGCCCTCGGAGCTCCGGCGCCAGGCGTCGCGGAGGGCGAGGCGGGCCTGGGCGCGGGCTTCAATCGCCTCGGGCGAGCGCGGCTGGGGCTCCGCGGCCATGCCGGACCACGACACCCCGCGGTGGCGGCCCAGTTCACGGCCCTGGAGTTCGAGCAACGTGGCCTCGGCCGCGGTCTCGGCGGCGATGAGGCGGTGGATTTCGAGCGATCCCATGAGGAGAATGTATATTACATACATATCCTCATCAAGCGAATGTCGCCATCAAGGCGGTTGGAACTAGCCCTCGCTGATGATGATCCGCCGCGCCTGATAGGGCGGAATGATCGCGGTGATGTGCGCGGCCCAGCGCAGGCGCGCGTCGTGGCGCGTGGGGCCGGCGACGCTCTCCAGATCGTAGAGCCCAGGCCCCGATCCGCGCAGCAGGCGCTTGACCAGCACCTCGTCGGTGTCGGTCTCGACCACCACCACCTGGCCCAGCATGTCGGGGCTGGGGGAACTGCGCTGATCCTCGAAGTAGATCAGGGCCCCGTCGTCGGCCAGCCCGCGCATCGAATGGACCCACATCAGCTTCGCACCTGCCAATCGCCGGCAGGTATTGACCAAGACTCCACAGGGCTACGCCGTGGGACTGATCCGATGACGTTGCGCCTTTGGCTCGCCGCCGGCGGCGTCGGGGTGGTCTTGCTGTTGATCTCGGCGATTTATCTGAAGGGGCAGCTCCACGGCCGCGACGCCGAGCGAGGCAAGGCGGTTGCAGCGATCGCGCAAGCCCAGGTCGCCGCAGTAGAGGCCGATCTTGCTCGCCAGTCCGCCGCGCGCGTCGATGTCGTTGTGCGCCGACAGGCCGACGTCGCCGACATGGCCCGCCTCTATTCCGTCGAAGCCGCCAAAGCGGAGGATGCAAATGCGGCGCTCTCAACAGATCGGGCTGCTCGTCTGCGCAATGCTGACCACGAGCTGTGCCGGCTCGCCCCGAGCCTGGAAGGCTGCGTCTCCGCGCGTTGACATACCCGAAGCGGCGATGCGGCCCTGCAAGCTCCACACGCTATCGCCCGCGCCCTCGATCGCTGACCTTGAGGCGGGGTACGTCGCACGAGGGGCCGATCTCGTGGCCTGCGATCTCGCGCGACAACTGGCGGTCGACACGCTTCTTGCGCAGCAGGCGGCGGCTAGTTCGCGGGGACGGTGATCGTCGAGGGAGCGGCAAATCTATCCGAGAGCTCGACCTGCCAACAGCCGAACGTAGGAGCGGACGTCGGCGGGCCAAGGTTCGCTGAGCTCCCAGAACAGCGCCTTGTCCTTTGCATAGAAGGCGCGATCAGCCTCCTCGAACCCGCTCAAGTCGCCGGCCAGGGCGGTCATCACACGTTGCGCCGCTTCCATGGCGTCGTGATCGACCCCTGCGCCCGACCGACGCGCCTGATCCACGAGCCGGCGAAGGGCGGCTGACGCACCGCCGCGCTGGCTCGCCAGCCATTCCCAATGGCTGGGCAGCAGAGTGACTTCCCGCGCGATCACCCCAAGTCTCGGGCGGCCCCGAGCGGCTGCCTTCGGGGTGGGTTCGGACGGCGTGGCTAGGCGGTCCAGTACGTCATCGATATCGCCGCGGAGGTCGAGATCCGTCTGTCGACCTGTGCCGTCGTTGAAGATCAGGAGACGAGCTTCGCCAGCATCGTAGGCGGCCTTCACCGCCGGCGCTATCGCCGCAAGCGTCCCGGATGCGAGTTGGTGAGAACCGGCAAACGCCGTGTGATTGTCGGACATCTGGGAATCCCGCGGGCAACATTATTGCCCGGGTGTAAATTTCCGAAAGCGCACAGGCAAGCCTTGTTCATGCGCGGTTCCGGGGCAAAAAGGGAAGAATTGCCCAGGCCGCCCGCTAGGATGCTCCCCGACTCGGGGCCTTGAGCCCGAAGCTATCCTGGGGCGTCGAAATCATGCGCATTCTCCTGCGGACCCTTCTCTTCGCCACGGCGCTCTCCAGTGCAGCCTTGGCCTCCGAGGCGCTCGCCAACCCGACGGTCGCTCCCGTCTTGACGACGCCTGACGCCAGGGACGCGCGGTCCTATGCCCGGCCACTGATCGCGCGGGTGACCCACCTGGATCTCGACCTGGTCGCAGACTTCGACAGCGGGACGATGAGCGGTCAGGCCGCCATGGACGTGCTGGCCGCGCCCGGCGCGCGCGAGATCGTGCTCGATACGCTGGAGCTGAAGATCGCGAAGGTGACGGATGCGCAGGGCCGAGATCTGCCTTGGACGCTCGGCGCCGGCGACGAGGAGCTTGGCGCGCCCCTGACCGTGCAACTGAGGGGCGCCAAGCGCATCATCGTTCACTATGCGTCGAGCCCCGGGGCACGCGCGCTGCAGTGGCTGGCGCCGTCGCTGACGGCCGGGAAATCCAAGCCCTATCTCTTCAGCCAGGGACAGGACATCAATAACCGAAGCTGGATTCCGACCCAGGACAGCCCTGGCATCCGGCAGACATGGACCGCGCGCATCGTCGTTCCAGACGACCTGATGGCGGTGATGAGCGGTGAGCGCCTTACCCCGAATGGCGAGCCGGCCGGCGCCGGAAAGCGCGCATACCGCTTCCGCATGGACAACTCCGTCCCGCCCTATCTCATCGCGTTGGCGGTCGGCGACCTGACCTTCCGCGAGCTGGGGCCGCGAACCGGCGTCTATACCGAACCGTCAATGATGGATCGGGCCGCCGCCGAACTGGTCGACACCGAGAAGATGGTGACCACCGCCGAGGGCCTCTATGGCCCGTATCGTTGGGGCCGATACGATGTGCTGGTTCTGCCGCCGTCCTTCCCATTCGGAGGCATGGAGAACCCGACGCTGACCTTCCTGACGCCGACCTTCATTACGGGGGATCGCGCGAATGTGGGTCTGGTCGCCCACGAACTGGCGCATAGCTGGTCGGGCAATCTGGTGACGAACGCCACCTGGCCGGACGGGTGGCTGAACGAGGGCTTCACCACCTATTTCGAGAACCGGATCATGGAGGCGCAGTACGGCGCGCCGCGCGCCCAGATGGAGGCTGATCTCGACTGGGACGGCATGCAGGCCGATATCGCCGAGGCCGGCGGTCCTACCGCTGACGCCACCAAGCTCTATGGCGACGTCGGCGGGCAACTGGCCTACTTCAAGGGCGCGACCTTCCTGCGGACGATCGAGCAAACCGTCGGTCGAGAGCGTTGGGACGCCTATCTGAGCTCGTACTTCGATCGTCACGCCTTCCAGCCTCAGACCACGGCCGGCTTCCTCGCGGATCTGCGCGCCAACCTGATCAAGGGCGACAAGGCGCTCGAGGCCAGGCTGGAGCTTGACCAATGGGCCTACGCGGCGGGACTGCCCGACAACGCCGTGCACGTGAAATCGGAAGTGCTGGCGCGCGTGGATGCGCAGGTCGCGGCGTTCGTCGGCGGAGCGCCGGCCGCGCAGTTGACCGCGTCGGCCTGGACTACGCAGGAGTGGCTGCGGTTCCTGAACAACCTGCCTCGCGAGCTGGCTGTGAGCCGGCTCGACGACCTGGACAGCACGTTCAAGCTCTCGGATTCTTCGAACAGCTATATTCGTTCGGCCTGGTTGGAGCTGGCGATAGCCAACCGGTACGATCCGGCGTTGCCGTCGCTCGAGGCGTTCCTGACGACGGTGGGGCGTGGTCTCTTCCTCCGGCCGCTCTATGTAGGGCTGATGCGTCAGGGGGATTGGGGTCAGCCAGTGGCTCAGCGCATTTTCGCCAAGGCGAAGCCGACCTATCACCCGACGGTGGCTTCCAGCCTCCAACGGATCGTGAGCGGTAGCTGAGCGGAGGGATGTACATGCACAGACTGGCGGGTCTTTTCCTGGCAATGGCCATAGGCGCCCCGGCGGCGGCGCAGGACGCCAATGCCGAGTTCTTCGCGCGCAATGCTCAGGCGCCCGGGATCAAGACCATCCCTGGCATTCAGTACAAGGTCCTGAAATCGGGACCGGAGAACGGCCCTCATCCCAAGCGGTCGTCGACGATCAAGGTGCGATACGAAGGCAAGTTCCTGGATGGCCGCGTCTTTGACTCGTCGAAAGACGATCCGGATGGAGCGGTGACGTTCCCGTTGGGGCAGTTGATCCCGGGATGGGTGACGGTGCTGCCGCTGATGCGTCCGGGCGACGAATGGACGATCTATCTGCCCCCCGAGTACGCCTACGGCCCGGCGGGCAAGGAGATCATTCCGCCCAACACGCCGCTGGAGTTTCGTATCGAGCTCGTCGAGGTGGTGAACTAGGCGCGGTGCAGTTCGACGAGGACGAACGCGCCTTCGCCAATCGGCGGAGGGACGGCGCCCTCGAACAGGATCGCGTCCTCGGGGCTTAGGTGCGCGTCGCCGACATCAAGCGGCGTGAGCGCAACCAAGATGACCGTCTCGGCCGTCAGCTTGGGGGCGACAGGTCCGGACATGCGCCGCACCTGAGCGGCCCATCGCCCGCGACGCGTCATCACGTTCAGATCTCGGATGGGGCCATCGCTCAGCGCGGCGGTGGCGGCGATGTCGCCTGGGAACGCGTAGGGCGCGGACGACGCCCCGAGCGCCGTCGCGCCGAGACCTTCCACCGCGAGCGAAAGACCCTGACCCCTGATCACCGTGAGGATCCGGTCAATCCCCGGGAACCTCGAGAAGGGACCCGGCGAGGCGACTTCGGCGAGGCTCACGCGCCATTCAAAGTCGTCCAGCGGCGCGCCGGCCGGCGAGGCGGCCACCTCCCAGGTGACGCCGCCTCCGTTCTTCCAGGGGGAAGCCTTCCGATCGGCGGCCCGCAGGATCCGCATCAGCCGAGGATGCCCGGCAGGTCGAGGCCTTTCTGGCGGGCGACGTCCAGGGCGATCTCGTAACCGGCGTCGGCATGCCGCATGACCCCTGTGGCCGGGTCGTTCCACAGCACCCGCTCGATGCGCTTGGCGGCGGCCGCGGTGCCGTCGCAGACGATCACCATGCCCGAGTGCTGGGAGAAGCCCATGCCGACCCCGCCGCCATGATGCAGCGAGACCCAGGTCGCGCCGGAAGCGGTGTTGAGCAGGGCGTTCAGCAGCGGCCAGTCGGAAACCGCGTCAGAGCCGTCGCGCATGGCTTCAGTCTCGCGATTGGGGGAGGCGACCGAGCCGGAATCCAGGTGGTCGCGCCCAATGACGATCGGCGCCTTCAGTTCGCCCGAGGCGACCATCTCGTTGAAGGCCAGGCCCAGGCGATGCCGGTCGCCAAGTCCCACCCAGCAGATGCGGGCGGGAAGGCCCTGGAACTTGATCTTCCTGCCGGCCATGTCGAGCCAGTTGTGCAGGTGCGGGTTGTCCGGGATCAGCTCCTTCACCTTGGCGTCGGTGCGGGCGATGTCCTCGGGATCGCCGGACAGGGCGGCCCAGCGGAACGGGCCGATCCCGCGGCAGAACAGCGGGCGGATATAGGCGGGGACGAACCCAGGGAAATCGAAGGCGTTGGCGACGCCCTCTTCCTTGGCCATCTGGCGAATGTTGTTGCCGTAGTCGACGGTCGGGACGCTGGCGGCCTGGAAGTCCAGCATCGAGCGGACGTGCTCGGCCATTGAGGCCCGGGCGGCTTCCTCGACCTGCTTGGGGTCCTGCTCGCGCATGGCGGCCCAGCGCTCCAGGCTCCAGCCCTTGGGGAGGTAGCCGTTGACCGGATCGTGAGCCGAGGTCTGGTCGGTCAGCAGATCGGGGCGCACGCCGCGCTTGAACAGCTCGGGCAGCAGTTCTGCGGCGTTGCCGAGCAGACCGACTGAGATCGGGGTCTTGTCGGCGCAGGATTGCTCGATCCAGGCCAGCGCCTCGCCAAGGTCTTCCGTCGCCTTGTCGAGATAGCCGGTGCGCAGGCGCATCTCGATCCGCGAGGGCTGGCACTCGATGGCCAGGCAGGAGGCGCCCGCCATGACCGCCGCCAGCGGCTGGGCGCCGCCCATGCCGCCAAGCCCGGCCGTCAGCAGCCACCTGCCCGACAGATCGCCGGCATAGTGCTGGCGGCCCATCTCCACGAAGGTCTCGTAGGTGCCCTGAACGATGCCCTGGGCGCCGATATAGATCCACGAGCCGGCGGTCATCTGGCCGTACATGGCCAGGCCCTTGCGATCGAGCTCGTTGAAGTGGTCCCAGGTCGCCCAGCGCGGCACCAGGTTGGAGTTGGCGATCAGCACGCGCGGCGCGTCGGCATGGGTGCGGAAAACCCCGACCGGCTTGCCCGACTGCACCAGCAGGGTCTCGTCGTCATTCAGCCGTCGCAGGGTCTCGACGATCCTGTCGTAGCTTTCCCAGTCGCGGGCCGCGCGGCCGATGCCGCCATAGACTACCAGTTCCTCGGGCCGCTCGGCGACGTCGGGGTGCAGGTTGTTCATCAGCATGCGCAGCGGCGCTTCGGTCAGCCAGCTCTTGGCCGTGAGTTCGGCCCCGGTGGCGGGGCGGATGACGCGGGTGGGGTCGAGGCGGGTCATGGAACGGCTCAGGCTTTGGCGAAGGCGAGGCACGCCTTCAGGACATCGGTGAGGACCGCACGCATCGGCGCGGCCTGGAGTTCGGAATAGGGGGCGGGCCAGGTGGACGGTGTCGGCGTCTCCGCCGGGTCGTCCATGTAGCCGCGGCAGGCGAGTTCCATCTGGATGGCGTGGACGCCGTCCTGGGGCTGGCCATAGTGGCGCGTCGTCCAGCCGCCCTTGAAGCGGCCGTTGGTGACGCGGCTGAACGGGCTGGCGTCGCAGACCGCCTCGACCACAGCGGTCAGGCGGTCGTCGCAACTCGCCCCGGAATTGGCGCCGAGGTTGAAGATCGGAAGCGGGCCGTCGAACAGGCGCGGGATCACCGAGCGGATCGAATGGGCCTCGTAGAGCACGACCTTGCCGTGGAGCTGACGCAGCCGTTCGATCTCGGCCGCCAGAGCGGCATGGTAAGGCTCGAAATAGGTCTTTCCGCGACGCGCGATCTCGGCCCCGTCCGGCTCGCCGTTCCGATAGAGCGGTTCGCCATCGAATGTGGTGGTCGGGCAGAGCTCGGTGGTCGCCTGGCCGGGATAGAGCGAGGCGCCGGAGGGATCGCGGTTCACGTCGATGACGCTGCGGCTGATCGCGGTGCGCACGGTGGTGGCGCCCAACTCGCGGGCGAAACCGTAGAGCCTGTGGATCCACCAGTCGGCGTCCTTGCGGGCCAGCCAGGGCGAGACGAACTGCGTCTCGACGTCCGCCGGGATCTCGGTTCCCGTATGCGGGAAGCTGACGACCAGTGGCGCGTCGCCGCGATGAAGCTCCAGCCAGTCCATTAGGCCACGCCTGGCAGGGCGGCGCCGTCGGCCGCGTCGCACACCGCGCCCGAGCGGACCAGCGCGTTGGCGGCTTCCATATCGGGATGGAAGTGGCGGTCGTCGGTAAGGTGCGGGACCTTGCCGCGTAGCAGGGCGCGGACGGATTCCAGCGCGGGGCTGGAGGTCAGGGGCGCGTGGAAGTCGCAGCCCTGCGCTGCCGCCAGCAACTCGATGCCGATGACGGCGGTGGCGTTCTCGACCATCGCCAGCAGGCGCCGCGCGCCATGGGCGGCCATCGAGACGTGGTCTTCCTGGTTGGCCGAGGTCGGGATCGAGTCGACGCTGGCCGGATAGGCCCGCTGCTTGTTCTCCGACACCAGGGCGGCGGCGGTGACCTGCGGGATCATGAAACCGGAGTTGAGGCCGGGCTTCGGCGTCAGAAAGGCCGGTAGGCCCGAGAGCGCCGGATCGACGAGCATGGCGATCCGGCGTTCGGACAATGAGCCGATCTCGCAGACCGTCAGGGCGATCATGTCGGCGGCGAAGGCCACTGGCTCGGCGTGGAAGTTGCCGCCGGACAGGGCCTCATCGGTGTCCGGGAAGATCAGCGGATTGTCGGAGACGCCGTTGGCCTCGGTCCCCAGCGTCGCCGCGGCCTGGCGTAGCACGTCGAGCGCCGCGCCCATCACCTGGGGCTGGCAGCGGAGGCAGTAGGGGTCCTGGACGCGTTCGTCGTCCTTGAGGTGCGAGGCGCGGATCGCCGAACCGGACATCAGGCCGCGCAGGGCGTCGGCGGTCTCGATCTGGCCGGCATGGCGGCGCAGGGCGTGGATGCGCGGATCGAACGGGGTGTCAGAGCCCTTGGCCGCTTCGGTCGAGAGCGCGCCGGTGACCAGGGCGGTGCGGAACAGCACCTCGGCTTCGAACAGGCCGGCCAGGGCGTTGGCGGTCGAGAACTGGGTGCCGTTCAGCAGGGCCAAGCCTTCTTTGGGGCCCAGCGTCAGCGGCGAAAGGCCGGCCTCTGCCAGCGCCTTGGCCGCAGGCAGGCGTGACTCGCCGACGAAGATCTCGCCGACCCCGATCATGGTGGCGGCCATGTGGGCCAGCGGCGCCAGGTCGCCCGAGGCGCCCACCGAGCCCTGGGCCGGAACGACCGGCGTCAGGCCCTTCACCAGCATGCCTTCCAGCAGGGCGACCGTCGCCGGCTGCACGCCCGAGGCGCCTTGCGCCAGGCTCGCCAGCTTCAGGGCCAGCATCAACCGGATGACTGGGACGGGCGAGGGCTCGCCGACGCCGGCGGCGTGCGAGAGGACGATGTTGCGCTGCAGGGTCTCAAGATCGCCCGCCTCGATGCGGACGCTGGCCAGCTTTCCAAAGCCGGTGTTGATCCCATAGACCGGCTCGCCCCGGGCCAGGATGCGCTCGACCGCGGCGGCGCTGGCGGCGATCGCCGGCGCGGAGGCTGGATCAAGCTTGGCGCTGGCGCCGCGATAGATCGCGCGCCACTCCGCGAGGCTGACCTCGCCCGGTCGCAAGACGACGTCGTTCATAGTCCACTCCACACGCGGGCATGGAGCGGATTGAACCCCATGCGATAGACAAGTTCGGCTGGGCGCTCGATGTCCCAGATGGCGAGATCGCAGCGCTTGCCGGCTTCCAGGGACCCGGCCTGGTCCAGCATGCCGAGCGCGCGGCCGGCTTCCCGGGTAACGCCGGCCAAGCACTCGTCGACCGTGAGGCGGAACAGGGTCGCGCCCATGTTCATGGTCAACAGCAGCGACGTCAGCGGCGAGGTGCCCGGATTGCAGTCGGTGGCCAGGGCGATCGGCACGCCGGCGGCGCGTAGCTCCTCGATCGGTGGCAACTTGGTCTCGCGCACGAAATAGTAGGCTCCCGGCAGCAGGGTCGCGACCACGCCGGCCTTCGCCATGGCGGCGACGCCGTCCTTGTCCAGATGCTCGAGATGATCCGCCGACAGGGCGCCATATTCGGCGGCCAGCGCTGCGCCGTGCAGGTTCGACAACTGCTCGGCGTGCAGCTTCACCGGCAGGCCGTGCGCCTTGGCCGCCTCGAACACGCGGCGCGTCTGCTCCGCCGTGAAGCCGATCCCCTCGCAGAAGGCGTCCACGGCGTCGGCCAGGCCCTCGGCGGCGATGGCGGGGATCATCCGCTTGCACACTTCCTCGATGTAACCATCGGAATCACCGGCATATTCCGGCGGCAGGGCGTGGGCGCCGAGGAAGGTCGTCCTGACGTTCACGGGACGGACTTGGCCGAGCTTGTGCGCGGCGCGCAGCGACTTCAACTCGTGGTCCAGCGACAGGCCGTAGCCTGATTTCACCTCGATCGTGGTCAGGCCCTCGGCGATCAGGGCGTCGAGCCGGGGCAGGGCGCTGGCGACGAGGTCGTCCTCGCTGGCCGCCCGCGTGGCCTTCATGGTCGAGACGATGCCGCCGCCCGCCCGGGCGATCTCCTCATAGGAAGCGCCGGCCAGCCGCAGTTCGAACTCGTGGGCGCGGTCGCCGCCGAAGACCAGGTGGGTGTGCGGGTCGATGAGGCCGGGCGTGATCCAGCGCCCCTCGCAATCGACCGTTTCGTCTGGGGTGAACTGCGGCGCCTGCGCCGCCTCGCCGGCATAGAGGATGCGCCCGTCCAGCGCGGCGACAACGCCGTTTTCGATCTCGCCGAGACGGGGCCGGTCGGCGGCCAGGGTGGCCAGCCGGGCGTTCGCCCACAGTCGATCGCATCGCATCTTGGCCTCCTTCCCCTCATCTCCTAATATGTATAGACATAAGTCCGAGCGCGGAGGCTTGTCCAGTGGCTGATCATTCGGAAACGATCTGGTTCGAAAGCGCGTTGCTGGACGCTGGCTGGGCCCGCGACGTCCGGCTCACGATCCGAGACGGGGTCATCGCCGCCGTCGAGGCCGGTGCGGCGCGGGCCGCCCACGAAGCGGCGCACGGCCCAGCCCTGCCGGGAATGCCGAACCTCCATAGCCACGCCTTCCAGCGCGGCATGGCGGGGTTGGCCGAAGTCCGCGGGCCTTCGGCGGACAGCTTCTGGACCTGGCGCGAGGTGATGTACCGCTTCCTTGAGCGCATCGGGCCCGAGGACCTGCAGGCGATCGCCGCCTTGGCCTATGCAGAGATGCTGGAGGCCGGCTTCACGCGCGTGGGCGAGTTCCACTACCTGCATCACGATCGCGACGGGGCGTCCTTCGCCAATCCGGCCGAGATGGCGGCCCGCATCGCCGCGGCGGCTGAAGAGACGGGCCTGGGCCTGACCCTGCTGCCGGTCTTCTATGCCCACGCCGGCTTCGGGGGACTCCCTCCGACCGCTGGTCAGGCCCGCTTCATCCATGACATCGACGGCTTCGCGCGCCTGTTGGAGGGCAGCCGCGAGGCTGTCGCGCACCTGCCCGGGGCGGTGGTGGGATTGGCGCCGCACAGCCTGCGCGCGGTGACGCCGGCCGAACTCGCTGTGCTCCAGGCGCTTGCCGGCGATGCCCCGATCCACATCCATATCGCCGAACAGACGAAGGAAGTGGACGATTGCCGCGCCTGGTCGGGCGCGCGGCCGGTCGAATGGCTGCTTGACCATGCGTCGGTCGGGACCGGATGGTGCCTGGTCCACGCTACCCACATGACGCCGGAGGAAACCCTCGCCCTGGCCCGAAGCGGCGCAGTCGCCGGGCTCTGCCCCATCACCGAGGCCAATCTCGGCGACGGGCTGTTTCCCGCCCTGGACTATCAGGCGGCCCAGGGACGTTTCGGCGTCGGCTCCGACTCCAATGTCCTGATCGACGCCGCCGAGGAGTTGCGGGTTCTGGAGTACGGCCAGCGGCTGGCGCGGCGCACCCGCAACGTGCTGGCGCTGGAGGCAGGCGATTCCACGGGCGCGGATCTCTATCGGGCGGCCCTCGCCGGCGGGGCGCAAGCGCTGGGGGCCGAGCCTGCGGCCCTGCGACCCGGCGCGCCGGCCGATATCGTGAGCCTCGATCCCGCCCATCCGGTGCTGGTCGGCCGCTCAGGCGACGCCATCCTCGACAGCCTGGTGTTCGCCGGGCGCAAGGACGTGATCGACGGCGTCTGGCGGGCCGGCGCGAAGCTGGTCACTAATGGTCGCCATCACCGCCGTGGGGAGATCGTCGCCCGCTATCGGCAGGTCCTGGAGAACGTGCTCGCGTGAACAAGCCCGCTCCCATCGCGGAAGCCGAGGTTCCCACCGCCCTTCACCAGCGCATCCGCACCGACATCGAGGCCAAGATCCTCTCGGGCGAGTGGGGGCCGGGCGACCGCATTCCCTTCGAACACGAACTCACCGAGCAGTACGGCTGCTCGCGCATGACGGTCAGCAAGGCGATCTCGGCCCTGGCCGAGGCGGGGTTGATCGAACGTCGCCGCCGCGCAGGATCCTTCGTCGCCCGGCCGCGGGTTCATTCCGCGGTGCTCGACATTCCGGACCTCCGCTCGGAGATCGAGGGCCGGGGGCAGGCCTATCGCTTCGAGCTGATCTCCTGCGTCCGGCGCGCGGCGAAGGGCGCGGAGGAGGCGGAACTCGCCGGCGGGCGCGCGCTCCTGGCCCTGCGCGGCGTGCATTTCGCCAACGACCAGCCCTTCGCCCTCGAAGACCGGCTCATCAGCATGCGCGCGGCGCCGGAGGCGGCCCGCATCGACTTCGCCCAGATCTCGCCCGGAGCCTGGCTGCTGGAGCACATTCCCTGGACCGAGGCGGAGAACCGCATCGCCGCCGTGGCCGCCGACGCCGAGGCCGCGCGGCTGCTGGCGATCGCGCCGAAGACCGCCTGCCTGGCGGTCGAGCGGCGCACCTGGCGGGGCGGCGAAGGCGTTACGCGCGTCCGCCAGTTGTTCCCCGGCGAGGCCTACGACCTCGTCGCGCGCTTCGGGCCCTCGCGAGGCTGACGACCCTAGAGGTCCAGTCCGCTCTTGCGGCGCATCAGCGGATTTCCCATCGGCTCGGCGACCTTCGAGAGGGTGTTGCGGTCGCGGTGCTGGAAGAGACCCTCCTGGCCGCGCACCGCCAGCATGGTGTCCGAGACGTAGCTCCAACTGCCATCGTCGTGGAAGGTGACCTCAAGCTGATAGGACTCCGTACGGAAGGCGTGCTCCAGGAACGCCGTCGAACAGATCCCGTGCTGGGTGTCGCCGCGCGTCGCCTTGACCAGGATGCCGGTGTCGGTCGCCGCGCCGCCGGCCAGCGCGGTCTGACCGCGTGGAATGGCCAGGGATTGCAGGATCAACCCGGTCGCCGGCTCGTACAGCCAGTATCCGACCTGATCGTGGAAGGTCGTTTCCTCGTCCACGGCGATGATGTGCACGTGGTAACGCAGGCCGTAGAACAGTTGCGGCCCGTTGGCTTGCGGATCGATCGGCCGCATGACGATGCGCTCGACATATTCGCGCTGCTCGGGGCCATCGGCCTTGGGGTTCAGGTCCACGCCCTTGCGCCCTTCCCAGGCCCCGGCCAGCCGCCGCAGCGGCCCCAGATTGGCCAGGCCGTCGGGGTCCACGTCCTCCGGCTCGGTAAAGATGTCGTCGGGGAACGGGTTCACGGGCGCCTCCTCGCGTCTACGCCGCCAGCCATGCCAAGCGCCCGAGGTGATGGTCAAGCTCGGCCGCGATGCTCACGTTGGAGACGTGGCGCGAAGCTGCCATAACCGTGGCCTCGAAACACAAGGCGGAGGGCGGTCATGGGCGAGTTCGCGAGGGAAGGCGGCTGCCGTTGCGGCCAGGTGCGTTTCAGGATCTCCGCGCCGCCGCTGATCACCATGGCCTGCCACTGCACCGGCTGTCAGAAGATGACCGCCAGCGCCTTTTCCTTGAGCGTCCTGACGCCCAGCGCCGGGTTCACCGTCATGGAGGGCGAGCCGGTTCTCGGCGGCCTGCACGGGGCGACGCGCCACTTCTTCTGCCCGCACTGCAAGAGCTGGATGTTCACGCGCCCGGACGGGGCCGAGCATCTGGTCAATGTCCGCACGACCCTGCTGGACGACCCGAGCGGCCTTGAGCCCTACATGGAGACCATGACCGCCGAGAAACTGCCGTGGGCGACCACGCCGGCGGTCGCCAGCTTCGAGGGTTTTCCGCCGGCTGAGGTCTACGGCCCGCTGATGAAGGCCTTCGCCGCCGGCCGCGCCTGACGGCGCGCTACTTGGTTCCGATCACCATCGAGTCCGGCCCGACCAGCGGCTCGACGCGGGCGTCCCTGAACCCGGCCGCCTTCATCCAGCCGATGCAGTCGGCGCCGGTGTAGTCGAAGCCGCCGTTGGTCTCGATCAGCATGTTGAGGCTCATCAGCAGGCCAAAGACGTTCTGCCGCCGCTCGTCGTCGATGATCGCGTCATAGACGATCAACCGCCCGCCCTCGGGCAGGGCGGCATGGGCCTTGGCCAGCAACGCCTGCTTCTGGCCCAGATCCCAGTCGTGCAGGATGTGGCCCATGATGATCACGTCGGCCGTGGGCATCGGCCCGGCGAAGAAGTCCCCGGCCTGGAAGCGCACGCGGCTCTGAAGCCCCTTCTCCTTCACATAGGCCTCGAACACCGGCTGCACGGCGGGCAGGTCGAAGCCGGTCGCCGACAGGTGCGGATGGGCCTGGGCGATCGCCGCCGTCGCCCCGCCCTGGGCGCAGCCGACGTCGACGAAGGACTTGACCTCGTTCCACGGGAACAGCGCCGCCATGGCCTGGGCGGCGGGCAGGCTGACGCCGGTCATGCCCCGCAGGAAGCTCTCCAGGATGACGGGATCGGCATAGATCGTCCCAAACAGGTCCTCGCCGCCGTCCTTGGCCTCGTTCTGCGGCTGGCCGGTGCGCAGCGCCTCGGTCAGTCCGTTCCAGAAGCGGTAGAGCCGGGTATTGGCCATTTCCAGGATGCCGCCGACATAGGTCGGCTTGTTCCGATCGAGAAAGACCGCGGTCTCGGACGTATTGGCGTAGACCTCGCCCTCGCGGGCCAGCATGCCCAGCGCCACCAGGGCGTCGAGGAAGTCGCGGGCCGAACGGGGGTGCAGATCCAGTCGCGTGGTCAGCGCCTGCAGGCCCAGCGGCCCTTTTCCCAACTCGGTGAACACCCCCAGCTCGACGGCGCTGAGCAGCGTCTTGGAACCCCAAAAGCCCCAGCCCAACTCCATGATCTTCTCAGGCGTGATCGGGCGTGCATCGTCCATGGCTAGCTTCCCTGGCCAGCCCCGCCCCGTGCGGACGGTCCGCCCGGCGAGGCGAGCTCGTCAAGGTCCGATCATCGAGCGTGTTCGGCGGAACCGCGCCGCCGCGCGGCCGGGCGGCCCAGATTGGGAGTGACCCCCGTCCCGCCGAGGCGCTAATGTTCTACCAGGCGTGGCGCCGTGGGCGTCGCCCGGATGGAGTATTGGCATGCGTGCGCTTCTGATCGCGGCTTTCGCGACCGCCCTTCTGGCCTCGCCCGCCAGCGCCGAAAAGGCCGGGTGCAAGGCGACGCTCGACGGCGGTTGGCGCTGCAAGGAACTGGACGGTCACGTGACCGAGCGGCGTCCGGACGGCGAAGGCGGGGCGCGGACCACCTCCACCGACCCGCGCAAATGGGGAACCTCCGATGGCCATGGCCGCGGGATCACGCCGCCCGACAGCATGATCCGCAACTCCCCCACCTTGCGCCGGGAGGCCTGGGGCCGGGTCGCCGATCCGTGGGAGCCGCGCAAGGCGCCGGCCCAGGCCGCCGGCGGTTGGCAGACCCCGCGCGCGCCGATCCCCTGATCGGATAGGGGGCCGCTTCCCGCGTCAGGGATAGGTCGTCTGCAGCCACCTGACCACGGCCGACTGCAGGGCGATGCGGTGGTCGTTGTAGCTGTGGTCGGTCGGGAACCTCACGCGGGTCGGGGCAGGGCCGCCGGCGGCCTCGATGGCGTCGGCGACGGCTTGATCGGCCGGCTCGGCGCCGTCGTCCGAACTGATGATCAGCGCCGGCCGTCCGGCCATCTCCGCAGCGTTGCGTCGCCAGTCCCAGGCTTCGGCGTTGGCGAGGATCTCGTCGGCCAGCGCCGCCGGCGTGGCGTTGGTGAAACTCGCATCGTCGGTCAGGCCCATGAGCGCTTCGGCCAGCCCGGTCGGATCGCCAAGTTGCGCCGCCATGCCGCCGAGGTCGGCGGCGGAGATGACCACGAAGCCGGCGACCGGTTCGTCGCCCAGCATCACCGTGTCGAAACCGCCCATGCTGTGGCCCAGCACCACCAGCCGCGTCGCGTCCACCTGGCTGCTGTTGAACGGGTGCCGCAGCCACGCCAGCGCCGCGCGCGCATCCTCGATGGTGTGCCCGAAGCTGAATTGCCCAGGAGCGCCCCAGACGCCGCGATAGTGGATCGCCAGCACGTTCCAGCCCGCCCGCTGGATGGCCCGCGCCAGATCGAGGTTGAGCTCGGTGCCCGGAAAGCCGTGGAGCAGCAGGACGGTCGGATGCGGGCCTTGGCCGCCGGCGGTGAAGAACCGAGCCGGAACCTGGACGCCGCCGGTGTGGTAGCGCACCTGCAGGAGGTGCGCAGGTCGATCCTTGTCCGGCGCGGGATCGGCGATGACGGCCGGCGGCGGCGTCGCAGCCTGCGCCAGGCAGACCGAAGCGGGCGCCATCAGCGCCATCGTCAGCAGCAGGTGCTTCATCGCCCGTTCCCCGACCTGGAGCATCTTCCGTCGAAGCGGATGCCGGCTCGGCTAAGAAAATGCCCTAAATTCAAAGAGTCCCGAGCACGACTCGATTCATCGAAACCGATCATGCTTCGAGCTTGAGAGTTTGCATGAGCCCATCGGGTTGTCACGCGACCTCCCCGCCCACGCCCTCAGACCGGCATGGCCGTCGTGTACTTCACCTGGCTCAACGCGAAGTGCGACGCCGCGGTCGCGACGTTGGGATGGTTCAGCACCACGCCCATCAGGAACCGCTCGTAGCCGGCCACGTCGGCGACGACCACGCGCATCAGATAGTCCCATTCGCCGGACATCGAGTGGCATTCCATGATCTCCGGCCGCGTGCGCAGGAAGGCCTCGAACTCCTGGCGCTGGACGGTGGCGTGGGACTTCATGCGTAGCTGGCACATGACGTTGACCCCGCGGCCGACGCGCTCGGCGTCGACCAGCCGCACCGCCTCGCGCAGCACGCCGGCCGCCTCCAGCGCCTTGATCCGCCGCCAGCACGAGGCCGGCGAGGCGCCCACCTGTTCGGCCAGCGCGGCGTGACTCTGCGAGGCGTCGGCTTGCAGGGCGCGGAGCAGCTTCCGGTCGACCTCGTCGAGCTGATGCGTCTCTTTCATATATTGGCCCGTTGGTGAAACGTTTCACCAGATGATCGTCAAAACGCCGCGAGATTGAAAGCCGTTCATCGCGGGCTGCGCGTAACTTTCTTCTCAGATGAAGGAGGACGCCGCATGACCGATGTGATCGCCCCCGCGCGCTCGCTGTTCGCCGGGCTGCAGGCCCAGGCGCCGGACCCGCTGCTGTCTCTGATCGCCCTCTATAAGAACGACCCGCGCCCGCAGAAGCTTGACCTCGGCGTCGGCGTCTATCGCGACGCGGCCGGCGCCACGCCGGTGTTCGGGGCCATGAAGGCCGCCGAGCGGGTGCTGCTCGAAACGCAGGCCACCAAGGCCTATCTCGGCCCCGAGGGCGACTTCGGTTTCCTGGAAGCCATCGCCCCGGTGGTGTTCGGCAAGAGCCGGGCCGGCGAGGGCCTGTTCGCGGTCCAGACCCCCGGCGGCACGGGCGCCCTGCGCCTGGCGGCCGAGCTGGCCAACGCCGGCGCGCCCGGCGCCCGCATCTGGATGGGCGCGCCGTCCTGGCCGATCCACGCGCCGATCTTCCGCCAGGCCGGCCTGGCCGTGGAGAGCTTCCGCTATTTCGACCCGGCGACCCAGCGCATCTGCTTCGACGAGATGATGGCCGCCCTGGCCAGGGCCACGGCCGGCGACCTCGTGCTCCTGCACGGCGCCTGTCACAACCCGACCGGCGCGGACCTGTCCCTGGCCCAGTGGGCCGAGGTCGCGGCGCTGCTGAGCGCGCGCGGCGCCGTCCCCCTCATCGACCTGGCCTATCAGGGCCTGGGCGCGGGCCTCGACGAGGACGCCGCCGGCATGCGGCTGGTGATGGACGCCTCGGACGCGGTCATCGTCGCCTATTCCTGCGACAAGAACTTCGGCCTTTACCGCGAGCGCACCGGCGCGCTGTTCGTCCGCGCCCGCGGTCATGAGGACGTGGTCCGCTCCAACATCCTGCAACTGGCGCGCTGCGCCTGGTCGATGCCGCCGGACCACGGAGCCGCCGCCGTCCGGGTGATCCTCGAAGATCCCGCCCTGACCGCCCAGTGGCGCGCCGAACTGGACGCCATGCGCACGCGTTTGAATCAGGTGCGCGCGGCGCTGGCCGAGGCCGATCCGCGCCTGGAGCCGCTGCGCGACCAGCACGGCCTCTTCGCCCTGCTGCCGCTGAGCCCGGCCCAGGTCGAGGCCATGCGCCGCGACCACGCCGTCTACATGGCCGGTTCCGGCCGCATCAACATCGCCGGCCTGAAGGCCGACACCGTCCAGCCATTCGTGCAGGCGCTCGACGCCTGCCTCAAGGGAGACGCCTGACATGACCGTGACCCCGGAAAATCCCATCGGTCTCGACGGTTTCGAATTCGTCGAGTTCACCAGCCCCGATCCGGTCGGGATGACGGCGCTGATCGAACAGCTCGGCTTCACCGCCTGGTCCAGGCATCCGACCAAGGCGATCACCCGCTACAAGCAGGGCCGCATCAACCTGCTGGTCAACCAGGAGCCGGCCGGCCAGGCCGCCGAATTCCGCGCGGCCCACGGCCCGTCGGCCAACGGCATGGCCTTCCGCGTCGCCGACGCCAAGGCCGCCTATGACCTCGCCGTTTCGCGCGGCGCCAGGCCGGCCGACGCCCCGACCTCGGCCCTGCCGGACGCCTATGTGCTGGAAGGGATCGGCGGCTCGCTGCTCTATCTGGTCGACCGCTTCGGCGACAAGGGCGCGATCTACGACGCCTGGGAGCAGATCCCCGGCGCGGCGGAGGCCGAGGCCAGGAACAGCGTCGGCCTCGACCTGCTCGACCACCTGACCCACAACGTCAAGCGCGGCCAGATGCGTACCTGGTCGAGCTTCTACAACCAGATCTTCGGCTTCGAGGAGCAGAAGTATTTCGACATCAAGGGCCAGGCCACGGGCCTGTTCAGCCAGGCGATGATCGCGCCCGACAAGGCCATCCGCATCCCGCTGAACGAGAGCCAGGACGACAGGTCCCAGATCGAGGAGTTCATCCGCGAGTACAACGGCGAGGGCATCCAGCACCTGGCCTTCACCACGGATAATATCTTCGAGACGGTCGAAGCCCTGCGCGCCCGCGGCGTGAACCTGCAGGACACCATCGAGACCTATTACGAACTGGTCGACAAGCGCGTCCCCGGCCACGGCGAGGACCTGGAGCGCCTGAAGAGGAACCGCATCCTCATCGACGGCAATGTCGGCGACGAAGGCATCCTGCTGCAGATCTTCACTGAGAACCTGTTCGGCCCGATCTTCTTCGAGATCATCCAGCGCAAGGGCAACGAGGGCTTCGGCAACGGCAACTTTCAGGCCCTGTTCGAGTCCATCGAGCTCGACCAGATCCGCCGCGGCGTCATCAAGGTCGACGCGGCCTGAATCATACGTGTCATCCCGGTTTCGGCCGCAGGCCGAAGACCGGGACCCACCGGATCGTGCAGGATGCGGCGGCGCCTATGCCCGCCTAGGGTTTGAGGGGGAAACCGGCCGTGGAGACAACCATGCCGCTGAACTACATGTCCGGCTTCGGGGGAAGCTTCGAAACCGAGGCCGTCGCCGGCGCCCTGCCGGTCGGCCAGAACTCGCCGCAGCAGACGCCGTTCGGCCTGTTCGCCGAGCAGCTCTCGGGCAGCGCCTTCACTGCGCCACGGCATGAGAACAGGCGCTCCTGGCTCTATCGCCTGCGCCCCACCGCCAGCCATTCGCCTTATCAGCCCTATGCCGGCGGCAAACTGCTGCGCTCTGGCCCCTTCGACGAGGTTCCGCCCAGCCCCAACCGCCTGCGCTGGGATCCGCTGCCGATCCCGGCCGAGCCGACCGATTTCATCGACGGGCTGGTCACCTACGCCGGCAACGGCGACGTCGGGACCTTCGCTGGCATCGCCATCCACCTCTACGCCGCCAACCGCTCGATGCAGGGCAGGGTGTTCTGCGACGCCGATGGCGAGCTGCTGCTGGCGCCGCAGGAGGGCGAACTGCTGCTCGCCACCGAGTTCGGCCGCCTTGAGCTGAAGCCGGGCGAGATCGCGGTAGTCCCGCGCGGCGTGCGCTTCCGCGTCGAGCTGACCGGCCCGGTCGCCGGCGGCTATGTCTGCGAGAACTACGGCGCGCCGTTCCGCCTGCCCGAGCTCGGCCCCATCGGCGCCAACGGCCTGGCCAACGCCCGCGACTTCTTCTACCCGACGGCCTGGTTTGAGGATCGCGACGAACCCACGGAAGTCGTTCAGAAATTCCAGGGCGCGCTATGGACCACGACGCTGGACCACAGCCCGCTCGACGTCGTCGCCTGGCACGGCGCGCTGGCGCCCTGCAAGTACGACCTGGGCCGCTTCAACACGATCAACACGGTCAGCTACGACCACCCCGACCCGTCGATCTTCACGGTCCTGACCTCGCCGTCGGAGGTCCCCGGCACCGCCAACTGCGACTTCGTGATCTTCCCGCCGCGCTGGATGGTGGCCGAGCACACGTTCCGCCCGCCCTGGTTCCACCGCAACGTGATGAGCGAGTTCATGGGCCTGATCCACGGCGCCTATGACGCCAAGGCCGGCGGCTTCGCGCCCGGCGGCGCCTCGCTGCACAACTGCATGAGCGGCCACGGCCCCGACCGCGAGAGCTACGAGAAGGCCGTCGCCTCCAACCTCGCGCCGCACAAGATCGAGAACACCATGGCCTTCATGTTCGAGAGCCGCTGGGTGATCCGCCCGACCCGGTTCGCAACCGAAACCCCGCTGCACCAGCTCGACTATGACGACTGCTGGACCGGCTTCTCCAAGGCGCAAGTTCCCACCCGATGATCGACGAGACCCACGACCCGGCCCGCGCCAGTTGGGTTTCGAGCGCCGACGGCCATGCCGACTTCCCGATCCAGAATTTGCCGCTGGGCGTCTTCTCGCCGAACGGCGCCGCGCCGCGGGGCGGGGTGGCGATCGGCGACCTGATCCTCGACCTGTCGCTGGCCGCACGCTCGGCCCTGCTGAGCGGCGAGGCCAAGGCCGCGGCTAAGGCCGCCGCCGGCCCGACGCTGAACCCGCTGCTGGGTCTGGCGCCCGCGGCCCGCCGCGCCCTGCGCCGGCGGCTGTCGGAGTTGCTCGCCCAAGGCGCGCCCGACCGCGCCGAGGTCGAGACCTGGCTTCATCGCGCCGACGCCTGCACCCTGCATCTGCCGGCCGCCATCGGTGACTACACGGACTTCTACGCCGGCATTCATCACGCCCTGAACGTCGGCCGCCAGTTCCGGCCCGACAACCCGCTGCTGCCGAACTACAAGCACGTGCCGATCGGCTATCACGGCCGCGCCTCCTCGATCCGCGTCTCGGGCGCGCCGGTGCGCCGGCCCAGCGGCCAGAAGAAGGCCCCCGACGCCGAGGCGCCGACCTTCGGCCCCTCCGCCCGGCTCGACCTGGAGCTGGAACTCGGCGTCTGGATCGGCCAGGGCAACACGCTGGGCCAGCCCATCCCGATCGGCCAGGCGTCCGCCCACATCGCCGGCCTCTGCCTGCTCAACGACTGGTCGGCCCGCGACCTCCAGGCCTGGGAATACCAGCCGCTGGGGCCGTTCCTGGCCAAGAACTTCATGACCACCATCTCGCCCTGGATCGTGACCAGCGAGGCCCTGGCCCCGTTCCGCATCGCCCAGCCGGCGCGCCCCGCAGGCGACCCCGCGCCGATGGCCTATCTGACCGACGCGGCCGACCAGGCATCGGGCGCCTACGCTCTCGACCTCGAGGTGTTCCTGTCGACGGCCCGGATGCGCCAGCAGGGGACCGCTCCGGTCCGCATCTCGGCCAGCGCCGCGCGCCACCTCTACTGGACCGCCGCCCAGATGGTGGCGCACCACACGGTCGGCGGCTGCGACCTCAATCCGGGCGACCTGCTGGGCACCGGCACCATCTCCACCCCCGACGACACCGGCCTCGGCAGCCTCTTGGAGCTGACCCGCGGCGGGACCGCGCCGATCACCCTGCCCAGCGGCGAGACCCGCACCTTCCTGCAGGACGGCGACGAGCTCTCCATCGCCGGTCACGCCCGCGCCGCGGGCTATGTCGCCATCGGCTTTGGCCCCTGCGTCGGAACCATCCTCGGGTGAGCGAGGAGACGCCCCAGCCTGCGGTCCGGCTGTTCTCCACGCCCCCAGGCGTGAAGCTCGGCCCCCTGGAGCTGATCGCCGACGGGGCGGCGCGCAATTTCGTGCTGCAGATCGGCGAGGGCTTCTTCCATGGCTTCGTGGTCCGCCGCGGCCAGGAGGTGAGGGGCTATGTCGACCGCTGCCCGCACGCCGGCCTGCCGCTGGCCCAGAAGCTCGACGACTACCTGACGCCGGCCGGCGACCTGATCGCCTGCGCCTGGCACGGCGCCCTGTTCGACATCGACAGCGGCGCCTGCGTGGGCGGGCCTTGCGCCGGGGCGTCGCTGCGGCCCTGGCCGGTGGCCCTGGTCGAGGGGCAGATCCGCACCGCCTGACCGGGCGAACCCCGGCCTGGGTTCTCAGGGTTGCACCTGAGGGCGCAAGCTCGGCTTTCGAGGCCTAATGGCGGCTCAATCGGAGCCAGAAAGCCATGATGCGCATCCTCGCCGCCGCCGCCGTCCTCAGCCTCGGCGCCGCCCCCTTGGGCGCCTGCGGCAGCAGCACCACGACCCAGGTCGACACCGCGACCACCGGCCAGGAACTCGTCGACCTCAAGAAGGCGTACGACGAGGGCGTCATCACCAAGTCCGAGTACGAGCGCAAGCGGAAGGAGATCCTGCGGAAGTAGGAAATCTGAGGCCTCACGACCTCGTCACTGGCTGGACCTGAGCCCGCGCCGCGGGCTAGGTCGCTGCAACGAGACGTAGAGGACGCCCGCATGACCCAGAACTTCGAGACCCGCGCCATCCACGCCGGCGCCGCGCCCGATCCCACGACCAAGGCCCGGATCACCCCGATCTACCAGACCACGGCCTTCGTCTTCGACGACGCCGACCACGCGGCCAACCTCTTCAACCTCGAAGCGCCGGGCAACATCTACACCCGCCTGGGCAACCCCACGACCGGCGTGCTGGAAGCGCGCCTGGCCGACCTGGAGGGCGGCGTCGCGGCCCTGGCGGTCGGCAGCGGCCACGCCGCCCAGTTCCTGGCCTTCCACTCGCTGATGGAGCCGGGCTGCAACATCGTCGCCTCGCGCAAGCTCTATGGCGGCTCGATCAACCAGCTCGGCCAGTCCTTCAGGCGGATGGGCTGGGAGACCACCTTCATCGATAGCGACGATCCGGCCGACTACGCCGCCGCCATCAACGACAAGACCCGGGCGGTGTTCGTGGAATCGATCGCCAATCCGGGCGGCGTGATCACCGACATCGCCGCCATCGCCAAGGTCGCCCATGACGCCGGCGTGCCGCTGGTGGTCGACAACACCCTGGCCACCCCCTACCTCTGCCGGCCGTTCGAGCACGGCGCCGACATCATCGTCCACTCGCTGACCAAGTTCCTCGGCGGCCACGGCAACTCGATGGGCGGGGCGATCATCGACTCCGGCCGCTTCGACTGGGCCGCCAGCGACAAGTTCGGCTATCTCTCGCAGCCCAACCCCAGCTATCACGGCAAGGTGTTCACCGAGGCGTTCGGCCCGGCCGCCTTCATCGTCGCCTGCCGCGCGCTCGGCCTGCGCGACCTTGGCCCGTCGATCTCGCCGTTCAACGCCTTCATGATCCTGACCGGCATCGAAACCCTGCCGCTGCGCATGCAGCGCCACGCCGACAACGCCCTGGCGGTCGCCAGGTGGCTGGAAGCCAACGACAAGGTGGCGTGGGTCTCCTATGCCGGCCTCGACGGCAACCCCTACAACGCGCTGGCCAAGCGCTACACGCCGAACGGCGCCGGCTCGGTGTTCTCGTTCGGGCTCAAGGGCGGCTACCAGGCCGGGATCAAGCTGGTCGGCGGGGTGAAGCTGTTCTCTCACCTGGCCAATCTCGGCGACACTCGCAGCCTGATCATCCACCCGGCCTCGACCACCCACCGCCAACTGGACGAGAAGAACCAGGTCGCCGCCGGCGCCGGCCCCGACGTCATCCGCCTGTCGGTCGGCATCGAGAACGTCGCCGACCTCATCGCCGACCTCGACCAGGCCTTCTCAAGCCTTTGATCCAATCTGGGCGCGCGCCGCCTCTGATCGTCATCCCCGGCCGCGCCGGCGTGCCGGGGATCCATACGCGCCGGAGATTCTCGACAAGGCGGTGTCCATGGATGGCCGGGACCTGCCGGCCCGGCCATGACGAACCCTGGAGAAGAGCCGGATGCGATCGCCCTGCCCCTCTGGGAGAACTGTCCGCTAGGCCGGTCAAGGGAGACTTTAGCTCTACCAGGCTTGGGATTCGCGGTTAGGTTTGGAGGGCTCCTCGTCAGCCCTGGGAGACGCCTTGCTCCGCGTCCGCGAATTCTCCGCCGTCGGCTACCGCTCGCTGCGCAAGATCGTCTGCCCGGTCAGCTACCTGGAGGTGTTCGTCGGCGGCAACGGGGTCGGCAAGACCAACCTCTATCGAGCCCTGGAGCTGATCCGCGCGGCCGCCGCCAACACGCTGGGACTGGAACTGGCCCAGGAGGGCATGGCCTCGGCGTTCTGGGCCGGCCAGCGGCGATCGGGTCCTGCTCGTATCGCGCTGGAGGTCAGCCTCTCCGATCCCGAGGCGCGGGGCGCGGCGCGCGGCGTCTACCGCTATCACGTCGAGATCGGCTTTCCCGCGCGCCCGACGGCGGCCTTCGACCTCGAGCCGCAGATCAAGGAGGAGTGGCTCTCCTACGATGGCGGCGGGCGCCAGGTGCGGCTGATGGATCGGCGCGGCCCCTCGGTCATGGCCCGCGACGAGGACGGCCGCCCCGTCGAGATCGACATCGACCTGCTGGCCTCGGAAACGGTGCTCGGGCGGCTGCAGGATCCCAGCCGCTATCCCATGCTCGACATGGTCCGGCGCACCTTGCTGGAGTGGCGCTTCTACCACGACCTGCGCACCGACGCCGGCTCGCCCCTGCGCCGCCCGTGCCCGGCGGCGGCGACCCCGACCCTGGCCTCGGACGGCTCGAACCTGGCGGCGGTGTTCGCCACCCTGGCCCATGTGCGCCAGGACACCCACGACCTGGACCAGGCGATCGCCGAAGCCTTCCCCGGCGCACGGTTGGTGGTTCCCCAGCCGGGACGCACCGCCAGCTTCGGCATGGTGTTCGCGGAGTTTCCCGATCGGGTGTTCGAGCCGGAGGAGCTGTCCGACGGGACCCTGCGGTTCCTGGGCCTGGCCGGCGCGCTGCTGGCCTATCGCCTGCCGCCCTTCGTCGCCCTGAACGAGCCGGAAGCCAGCCTCCATCCGCACCTGATGGCGCCGCTGGCCCGGCTGGTGACCCGCGCCGCCGAGCGCGCCCAGATCTGGCTGGTCACCCATTCGGAAGCCCTGGCCGAGGCCGTCGACCAATCGGGGATCGGCCAGGTGCGCACGGTCGTCAAGCAGGACGGCGCGACCTGGATCCAGGGGCTCAGCCTGCTTGGCGAGTTCGCGGACGAGACCTAGCGGGCGATCAGTCCAGCACCCGGCCTTCGCGCCAATAGCCCATCAGGTTGAGCGCGTTCTTGTCGACCTTGCGTTCGGCGATCAGCAGCCGCCGGATGGCCAGGACCGCCGCGGCCTCGCCGGCCACCCAGCCATAGAAGCCGGCGTCGCCCGGGGCCGAGACGTCCCAGAGGATGGCCTCGTCGACGTTCACCTCGGCCAGCACCGGCGCGGCCTTCGATCCAGCGGTCGGCAGGGCGGCCCGATGGGCGGCGCCCAGCATCTTCGCGCCGGGCGCTTCGAGGCCGCGCGGCATCCATTCGACCGACAGCCCCGGCCAGGTGGCCAGCGGGATCGCGTCGTCCTCCGACGGCGTCTCGACGTAGAGCTCGGTGATCGGCGGGGCGGGCAGGGCGGCCAGTTCCTCGAGGATTCCGGCCACCGCCGGCAGGGCGGTCTCGTCGGCGATCAGCAGCAGGCGCCTCAGGCCCTGCGGCGGCTTCCATTCATAGCCGCCGGCGTCGCCCTCGAAGGCGGCGTTGGGGGCCATGATCTGCAGGCGTTCTCCCGGCCTGGCCCGCGTGGCCCAGGTCGAGGCGGGGCCGGTCTCGCCATGCAGCACGAAGTCGACGTCCACCTCGCCGGCATGGGCGCGCAGGGCGCGGATCGTATAGGTGCGCATGGGCGGGCGGGTGGCCACGTCCTGCTTCTTGTAGCGGGCGTACCAATCGGGCGTGCCGACCAGCTCCGGCGGGCGGCCCTGCGGGGTCGGAAAGAAGATCTTGATGCGCTGGTCAGGCGCCAGGGTCGCCATCCGCCCGACCTGCGGCCCCTCGAAGGTGAAGCGCCAGAGGTGGGGCGACAGCGGGGACTTGGCCTTCAGGGCGACGTCGAACAGCTTGTAGGGCGAGGCGGGTTGGGAAGCTTCCTGCGACATGCTCCCACCACATCACAGTTGCGAATGACTCGCAATATTATTCGATGCCGCCGATCCAGGTCCGCTGCGTCCTCAGGTCCTGGTCCAGCAGCACGAGGTCGGCGCGCGCGCCGGGCGCGATGACGCCGTACCCGTCCAGGCGCAGGAACGCCGCCGGGTTGGCCGAGGCCATCCTTGCGGCCTCTTCCAGGCTGAGCCCGGCCATCCGCACGGCGTTGGCGACCGCTCCGGCCATGTCCAGGTCCGATCCGGCCAGGGTGCCGTTCTCGTCGACGCAGACCCCGTCGACCACCCGGATCGGGCGGCCCTGGATGGTGAAGCTCTTGTCGGTCATGCCGACGCTGGGCATGGCGTCGGTGACCAGCATGAACCGGTCGCGCCGCTTGGCCGCGAAGGCGATGCGCAGCACCGCCGGATGGATGTGGCGGCCGTCGGCGATGATCCCGCACCAGCTCGCCTGATGCTCCAGCGCCGCCCCGACCGCGCCCGGGGCGCGGCTGGTCAATGGCGACATGGCGTTGAACAGGTGGGTGAAGCCGGTGACGCCGGCGCCCAGCGCCTCGGTCAGCCGCTCGTAGGTGGCGTTGGTGTGGCCCGCGGCGATGGTCACCCCGGCCCGGGCCAGCTTGCCGATCATTTCGGGCGTCGTGGTTTCGGGCGCCAGGGTCACCAGCGTGCGGCCGCGCCTGGCCGAGGTCAGCAGCTCCAGCGCCGCGGCGTCCAGGGTGCGGAACTTGGAGGCGTCGTGCACCCCCTTGCGCTGCTCGCTGAGGAACGGCCCCTCGATGTGGATGCCCAGCACGCCGGGCACGCCGGCCTCGATCGCCGCATCGACCGCCGCGATGGCCCTGGCGACGGTCGAGAGGTCGTCGCTGATCAGGGTCGGCAGGAAGCCGGTGGTTCCATAGGTGCGGTGCGCCGCGCCGATCGTGGCGATCGCCTCGACCGTGGGCGCGTCGTTGAACAGCACCCCGCCGCCGCCGTTGACCTGGGTGTCGATGAAGCCGGGCAGCAGATAGCCGCCCTCCAGGTCGACGGTCCGGTCGGCCGCCGTCTCGCCGACGGCTGCGATGCGCCCGCCGTCGACGATGATGCTGGTGGTCTCCAGGCCCTTTGCGGTCAGGACCCGACCGTTCACGAACGCGGTGGTCATCAGACGGTCTCGGTCACCTTGTTGAGGTGGGGCGGCCGGTCGGGATCGTGCCCGCGCAGGATCGAGAGCTGATTGGCCATGCGGTAGAAGCCCTGCACCCGGACGATCGGCTCCAGGATCGGATGGGCGCTCAAGGTCGGCAGGCCGCCGCCGCCGCCGGCCAGCATCACCTGGGCCCCGCGCGCGGCCAGGTCCTTGGCCAGGGCCACGACGCTGTCCTGGCTCTGGTCGTCCTGGGCGAAGACCAGGACCGGGAAGCCCTGGTTCACCAGCGCCATCGGGCCGTGCAGCACCTCGGCGGCGCTGAAGGCCTCGGCGTGCAGGCCGCAGGTCTCCTTGAACTTCAGCGCCGCCTCCTGGGCGACCCCGAAGCCGACGCCGCGGGCCAGGACATAGAGGTTGCGCGCGTCCTTCAACTGCTCGGCCGCCGAGCTCCAGTCGAGCGGCCAGGCCTTTTCCAGGATGGCCGGCAGGTCGTTCAGGCCCTTCTCCAGGGCGGCGTCCTGGGTCCAGGCGGCGACCAGTTGGGCGATGCCCGCCAGGGCGGCGATGTAGGACTTGGTGGCCGCGACGCTCAGCTCGGGGCCCGCATGCAGCGGCAGCACCCGGTCGGCCATCGCCGCCAGCGGCGAGGCTTCGTCATTGACCAGGGCCACGGTGCGCGCGCCGCCCTGCCTGGCGGCCTCGACGGCGGCGAGGAGGTCGGGGCTCTTCCCGGACTGCGAAATCGCCAGGTAGAGCATGCCGTCCAGCTTCGGCTCGGCCGCATAGACCGAGCTGACCGACAGCGCCGCCGAGGAGGTGACGACGCCCGTGCCGGTCTCGACCAGGTACTTGGCGTAGGTCGCGGCGTGATCCGAGGAGCCGCGCGCGCAGGTGACCACGGCCCTGGGCGGATGGGCCCGCAGTTCGGCCCCCAGCGCCTGGGCCGCCTGGCGGTTCGCGGCCAGCATCCGGGCCACGACGGCGGGCGCCTCGGCGGCCTCCTGGAACATGCGCGTAGCCTCGGGGCGCAGGGCAGGGGGCTTGAGGGTCACGCGTTTTCTCCGGGCCACTGGGCTTGTCTCAAAGGGCGTTCAGTTCGGCGACGAAGTCGTAGGCGTCGCCGCGATAATAGGACTGGGTGACTTCCACCGCGCGCCCGTCCTTCAGGAACCCGCGCCGTTCGATCAGCAGCCCCGGATCGCGCGGCGCCACGCCCAGCAGGTCGGCCTGCTCGTCGGTGAACAGCACAGCGCGCAGCCGCTGCAGCGCCCGCACCGGCCGGTGGCCGGTCTTCTCCAGCGCCTCGTAGAGCGAGGTCTCCACGAAGTCGGGGCTGGGCATGCAGAACGCCGCCAGGGTCGAGTATTCCAGCGCCATCGGCGCGCCGTCGGCGTAGCGGATCCGGTTGAAGCGATAGACCGGCGCGCCCGGCGACAGGCCGAGCGTCAGCGATTCCTCCGGCGTCACCTGGCCTTCGGTCCGCGACAGCCAGGCCGAGTGCGGGACCCGGCCGCGGGCGATCATGTCCTCGGTGAAGGACGACAGCTTGGAGAAGTTCTTCTCGACCCGCGCCGCCACGAAGGTGCCCGCGCCCTGGCGGCGGACCAGCAGGCCCTCGCCGACCAGGCCGTCCAGCGCCTTGCGCACGGTGATTCTCGACACGCCCAGTTCCTCGGCGAAGTCGCGCTCGGCGGGCAGGGCGTCGTCGGGGCCCAGGACGCGATTGGCGATCGCATCACGCAGCACCTTCTGGAGCTGGCGGTAAAGCGGCGCGTGGTCCTGGGCGTCCAGCCGGCCGATGCGCTCGGAAAAGGTCAAGGGCGTCTCTCCGCGGGGATCGCCGGCGTGCCTGCCGTCGGCGTGTGTTGAGACCATTTAGATACCAATATGTACCAGTAGCGCAATTGGTCTCTTTTTGGGCTTGTCAATTTTATGAAACTGCGCACAGATCGGCGTCGCAGGGTCGATGTAACGCCGGTCTTCGCAGGTCTTTGCGAAGAATTGGTATCACATTGGGCTCGCGTCGGCTCCGGGGGAAGGCCCGGATTTAGGGGAGAAGCCGAGTGAAGCATCGCAAATCCATTTTGATCGCGTCCGCGAGCCTGTTGGCCGTCGCCGGCGCCGGACCGGCCTTCGCGCAGGCCACCCAGGTCGACGAACTCGTCGTCACCGGCATCCGCGCCTCGCTGCAGCAATCGCTGGAGACCAAGCGCGCCGCCGACGCCATCGTCGACTCGGTGACCGCCGAAGACGTCGGCAAGTTCCCGAACACCAACGTCGCCGAAGCCCTGACCATGGTGCCCGGCGTCACCGTCGACCGCCAGTTCGGCCAGGGCGAGAAGGTCAGCATCCTGGGCACCGACCCGGCGCTGAACCGCACCCTGCTGAACGGTCAGACGGTCGCGTCGGCCGACTGGTTCATTCTCGACACGCCCGGCCGGACCTTCAACTACGCCCTGCTCGCACCGCAGATCGTCGGCCGCGTCGACATCTACAAGTCGCCGGAAGCGCGGCTCGACGAAGGCAGCATCGGCGGGACGGTCATCGTCAACACCCGCCGCCCATTCGACCTGAAGCCGCTGACCCTCGCCGGCTCGCTCGGCTACCTCTACAACGACCGCTCCGAGGAGGGCGATGTCCAGGGCGCCGCGATGGTGAGCTGGAAGAACGAGGCCGAGACCCTCGGCGCGGCGTTCTCGGTCCAGCGGGCCACCGATCAGCTTCGCCGCGACGGCCTCGAAACCTACGGCACCATGGCGGCCGGCAACTGGGCCGGCGGCAACGCCGACAACCCGGTCGACTCGCGCAACTTCGGCTGCGTGGGCGAATGCGCGCTGACCTTGGGCGCCAACCAGAACGCCCGCAGCCCCAACGCCTTCGGCACCTCGTTCTTCGAGCAGGAGCGCGAACGCACCAGCTACACCGCCTCGCTGCAGTTCCGGCCGATGGAGAACCTGGAGCTGGAGTTCAACTGGCTGAAGATCAAGGCCACCTACGACAACCTGAACCAGTCGATGTACGCCTTCCAGGGCAACACCTGGAACAGCCTGGGCGCGCTCACCGGCCTGACCGTCCGCGATCAGGTGGTCACGGTCGCCAGCTTCCAGAACGCGCTCAGCGTGCTGGACGTGCAGTACCGCGAAGCCGAGATGAACTCCGACACCTATGACTTCCGCGGGAAGTACCAGGGCGACGGCTGGGACCTGTCGGGGAACGCGGGCTGGTCCAAGGCCGACGGCGGCACCAAACGCCAGGTGTTCCTCGAATTCCTGAACTGGGCCGACTACACGGTCGACATCAGCGGCGCGCCCGGCCAGGCCGGCCAACTGACCTACGCCACCAACGTCCAGGGCAATCCGGCCGCCTTCGCCACCGATCCGGGCTGGAGCGGCAACCTGGTCGAAAAGCCGACCACCGACGAAGAGAAGTACGCCCAGGCCGACTTCGGCCTCGACCTCGACGGCGTCATCAAGCGCGTGCAGGTCGGCTACAAGTTCCGCCGCCACGAGACCACCCAGCAGTACGCCGGCATCGCGGTCACCGGCGTGGCGGCGCCGGCCAGCCTGTTCCAGCCCACCACCGTCCCGGGCAACTACCTCGACGGCTTCGGGGCCAACGACCAGATGCGCGGCCGCTTCCGCATCAGCGGCGACGCCATGGTCGCCTATGTCCAGGGCGGCCAGTGGCTGGCCCCCGGCCAGGCGATGCCGACGCCCTCGATCTTCGCGGCGCCGGAGTTCACCGCCGGCAACTGGGCGATCCAGGAAGACATCAACGCCATCTACGCCCAGGCCGAGATCGAATCCGGCGCCCTGCGCGGCAACTTCGGGTTCCGCTATGTGAACACCGGCGTCGACAGCTCCGGCTATGTCTGCAACCCGGGCTCGCCTTGTTCGGGGCCCGCCGACTGGTCCTGGCGGACGACGTCGAAGTCCTACGACAACGTCCTGCCCAGCGTGAACCTGGCCTACAACGTCACCGAGGACGTCATCGTCCGCTTCGCCGCGGCCCAGGTGATCGCGCGGCCGAACTATGCCGACATGACCAACTTCTTCCAGCTCTCGGACGGCATCCTGACCGGCCAGGGCGGCAACCCGAACCTCGATCCCTACAAGTCGAGCAACTTCAACCTGTCGGCGGAGTGGTACTTCCAGCCCCAGGCGATCGTGGCGCTGGAGCTGTTCTACAAGGACATCAGCAACTACATCCTGCAGCAGACCGCGCCCGAGCAGTACTTCAACCAGTCGCAGGGCCGGGTGACGACCTATCAGATCAGCCGCCCGCACAACGCCGGCAGCGCCGACATCGCCGGCTTCTCGCTGGCCTATCAGCAGAACTACGCCTACGGCCTGGGCCTGCTGGCCAACTACACCTATGCCGACGGCGAGGCCGACGACGGCGCGGACCTGCCCTACAACTCGCGCCACCAGGTCAACCTCAGCCCGTTCTACGAGAACGGCCCGATCCAGCTCCGCGCGACCTATAGCTGGCGTTCGAAGTACTTCACCGGCGTCGACCGCGGCGACAACATGTACGTCAAGGACTACGACACCCTCGACGTGTCGGGCACCTACAACTTCACGGACAATGTCAGCCTGACCCTGGCGGGCATGAACCTCACGGACTCCGAATACTACGCCTACGCCAACAAGGAATCGCTGCCGCGCGGCGTCTACCGCACGGGTCGGAAGTACATGGCGACCATCAACCTGACCTTCTGACGCGGCGGCTCGGCCGGTCATGACCGGCCATACCCTACGTGGACACGGCCCGGCTCTGGGCCGCGCCCGCGGCGGACGGGGGCCCATGCCCGGATCCCCGTCCGCGCCTTCGCTTAGCGCGCAGGCCGGTCCAGGATGCGTCCATGAAGACCGCCCGCGCAGAGATTCCCCGCAACCCCGCCTCATCGAGGCCACTGGGCGGGGCGGCTTGCCGCTCCGCCCTTATTTTGCGCGAGTCCGGCCGATGATCCGTTCCCTTCTCCTCGCCACGGCCGCTGCGGCGCTGCTGGCGACCAGTAGCTGGGCCGGCGCCCCGATCGTCCCGGCGCCCGTCTCCGACATTCCGCGCGACGGCGGCTTCCAACTGGATGCGCGCACCGTGATCAGCGCGCCCGCCGACGATCCCCAGGCGATGGCCAGCGCCCGCCACCTGGCCGAGCTGCTAGGCCGCAGCCGCGGGCTGATGCTGGCCGTTCGGGCGCCGAGGGCCGGCGAACGCGCCATCGTCCTCTCCCGCCAGGGCCCGGCCGGCGAGGCCTACAGGCTCGAGGTCTCGGGCCAGCGCATCGCCATCGCCTCGGCCGGCGACGCGGGCCTGTTCTACGGCGCGGTCACCGCCTGGCAGCTCGCCACGGTCGACGGCCGGCGCGGGCCGATCCTGGTCGCCGCCCGCCAGATCGAGGACGCGCCGCGCTTCGCCTGGCGCGGCGTGATGCTGGACAGCGCCCGCCACTTCCAGAGCGTCGACTACGTGAAGGGCCTCATCGACCGGATGGCGCTGGCCAAGCTCAACACCCTGCACTGGCACCTGACCGACGATCAGGGCTGGCGGCTGGAGATCAAGAAATATCCCAGGCTGACCGAGGTCGGCGCCTGGCGCGCGCCCGCCGGCCCGGCGGCCGCCGCGGACATCGACCCCAAGACCGGCAAGCCGAGGGTGATCGGCGGCTACTACACCCAGGACCAGGTGCGAGACGTCGTCGCCTACGCCGCCGCCCGCCACGTCACCATCGTCCCGGAGATCGAGACGCCGGGCCACGCCCATGCGCCGATCGTCGCCTATCCCGACCTGGGCTCGGCCGCGACGCCGCCGGCCGCCACCTCCTCGGACTGGGGCGTCTTTCCCTATCTCTACAATGTGGACGAGAAGACCTTCGCGTTCCTGGACGACGTGCTGAGCGAGGTCGTGGCCCTGTTTCCCGGCCGCTACGTCCATGTCGGCGGCGACGAGGCGGTGAAGGACCAGTGGAAGACCAATCCCGCCGTCCAGGCGCGGATGAAGGAGCTGCACATCGCCAGCGAGCGCCAGTTGCAGGGCTGGTTCATCTCGCGCGTCGAGCAGATGCTGGAGGCCAAGGGCCGCCGGCTGATCGGCTGGGACGAGATCCTCGAAGGCGGCGTCGCCGAGAGCGCGACGGTGATGTCCTGGCGCGGGATCGACGGGGCGATCATCGCCGCCAAGCTGGGGCACGACACGATCCTGAGCCCCGAGCCGATGATGTACCTCAACTACCGCCAGAGCGCCGCGCCGGGCGAGCCGCCGGGCCGCGGGGCGGTAGTGTCGCTGAAGGACGTCTACAGCTACGAGCCGATGCCGGCCGCCCTCAACGCCGACGAGCGCCATCACGTGCTGGGCGTGCAGGGCAACATCTGGACCGAGCACGCCCGCACCGAGGAGCGGGTCTCGCTGATGCTGTTCCCGCGGGTCGCGGCCCTGGCCGAGACCGCCTGGTCGCCGGCCGCGGCCAAGGACTGGGACGGCTTCGCCGACCGGCTGCCGGTCGAGCTGGACCGCTATCGCGGCCTGGGCCTGGCCTTCGACGAGACGCCGCTGAAGGTCCGCGCCCTGAGCAGCCCGAGCGGAACGGGCGCGCGCGTCGCCCTGCTGGGGGCCGAGGACGTCGGCGAGATCCGCTACACGCTCGACGGCTCGCAGCCGGCGGCCGGCTCGGCGCTCTACACCGCGCCGCTGGAGGTTCCGCTCGGGACCCGGGTGCGCGCCCAGGCCTTCCGCGGCGGCCAGGCCCTGGCCGCGCCGTCGGACATCGCCGTGGACGCCCGCAGCATCCGCACCCGCGCCAGCCAGGAACTGGCCTCGTGCCAGCGCCAACTGGTGCTCAACCTGGAGGACGACGCGCCGATCGACGGCGAGCGCGCACGCTTCCTGGTCGACATCCTCAGCCCCTGCTGGCTCTACGAAGGTGTTGATCTGACGGGCGTTTCGCAGATCGAGGCGGCGGTCGGGCAGATCCCGTTCAACTTCCAGATCGGCCAGGACATCGAGAAGATCAGGTTCCGTCCGCCCGCGACCGCAGAGGGCGAGCTGGAAGTGCGCCAGGGATCCTGCTCCGGCGCGGTGGTGGCGACCCTGCCGCTGGCGCCGGCCGCGCGCTCGCAGGGCGTCACGGTGCTGAGCGGCCAGATCGCCGGCGCGCCGGGGCCGCAGGACCTGTGCTTCACCTTCACCCAGAAGACGGTGGAGCCGATGTGGGTGCTCGACCGCGTCACCCTGGTCGCGGGAGCTGGCCATGAGCGCTGACCTGGTGCTGCTCTCGCCCCTGGACGGCTGGGCCGCGCCGCTGGCCGAGGTTCCCGATCCGGTGTTCGCGCAGGCGATGCTGGGCGAGGGGCTGGCGATCGACCCGACCGGCGGCGTGCTGCATGCGCCCTGCGACGGGGTGATCGTCGCCGTGCACGCCGCCCGCCACGCCGTCAGCCTGCGGGCCGAGGGCGGGGTGGAGATACTGATGCATGTCGGGCTCGACACCGTCGCGCTGGGCGGCGAGGGCTTCGAGGTCCATGTCGCCGAGGGCCAGGTCGTGAGCGCGGGCCAGCGGCTGATCTCCTTCGACCTGGCGGTGCTGGCCGAGCGGGCCACGAGCCTGATCACCCCGATCATCGTCACCGACGCGGCCGGCCGCAGCATCACGGCCCGGTTGTCCGGGGCGGCGGTCAAGGTCGGCGAGCGGCTGCTGACCCTGGCGCCCGGCGTCGCCGTGGCCGCGCAGGCGGTCGCCGCCGGGCCGGAGCTGACCCGCGCCATCGTCGTGCCGCTGATGCACGGCCTGCACGCGCGCCCGGCGGCGCGGGTGGCCGAGACCGCCAAGCGCTTCCAGGCCGAGATTTCGCTGCTGGCGCTCAACCGCCGCGCCAACGCCCGCAGCCCGGTGGGGATCATGTCGCTGGGCCTGCGGCACGGCGACAGCGCGACCCTGGCGGCGGCCGGGCCCGACGCCGCCGCGGCGCTGGAAGCCGTCGCCGAACTGATCGAGGGCGGCATGGGCGAGGGCGCGCCGATCCGCAGCCCCGCGCCTGCGCCGGTCGAGGCGCCGCCCGCCAGGCGCGCCGGCCTGGCGGTGCTGAAGGGGGTGATGGCCTCGCCGGGCCTGGCGGTCGGCAAGGCCGTGCGGCTGTTCGTCGAGGAGCTCACGGTCGTCGAGGCCGGGCAGGGCGCGGCGCAGGAGCAGGCGGCGCTGGACGCCGCGCTCGCCGCCGTCGGCGCCAGGCTCGCCCGCGAGGCCGAGAGCGGCGAGGGGCAGGCGCGGCGGGCCATCCTGGGCGCGCATGCGGCCTTCCTGGAGGACCCGGAGCTGACCGGCCAGGCCGCCCGCCTGATCGGCGAGGGCAAGAGCGCAGGCTTCGCCTGGCGCAGCGCCATCGGGGCCTATGTCGAGGCGCTGCGCGGCCTGGGCGACCGGCGGATCGCCGAGCGGGTCGACGACCTGCTGGACCTGGAGCGCCGGGTGCTGCTGATCCTGGCGGGCGAGGAGGACCGCGGTCCCGAACTGCCGCCGGGCGCGATCCTGTTGGCCGAGGAAGTGCTGCCCTCGCAACTGATGGGGCTGGACGCCGGGCGGCTGGCGGGGATCTGCACGGCCAGGGGCGGGCCGACCTCGCACGTCGCCATCCTGGCCGCCTCGATGGGCGTGCCGGCGGTGGTGGCGGCCGGGCCGGGCGTGGCGGCGATCAACGAGGGGACCAGCCTGATCCTCGACGCCGACGCCGGCCTGCTGCACGTCGCGCCGGACGCCAAGGCCCTGGAGACCGCCCAGACGACATTGGCCGTTCGCGCCGAACGCCGCGCCGCCGCCAGGCTCGCCTCGCGCGAGGACTGCCGGATGGCCGACGGGACGCGGATCAAGGTCTATGCGAACCTGGGCTCGCTGGCCGACGCCGAGGCCGCCGAGGCGGCGGGGGCCGAGGGCTGCGGCCTGCTGCGCACCGAGTTCCTGTTCCTGGAGCGCGACACCGCGCCCGACGAGGAGGAGCAGGCCGAGCGCTACGGCGCCATCGCCGCGGCCATGGGCGGGCGGCCGATGATCATCCGCCTGCTCGACGTCGGCGGCGACAAGACCGCGCCCTATCTGCCTATCGGGCCTGAAGAAAATCCCGCCCTGGGGGTGCGGGGCGTGCGCGTGCTGATGCGCCGCCCCCAGGTGCTGAAGACCCAGCTTCGGGCGATCCTGCGCGGTGCGCCGCACGCGAAGATCATGGCCCCGATGGTCGCCAGCCTGTCGGAGCTGCGCGCCGTGCGCGCGGCCCTGGACGAGGCGCGCCGCGAGATGGGCCGGGTCGGGCGCACCGACCTGGGGGTGATGATCGAGACCCCGGCCGCGGCGGCGACCGCCGACCTGCTGGCGGCCGAGGCCGACTTCCTGTCGGTGGGGACCAACGACCTGACCCAGTACGCCCTGGCCATGGACCGCGGGAACCCGGACCTGGCCGGCGAGATCGACGCCCTGCACCCGGCGGTGCTGCGGCTGATCGCCCAGGCCAGCGAGGGCGGCCGCAAGCACGCCCTCTGGACCGGGGTCTGCGGCGGCCTGGCCGGCGACCTGGCCGCCGTGCCGATCCTGATCGGCCTGGGGATCACCGAGCTCTCCATGCCCTCGGCCGCGATCCCCGAGGCCAAGGCCCTGATCCGCACCCTGTCGCCGGGAGCCTGCGCCGAGCTGGCGCGCAAGGCCCTGGACCAGCCCTCGCCCGAGGCGGTGCGCGCCCTCTCCAACACCTTCCTGACCGGAGAAGCCTGATGGCCTCGCCCCTCGAAGCGCTGCAATCCCTGGGCCGGGCGCTGATGCTGCCCATCGCCGTGCTGCCGGCCGCGGGCCTGCTGCTGCGGCTGGGCCAGCCCGACCTGCTCGACGTGGCGTTCATCGCCGCGGCGGGGGAGGCGATCTTCGCCAATCTCGGCCTGCTGTTCGCGGCGGGCGTGGCGGTGGGACTGGCGCGGGACAACCACGGCGCGGCGGGACTGGCCGGCGTGGTCTGCTTCCTGATCGCCTCGCGCAGCGCCGAGGTGCTGCTGCACGTGCCGCCCGAGGCGCTGAAGGGGATGGCCGGCGAGGCCGCATCCCTGGCCACGGCCGCCTTCAAGGAGAAGGCGATCGCCAAGGTCTCGGTGCCGATCGGGATCATCTCAGGCCTGGTGGGCGGGCAGTTCTACAACCGCTTCTCGAACGTCAAGCTGCCGGAATACCTCGCCTTTTTCGGTGGGCGGCGGTTCGTGCCGATCGTCGCCGGGCTGGCCGGGCTGACGCTGGGCGCGGCGGTCGGCTTCACCTACGAGGGGCTCAACAGCGCCATGGACGGCGCCAGCCGCGCCATCGTCGGCTCGGGCGAGGCCGGGCTGTTCGTCTATGGGGTGCTGAACCGGGCGCTGATCGTCACCGGCCTCCACCACATCCTCAACAACATCGCCTGGTTCATCGTCGGCGATTTCCACGGCGCGACCGGGGACCTGAACCGCTTCTTCGCGGGCGACCCGAGCGCCGGGAGCTTCATGGCCGGGTTCTTCCCGGTGATGATGTTCGGCCTGCCGGCGGCGTGCCTGGCCATGTACCACGCCGCCCCGGCGCACCGGCGCAAGGCGGTCGGCGGCATGCTGGCCTCGATGGCGCTGACCACCTTCCTGACCGGGGTGACCGAGCCGATCGAGTTCAGCTTCATGTTCCTGGCGCCGGTGCTCTACGCGATCCATGCGCTGCTGACGGGGCTGTCGTTCATCATCATGAGCCTGCTGGACGTGAAGCTGGGCTTTGGGTTCTCGGCCGGGTTCTTCGACTATGCGCTGAACTTCGGAAAGGCGACCAACCCGTTGTATTTGCTGCCGATCGGGCTTGCCTACTTCGCGCTCTACTACGGCGTCTTCCGCTGGGCGATCGCGCGCTTCGACCTGAAGACGCCGGGCCGCGAGCCTGAGGCGGCGTCAGGCTCCGGCGCGCCCAGGCCGCTCAGCGGCAAGCGCGGCGAGGACTTCGTCGTCGCCCTGGGCGGGGCGGCCAACCTGGTCGGCGTCGACGCCTGCACGACCCGGCTGCGGCTGGTGGTGGCCGACCAGGGCGCGGTGGACGAGGCGGCGCTGAAGGCGCTGGGCTCGCGCGGCATGGTGCGCCCCTCGGACAAGGCGCTGCAGGTGGTGCTGGGCCCGGTCGCCGACCAGGTGGCCGGCGAGATCCGCGCGGCGATGGCCGGCGGGCCGCTCGCGGCGCCGGCCGGCCCGGCTGCGGCGGCGCCCGCCGCGCCGTTCGACCTCGGCCCCTGGCTGGCCGGGCTGGGCGGGGCCGGCAACGTCGCCGAGGCGGCGCTGAAGGCGGGCCGGGTCTGCGCGCGGCTGGTCGATCCGGCGGCCCTGGACGAGGCGCTGCTGCTGGCGCGCGGCGCGCGCGGCGTGGCCCGGCTGCCGGGCGGCGAGGTGCAGATTCTGCTGGCGCCGGCCTAGCTATCGGCAGGTTTTCGGCCGCAGCTTGCAGGAACCTGCACGATCGGGCCGCAAACAGGGCGGTTGCGGGCGGCCGGAGCGGGCCCGAGCGTCACGACCGGCAGGTTTCGGCGCGCGAACCTGCCGATGCCGATCGGCGCTAGAGCAGAGGCTTCAGCCAGCATTCCGGCGTCCACGGCGGCAGGGCCGAGAGCGAGAGGCGCCGCCCCGCGATATGGACCTCGACCGGATAGCCCTCGGTTTCGAAGCTGCGGCCGATCACCAGCGCGGCCTCGTCGTCGGCGCACGCGACCGCCTGGGTGCGGAACCGCTCGCCGAGGTGATTGACCAGTGAGATCGAGTAGACGCGCATGCAACCCCGATCACCGCAGACGCGGCGCAAGATCGGGGGATATGGAACGACCATAGGACCGGCGGCGGCGGCCGACAAGTTCGCCGACGGCGGATCAGGGCGCGGCGGGGTCGGTGCTCGCCAGGACCGAGGGCGTGTTGAGCGTCCAGGGCTGGTGGCCGCGGGCCTCGTGGCGGACGACGGCGCCCGGATCGCGCTTGTCGACGGGCTGACCGCAGGTCTGGCAGACGTAGAAGTGTCGCTCGTCGTCGATCGGCTCGTGATCCTGACGCCCGATGTAGCGGAGTTGGCCTGGCATCGAATCTCCTTCTCCCCGCCCTTCGACTCCGCAGGGCGGGCCGCGGTTCCCGGCCGTGAACCGCCGGTCTCGCACGCTCGACAGATGACGGGCGCCTGATCCTAGGCGATGCGTTCGAAGTCGTTGAGCTTCCAGCTCTTGTCGAACCAGGGCTGGAGCGGGCCGTAGAGCCGGAAGATCGTGAACCAGCTCTTGCCCGGGATGGTCTGGATCCAGTTCGCCGCCCCGTCCGGCCGCTCGGGCGCGAAGTAGAGATCGGTCGAACCGTCGGCGTTCGCCGCCAGGCCCTTGGCGCTGGAGAGGCTGGGGAACTGCTGGTCGGTCTGCAGCATCGAGCGGGTCTGGACGTCGTAGACCAGCACCGACCAGAAGTCCTTGGCCGGAACGCCCGCCGGAACGCGCAGGCGATAGGTCCTGGCGCCGTCCAATGGTCGGCCCGCATCGTCGAAATTGGAGGCGGCGTACTGAGAGCCGATCCCGGGCATGGCGACCGCCATGGCCGGCGTGTTGACGGTCGCGGCGTAGAAAAACAGCGTGCGCGCGTCGAAGTTGCGGGCGCCGTCATTGAGCCATTCGTAGCTTCCGCCGATGAACGGCGTCGTCCACTTGCGGTCCGGGTAGATGTACGCTTCGGGAAGGCGCGTGCGGAAGTCTATCGACCTGGCGGCCGCGTTCCCGACCGCCACGGCGTCCACCAGGATGTTGCGCATCCGCTCGTCGGGGTCGAAGGGCTTGCCCTTCACCAGCCCGACCGCGGCGAAGATGCCGGTCATGTCGGGACCATAGGCGCCGGCCGGTTCCTCCTGGATGATCTGATCGACCTCCTTGAAGAACGCCAGGGTGTTGGCGTGGACCGTGTTCATGGCGCGCCCGGAGAGGTCGATGAAGGTGGTCGGCGGCGGCGCCCCGGCGGCGGCGAGCGGATAGACCCGCAGACTCTGCTTCAGGCTGGCGACGCCGGGGGCGGGGTCGCCCTCCTTCATGAACGCGCGCCCGAACAGCAGATTGCCGAAGGTCGGCGACTGGAAGACGAAGTAGCCGTCCGGCCGGGGGCCGTCGTACCCCGGCGGAACGAACAGATACTTGCCGCCCTTGCCCTTGTCGGGGCCGGCGTTGCCGAGGTCGGTCACATAGCGGAACCAGAAATCGTTCACCACGCCCAGGATCCCGGGCGGGCTTTCCACCACGACCGGTCCGTCCTTCAGGTCGATCCAGTTCCAGAAATAGACGGTCTCGCAGTTGGCCGTGAGGAACAGCGACTTGGAGTCCATCAGGGTTTCGAAGACGCCGACCACGCTGTTCACAGCCCCGACTTCGCGCAGGCCGGTGCGGACCGCCACCATCGACGCCCCGGGTATTCCATTGAGGAAGGCTTCCACGCCGCGCCCGAAATCGATCTGGTCGTAAACCCTCCGGGCGGTTTCCTCGGTCGGAACCCCGTCGGTGAACTCCAGGGGGCCAATCCGGGTATCGACCCGGTCCGGGGTGAGGATCTCCGGCGGAATCGGCGTGGTCATCCGGAGGTTCTGCGTCTGGCTCATGCCGGGGCTCCGCGTGGGGCGACTGAAGCGCGCGATCAGTTGGCGGCGTCGAACGCCTGGGTGCTTAAGTCGGCTCCAGGCCGCGGCCGGGCCATCGGGTGTTCCCCGGGGGGATGGGCGGGCTTTCCACTGAATACGTCGCCAGGGCCGCGAGCGGCCGGGCGAAACCCTGGGGCAAACGCCTGATGGTCACTCCGCGCTGGCTGGCCAGGCGGGCGCGAATGCGGATGGGGCGCCGCGACTTCTCGACGTGCTCACGCCGGAAATGACAAAGCCCAGAACCCCGGGTGGGGCTCTGGGCTCGTCAAACCCCTTGCAGGCAAGGGTTCGTAGTGGTGCCGCCGGGCAGGATTGAACTGCCGACCTCAGCCTTACCAAGCCATCCTAATCCTACGAAGAAGCACGAAAAACTACGTAATATCATTGACATAGTTAGATACCCATACGACGATTTTCGTACCCACCAGGGTCCTGGCGCTTACTATGTGCTTACTGGAAGCGGCCGGGCCAAGGTCGTCAGTCCAATTCTCGGAGATGCCCGCATGGGGCGACGCATCAAGCTCACCAAGCGCTTAGTCGACGCCGCCGGCGCCGGAGCGAAGGACTACTTTCTGTGGGATAGCGAAGTCGTGGGCTTTGGCCTGAAGGTCACCCGGGCGGGGCTGCGCACCTACGTGGTCCAGTACCGGCTGGATGGCCGGTCGAGGCGCTTCAACATCGGACCGCACGGCTCGCCGTGGACGGTGGAGACCGCGCGGGATCGGGCCAGGTCTCTGCACGGCAGGATCGTGGAGGGAGAAGATCCGCAGGCCAGCAAGGTCGTTGACCGCAAGGCTCTGACGGTCGCCCAGATGTGCGATCTCTACCTCAATGAGGGCTTGGCCACTCGCAAGCCGAGTTCGGTCGCAACGGCCAGGCAAGATCTCGACAATCACATCAAGCCGTTGATCGGGACCAAGCGTGCGGCGCTGGTCACTCCTGAGGACGTCGACAAGCTGCTGCTCGCCATCGCGGCGGGCAAGACCGCTAGGCGGGCGAAGACCGGGACCAAGCGTGGCCTCTCGCGAGTCCGCGGGGGAAAGGGCGCCGCCAATTCGGCGATTTCGACCTTGGGGGCGGCGTTCGGTTTCGCCATCCGTCGCGGCGTGCGGCCAGACAACCCGGTGCGCGGAGTACGCAAGTTCCCCGAGAAGAAGCTCGAGCGCTTTCTTTCCCCCAGAGAACTCGCCCGGCTGGGCGAAGCCCTGGCGGCGGCGGAGTCGCTTGGCGTCGAGAACCCGTTCGCCGTCGCCGCCATCCGGCTGCTGGTGCTGACGGGCTGCCGCAAGAACGAAATCCTCGGGCTTCAGCGTAGCTGGGTCGATGTCCACAATAGCTGTCTGCGACTCCCCGACAGCAAGACGGGGGCAAAGGTGGTTCACCTTGGCTCGGCGGCCTTGGAAGTGATCGAGGCAATCCCCGAAGTCGTTGGAAATCCATACTTGCTTCCCGGCCGCGGCGCGGTTGGGCGCATTGCCGACCTGCAGGGCGCCTGGGAGCGCATTCGGGCGGCGGCGGGTCTATCCGACGTTCGGATCCACGACCTTCGCCACGCCTTCGCGAGCCTGGGGGTCGCCGGCGGCGATAGCCTGCTCGTCATTGGCGCTCTACTTGGTCATCGCACGGCAGCCACGACCCATCGCTACGCCCATCTCTCCGATCATCCGCTAAAGTCGGCGGCGGACCGTATCTCTCAGGAAGCCGCCACAATGATGGGTCTGAAGGTGAAGAGTGATCCCAAACCGCTTCGGGCCGATCCGGCAATCGCTGCGCCGGGACAAGGCGGCTTGCTCGGTTCGGTTATCGAAACCAAGTGGCTCGATACGCCTGCAGCGGCCGCCTATCTTGGCCATACCGTCGGTACGCTTCAAACCTATCGGTGGATGGGAACCGGTCCAAGTTTTCGTAAGATCGGGCGGCGGATCGTATATGCGCAGGGCGACTTGGACTCGTGGAGATCGGAGGGTCTCTGGGAGGCCGCGTGATTCCATTTTAGCCTCAGTCGGTATTTCCAGATTGGACCGACTGGATAGGTGAAAAAAGGACAGGAAAATCAGTTCCGCGCCGGTGCGGCCGTTCGCGCCCGCGAGGTCTCAGTTGGGCTCATCGAAGACCTTCGGAGGGTCCGCTTTGGGGCAGCGCGCCCAGAGCCGCGCAGCGGCGGGACCGGGCGTAATCGCGGTCGCTCAACGTTGGGGTTGCGGGTTCGGCCCCGCGAGAAGGGGGAGACGGAGACGCCGTCAGTCGGCTTCGGCTCAAGGGAAGGCTTTCCCCTCATGGATGGTCATCCATGATCTTCCTGATCTCAGCGACCTCAACCTTCGGCAGGAAAATGTGCTCGAGCACCCACGTCAGGACTTGCCGCATTTCCTCGCGGTCAGGCGAGCCGGGAACAGAGTTCTTCAGGTTCTGGATCACGTTGAAGATGCCCCCATTGGTGAAGCCGCCGCCGCGGTTTACCGGCCGGTGCCTCTTGTTGGGGAAGAACGCGACGTTGGCGCGGACGAACGATCGTTTGGCCGAGCTGTGCCCCGGTTGATCGGCCAGCCTTTCAAGGGGCGCGCCGCTATGATCCCGCCACAGGGAAGGACTTTCAGCCAGTTCCTTGACCCAGTCTATCACTTGGCCGTCCGGCAAGGTCTGGCGCAGCAGTCTCACGTGCCGGCGCGCCCAGTAGATGAGGTGATCCGCGCGAAACAGGTCGAGGTCAGAGATGACGTAGCTGTAGGTCGCGTACCGGTTCGGCGCGCTGCCGTAGATGTTGAGCCACTTCACGAAATCGGCGTTGTGGAAGTCGAACATTTTCTCTGCGCCAGCCAGCGCCGGCCGGGTGAAGGCGGGTAGCACCAGACGGCTATCAAGCTTCCGCAGCCTGGCCGTTAGCGTCATCAGATTGTGGTTTGGCTCATTGGCCGTCTGCCCGTTCATCAACAGCGCGGCCTTCAGATACTTCTCGACGGCGTGGAGGGTGAGCCACCAGAAATCGTGCTCCCGTCGCTCGAAGAATGCAGCCCGCGCGCCGACGTAGTTCATGTCCGCCGTGTTCAAAAACATCGAGCGGACAAGGCTGACTTGGCGGGCTTTCGCCCTGAATGTCGTGGCAGATTTCATGTTCAAAACCGAGGTAAATGCCCCCGCCCACCATATCTGGTGTATCGAAAAAAGTTCTACGCATCATCTTGATTGGTCGGAAATCGTCGCCATGTCCCGTGGAGCGCCGCCCTCTGGCGGGGAACTATGAACTACGATCTGTATCAGCCACGGCGCACTTATCTGGCTCAGCTTGCGGCCAATGCCCTTCTCGAGCGCAGCCCGCCGCATTCCGTTCTGCCCCTCCCCAATCCCCTCCGGCCCAGCCCGCTCCTGACCCCCATGATGACTCCGGAAGCTTATCTCCGCCGCATCCTGCAACGGGAAGCGGTCGACACGTCGCTCTTCTCACCTCTCTGGCACGTCCAGGCGGCAATCCTGCCGGTCATCCAGAAATGGGCTAACCGGTTCTTGGTTAGCGTGACGCCCAGCGGGTCGTTTTCCAAGGGAACGGCTAACAAGAGCGGGACCGACATCGACCTGTTCATCTCGCTGTCGCCGGCCACCACCGAGACGCTCAAGGAGATCTACAGCACGCTCGACAACGCGTTTAAGGCAGCGGGCTACGTCACCCGCCGGCAGAACGTCTCGATCAACATTACCGTGGGGGGGCAGTCGGTCGATCTGGTGCCAGGCAAGCTTCAGAACCAATTCCTGGCTGATCACAGTCTATACCGGCGCAAGGCGGACACGTGGACCAAGACCAACGTCAGCGTCCACGCTAACAAGATCATCGCGTCCTCGCGGCTTGAGGAAATCCGGGTCTTAAAGCTGTGGCGCAACCAGAGCGATCTGGATTTCCCGTCTTTCTATCTGGAGTTGACAGTTCTTGACGCGCTGGGCTATCTGACGCCCTACGGCGACGTAGCCAACAACGTGATGAAGGTGTTCGCCTACCTGCGGGACAGCTTCGTAAATGCACGCGTGCAGGACCCGGCCAACACCAACAACATCATCTCAGATGACCTGACCGCGGGCGATAAGCTGAAAGTCCGCGCGGCGGCGATACGGGCGCTGAAGGCGACGAACTGGAATCAGGTCGTCGTATGAGTGAATGGGCGCTCCCAACGCTGTTTGAGGGAGTGCACCAGAGAGTGCATGCCGAGCTTGAGCTCGCCCGCAAGGCGCTCAACCACCCCACGACCAAGGGGGACGCCAGCGAAGCCGTCTGGCTCCACCTCTTCAACACTTATCTGCCGCGCCGCTACCGCGCCGCGAAGGCGCACGTCGCAGACAGTAACAACCGGTTCAGCCTGCAGCTCGATGTCGTCATTTACGACGAGCTGTACACGCCGCCGATCTTCACAATGGGCGCGCAGACTGTGATACCGGCCGAGAGCGTCTACGCGGTATTCGAGGCCAAGCAGACCGCCAACGCCAAGCATCTAGCAGAGGCACACGAGAAGGCTGCGAGCGTCCGCCGGCTTCACCGGACGAGCGCGCCGATTGTGAATGCCGGGGTTTCAGCGGCCGGCCGGAAGCCGGCTCCGATCCTGGCCGGGCTGCTAACGCTGGAGAGCGAATGGTCGCCGCCACTAGGCAACGCTCTCACCGACAGTTTGCGTGCGGCACACCCTGATAGCCACCTCAATGTCGGGTGCGTCGCTGCTCATGGCTATTTCGTGCGCGATGGCGACGAGATCAAAGTCGATCAAGGCGGCAAGGCAGCAACCGCCTTTCTCTTCGAACTGATCGCGCGCCTTCAGGCGCTGGGGACGGTGCCGGCACTGGACGCGCGGGCCTATGCGGGATGGCTGAAATGAGTGCTGGCGGGCAAGGTGACGCGCCGCCGAAAGCGGGGATGATTGTCTCCGGACCGACGCGGCTGATCCTTAATTCCGTGAAGGTTTCAGGCATTGCCGTCTCAACTGGTCGCCCTGGCGAACTGATGAACGTTGCGGCGCGGTACTCCGGGACGTCCGAGATTCATCCCTTTCACAGGATCGCGGCTGGTGTGGTCTCACTCCTCGAACAAAGTGCCGCCCAGGATGGACGGGCGCTGAACCTGATGGCGGCAAGTATGCTGCTTGCAGTCATCAAACCGGATGAGACTGCTCACCTGTACCTGGATGCAGCGCCAGTGATCGTGGTCGGCGCGGGTCAAGCGAGATGTCGAGGCCGGCGCACCCCTGTTCAACAATGATCTGAGTGACATCCTGACCATGGATTTCCCGACCGTGGCGATAGCACCGGACGACTAGGCGATTGTCCTGTTTCGTGAGGGCTTCCGCTACGGCGTGTTTTTCGACCTCGGCCGCGAGTTCGACGCGCGGGTCATGCAGGAAACATGGCGCTGAGCCTGCCATCCCCAGCACGCAGACTGAGTCCACGCCCTAGGCCAGACGCTTAGACAAGCGCGAAAGGTGCCAGCCTTAGAGTCTTTTTTCTGGCTCACGTGATGTCCCGTAGCGGCGCAAGATCGACGTAAACGAGCTGCTGGTCTTTGCGCGGGCCCTTGGGCGTCCCCGCCAACCCTGAAGCTGCGGGCTTTCACCGACCATTTGACCAGCGCGACCCTGCTGGACGCAACCCCGTCCGCAGGTTCCGGCCGGGCTGGTCAATTAAATATCAATGACTGCTTATTGATATGGAGGGATCGGCCGCTTAGGTTGCCAGCCGATGGAGATCGACATGGCTCAGAGTCCCTGGGGCTTCCTGTCCCGCCTGGCGGGCAAGGACAAGCGGCTATCCCTGTCATCTGGCGAAACCGCGGCGATCGCGGACCAGCTCGAGGACGCCATCGCCGCTGACCGGCGGGAGGTGCTGGGCCTCGCCAGCAGCGAACTGGAGGCGTTCTTCCGCCAGTTGCTCCACCTCTCTCCTGCCGGCGGGCAGGCCGCGGCCCGAGGCGCGCCCTCGGCGAGCGATGAGGCCGCGGCAGCCTTCACGCTGGGCCAGGTCAGCTTCGCCCAGACCCTTGCCAGCCGTGCGTACCAGAAAAGCGCTGACGACGCGTTCGTCGATATGATCAAGAGTCCCAAGTACGAGGGCTATGTGCGGGCGCTGGCCGAGCAGCCGCTCAATGGCCAGGATCTGGCGCAGCGCCTGAAAGTCGCGCCGGAAACGGTCAGTCGGCGGCTGCCAGAGCTGCGCGAGATGGGGATTACGGACTTTCGCCGCAGCGGCGTGCAGCTCATCAACTTCCTGACGCCGGCCGCCAAGACTGTGGTCGAAGGTCTTGGCCTAGCGCCGCTTCCCGGAGTCGATGGGCAGCCGGCCGAAGTAAAACGCGCCTTCTTCGTGTTGACGAACGAACTGCCTTCAGTCTTTCAGTCGGCGCCCGGCTTCGCCCCCAAGGCGGAAGCAGCCGGACAGGCGGCTTGAGCGATTTGGGACAGGTCGTCACCTTCTACTCCTTCAAGGGCGGGGTAGGCCGAACTATGGCCGTGGCCAACGTCGCCTACATGGCGGCAAGCAACGGCCTGCGGGTCCTGGCCATGGACTGGGACCTCGAGGCACCTGGGCTTGCCTACTACTTTCGCGGCCACCTTTCGCCTGCCGAACAGGCGTCGTTGCGCGCCCGCCCCGGCGTGCTCGACCTGGCCTGGGACTGGCATGAACACGCTCGGTCGGCGCGTCGATCAAGCGACGTGAATGCGCTCGTCGCGCGCGCGCGCGATCCACAGACCTTCGAAGCCTGCGTTGCGACGCTCATACCCCCATCGCGGCTGGATGGGGAGGGAACCCTGGACCTGATCGGAGCCGGGGCAGCGTCTCGGCCCGGCCGCTCCCCTGAGCTCTATGAGGAGGCGCTAATGCAGCTCTCCTGGCAGAGCTTCTTCGCGGAAGAGGCTGGCGGACAGTTGATCGATGGCCTGCGCGACTGGGCGCGAAGCGCCTATGATCTGGTACTCATTGACAGCCGCACCGGCTTTGCGGATGTGGCCGGGGTCTGCACCATGCAGCTGCCCGACACGGTCGCGCTGTGCTTCATCCTCAATCGGCAGAACGTCGAAGGCGTCGCAAAGGTGGCGGCCGCCATCGGCGCGACGCGCGGCGACGAGGTGACGCTGCGCCTCGCGCCCATGCGGCTCGCACGATCGGACACGCGCGAGGAGGCCGACGCGAAGGCCTGGGCGCGGCAGGAACTGCGCGAGGTGGGCGGACTATCGCCAGCTCTGTTCGACGAGGGCATGGAACGGCTGGGAGTGCGCAGCGCCGATGGCGTGCCCTTCTATGAAAGCCTCGCTGCCTTCATTCCCCCCGATCCGCTGGTCGATGTGCTCTCGCTGAACTACCTCTCGTTGGCCAGCGCCATCGTCGGGCGCCGGCTCACGATGCAACCGATCGATCCCGATTGGCGCGAGCTTGTGCGCAGGCGCCTCGAGCCGACGCTGGCGACGCCCGCCTACGTCCGCGATCTTTTGACGGCCGAGCCGACGCGCGCGGCCCAGGAACTCAAGGCGCTGATCACGGCGGCCGTCGGGCAGACCGAACGCTTGGAACCGGAATACCTGGCCGCGCTCACCGAGACGGCGTTCGAGCTTTGGGAAGGCGGACAGGACGAAGCCGAGAACCTTACGGACGATCTGCTCGGCGAGCTGGTCGACCTGCTGCACGCCCATGCCAAGGATGATCCCGCCCCCCTGCGGGACCTCCTGGTCGAGACGGTCGAACGGTACAGAGAGATGGTGCATCCTCATGACAGCGTCGAGGCCGAGATCGCAGAGCTTGTCGAACTGGACGCACTCTACCCACGAGAACCCACCTCGCCGCGGTCGGCGCTTGTTCAAGCCGGGCTCAAGCGCAGCCTGAGCCGCGCCCATGTGGCGCGGGGCGACTATGACCAAGCCCTAAACGCGGCAAATTCCGCGATGCACTTACTCAAGGGGCACCACCAGGCGCCCTTGAACGACGACCGTTTCGCAATGGCCGTCGTTGATACGCTCCGGCTGATTGGCCGGATTTCTTCAGTGCGGGGCGATGTCCACGCCGCAATCGAAGCCTTCACCTCAGCTCTTCAAGAGGTGCAGGCATGGACGACAACGGGACCTTACTTCGATCGGGTCGCGCTCGACCTGCATAGTCAGCTTGCGATTCTGCTGACCGAATACGACCCGACCCGCGCAGCGGAACATGCCATCATCGCGATCGAAGCCCCGAGCTGGCGCTCTGGCGCCTTCGTATCCCGTCTCGAACGTATGGCCGACGCTGTCATGTCGCCGGCCGATACGGAGCGGTATGCGCAGCGCTTTGCGCGCGGTCTTCTTACCCTCGCGTCTCGGCGAAGCGCGGGCCTGCCCCTTAATACGCGCAACCCTGCGGCTGCAAGCGCCGTCACCCTCGCCGCGGCGCGCGTGGCACCAGCGCTTGGTCCGAACGACAAAGACATCTTAGCGAAACTGGCGATGGAGATTCTGCGCATGTGGTCGCAGATCCTATCCCGCCACGAGGCGCACGCCCGCAGCGTTCTTCTGGACGGCGCGCCGCAGGACGCCCTGCGCCAGCTCGCGGCCATCTGCGCGGACTTCGGCCTGGACGACCATGCTGAAAGCCTGGCCAATCTGTCCTCACGGGCCGTGACGCCCTCCGACGATCGACCTGCACATGGCGATGGATGATCCCGCCATCGGCGACTGGCGAAAGCTGGACAGCCCGGCCGACCTGTTCGTGGAGATCTGGCGGCAGGCCTCGACCTGGAGCCCGACCGATCGGCATGCGACGCCCAGGCCCGAGGAGGGGATTCTCAAGGAACTTGAGGCGGCCTGCGCCCAATCTGTGGGCGCGGCCGCACTAGGCGGGATTCTCGACATCGTTGCAGACCAATGGCCCGCTGCGGACGACTATGAAGCCAAGCAGTTTCGCCGCGGCCTGTTCCTGGCGGTGCTTGAGGCCATCGATACAGCGTTCTCCGCTATCCACCCCAGAACGCCGGTCCTGCGTCCCAGCACCGTGGGTCGGGCAAGTGCGCCCGCCTGGCTGGAGAGCCTGGCGCGCGAGCGTCTGATCCGAGGCGCCTATGTGACGATGCCGGACCAGCTGCTGATCCCGCACGGCCCCCTGCTGCGCACGTCGCGAGGCTCATCAGCGTCATGCGGCGACACCCTAGCGGACAACTTCCGGGCCCTGACCGTCGCCCCGACCGAGGGAAGGCAGGCGGAACGGCCTATCAGGGTGCGGATGCTGGTGGTCGGCGAGGATCTCGCCCGCGGCGTGGGGCGAGTAGCAGCGCCCGGTGCTGAGAGGCTAATCTTCATTCCGCTGGCCGAGAACGCGGACGAACTGGAGCTCACCGAGCGCGAGGTCCACGCGCGGTGCTTCGTCGATGTTCAACCGACCCGGTTCGATCCCGCCCAGCGCCTTCTTGACGCCCTCTGGGCGGCCGACGTCTGCGACCTGGCTCTCGCGCCCGAACTCACAATGCCCGAGGCCGGCTTCGACATGCTCGCCTCGGCCCTCGCCGGCGCGGCGACGACGACGCACCGCGTGCTGCTGGCCGGATCGGGATTGACCGAAGGCAAGCACGAGGATGGGCGCGCCTGGAATGAAGCACGGCTGCTGAACGGGGCCGGCGCCGAACTCTTTCGCCAGCGAAAGGTGTGGCCGTTCGGCATGGCGCGCCAGCGCGCCGAGGATTACGGATTGGCCGACCCTGGGCTGGACGGAATGGTCATGGAAGACGTCGCCGCCGGCGACGAGCTGGTGGTCGCCGACCTCGGCGGCCTTGGCCGCTGCGTGGTGTTGATCTGCCAGGACATCCAAGCCCGCCCGCTCGTCGACGAGGTCGTCAGGGTCTTTCAGCCGGATTGGGTGCTTACACCCATCCTCGATGGTCCGATCACGGAACATGGCTGGTGCAGACAGCGGGCCTTCGGCCTCTCGCCTGCGGCCCAGACACGCTATGTGGTCGCCAACAGTCTCAGCCTGGCCCTGCGCTCGCCGGCTGCCGATCCCGCCGCCCCCCCGCCGGTCGGCCTCGTCGTCGGTCCGCTTGCGCCAGCCGCGGACGGTGACGCAGTGCCCGAGGATCTGGAGCGGGTGACAGCCCTGGCCCAGATCACGCCCGGCTCCTCGCCTAAGTTCGCAGCCTTGACCTGGCGCGACGGCTCGATCCACTGGCGGCAGATTACCATCGGCAGCGCCTAGCCAGGGCTCCGTGCCGTGCGAAAAACCCGCGGCCGACTCGGCCAAGCGCTAGTCGTCCCGCTTGAGGCCCGTTCAGCCGCCGGCGAAGTCAAACCGGCCCCTGCGGAGATCGTGCCGGCGAGGCGGCCATGAGTGCAGCAAGGCGCCAGCGGGGCCCACTCCTAGCATTCATCGCTGATAGCACTCCGCGCTTGCAACTATGCTGTCGGCACTCTCCGTCGCTGTCGTGAATGTCGGCTTACTGGCTCCACGCGTATGTCCGGAACTGGCGCTCTGCTGAAGTGTAGGGTGGTAGGCGAAGGCCGTGTTGACCCCGATTTCAGAGGAAGCCAGGCTTCGCGCATGAGCTGGTTCTCAAGAATTTTTGCAGTTCTCGCCGTCTCGCTGATTTGGGTCGGCTCGGGTCTAGCATTTGACCTTAACGATGCGGACCGCATCGATAGTATGATTCAATTACCCGCCGGGGCGCACCCGCGTGAGAGCTACATCCGCTATTACCTCAGCGCAGATGTGCAGACAGGCGACGATCTGCCCTTCACATCGATGCGCGACGATTTCGAGTTCACGCCCGGGCGGCTGATAATCGGAATGCTTGTGCTTCCAGGCGAATTCGGCGTCGGTGGCGAGCCGAGCGTCCGTGTCGTGCAGTCGGCCTCGGAACTACCATACGCAGTTCACGGCGGATGTCGCGCGGTCAACATTCTCGCGGATTTGAACGGTCACACTCTCGGCAGTTGGTGCAACATCGACCAAGACACGCGGCGGTCCGACAAATCCCTCCAATCCGGGGGGAGGTACGGAAAACAAGAGAAATGAAATACGCTCGTGCACAGGGACGCGCATTTGTTAGGGGTAGGCTTTGAAGAAGAGGCTGAAAGTCGGTGATGTTATTCAAATTCCCGTCGCAGAATATCGGGTAAGTTACGCCCAACTGTTGATTGCGCGCGACGTATTGTTCGTGCTCGTGGGTTCGAAGCTTTGGATGGCCGCTGACGGCGTTCCAAAAAATACATCGGATCTAGACCCGATCTTTTGGGCATGGACATTGGACGCAAAGATATATCATGGGCACTGGGCAGTCGTTGGAAACTGGCCCGTTCAAATGGACGAATGCGACTTACCTATCTACAAAGTTGGCTATGAGGGGCGAGTTTTCCTTGAGAGCTTCTCCGGTCAGAAGCTTCGGGAAGCGTCTTCAGAAGAAGTCGAGCGCGTCCCGTATCGAACGACGATTTCGCCCATTGCGATCGAACGATGCATCAAACGGTTGCACGGCTTGTCCCAGGATGATGTGCCGCTGGATGAGTGTTTGATTGCGAATACCGTAGTCTTGTCAGACGTTGTCTAGTCGGTTTTGTGCGCCGCGCGTGCGCGTGCGCGTGCGCGTGCGCGTGCGCGTGCGCGTGGGCGTGGGGCAGCGCCGACTTGCCAGTCCCCCGTCGGGGGCGGTCTGATCGCCGCCGGCCGTGAGACCGGAATGGCCAAGGCCGTGAGAGGTCAGCTCCGCCTCGCAAAGGCGCACAATAAGCTGCCGCAGGGTCTCGTCCCCGAGCCCGACCACATCGTCCGCAGTGACGCGCAAAGGACCCAAGCGCTAGGATTCCAGGGTTCGCAGGGTGTCGCGGCCGAATGGGCTCAAGCGACGGGCGACGCCCGCTCCGAATGAAGCGACTTCAGCGCGTGATGATCCCGAAGGCTCGGAGCTATCCTGCTGGTGCACTGGCCGCCCTCCGAGCTCGTGCTTCATGCCACGGTCAGTGATAGCCAAGCTTTCGCGACAATCAATTCCGCAGCTCCCGCCGGATGGCAACCATTGCGCGCGGCGCGATCGATCTCGCGCAACTGCGGCCAGGGCGTCGCCAGCCATCATCATCGCCCTTGAGCCAAGTTGCCAGGTCCGCTTCAAGGTCGTCGAAAACCTTGCGAAAAGCCGCAATCAGCCGCCGGACCTCGAAGCGAAGCAAGGCACGGCATTGGCGAATGCTAGGCGAATGTCTGCTGTCCGCTCCAGTGCCAATTTCCGCAATTGGCGCCAACCGGCACTCTCGAAGGCGGGTGATCGCCGCCCCCGAAGCAGTCGGGGCAGGGTGGAAGCCAGACCTTGGGAACAGTCAGTCGAGGGACACCCCTACGGCGGAGATCTCGCCGCCGCGCATGACGTAGTCTGCTGCAGTCTCGCGCCTGATGACTCGTGCTTCCCCGCCACAGCGTGGGCAGGCGTAGACCAGCTCCGGCGGCCTGTAGGACCGCCGGAACGCACTGAAATCGGCTGTTGCCGGAGGGACGACAGGCCTCTCGGCCCGGATCAAGGGAACGGGACTGAACTTCCTCCCAAGCTCTGCACTGATCCGCTCAGCGAACTGGGCGCGTCCAGCGTTGTCGTCTCCCATCTCAGCGGGGAGGCGTTCGCCGATGACGATTTCGCCGGTTTCCATTGCAGTGGCCGTCTCAAGGCCTGCCGTCACCATGTCGCTGTCGCCTGAGAAAACAAAGGTGGCGACCTCGCCCCCACACGACCCACAACGAAGCTCTTCGACTTGCCCCTCAATGCACCTCACAGCTGCCTCCGCCTGCTACAGCCCAGTGACCAGGAAGCTGACGCTCCCAACTTCCGCAAGGGCTGGTTAGCGGTCATTGCTCTGCACCGCGAGCCGGTGGCATCCTTAGCCGATGAACGCAGAAATTCGCCAACGCATCACGTTCGCTGATGGCGGTGCAATTACACTGTACGATTGGATGGACGAAGCGGTTAGCGACGGGCGGAACCTCATCCGCACGGACGCAACGGGCGGAGAGATATGGCGAGCTACGCCCCCGCTCGTGGGGCACAACGACTGCTTTACGAACATTCTGCCAGACCCGCACCGCCTGAAGCTTGGCACGTGGTGTGGCTATGAGGTTGCCGTCGATGTTGGGACAGGCGACGTGACGGTCATCTCGTTCACGAAGTGAGGCCCGCACGGGATGCGCGACGCACCTCCGACGTGGTGCGAGGGACGAAGTTGCGACCTGCCGGCAGATCGGCGAGCATTGAACAATGGAGCACTACTTCAGCCACGCTGAGCGACGGGCGCAACTGGAACGGTTTGTTGCTGCGCTGGACGACCTAATACCCGTGCTTGGAGCGACGCCAGGCTACAACGGCCACGCCCCGACATTCCAGGCCGCGAGGGACCAAGCGGTGGCCCTTCTCAACGACGGCTTCGAGCAGGCTGAACTTTCGGAACTGGCCCGCGCCGTCCCAACTCTATTTCACCCCAAGGAAGATCCGCCCCTCGAGCCGACTGCCGAGCCGGGGGGATGGCGAGAGCCGGATTGGTATCGAAGTCTGATTGCTAAGTTGCAGCCTACTTTCGCGGCCGCAGAAGCGCTCCGTTCCATCGGCTATCGGACTTAGGTTCGAACGTCCGCTATCGGTCGGTTGTGGTCGAAATCCTGCCATCCATCTGCAGACCCGTCGTTGAGTCCGCTTTTGGGGCGGAGGCGAATGTCTGCAAATGGCGCCGAGCCGACATCTCTGGCGCTTCGCATTTCGTTGCCCCGAAGCGGACGTCGCGAGCGGCTGGGCAGGGTGGAAAGCGGGCGTCCGTCGCGGCGTATGTGCAAATCGCGCTGGTGACCGCTAAGCTTTGGAATGAGCTGCTGACTATTGGTGGATGCGGGAGGCGAGTGGGTTGCGCGCGTTGTCTATTGTCAATCCGGCCGGGACGCGGATCGCCGAGGGGGAGAAGACGATCGAGGTGCGCCGGTGGCGACCGGACCTCTCGGCCGATGAAGATCTCATCATCGTTGAGAACGGGCGGTATCTCTTGCGCGACGAGGACGCAGACGGGCGGGTAGTTGCGATTGTGCGCGTCAGAGCCGTGCGGCCATGGACACCTTTGGACTTGAAGGCCTCGTGTGCCTCGACATTCCAGGAGGGGTGGCTGGCCTGGGACCTTCATGCCGTTCGTCCCGTCACCTCCAGTACGCCTGTACCGGCGGCCCGCGGCCTCTATGGGCTCGCCCTACCGGCCGACGCCATTGTCGGTCCCGCCTTGCAAGTCTGACAGTCCGCAACGGGTCGGATTCAGCTGACCACGCCTTTCCCCACAGCAGACCTTCAAGTGAGTCCGCTTCCGGCCTTGCATCCGATGTCCGGTAGGGGCGCGAAGGAGAAGCCGCAAAGCATGAGCATCGAGTCCTGCGGAAGCCGTGTTGACCTCCATTTCGCAGGAAGACAAGTTTGTCGAATGGTCTGGTTTATAGAACGCTAGCAGCCGCCCCGGCGCTTGGCTCACCCGCAAGCTTCTTGGCGAGCTTGTCGAAGCAGTTGGCGACGCTCCAAGGCGCCCCTCGTCTACAAGAAGTCGATCGCCTGTGAGCCGCTATTGGGACGGCAATCGCCGCCGGATGAGGCGAAGGGCCGATCGGCCCAAACCCTAATCTGCAATTCCCGCGCTCTGACGCGCGCCTGTCCCACCGCGGACTGGGCATCTACAGTGGAAATCCTCACAAACCCGATCTGCGCATAGGCCTTCGCCAGACTGCCGAAACGGCGGTGGTAGTGGTCGGTGCTGGGGATGTTCGGATCGGCGTCGATCAGGCGGGGGCTGAGGTCGCGCTCGCGCAGGAACAACCGGGCCAGGCCGCAAAGCAACGCCTCCTCCGAGAGCCTGCGCTTCGGGAAGTGCTTGGGCGGGGCCTGGCCGATCAGGGCGAACGCGGCCCTGAGGCTGCCGAAGCGCCGCCGATAGCTTCGATGGTGAGGCACGCCCAGCGCCTTGAGCTGAGGCTCGCTGACGGCCCCATGCACTTGCGCGATCGGCCGCAGGGCCGCCAGCAGGGCTTCGTCGTCCGGCGCACGCTCCACCCGCAAGGCAGCCTGGACCGCATCGAACAGCGTCCTGGGCACGAGGGCCGGCCCGGCGCCGGGGGCGACGATCCATGCGCTCTCTGAAGTCGCGCGCCGCGCGCCGCCGAGCGGGGTCGTGCGGCGTTGGCTGTGCAGATCGCCCATGTACTTGGGATTGCGCAGGATGTGCCGGACCCGCTCGCCCGACCACCGTCCGCCGCTCGGCGAGGCGATCGCCTCCTGGTTCAGGCGGGTTGCGATCGCGCCGGCGCTCAGCCCCTCCTTGCCGCAGAGCCTGAACATCCGTCGCACGACGTCCACCTCCTCGGCCGGTCCCGGGACAAGGATGGTGCGCAGCTGGCGGTCGGCGTTGCGCTCCCCACGGGCGAGAACCCGGCCGGGCGCGCCATCCGCGCCGACGATCTGGCGGGTGAGCCCGTAGCCAGGCTCGCCATACAGCCAGTAGCCTTGCGCGGCGTATCGCCGTTGGGCCGAGCGGACCTTCTCGCCGAGGTCTCGCGAGAACTCGGCGGCCATGGCCCGCTTGAGCGCCTTCATCAGGACGTCGGAAGCACTGCCGGCGCTCCCGAAAGCCTCGGCGCAGTACTCGATGCGCACCCCTTCCTGGCTGCAGAGGAATTCATAATGGGCCGCCTCGTCGGGATCCTGGAAACGACCCCAGCGGCTGACGTCGTAGACCAAGATCGCCTCGAAGTCGGCCTGGCCGCCCAGAACCGTCGCGAGCAGTTCAGCAAAGGCCGGCCGCCTCTTGGCGCCGACGCCGCTCACGGCCGCGTCCTCATAGCTGCGGATGATGTCGTAGGCTCGGCGCTGGGCATGGACAGCTATGGCCGCGGCCTGATGCTCCAGCGAATGGGGCTGCTGGGGCGTCGACATCCGCAGGTACTGCACCGCCCGGACGCGGGGCGCCGGGCGCGCGCGCTTGGCGCGCCTCACTTGGGATGCGCCTTGCGGCGGCGCGTCGCGTGGCCCTTGGCGGCCGCGGCCGAGCGCCGCTTCGCGCGCGCGGGCTCCGGATCATAGCCGATCAGCTCGTAGGCAGCCTTCAGGCTGCCGAACCGGTTGGCGTAGGTGGCCGGGCAGGGGATCCCTTCCGCCGCCTTGATGATCTGGCTCGTCAGCCGTCCTCGACGCCGCGCCAGCGCATTGAGGCGGGCCAGCATCTCGGCGTCGTCGATCATCAGCATGCGATTGGCGATCTTGCGCGCGGCTAGCGCCTGGGTCTCGGCGCTGACCATCCTGGTCGCGGTCCGGGCCATCACCCAGTCTTGCCGCCGGGGTCTGCGCAGCGAGCCGCCTAGCGGCTTCATCGTCCGGCCAAACGCCTGCAGGCCCGCATAGATGGGATTGGTCAGCACGTTGTTCACGTGCTGGAAGGACCAGGGGCGGCCGTCTGCGTAGAACGCGCCCTCAGCGTTCAGGAGCCGGACGATCGCCGTGCGGCTGAGGCCCTCTTCCAGGAAGAGTCGATAGATGCGCGCGACGAGCACCTGCTCTTCAGGCGGGCCCGGTACGAGTACGACCTTGTCGGAGGCGAGCGCCTTGTGCTGGCCAGGCTCGAGGATGGCAAGGATCTCGCCGTCATCGCCGACCAGCGCGCGCCGCAGGCCATAGCCCGTGGGGCCGCCCTGCCAGAGGCCAAGGGCGGCGTAGCGGCGCTGAGCGCCGGCCACCGTCTGGGAGAGGTGGCGGCTATACTCGGCGGCCATCACGCGCTTGACCTGCTTGAGGAGCGCGCTGCTCACCCCGTCCGTCCCGAAGGATTCGGCGCAATACTCGATCGCGACGCCCTCCTGGCGGCACACATATTCGTAGTGGGCGCTCTCGTCGGGATTCTGGAAACGGCCCCAGCGGCTGACGTCGTAGACTAGGATGACGTCGTAGTCCGCCGCGCCGCCCACGACATCGGCCAGCAACTGCTGCAGTCCCCGGCGGCCCGCCGCTGTCAGGCCGCTGACGCCGGCGTCTTGGTAGGTGCGCACGATGGAGAGCCCGCGCGCCTTAGCATAGGCGGCGATCGCATCGGATTGTGCGCCGAGCGCATAGCGCTGCTGGTCGGTCGAGACGCGCAGATATTCCGCGGCGCGTCCCGCCTGCGCCCCCATCCTCAGACTCCCGCGATCCGCAGGATGCGGCGCGCCTGATGGGGTGGGATGATCGCCGTGATGTGCGCCGCCCAGCGGATCTTGGCGTTCTCGCGGGTCGGGCCCGCGACGCTTTCGAGGTCGAAGCGTCCGCTGCGCGAACCGCGCAGGAGCCGCTTGACGAGGACCTCTCCCTCCAGGGTCTCGACCACCACCACGTGGCCGAACATGTCAGGCGTCGGCGGGGTGCGCTGGTCCTCGAAATAGATCAGGCCGCCCTCGTCGGCGACGCCGCGCATGGAATGGCCGACGATCTGCAGGGCGACCGCCTTGTCGGTGCCGCCGGGGGGCAGGGGGACGAGATCGCCGGCGTCCTGGCCGGTTGCGAACAACACGCGCCCTTCGGTGTCCGCACCGACCTTTCCGATCACCGGCACAAGGATCTCGCTTGGGGGACGCGCAGGTGGTGCGTCCGCATCTGTCGGCGCGATACCCTCATGTAGCCAAAGGAAGTCGACACCGAAGGCCTCGGCGTAGCGTTTGGCCATCCTGTAGGAGAAGACAGCGTTGCCGTTCTCGTTGGACGAGTAGGTGTTGCGGTTCCATTGGAAATGTGTGGCGGCGCCGGCGGCGGTCTCGAAACCGGCCTGCAGGCGCGCCTCCTTCAATCTGCGGGCGCGGGCCTGTTCCGGTCGCTGAAGAATGTCGGTGGAGGGCATGGCGTGTATATATCATACAGTTTCGGCTAGCCAACTGGCTGTATAGAACATACAGTGAACATATGGTCACGCGTTCGAAACCCCCACCTCCGCCCGCCAGGGACTCGATCTCGGTTGAGCTCGGCGACTGGTTCAAAGCCCACGCTACTGGGGCTGGCGTCATCGCCATTCCCTTCGTGGTTCTCGCCATTCTCGCCGCAGCTCTGGCGCGCTGGTTCCTGTAGTTTCGAACGGGGGCCGCCGTTGCGCTTGTGCTGGCGGGGCGAGAAGAATTGTCCGCGACCGCGCCTGACGGTGTCGCGTCAGTGTCTGGCGAAGTCCGGTCCCTCTTAAGGGGCGAGCGAACGGGCGCGCCTATCGGTGCTTCGTGGGGAACGCGGGCCTTGTTCCACCAAGTTCGTAGCGCCGATCAGTTTGCGATGAGGCCTGCGTTGGCGCCTGCCCCAGGCCACCAGCACCAAGATCGCCGGCATGATCGCTTGAGACGGGGTGGGCCGGTAAGGCGGCAGTGCGCTCGGCGTCCTCGCGAGACAGGGCGCTTTTGCACGCCACGGCGATCACGAACGTTCCGCCAGTCGTTTGGTCGTAGACGCTGAAGCCGATGAGATCGGGCCGCATGGCGCAGCGATCCTCCATGGCGGGGGACTACGCATGCGCGGTGGCGCGCGCTCAGGAAGGGCCGCGGCGCCGCCCCTTGGGAAGAAAGGAAGAGCGTAGTCCCAGGCGGCCGGCCTGTTCGTCCAACCAGGTCTCGGCCGTGAGATCGCGTTTGCGAACGTGTTCGTCGAGATCCTGGAACAGTCGCCGGAAGGCGCCCCACCAAATCCGCGGCTCGATGAGCACGAGGTCTTCGCCCATTTCTTCTTGGAAGTGCCGTAGCGCCAGCATCATCACCACCATCGGCTTGCTATCGATCGACCTGACTGCGAACTCCGGCGATCGCAACCAGATGCTGACGACAATCGCGAAGGGATCACTGTCTGTCGCGTCAGCGAAGAGGCGGATACGGTCCAGGTCAAAGGGGCCTGCGCCTTCCTCGAAGTGCTGATAGGTCCTCAAGGGCAGCCCCATCGCCAATGCGACCTCTCCGGCACGCATACCCCGCGCGCGCCGGACCGCCCGGAGGGCCGCGCCCAGGAGCGCGTTCTGGCTGGGGGCGCCATCTGAGGCCTCGTCGTCCATGCCCCTCCGATCGACCTTGTCTCGCGCGGCCACGCTCGCGCATTGCGTTCATGGACTCAAAGTATAGTTGTATTTCTCGCGACGTCTTCACCTTGCGGTAGGGCGAGGGGGCGGGCGTTGGAATCTTCGCAGCACGAAGCCCGCTATCTCGCCAAGCGTTCGCCGCCTTGCGACAGAAGTCGCCCCTGGCTCCAGACCGCTGGCCGCTTCACGGCGCCCGCCGACGCCATCATCGGAGGCGGACTACTGGTCCGCAAGACTTCGCTATCGTCGCCGCGCTATGCGAAGGCCCTGGCGCACCTCAATGTGCCAACTGATCGCTCAGCGGCGCGCGGAGGAGCGCCGCGCGCTAGAATGTGGCGCGAGACGCGCCAGACTGTGGCGCCCAAGCCTGCGCGTGCGGCCTTTGCGCGTATAGGGTTCGCGAGAACGCAGATTCTCGCATCTCATAGTGCAGGAAAATCCAAAGGCGGGGCGGTGCGAGATGCGGACCCTTCGGCGTACGGACTTTGCGTGGGAGTTCCTCCGTCGGAACCCGCGATACCGGGAACAAGTGTCGAGCATGGACGCCCAGCCCCAGATGTGGGGCCTGCAGTTCTGGGTGGATCCCGTCATTGCCGTGGACGCCGCCCAGGTGTTCTGGCGGCGAGAGGTCGCCCCAACCCATGTCGTCTGGCTCCGTCGCGCCGCGAATGACGACGGCGTGCGCCTGGACCACCTCATCGACGTGATCGCCGACAGGCGGACAGGGGAGGGCGTGCACGTGAAGTTGCGCGGAGGGCTACAGGCCTATGTCGAAGGATGCGAGCCGTCCGAGCCGCTCGCGGCCATCGTTCCGATCTCCGGTTCGTTCTCCGCTGCGCTCAAGGGCGTCTCGGATCTGGAGCGCGTGCTGCGAGGGAACATCCCGGCTGCGGACTTGACGGCGCAGCAGCGCAGCCGATTGCAGCGGGTGCTGAAGGCGCTCGATGCCGCTCAAGCGCAGGCGACCTACAGGCAGGTCGCAATCGAGATTTTCGGGGAAGAGGCGGTCCATCGCTATGATTGGAGGACCTCGTCCATACGCGACGCCGCGATCCGCTTGGTGCGGACGGGGCGAGCGCTGTCGGCGGGCGGCTACCTGAAGCTTCTCGGCGCCGCTCCTTCGTGATGCTCGTCGCGCGCAGTTGCCTTGCAACCTTGGCTGGTTCACGGGACATAAGGGACATGAAGACGAGCCTGGATCATTTGCCGGAGGCCAAGCGACGGGAACTGGCCCGCGCGGTGGAGATCCTGTTTTCGGAGTTCGAGGCGGTCATTGATGGCGGCCACTCCGAGCACAAGCGCGATGGGCAGATTCTGAAGGTGATCCTGTTCGGTTCGCATGCCCGCGGCGACTGGGTGGATGATCCGGTCGGCGGCTACGTGTCGGATTACGATCTGCTGGTGGTCGTCAATCACGAGCGACTGACCGATGTCCTCGAATTTTGGGCCGGGGCCGACGACCACCTGCTGCGCGAGTACCAGATCGCCCATCGGCTGACCGCGCCGGTGAACTTCATCGTCCATAGCCTGGCCGACGTGAACAAGCGGCTGAAGCACGGCCGCTACTTCTTCACCGACATCGTTCGTGACGGCGTGGTGCTCTACGAAGCGCCCGGCCATCCCTTTGATAGACCGAAGGAGCTGGAGCCTGCCGAGGCATTGGTGGAGGCGGAGGGGTTTTTCAGGGAGTGGTTCCATTCGGCCGCCGACTTCCTGGATCAGGGACGATATGCGATCGAGAAGGGCAGGCCGAAGGTCGCCGCGTTTGAGCTGCACCAGGCGACCGAGCGGCTCTACCACTGCCTGCTGCTCGTGCTGACGCTGTACAGCCCGAAGTCCCACAAGCTGAACTTCCTGCGCTCACAGGCCGAGCAACTGGATGGCCGGCTGACGGCAGCCTGGCCGCGGCGGACGAAGTTCGAGCAGCGTTGTTTCGAGCTCCTGAGGCGCGCCTACGTCGATGCCCGCTACTCCGAGCACTACAAGATCAGCGCTGAGGAACTGGCCTGGCTTGAAGAGCGCATCCTCACGCTATCCGACCTGGTTCGCCAATCATGCGACGAGCGCCTCTTGGCGCTGCGCGCGGAGGCCGACGCGCCCTAGGCAAGGTCTGAATCTGGCGCCGACGCGACGTCCGTCGCACCTGATTCATGCCCCAACTAATCAGCTAGCAGCGAGCTCTGGCCTTCTCGATGAAGGAGGGGAGAGAGCCCTTCGCTTGCTCAACGAGGAGTTTGTCGAGGCCTGGTGACCGGGCATTCGGATGCTCTCTGAGGATTTCTTGATAGGCATTGAGGGTGGCCTCGACGCCAGCGAGCTGTTCGGCTTGTGCATTCGTCGCCACCTCAGGATGGGCGATGGTGAATGCTCCCATTGATAGCATGTACGTGAGCAAGAGCTGTCCTGCGTATGGATAGTTGTTCCTGTCCCAGCCCGCCAGGACTGGCGGGCACAGGGTGACCGCAATGTCCGGGGCTTCAGAAAGCCAGGCAACTGCTCACTCTCGTTCGTCGACAAGAGATGGATCCAGTGGTGCGGCTTCCAAGCTCTTGGCGACAGCGACCAAACGCTCTCGATCCGGCGTCTGGGCTGCGCTCTGCGATGCTGCTCCGGTGATCAATAAAGTTGCGACTGCGATCGCGGGCGCTAGACGACTGAGATGCATGGTCCCCCCATTGCTATGGCGAAGCTATCACGGCAGCGCTCCGGGCCACGGAAAATCGACCGGAAGCGGATATCCTCAACTTCTTACGAGGGTGGGGAGCGGAAATGCCTGCTTCGACTACCCTGGCGTGCCGACTGGAGCCGAACCCCGCCGGGATTTCACTCGAACGACATCTTCCCTTGGTTCTTCGAACGCCGCTTGTCGCTCATGGTGCCGCCGCTCGTTGTCCTCGACAGCTCTGACGATCCTCTCGTCATCTTCGGCGTTCGCCAAGTTATGATGGGCGTGCAGTACGCGTTGATGCTTCTTGAGGATGGAATCTGACCCAAAGAGAAGCTTTCCTCGGCGGAGGCCAAGGCGTTCATGGACTTAGAGGTCGATCGCCGCGGCAAGGCATTCGAAGCCGAGACAGCCGCGGCGTTCACCCGAGCGGAGTGGAGCACGCACCCCTCGATCCCGATGAAGCGGATCGGTGCACCAAAGGCGCTGGGCGAGATCGACGTCCTCGCCATCAGTCCGGACGGGAACACTTGGGTCCTCTGCGAATGCAAGTGGTTCGGGGCGGCCCGCACGCCTCGCGAGGTCGCGGGCTGGATGCAGGATTTCCACGGTCGAGGTGGTGACAAGCTCGACAAGCATTTGTCCCGACTTCGCTGGATCCAGGCTGAAGTATCGAGTGTTGCCCAGCGGCTAGGTCTTACCGTTCCGACCACCATTCTGCCGCTGATCGTCACCACGCGTCCAGTGCCACTCGCGTTCGTGCAAGAGCTGCCGAAGGGAGCGGACGTGCGCACAATCCAGCAATTGCGGGCCGAGCTCTCGAACTGGGAGGCGGGAAGGAAACACTAGTGAGGCCCGCAAAGCGCCGAAGATGGCCACCTACGCCGTATTCGCAGAAACGTCCGGTTATCGGCGCAGAGCCAAATTCCGCTTCTGGCGCTGAGCGGAAGCATGGGACTGAGTTTCCTGACTCATGGCTCGCGTGACGCCGACCGTTAGGTCCCCTCGCGCCATCTATGCCGAAGCTCCGTCCGGATGTGGAAATCGAGAAACGGGGCTTGAGTTCTGCCCTGGGTTGTACTTAGTGGGGGTGGGGTGGCAAGCGTGTGCTTGTCTGAGGCGTATCGGATTGGTTGAGTGGTTATCATCTAAGGCACTTCGTCGCCGCGCTTCAGCGAGGGCTGGCGGTGGCTGGATGCGTCCGCACCAGCCCACGGCGACTGACGGCTATGCAGCCGTAGACGCATTAGTGGCGATGACGATTCTCGCGTCGACAATCGCCGCCAGTTTGACCGCCGCGCATCAAGGTCAGCGGATCGCGCAGGCGTCGCTTGAGGTGCGGCAAGCGACAGCGCTGATGCAGGATCTCCTTGACGGCGCTGGCGATCTGGCAGGCGTCGATGAGGGGCGCTCCGCGCAGTTTGTCTGGCGACGCGTGGTCGACGAGTCCGCCCAAGCGGCCGGTGTCGCGACGCTATGCAAGCATTCGGTGCTGGTGACCCACCGCGTCACCGGCCGAGTCTATCGCGCGGCGACAGAACGCGTTTGTGCAGGCGAGGTCGCGCCTTGAGCCAGGATGGCTACACGGCGACCGAGGCGCTCGCTGCGCTTGCGATCATCGGCATGGCCATTGGCGGTATCGGCTTTGGGATGCAAGTCATCGGGCAGACCGAGCGGCGTGTGAACGATGCGGTGGTTCAGTCGGCTGCCGCGCGCCTTGCGAACTACCGCCTGGATGGTCTCGTCCGCGTGGCGGGCCCGTTCAGAAGCGATGGCGCCGGCGGCTTCGAAGGTCGGGCGGACGGCTTCAGCTTCGATTGCGGAGTTGGCCGCTGTGGCGTGGAGGCGACGCCGGGCGCCCTGACAGTGACTGACGCGCAGGGCAAGGTCTCGGCGCTTCAATTGGCCGCCATGCATGCACCGAAATTCTCATACGTCGGGTCGCTCGGCGTCTCGGATACATGGCCCCCGCCCGCGTTGCCGCCTCCCGCGCCGGCATGGCAAACCTTACGAGCGATCAGGTTGAGCGATGTGTCGACCGGGAACGCCACACCGCTTCTGGTGACCCGGGTCTGGCGTGATCAGTCGCCCACCTGCGAGTACGACACGATCATCCAAGACTGCCGGAGAGCGCCGTGAGTCTCGCCGATCTGATGCGTCTCGACGACGACGCGCGAGACATCCCAGAGCCCATCGCTCCTACCCGTGAGTCTCGCGTGTTCGTTCGGACACTCTCGACGCCTCCCGGCTTGCCTTGGGATCAGGCTCGCACGGCTGACCTCGAGGCTCGCCATGGCGCGCCTTTGCCGATCGCGGACGTGCTCTATCTGGTGCGCCGCCTCAACGCCTGGCGGCCCGGCGTCCCGTCGCGTTTCGCTGCGTTCTACGTGCTGATCGGCGACGTCGGTGAGCGCTTAGAGACCACCGCCGAGGTTGACGGCAAAACTGTCCAGGTTGTTTTCCTGGCAGAGGAAGCGCGCAGGAAGCAGGCTCAGCGCCTCACGTCCATCGCCCTGGGCTGTGCTGTGTTGGTGTCGCTTGTCACGGTTGCTGGAGCGACCGCATTTGCGCGCAGCGCATCGCTTGAGGCCGAAATTGGCGCCGCGGAGTTGCGGCACCACGCCAAGCTCAAGGCGGTGCGCGAGCAACGGCGGCTAAAGGAGCAGGCGCGCCTGTTGCAGGGTGCGCCGGATCGAGGCGCTCGCCTGCAGGAGGCGTTGGCTGACATCGCTTGGGCGTCGGCCGCCAAGGCGCCGACCAGTCGCATCGAGTCGCTGCATTGGGAGCCTGGGCTGATGGCCGTCGAAGCGCGGGGCGAAGATGCTCCGTTCGTGGCGGCGGGTGATAGGCAGCTGGAGCGCGCGAAGGAGCCGGTTCGTCGCGGCGTCTGGCTGTGGGGCGTAACCTCCGTGAAAGAGGCCAACCGGCCATGATTGGGGAGCGCGTTCCTCACCTGCAGTTGGCGGGCTGCGTTCTGGTGGCGTCGGTAGCCGCAGCAGCCGGCTACTTCCTGCTCACCGCAATTGCGACGCCCAAGGAGCTGGGCGCTCAAATGGAGGCGCTTGACCTTCAGGCCAGCCGCATAGAACGGGAGGCCAGACTCCCGGGAGACCCCAGCGCATTCAAGCCGAAGGCGGTCTGCCGGGGTATGGATGGTCCAGGCTTGCAGACGATCAGCCAGAACATCACCGATCAGGCCGCCGGCGTGACGGTCAACGAGCTTTCGGTGACGCCGAGCGGCGTGCCGGCGCCGGAGGATCGCATCGCTCCCGTGCGCCTGACCTTACTCGCGGAAGGTCCCTATGAGCGCGTGATCGGACTGCTTGACGCCCTATCGTCAGGTGAGCCGGAGGTGTTCGTCGACAGCATCGATCTTCGTCCCAGCGGCGCGAACGTCAGCCTCGCCTTGTCCGGAAAGGTGTTCTGTTGGACAGACGCTGGTTAGTCATTGCGGCCCTGTGCGCACCGGCCGGACTGGCGCTTGGGGCGTTGATCTGGCTTGTTGCGCCCATGCCGGCTCCGGCCGGCGCGCTAGAGGCGTTAGACGTTCGCCTCGCACGCATTGACACACAACGCCGTGCGATGCGGCCGCAGCGTAGCGCGGAGCTGCTGTTGGCGGCGCCTCTCTTCGGAGCCAAGGTCGGCGCGCAAGCGCTGGCCGAAGTCTCCGTGCGCTTGGAGGGTTTGGTCCGCTCGCCCCGGCGGGTGGCGGCGCTCCTGTCCATAGGCGGCGCGCCGTCGGTGTGGCTCGAGATCGGCCAGTCCAAGGACGGCGTCACGCTGCAGGACGTCGACGCCACTAGCGCCGTGATTGAGACGTCGGGCGGGCCGCGGGAAGTCGTCCTCGGCGCCGCCGCGTCGCCATCCAATCCGGACGTCCCCCCTGGTGAACCGCCACCCGGGGGCCGACAGCCGCTGGCCCCCGCGAGCGCGCCGGGGTCGCCTCAGTGAAGTTCCATGACATGTTTGAAGTCCGCACCAACGCCAAGCGCGCCCAAAGGGCTGGCGTCGAAGTTCTCATCGCAGCCAGCCTATCAGTGGTGTCGGGCGCGCAAGCCGTCGCTGCGCCGGCTGACAAGGAGGCGTCTTACACTTTCGCCTTCCACGAGGCGCCGACGGCGCAGGTAGCAGAGGAAATCCTCGGCGAACTGGGCCTCCCATACACAATCGATCCGTCTGTGACCGAACGGATCTCCTTTCGCATCGACCAGCGGCTGACTCGGGCGCAGCTGCTTCAGGCGTTTGAGTCCGTGATGGCCGCCAACAACATCGCGCTAGTGCGCGATGGCGAGGCCCTCGTCCTGACCTCGACGGCGCGGGCGAAATCCGTCGCGGGTGTTCGGACCGCCGACAGCGGCGCCCGAGGCGTGGGCTATGAAGTGGTCGCCGTCCCCTTGTCGTATGCGATCCCGAGCGAGGTCGCCAAGGCGCTGGAGGCCATTTCCGACAAGGGGCAGGTGGTCTACGCCAGCGACAAGCTCGGCCTTGTAATTCTGGGGGGCAACGGCGCGGAACTGCAGGCGACGTTGGAGACTATAAAGGTCTTCGATCAGAGCCGACTGGAAAGTTCCAAGATCCGCTGGTTCGAACTTTCGCAGGCGCCAGCCGCTCAAGTTGCGCGAGAACTGGAAGGCATGTTCTCGGCCGCCGGCGCGGGCGGCGTGACGGTCGTGCCGCTAAAGCGGCTGAACGGCCTGATCATGTTCGGCCGCACGACAGAGGCGCTTGAACAGGCGAGCCAATGGGTGTTCCGGCTCGATACGCCGACGCGCGACGCGGCGTCCTCCTTGTGGGTCTACCACCCCCAGAACACCTCGGCTGAAGCTCTCAGCCGAACGCTGAACGCGATCGCCATGGGGCAGCAGGCTGTCGCAGAATCGACGATGCGCCGACCCGGAGTGGCGAACGGAGACACCGAAGCGACGACTTCCACGGCCGTATCGCTGCCCTTGGGCGATCAAGGTGAAGATGCAGTCCGCACAGCGGTCCACAAGGAAACCAACACGCTGCTGGTTTCCGCCCCCGCCTGGCAGTGGACGCGGTTCCAGCGGGTGTTGAGCGAGATCGATCGCCCGCAGGGGCAGTTACTCATCGAGGCGACGATCTTGGAAGTTACGCTCAACAACGAGTTCCGCCTCGGGGTCGACTGGTCCGTCCTGGCGGCGTCCGGAAACCTGCAGATCGCGTCCAACCAGAACGCCGCCGGGCGGATCGGTCCGAGGTATCCAGGCTTCTCCATCACGTTCCTGGATACTGACGTGCAGGCCGCGATCAACACCCTGAGCGATAGGACCAGCATCGAGGTGCTTTCCGCGCCGAAGGTCGTCACCTTGGACAATCATCCTGCGCGGCTCGAGGTGGGCGATCAGGTGCCGATCGTCACCCAGCGATCCCAGTCGACTGAGACGGCCAACGGGCCGCTGATTAACAGCATCGACTATCGCAACAGCGGCGTGATCTTGAACGTCACCCCGCGCATCAGCGGCGGCAATCGCATCGTTCTCGACGTGAATCAGGAGGTCAGCGCTGCGGTGAAGACCGAGACGTCGGACATCGACTCTCCGACCATCCAGCAGCGCAAGCTCGAGAGCACCCTCGTGCTGACCGACGGCGGGGTCGTGGCGCTAGGCGGACTGATCAGTCGAACTCGCAGTCGCGGCGAGAGCGGCGTGCCGGGCCTGATGGACGTGCCTGGGCTTGGCGCTCTGTTCCGGACGACGACGCGGGACGAGAAGCGCACCGAACTTATCGTCCTGCTCAGCGCGCGGATCATCCGTGACGGGGCCGGGGCGGATCGGGCGACGGCGGACCTTCGCGCCGATATGCTCGAGATCCAGCGTCGCGGGCTGCTCAATGAGCTTCAATGAGCAGGACGGATACGCCACTCCCGCCGCCGCGGTCATCAGCCTGGCGCTTGCCCTCGTGGTGGGCGCGGGGATGGCCAGAGCGCTGGCCGAATTGCGGATCACTAGAGCCGAACTCTCCCGCACCCAGGAGGAGTACAAGCTCGCGGCGGCTCACAATGGAGCGATGCTGATGATCGCCACCAGCGCGCGCCCGCCGCCATACCGCTGGACGATCGCCACTTTGGGGGCGGCCGTGGATATCCTGGCTGAGCCGGAGCACACAAAGCTGGGCCTGGGGGCGGTAAGCGACCTAAGCGACGAGGAACTGACCCGATTTGGCGTCGACCCAATTCAGCTCCGCTCGCGGTTGGCGGGCATGTCGCTTGTGACGGGCGACGTCTGGGTCTCCGACGCTGACGCCGGAGCGACGTGGCGGGCCTGCGCGCCGAGTGTGATCTCACCGTTCGGACGTGCCGGAGCGTTGCCGGCGCACGTCTATTCGGAGCCAGAGGGCGGTAAGCAGGATGGGTTCTGGCGCGCCGGCGAGGTCTGGCGCATTCGCGCGGTTTCGCCTGAAGGCTGGGCCGATGAGCGCATCGTCAGACTTACGGGCAATGGGCTGCGGCCCGGGGCGATCATTGCGCGACGATTGTCGCGGGCTGCGGGGAGGATTGAATGCAAGATCGAGTTCTAGGAGCATCGTCTAGGGTGGGCGCTGAAGACGGCTACACCTTGACGGAGATGCTGGTCGTCATCGCCATCATCGCGTTGATCGCCGCCGTGCTGACGCCGCAGCTGATTGGGCAGATGTCCAGGGCCCGCGCCAAGACGGCGCAGCTGCAACTTGAGACCGTAGCATCCTCGGTCGAGCTCTTTCGATCCGACGTCGGGCGCTATCCGACAGAGACCGAGGGGTTGCGCGCGCTGCTCGCCGATCCGGGCGGGGTAGAGGGGTGGCTCGGGCCCTACCTCAAGGACGAGAAGAACCTCAACGATCCTTGGAGCCGCCCGATCATCTATCGGTACAACGCGGAAAACCTCACCTTCTACGTCGAGACCCGCGGGCGGGACGGCAAGGAAGGCGGCGGGGGCGCCGACGGCGACATTCGTGCGCCGTCAGCGCCGTCGGTTGCGCCGCCGCCGGTGACATGAACGGCGTCTTTGTCGTCCTTGGCATGATGGCCGGCGCATGCGTCGGGAGCTTCACGGCCACTGCGTCGCTTCGCGCGATCCGCGGGGAGCAATCGACGAGGGGCCGTTCGCGGTGCGATGGCTGCGGGACCGCGTTGACGTATGCGCAGACGCTTCCGCTCATCTCCTACGCCCAGTTACGAGGTGCCTGCCCGAACTGCGGCTCAAGAATTGATCCGCTTCACCTACTTGGCGAATGTGCGGGCGCGGTTCTCGTCGCGCTGGCGATCCTGCTGCTTCAGCCGGTGCAGGCTTGCCTCGTTATTGTGATGGGGTTCGTTCTCATGGCGAGCTCGATCATTGATGGCCGTACGCGGCGCTTGCCCGATAGGTTGACGTTGGTGGTTGCGGCGTCGGGGCTGTTGCTGGCGATGCTGAAGGGCGTCGACCAGTTGCTGGTCGGGGCCGTCGCCGCCATCGTCACCGCCCTTGTGCTCCTGGCCGTGCGAGCGCTGGCCAGGCGCGGGCCGGCGCCGGCGCTTGGCCTGGGCGATGTAAAGCTGTTCAGCGCCCTGGCGATCTGGCTGGGAGCTTGGACGCCGTGGATGGTGGCCGTGGCGGCGATGCTTGGCCTGACCTGGATGCTCGTTCGAAGTCCTCCCGACCGTCGAATCGCCTTTGGCCCGATGATTGCCATTGCTGCTATGGGGCTGGGGCTCGCTCAGGAGGCGGGCCTGTTCTCGGACCTGTCGTGAAGTTGGTTTCGGTTGATCCGGTCGTTGGCCAGCGCGCCGCGGTCGTAGAGTTCCTGCGTCAGTCGGGGAAGGTCGAAGAAGCGGCGTTCGCCAGGGCTGAATTGGTGGCCGCGCGCACACGCCAACCACTCGAGCAGGTGCTCAATCAGATCGGTAATCTCACTGACGATCTCCTGGCGGAGGCCTACTCTAGGGTGGGCCGTTGCGACGTTTGGAACCCTGATGATCTCCCGATCGAAACGGATCTGACGCTGATTGGCGTTACGGCAGAGTTTCTCCGTCGAGCGCGGATCGTGCCGTTGCAAATCGACGACAAGACCTTGACCTGCGCGGCTTGCGACCCGCTGGACAACGAGGCGCTGTCCGGCCTGGTCTTCGCCGTACGCAAGAAGGTGACGGTCCTCGCCGCGCGGCCAGGGGACTGGCGTCGAGCTTTCGAAGAAGCCTTTGGGGCCGCCGAACAAGCCCCGGCGATTGCAGATCGCCGACGCATCGAGCGCGACATCGATATCGTCTCGGACGGCACGATCGAGGGTGGTGGTGCGCGCCTGGTCGCTGGCGTCTTCGAGGCGGCCATAGCCGCGGGGGCGTCGGACATTCACTTCGAACCCCGTCGCCACGATCTACGGATCAGGCTCCGGGTCGACGGACGGCTCGTTGAACACCAGGTGGTTTCCGCCGATCTGGCAGCGCCGGCGGTCTCGCGGGTCAAGGTCATCGCCAACCTCAATCTCGGCGAAAAACGACTTCCTCAGGATGGGCGCACGACCTTCGTGGTTCGGGGCAAGCAGGTGGACGTTCGCGTCGCAACTTCGCCGACCGTATTCGGCGAAGCGGCGGTTCTGCGGATTCTCGACCGGACGGCCGTCCCGCTGGATCTCAAGGTCATGGGCCTGAGCGAGGATATCGTTTTGATCCTGACCGAGGCAGCTCGCGCGCCTCACGGCATCTTTCTAGTTACGGGACCCACAGGTAGCGGCAAGACCACGACACTCTACGCGTTGCTGCAGACATTCGCGAGATCCGCGAAGAAGGTCCTGAGCATCGAGGACCCTGTCGAGTATCACTTCGAGCACGTCACCCAGACCCAGGTCGCACCTCAACTGGGGCTGACATTCGCCTCAGCGCTGCGCTCGTTCCTTCGTCAGGACCCAGACGTGATCCTGGTCGGCGAAATTCGGGACCCGGAAACCGCCGCAGTCGCGATTCAAGCGGCCATGACAGGGCACTTCGTGCTCGCCTCCGTCCACGCCAACGATGCGGTGGCGGTCTTGCCGCGGCTGCAGGACATGGGGATCGAGCCCTATCAGCTCGCGGCGGGCCTCCGCGGAGCCGTCGCCCAGAGGCTGGTGCGTCGCCTTTGCGTCCAATGCCGCGAGCCGGTCGCGGTCGGTGAGCACGTGGCGCGGTTGATGGCCCGAGAAGAGGTGAGCACCCCCGCTCGCCTCTTCGCACCTGTTGGGTGTCCGCATTGCAAAGGCGCCGGCTTCAAGGGACGACTGCCGATCGCTGAGGGCTTTCTCGTCAACGACGAGCTGCTGCGAGCGATCGCCGAGCGCAGGCCCGCAGGGGAGATCGCTGAACTCTCCAGAGCGGCGGGCTTGAAGAGCATGCTCAGGGATGGGCTTGCGCACGTCGCGCAGGGACTGACGACGTTCGAGGAAGTTCTGGCGGCGGTCCATGGCTGAGGAGGCGCGCAACTTCAGCTATGTCGCGCTGGACGGGCGAGGCCGCAGGGTAAGGGGCTCGATTGAGGGCGTCTCCGAGGCCGCGGCTTATGAGCGTTTGCGGCGTGATGGCCTTTCGCCGTTGGGTTTGCGCGCGACGCGCGCGAAATCCAAACAAATCGGTCGTGGAGGGCTCAGCGACCGTGACACCGCCGAAATGCTTTCCAGTCTGGGGGATCTTCTGAAGGCAGGCGCCGACATGCGTACATCTCTTGAGATCCTTGGCGCGCGGGCCGCCAGGCCCTCCGTGGCGAAGCTCTGCGCGGCCCTCGTCGCAGAGATCAGCGGAGGCGAAGCGTTGGAACATGCCTTCGCACGTCATATGGGCGGCAATCAGGAGTTCGTCGGCGCCATGGTCGCGGCCGGCGAGGCGGGAGGCGATCTGCCGGGCGCGTTGCTTAGGGCGTCCGAAATGATCGAGGCGCGGGTCAAGCTGCAGAGCCGGCTGGTTTCAATCCTGGCCTATCCGGCGTTCGTGCTGGTCAGCAGCGTGGCTGCGATATTGGCGCTTCTGCTCTTCGTTGTGCCCACGCTCGCGCCACTCATTCAGGACACGGGCGGCCCGCCGCCGGTAGCGCTTGGCGTCTTCATTTGGCTCAGTGATGTGCTGAGGGCGCAGATGAACGTCATTGTGCTCGCGGCGGTCGGGCTGGTGCTGGCGGCGCTTGCAGCGGCGCGGGCGGGCCTGTTGGCGAAGCTGATCGACCGCGCTCTGTTGGACGGACCAACGCGCCCGATCGTCAGCGCGCTTTCGTTTGGAAGTTTCGCCATCGCCTTAGGCGGGATGTTGTCGGCCGGCGCGCCGATGAGCGAAACACTGCGGCTGGCGGTCCGCGCGGTGCGATCGCCCCTGGCGCGGGAGCGGCTGGAGCCGGTGCTGGTCAATGTGCGGCAAGGCCAGTCACTTTCCTCGTCGCTCGAGGAGGTGCGCGGCTTTCCCGGTTCCATCGCGCGCTTGTCGTCGGTCGGCGAGGCGACCGGGGCGCTTGGCGCCATGCTCACGCGCGGCGGGAGGCTGGAGGAGGAGGCGGCGACCCGGAAGATCGAGGCCATTGGCAATCTCCTAGGCCCTGCGCTTATCGTGGTCCTCGGAGGTCTGGTCGGAGCGATGATGGCTGGGCTTCTTTCTGGTGTGAGCCAACTCGGCCAATCGGCGCTACAGTAGTCGCCTCAGCCGAGATCGAAGCTGTATATCGCTGGTCCTGAGCCATGCGGTACCGGGTACGGCGAGCAGTTCGTCAGCGCCGCGATGGCGTCCTGAAGCGCGCTGGGCGCGAGACCAGCGGAGCCGCTTGGCCGGATTTGCGGCGGACTCGTGGGGTATCCTTGCCCGTCGAGGGCAAGCGAGGCCTTGAACTGCCCGCCGGGTGGAGGGCTCCAGCACCGGGCCGCCTGCATGGCGAGTTGCGCGTTTGGGCCGGTCTTGGCTGCGGGAGGGCTGTAGGCGGCGCGAGCCAGAGGATCATCGTGCGCGCCCGCAGCGGCCGTCCCCTGGCCGCCCGTCGCCGGCCGCTGAGCGCGAGCCGCTGGCGATGATGGCTGGCTGCGGTCTTCGCCTAACAGTTCCGATAGCGAAGTCGTTGGCGTGGCTTGCTCGGTCGGAGGCCCTACCGGTTCAGGCCGGGCCAGCTTCTCGCGAAAGCTCTCGAAGGCGTTGCCGGATGCAACCGACTTAGAGCCCTCCGGGACGGTGCCGACCAGGGTCACCTTCGTGCTCTGCGTGTCCATAGCGGCCAGTGTAGGCGGCCTCAGCGACAACCAAGCCAGTGCGAGGATCGCTAGCGCATGGAGGATCATCGCTCCGCCCGCAGGGCCCAGCCATCGAAGGCGCGATAGGAGCCGGTCCCTGCCGTCCAAGGCCCGCGTCATCGTGCTAGTCGATCGGTCCGCCGCCGCCTTGATTGACCGTGGCCTCGACATAAACGGGGTCGCTGAGCGCCTGATTACCTAGGCTGTCCGTGACTCGGCAGCGCCAAGTCGACGGATATGGGCCACCGATTGGATATGGCCCGCGCGTCCACACCACCGTTTGGGCGGTGCTCGAACTGATGGTGGTCACGCTGTCGCCGCTCTCGCGATACCAGTAATAAGTGTACCCGCTTCCCGACCCGCCGCCACCAGTGCAGGTAATGTTAAGCGGCACCGAGCTGTCGCTGTACCCAATCGTTATGAAGCGTTTAAATGACGTTCCGGACAGGCTTGCTTGAACAGAAGGAAGTGGCGGCGCCGTGATGTTGACGTCGACACGGGCAATGTTGCTTCTCCCGCTGGAGTTATAAGCGACGTAATCAAACCAGGCGGGGCCCCAGTAGCCTGGAGTGGGCGTGTAATACAGGGTGGTCGCGCTGCCAGTGACTGTTCCGTGGGACGAGTTGATGCTGTACAGATCCACACTCGTGTAGATCCCAGACACGCTGGGCGTCAGGGGGTTGTTCGTGCTGTTCGCTGCGACCGTCATGGTGGCAGGTGAGGCGACCGGCACCGGCGGAGGGGCGGGCGCAATCGATACCGTGACCAGAGCTGGCGCGCTGGTGCCACCCGTATTGGTCGCCGTGTAAGTGAACGTGTCTGTTCCTGATTGCCCGGTGTAAGGCGTGTACTTGATGCCTATTCCGCTGGCCGTCGCGACACCCTTCGTCGCCGCGCTGGCGACCGCGACGCTCGTCGGCGTGCCAGTGATGTTGAGCGGGATCGTATTGTTGACGCTGTTGTGTGGTACCGACGCCGACACCGGATTGGCGATAGGGGCCCCGACCGTCGAGATGACGTAGACGTTGCCGACTGCTGTTCCTCCACGACCATCGGAGATCGTGTAGGTGAACTCATCATCGCCAAACTGTCCCGGCGTTGAGGCATAGATCACGCTCGCGCCGTCTGGACCCAGGCTTGTCGTCCCTTTCGCCCCGGCGGTGACGTGCGTCACCGTCAGCGGATCGTTGTCGGGATCGGTGTCGTTGTCGCGTACCCGAATGTTGATGGTCTGGCCGTTCGTCACGCCGATTCGGTAGGGGAATCCGTCAGGATTGGCCATCGGCGGACGGTTGCCGGTGCTCAGCGACATGACCAGGCGGGTCCGATTATCGGCCGCATCGTGGGTATAGGTCATCTCCCCGGTGGATGAACTGCGCACCACTAGGCGGCCAGAAGAGTCGTAACTATACGTTGTGGTCGTTTGCGCCGCCGGCTGGCCAAAACTAACCGCTGACATCGCCGCAGCGACAGCCAGCACGTACGTACCGGTTCGCGCCATTCTAGAACTCCCCCGACATTCGGGGCCAAACAAACACCAATAAGGCGAAATGGCAACACCTTGACGTGTGTTTGTGCTCAAGCTTACGCTTATCGCGAGTGTCTGTGGGGGATCGTATGGCTGGCGTTCGAAATCGCGTGATCGCAGTGCTGGTAGCCTTCGGGGCGACGTTGAGCTGCGGCGCTGCTCTAGCTCAGGTAGAGCCTCCGGTGCCGACCTTTCCGGTGCCGCCGGTCTTCCCGTCGATCGACAAGAACGGGGTGGATCTGACGACGGGGCGATTCACAGTCAGCGCGCGACAGGCTTGGATTGGGCCCGAAGGGCAGGGGCTTGCGCGCACCTATCTTGGCTATGGCGCGCGCGACAGCCTCGCTGGCACCATCAGTTCGCGGTGGATTGATTTCGGGGTCGGGACCCAGTTCACAGTGAGCTTCGGGGGCTCATCGACGAACTTCATCCAGCCCGACGGCGGGAGCAACTTCGTTCCAAAAGAAGGTTCTGAAGGCACTACGCTGACATACAACAGCGCGACCAAGACTCACACCTTCACGGGGCGCGATGGGACGGTCGCGGTCTTTGTCGATAGTCGCATCAGAACGATCACGCGTCCCAATCGGGAAGTTGTCACTTACCACTATGATATCGCTGACCCGGACCCCTCCTGCGCCAACACCTGCCATCGCCTGAAGGCGGTGACCAGTAGCCTCGGCTACATGATGAAGTATGACTATGCCGGCGATACGTTCATGACTTACAGTACAACGCTGGTCAAAGTCACTGGCATCAATCTCGTCCACGAATACTGCGACCCGCTCGCCAGCAGCTGTAGTCTTAGTCAGCCTGGGCAGAGCAGCACGATCATGCGCAGTGCCCCCGGCGTGACCCCGATCACCGAGACGGTGATCGATGCAATGTCGCGATCTACGACTTACACGATCGATGGCTCGAACACCGCCAAGATTACGAAAATCCAGAAGCCGGGCGGCGCGGTCATAGACATCACCTATGACAGCAGCGGCCGAGTCCAAACTGTGACCAACGGGGTCGGGACCTGGACTTACGCTTTCACTCACGTTCCGAATGCGGCTGGTACCCGGGTCAATCTGCAGGCGACGATCACCGACCCGCTTGGTCACACACAGGTAGTCGCAACGGATAGCAGCGGCCGGATTGTCTCGACGACCGATGGGGTCGGCCAAACGACGCAGTACGAGATCGACTACAATACCGGCGCAATCTTGCGCGTGACGCGCCCTGAGGGCGACTACACCGCGTACACTTACGACGCCCGAGGCAACCTAACGTCGGTCACCGAGGTGGCGAAGCCCGGCTCGGGACTGCCCAATCGGGTGACGACAATCGGCTACTCCGCGACCTGCACGAACATCAAGATCTGCAACAAGCCCAACTACGTCATCAGTGGGGGGCAGCAAACCGACTACACCTGGGACACGACCCACGGCCAGCTGCTGACGGTTACGTCGCCAGCCGGTGCAAACGGCATCCGCCCGCAAACGCGTTACAGCTACACCGCGCAATCAGCCCGCTATAGGATGGACGCCAGCGGCACGATGGGGACGCCGCCGCTCTCCGTCTACGTGCTGACCGGCATATCGACTTGTATGACGCAGGCGTCCTGCGTCGATACTGCCGATGAGAGCAGGGTGCGGTTGATCTATGGGGACTCCGTCACGCCGCGGAACCTCCAGGTCTTCAACGTGACGAAACAGTCGGGCGATGGTTCGATCATCGAGCGCACCGCCTACGCCTACAATCGCTTCGGAGACCTCAGGACTTTCGACGGGCCGATGCCTGGGTCCAACGACATAGTGCGTAATCGCTTCAACGATGCGCGGGAACTCGTCGGGCGGATTGAGGTCGATCCAGATGGCGAGGGCACGGGGCGGCCGGCTGCGGCGACCCGCTACAGCTACAACGCCGATGGTCAGCTTCAAACCGTGGAAAATGGGTCGGTCGTCAGCCAGTCTGACGCAGACTGGCTGAACTTTACCGTCGCCGACCAGCAGGTGCGCAATTACGACGCTATCGGCCGCCTAGCCAAGACGTCGCTGATTGGCGGTGGCGCCACGCTCGCCGTGACGCAGTACAGCTACGACAACGCCAATCGGCTGGAGTGCGCAGCGGTTCGGATGAACCCGGCCGCCTTCGGCTCGCTGCCGAGCTCCGCCTGTGTCTTGGGCGCTTCGGGGGCGTCGGGCGCTGATCGGATCACCCGGAACACCTATACCAATGCCGATCAGCTTCAGCAGACCACGGTGAGCTACGCCACTGCGGAATCTCGCAACGGGGGCACCTTGACCTATTCGCCGAACGGCAAGGTCGCGACAATGGTCGACGGCAACGGCAACCGGACGACGTACGAGTACGACGGTTTCGATCGCGTCGCGAAGATCCGCTTCCCCACGGCTGCGCTCGGGTCCGTCAGCTCGACGACCGACTACGCAGGCTACACCTATGACGCGGTGACGGGGAATGTCATCCAGGAGCGACTGCGAGACGGTGGAACGATCAACTACGCGTACGACAATCTTGGCCGCGCGACCCAAAAGGCAGGAGTTGTTCCGACGGTGGACTACGCTTACGATAATCTCGGGCTGCAGCGGTCCGCAACGTTCGCAGCTGGCGGCCAATCAGTCGCTGCCGTCTATGATGCTTTTGGGCGCGTGGTCAGCGTTACTGATGCGTTGGGTACGGTAGGCTATCAGTATGATGCCGGCGGCAACCGCAGCCGTTTGACCTGGGCTGACGGCTTCTACGTCACCTACTCCTACGACCGCGCCAGCAACCTGCTTTCAATTCGGGAGAATGGCAGCGGCGCGCTCGCCACCTTTACCTATGACAACCTGGGTCGTCGGAGCGCTCTGAGCCGATTGAACGGCACAAGCACCACCTACACCTATGATGCGGCGTCGCGTCTCGCGAGCTTGACGCAGGATCTGGCCGGTGCGGCGAGCGACCAGACGTTGACTTTCAATTACAATCCCGCGAGCCAGATTATCAGTAGGTCCGGCACGAACGCTGCCTATGCATGGTCGGTCCCCTATGCTGAGGACCGCGCCTATGGCGTCAACGGCCTCAATCAGATCGCCAGCGCCGGTGGCGTGGGCTTTGCTCACGATGGTCGCGGTAACATGACGTCCGATGGTGTGAGGAGCTACACGTTCGATGCGGACAACAAGCTGACCTCACAAGTTGGTGGGGCGACGTTGGCCTACAGGCCTACAGGTGACCTTGCGCAACTCACCTCGGCGACAGGGGTGGTCACGCAGTTTGCATATGATGGCGGCGACATTATCGCCGAGTACAATGGAAGCGGCGTACTTCAGCGTCGCTATGTTCACGGACCAGGCTTCGATGAGCCGTTGGTCTGGTATGAGGGCGCCGGCACTACCAACCGCAGTTGGCTGATGGCCGATCATCAAGGATCGATTATCGCAATCTCCAATGGCTCGGGCGCAGCCTCAAACATCAATACATATGACGAGTACGGCGTGCCTGGACCGGGAAATTCCGGACGCTTCCAGTATACTGGTCAGAATTTCATGTCAGAACTGGGCCTGTACCACTACAAGGCGCGTGCCTACTCGCATTCGCTAGGTCGCTTCCTGCAAGCAGACCCTATCCAGTATAGCGACGGTCCAAACATGTATGCCTACGTCGGCAATGATCCATTCAATCGCGTTGACCCGTTCGGCCTAGCCGGACTTTTCCCCCGGATACAATCAATTGACGCGGGAACGCTCGTAAGCCCGATCGACGTGCCTGGTGGTGCGAGGCCAGTTGTGACGGGGGAGCGAGCGGATATGTCTGTCTCTCAAGCGCAATTGTATACGAAATATGATGGCAACACACGGGTTGGTGGTGTCAACGAGGGGGGCGCGAAGGCGACGCCTGATTGTGGTCTAAATGTAAAAGTCAGTCCTACCCCCTTGCAGGACGGACTTGCTCAATTCGCGCAGTCAACGGAAGTTCTGAAGAGTGTGTTCGAACTCGCAGAAGCGCTATCGCCGCCCGGAACCACAGTAGTATCGAAGCACATTAGTCCGTTGGGATGGGGCGTTACGGCTGCCGAGACAATTGTTTCGCATGGAAATCAGATGCGCGCAGGCATGCACCCTTCAGTGGCGACAGCTTGGCAGTTCGGGAAGGTCGGTACGCAGGTCGCTGGCGGGCTCGCTGGCGGGGCTTGGGGGGCGCGGTTCTCGAAGAGCCCGGTTGGAGCGATTATCGGGAGCCTTGGGGGGGCGATCGCGGCGGACGTTTCAGGACTTGCAGAGGCCGGCGGTCGCTCGGCGGCGGAGCAAAGATGTCGGGCTATCGGCGGGCGCTAAGGGAGTGGCGTTGCCAGCGTGAAGGCGTTTGGCTGTGCTATTTGTTAGGTGGATAAGTATGACTGAAGATAGCGCAAGCCATTCCAAAATTCCCGCCAGCCTAGGCGGGGTTTCTCTGGTTGGCGGAAGTTTAGTGTTGCTGGCGCTAGGTGTGATCACCCTTTGGGTGTGGGTGTTTAATGGTGAGCGGCGATATCCTGAAACATACATTATGATGATTGCGTTAGGAGTTTTGGTCTCCGGGGTAATAGGAAGGTATTTGACGGTTCTTATTCCGACGTTGTTGGGTAGGGGTGGGTTGCGTATCTCCGGGGGGCGTGTAATTTTTGGGAGCCCAATGTATTTTAGTGTCAGGCCTTCCGAAATTGAGCGGTATGAAATTGTAATGGTTCGGAATTGGGGGGCCGACTTGCCGCACTTGAGGTTGCACTTGGCGGGAAAGCGCAAGCGTGATTTGCCAGTCTATCTGGTCCGGGACGGCGCTAGCCAGGCGATTGAGGCGCTTGGAGGCGCGTTAGGATAGCTAATTGGGTGGAGGCCTGAGGTGTCGCCGGGCCGCCTGGCCGGAGCGCTGACCGTCGCGGGGCTGGTAGCTTTCCACCGCGCTTGGCGGAAGCGGCACCCCAAGGGTCAGACCGCGCCCTCAACAGGCGGCGTTTTGCGCGACGCGCCTATCCAGGCCGTTCGTTTGCCGACCGGCAGAGAGCAGACCTTCAAATGAGTCCGCTTTCAGCCCTGCCACCAATGTCTCCAACTGGCCAATTGTGTTGAAAAAGGCCGGTCTTGCAGGGGCGCCGGCTCGCTGATTCACTCTGGTGGTTGAAGGCCGGAGGGCAGTCCGATGATGGGAGAGCGTCGGGTCGAGCAGGCCGCGCTCCGCTCCATCGACCGGTTCGTGGATTGGAAGCGCTTCGGGCCAAGCTCGCGGCGTACTGCAGTCCCATCGGCCGGCCCCCCATCGATCCAGAGCTGCTGATCCGCATGCTGCTGGTCGGCTACTGCTTCGGCATCCGCTCGGAGCGGCGGCTGTGCGAGGAGGTGCACTTGAACCTCGCCTACCGTTGGTTCTGTCGCCTGGGCCTGGACGGCGACGTGCCGGACCACTCGACCTTCTCCAAGAACCGCCATGGCCGCTTCCGAGACAGCGATCTGCTGCGCCAACTGTTTGAGACGGTGGTCCGCCGCTGCATGGCCGAGGGCCTGGTCGGCGGCGAGGGTTTCGCCGTCGATGCGAGCCTGATTGCGGCGGACGCCAACCGCCAGCGTTGCGTGCCCGGCGAGCAGGGCCTGCCGCCGGAGGCCGCAAGCCGCGCCATCACGAGTACCTGGCGGTGCTGGATGACGCCGCCTTCGGCGCTGCGACGCCGGTGACGCCGAAGTTTGTCTCGCCGGCCGATCCCGCTTCCCGCTGGACCGGCGCCAACAAGGGCTTGGTCTTTTTCGCCTACGCCACGAACTACCTGATCGATCTGGATCACGCGGTGATCGTCGACGTCGAGGCCTCAACCGCCGTACGCCCGGCGGAGGTCGCCGCCGCCATGACCATGATCGAGCGGGTGCGCGAGCAGCACGATCTCTCGCCCAACGGCTCGCCGCCGATAGCGCCTACGGCTCGGCCGAAACCTTGGACTGGCTGATCAACACGCAGGGGATCGCGCCGCATATCCCGGTGATCGACAAGTCTGTCCGCGACGATGGGACCTTCTCCCGCAGCGACTTCATCTACGATCAGGCGGCCGACCTCTACCGGTGTCCAGCCGGCAAGGAGCTGAAGCAGCACCGACGTCCCTTCCGCATCGATCATCCCGACGCGCCGCCAGACGACACCTATCGCTACCGCGCCAGCAAGATGGACTGCGACGCCTGCGCGATGAAGATGCGTTGCTGTCCCAACACGCCGGCCAGGAAGGTGACCCGATCGATCTACGAAGCCGCTCGGGATCGAGCTCGCGAGATCGCCACCACGGACGCCTACGTCGTCTCCAGGCGCGAGCGGAAGAAGGTCGAGATGCTCTTCGCCCACCTCAAGCGGATCCTGAAGCTGAACCGATTGCGGCTCCGCGGCCCGTGCGGCGCCCGAGACGAGTTTCTCCTCGCCGCCACCGCTCAGAACCTCCGCAAACTCGCCAAGCTCATCCCGGCGCCGGCGCCCATAACGGCCTGAAGCGCCGCAGCCTCAATGCGCCACTTCTGGTCAACCTTTTTCAACGAAATCGGCGCGCAACGGAAGTGAGGGCGACCTGCTTTTCGAAGCGCCGGGCGTCCTAGAAACGCCGCGTAAGGGTTACGCCGCTGCGGCGGCCGGGCCCGCGCGCGCTGGCTGAAAACCCGTAGCTCTCACCGATGAATCCGGCGTCGACGATGTAGTCAGCGTCCAACGCGTTGCGCACGAAGCCGCTCAGCGTCCAGCCGTTGGGATGCGTGAAGGCCAGGGTCAGGTCCAAGAGGCCGTAGGCGCCTTGGCGTTCGTCCTGGATGAGATCGGCGGCGAGGGCGCGCGAAAGCCCCGGCACGTCGTTGTCGTCCGAGAAGAACACCTCCGACTGCCAGGCGTAAGACGGCCGAAACGCCAGGCTCCCGCCGGCGAAATCGCGGGACAGGTCCAGGCGGATGGACGCCTTGTGGTCGGGGGCGAGGCGGAAGTGGTTACCCTTCATCGCGCCCGCCGCCAGCCGCGCGCGATTGTAGCCGTAAGTCGCGGTCGCCACCGCGCCGGGCCCCAGGACGAGGCGCGCCTCCAGTTCCCCGCCGACCGCGCGGGCTTCGCCGGCGTTCACTGTCCGCAGCAGCCCGCCTTCGAAGCGCGTGGTCTGGAAATCCTCGTAGGCATAGGCGTAGATAGCGCTGTCGAGGCGCAGCCGACCGCCGGCCAGCTCGGCCTTCACGCCGAACTCCAGAGAGTCGACGGTCTCGGCCGGCGCCCGCCCGAACCGCGCCGGGCCGTAAGGCGTGCTCGGCGCGCCGGCTACCAGCACAGTCGGCCGGCGGCCGCGCGCATAAGAGGCGTAGAGGCTGAACTCGGGGGTCGGGCTGTGACGCGCCACCAGCCGCCAGCTCCAGCCGGAATCCTCGAGATCGGCGGAAACCTTGCTCCCGCCGGGCGCCGTGGGGTGAAAGATCAGGCCGAAGGGCGGCGCGCCGCCGGGAGTCTCCCCGGCCAACTGCGCGAGGAGCAGGCGGTTCGGTTCGCCGCTCGTCGCCATGGCAGCGAGCAGCGCGCCGAGCGTCGAGCCGCCTTCGGCATTGGCGGGAGCCACGCCGCTGGTCTTGTCGTCGCGGCTGAACCTCAGGCCTGCCGACAACTCCCAGGTCGGTAAGGGGCTGAAGCTGGCGTCGGCGAAAAGGTCCAGCGAGCGGGTGCGGCTGAAGTTCTGATTCACCTCCAGATAGCCGGACCTGAGCCGACTGGCGATCGCGCCTGCCTGGACCGGGTCGATCACGCCGCCGCGGTGCGCGATGAGCGTCTGCACCTGCCCGGCGAGGAAGGCGGGCGAGGTGAGCGTCGCGAGCGACGGCGCGGGATCGGTGAGGCCGCCGGCGATCCGCGCCAGCAGTAGGCGCTCGTCGACCACGATGGGCACGCGCTGGGTGCCGTGCTCGGCGAAGGCGTTGAACCCGGCGAAGATGCGCCAGCGTCGCCCGGCGTCGTACTCGACCCGCGCTTCGAGGTTGGTTTCTACGCCGCGGGTCTGTTCCAGCAGGCTGACCACCGGCAGGGACATGCCGTCGGCGTCCTGCCGTTCGTCGGCCGCGAACCGCCGACTGGAGAGCAGGCTCGAGAGCCGCCAGTCGTCGATCAGGTCCAGCCGCGCGAGGACCGTCGCCGAGGCCAGTTCGCGCTCGAGGCCCAGCCGCTGCGTGACGCCGTTCTGATCAAGCGCCGACAGCGACGCGCCGCTGCGGCGCTGGAGGTCGCCGATCGGTGCGCCGGAGCCGGGATCGGTAGGGACGTAGGTCAGCGACTTCATGCCCGCGCCGCTCGGCCGATTGCGCTCGTAGTTCAAGATCACGTCGGCGTTCGCGCGCGCGTTCGGCGCGAGCCGCAGGGTGATCCTGGCTGCGTCGGTGGCGACGGACTGCTGGGCCGGCCCGCCCAGCAGGTTGGCGACCAGACCGTCGCGCCGCCGGCTGGCGCCTGCGATCCGCAACGCGGCGGCGTCGCCGAGCGGAAAGTTCAGCGTTGTGTCGAGCGAAGCCAAGCCAAGATCGCCGGCGGTGAGGGCGATACGGCCAGCGGCCTCGCCAAGGCTGGCCTTGCGCTGAATGACATTGATCGCGCCGGTCATGGCGCTGCGGCCGTACAGGGTGGACTGCGGGCCCTTGGCGATCTCGATGCGCTCGACGTCGAAGAGTTCGAAGTAGGCGCCGCGCTCCTTGGAGGCCGGGGCGCCGTCCTGGAACACCGAAAGCCGCGGCTCGCGGGTGGCGTCGCCGGAGGCCTGGGTGATGCCGCGCATCGAAAAGCCGGCGCTCGCCGGGGAGGCGGCCGCCACGTTGAGGCCGGGAGCGAGGCGTGACACCTCGTCCATGCCCGACAGGCCGAGGGCCTCCAACTCCCGCCCTGAAATCCGCGTCAGCGCGATGGGCGTCTCGATCGCCAGTCCTTCCCGGCGTTCGGCCGTGACCACCAGTTCGGCCACCGGCAGCGGCTCGAAGTCCGGCGCGGGCGGGGCGCCGGGGGAAGCGGCGGCGGCCGTCTGGATCATCATCACGCCGCGCGGCCCGACGACGGCCGTCAGTCCCGATCCGGCCAGCAACCGCGACAGGGCTTCAGCTTGATCGAACGCGCCGCGCACCTCCGGGGCGCGTTTGCCGACCAGCAGGCCGGGGGCCGCGATCACCTGCGCGCCGCTGGTCAGACTGTAGGCGGCCAGCGCGCCAGACAGCGGTCCGGCCGGAATGGCGTAGTGACGGAGTTCGCCCGCTACGGCCGCCCCGCTCCATGTGGCGAGGAGAACCGCGGGGGCGGCGGCGCAGGCGAGGCGGGACCAGCTCGACATCGCCCGGCGTCAGGTCATGAAGCCGGACGCGGTCGCAACTCCACCGCGCCGTCGGCCGCGGTGGTCGCCTGCACGGGCAAATACGCCTCCACCGCCCGGACGAAGGCCGGCTGGTCGCCGGCGTCGAATGCGCCGCTCACTCGAAGATCGCTCAAGGCGGGCGCCACGCGGATGGGATGATCGGCGTACCGGCCGACGCGCTCGGCCGCCTCGCGGAGGCTGGCGTCGTCGAAAATCAGCTTGCCCGTGCGCCAGGCGAGGGCCGCGCGCGGATCGGCCCGCGCGACCCGGACTCGACCGTTGCGCGCGGCGTACTGATCGCCGGGCGACAGCCGGGCGAGCAGCTTGTCATCCGCGGCGCTGCGGACGTCGACCGATCCTTCGACCAGGGTGACGACCGACGCCTCAGGGGCCTGGTCGAGATTGAAAGCCGTCCCGGTGGCGACCACCACCTGCCGGCCCAGGCGCACGGCGAACGGCCGGGCGGGGTCGTGGGCGACCTCGAAGCTGGCCTGCCCGCGCACCAGCTCCAGGTCGCGCGCCTTGGCGCCGAGCCTGACGTCGAGCCTGGTGCGGGCGTCGAGCGTCACCTGCGAGCCGTCGGCGAGGGTGATCCTGCGCATGGCCAGGCCGGTCTCGAAGCTCTCCTGTTTGGCCGGCGCTGCCTGGTAGGCCGCGACGCCGATCACGACCGCCAGGCTGGCGGCCAGCGCGCCGGCCATCAGGCCGCGGCGGGCGGGCCGCGTGCGCGCGGCGGTGCGCCGCCTGAGCTCCGCCAGTTCCGGGACGTCCTCGTGCGCCTGCACGAAGTCCATCGAGGCGCAGACGCGCTCATAGGCCTCGCGATGGGCCGGCGCCGCGGCCAGCCAGGCCTGGAAGGCCGCTTCGTCCGTCGGCGTCCAGTCGGGCTCTGGGCGGGCGAGCCAGGCGGCGGCGGCCGTCTCGTCCGGATCGACGCCGGGGATGAAGGATGTCGCGTGGGTCATGGGCCGAACCGCCGGGCGAGATGGGCGACGGCGCGAACCAGGTTCTTCTCCACCGCGCTGACGGACACCCCCATGCGCGAGGCGATCTCCGCGTGCTTGAGTTTTTCGAGCCGGGCGAGGACGAAGATGTCCCGCGTCCGGGGGGGCAGTTCCTCCAGCGCCTTCAGCACCGCCTTCAGGCGCTGGCGGTCCATCAGCGCGCGTTCGGCCGAGACGGTCTCCGCCGCGATGTTGAGCGGCTCGGAGGGCGCATCCTGGGTCGGATCGACGTCGAGGCTGACGTGCCGGTCCGCACGCTTGGCGATCCGCAACCGCAAGCGGTCGCGCAGCAGGTTGGCGGCGATGGTGAAGACGAAGGCGTCGGGCGCCTGCACCGTCGTCTCCGGCGCACCCTTGAGGATCCGGACGAACACTTCCTGGGTCAGGTCTTCGGCTTCGGCGCGATCATCGGTGTGGCGCAGGAAGAAGGCCATCAGCGGCCGGCGATAGGCGCTAGAGAGCTCGCCCGACCGCAAGGGGCCGCCGGAGCGATAGGGCTCGGAACTGGAGAGTGACGCCACGCAAACCGCCCCTGAACTCGGCCTGCGCAGGCTCTCGGCCGAACGCAGGTGCGTGCGGCTCATTCCATGGTTTTGTGACGGTTTTTGCCTCGCCCAAACTTTCGAAAATTTAGGTGAGGATCGGCGCGGAGCCTTCGTCCTTCCCCTCTAACGCGCCCTCACAGCGAGGGCGTCTCAGTTACGGGGGACCGTTTTCATGATCTCGAACAAAGCCGCGCGGCTGGCCGCCGCCTCGGCGACTGCTTTGCTGTGGGCCCAGGGCGCGCAAGCCCAATCACAGCCCGACCAGGTCGAGGAAGTGGTCGTCACCGGCTCGCGGATCGCGCGGAAGGACTACGCCGCCGAAAGCCCGATCGTGACCGTCAGCGCCGAGACCCTGCAACGCTCGGGCCCGGCGTCCATCGAGACGTCCCTGAACCAGCTGCCGCAGTTTGCGGCCAACGCTGGCGGGACGTCAACGAGCCAGGCGCGCGCGGGACGCGCCTACGCCAACCTCCGCGGGCTGGGGCCCTCGCGCACGCTGGTGCTGCAGGACGGCCGGCGCATGCAGCCCTCCGATCCGCTGGGCGCCATCGACCTCAACACGATCTCGGCCTCGCTGGTCGAGAACGTCGAGGTGATCACCGGCGGCGCCTCGGCGGTCTACGGCTCGGACGCCATCGCCGGGGTCGTGAACTTCAAGCTGAAGAACAACTTCCAGGGTTTGGCGCTCGACGCCCAGTACAGCCAGACCGAACGTGACGACGGCGAGGTGCTCGACCTCAGCGCGATTATCGGCGGCAACTTCGCCGACGGCCGCGGCAACGCGGTGCTATCGGCCTCGTACATGGACCGCCAGCGGGTCAACCGCGGCAGCCGGGCGTTCTTCAAGGACGGCGGCATCACCCCGGTCCTACCCAGCGGGTTGCTCTACGCCGACGCCGCGAACCTGCCGTCACAGGCGGCGCTCAACACGGTCTTCGCGCGCTACGGCGTCACCGCCAACGTGCCGCGCAACGCCACCTTCAGCCAGAACACGGACGGCACCCTGTTCACGATCCTGCCGCCGATGAACTACCGCTTCGGCGACGACGGCCCCTATCTGATCACCGCCAACGGCCAGGTCTCAGTGTCGCTGGGCGAGGCCGCGCCCCTGCAGCAGCCGCTCGAGCGCGAGACCCTGTACGGGCGCGTGACCTACGAGGTCACCGACAGCATCCGCGCCTACGGCCAGTTCAACTACGCCCACTACACCGCCAACCAGACCGGCTACGGCCGCAACCAGGCGATCACCCGCGACGTCTATCTGCCGGTGACCAATCCCTTCCTGTCGGCCGACGTGCGCGCCATCGCCGCCAGCCGGCCCAACCCGAACGCCCCGATCCTGTTCTACTTCAACACCGGCCGCTACGCGCCGGACGTGGCCGAGAGCGCCTACAACGTCACCCAGACGCTGGGCGGCCTGAGCGGCGATCTGGAGATCATCGACGGCGGCTGGGACGCCTACGCCTCCTTCGGCCGCACCGAACAGAACACCCGCCTGGCCGGCTACATCGACCGCGCAGCGTTCCTGTCGCTGGTCAACGCCGCGGACGGCGGCCGCAGCGTCTGCACCGGCGGGCTCGATCCGCTGGCGCTGGCCGCACCGTCGGCCTCCTGCCTGAACTACCTGCTGCGTGAGATGCACGAGACCACGGTCTTCGAGCAGACGAACTTCGAAGCCACCGCCCAGGGCCGCGTGCTGACGCTGCCGGCCGGCGACCTGCGGTTCGCCGCGGGCCTGAACTATCGCAAGAACGCCTATGACTTCTCGCCCGACGCCCAGCGGATCAGCGGCTCGGTGCTGGCCACCAGCCTCAGCAACCCGACCCACGGCGAGACTTCGACCAAGGAAGCGTTCGTCGAATTGCTGATCCCGGTCGTCCGCGACCTGCCGCTGGCCAAGGAGATCAATCTCGATCTCGCGTACCGCTTTTCTGACTACGACACCGTCGGCGGGGTGCACACCTACAAGCTTGGCGGCGAGTGGGCGTTCAGCGATACCCTGCACCTTCGCGGTGGCTACCAGCGCGCCATCCGTGCGCCTTCTGTCGGCGAGTTGTTCCAGCCGACCGAGCAGAGCGGCACCACTGTCGGCCGTATCTCGGCCGGCCGCGGCGACCCTTGCGATATCGGCAGTTCGTACCGCACCGGCCCGAACGCGGCCCAGGTTCGGGCCCTCTGCATCGCTACGGGCGTGCCGCTGAGCGTCGTCGACAACCACCGCTTCGCCGCCACCAACGTCCAGTCCGATGTCGCCGGCAACCTCGAGCTCAAGGAAGAGACCTCCGACACCTACACACTCGGCATGGTTTGGCGGCCGCAGTTCGGCCACCCGCTGCTGCAGCGGTTCTCAGCCTCGGTTGACTACTATGCAATCGAGATCACCGACGCGATCGGCCTAGTCACCGGCGACGTCATCACCCAGCGCTGCTTCAACGGCCAGGGTGGGTCAAACCCGACCTATGACCCGCAGAACTTCTACTGCCAGCTGATCAGCCGCGGTTCGTCCGGCGGGTTCGCCACGATCAAGACCCCGTTGCTGAATCTGGCCGGCTACCGCACCTCGGGCGTCGACTTCCAGGGCGACTGGTCGTTGGCTCTGGCTGATCTCGGTCTTGACGAGCGTCTCGGCGACCTCAGCCTCAACGTGCTGGTGTCCTACACCGGTGAATACGCCATCCAGACGCTGCAAGGCGCGGACTTCGTCGATTACGCCGGCACCATCGGCAACGCTCAGATCAGCGCTGACGCCATCTCCCATCCGGAGTGGCGGGCCACGACCAGCCTCGACTGGCGCGTCGGTCATGCCAGCCTGAACCTGCGCTGGCGCTGGATCGACAAGATGGACAATTCCACGAACGTCGGCGCGGCGGTGGCCTCGGCGCCGGGTGTGAAGGCCATGCACTATCTCGACCTGAGCGGCCGCTACCGCGTCAACGACAGGGTCGAGGTCCGCGGCGGCGTGCTCAACCTGGCCGACCGCCAGCCGCCGGCCTGGACTGGGGAGGGGGCGACCGACGCGGCGCTCTACGACGTCCTCGGCCGGCGCATCTACGCCGGCGTCAATCTCAGCTTCTGAACCTCGTGAAAGTAGTGACCGAAATGAAAGCCATCTTTCTGCGCGGGCTCCTCGCCAGCGCCGCCTTCCTAGGCCTCGCCACAACCGCCGCGGCTGCGGCTCCGACCTCAGCAGACATCCTCAAGGCCGCCGACGGCCGAATCCCGCAGTTCCTGTCCTGCCTGCGCGAGCAGAAGGTCACGCTGGTCGGCGCCCACCGCGGCGGGCCGCTCGCCGAACACCCCGAGAACTCGACCGTGACGTTCGACTTCACGACCTCGCTGGCCCCGGTGTTCATCGAGACTGACGTCCAACAGACGTTCGACGGCGTGCTGTTCATGAACCACGACGGGGTGCTCGACCGGAACACCACCGGTCACGGCGTGATCGCCGAACAGCCCTGGGCGCGCATCTCCAAGCTCAAGCAGCGCGACCCGACCGGCCAGCCTGTCGATCAAAGCCCACAGACCCTGGCTGAGGTGCTGACCTTCGCCAAGGACCGTGTCCTGCTGTTGCTCGACGTGAAGCCGCAGACCGACGCCAATCTGCTGATGGCCGAGATCGACAAGGCCGGGGCGGGCGGCCGGGTGATGTTCCTGGCCTATACGATCCCGCAGGCTCAGGCCTTGCGCCGCGCCAAACCCGACGCCGTGCTCGCCCTGCCGGTGTTCGACCGCGAGCAACTGGCCAAGGCCAAGGCCGCCGGCCTGGTCGATGGCAAGCTGTTGGCCATGGTGCGCCCGGGCGAGGTCGACGCCGCCTTCATCCCCGAGCTCGAAGCCCTGGGCGCTACGGCGATGTCCGGCACCTACGCCAACGCCAAGTCGCCGGACGCCCTCTACCGCACCCGCGCCGACGCCGCGCTCTACCAGTCATTCGCCCAGCTGGGGCCGCGTATGATCGTCTCCAATCGTCCGCTCTCGGCAGCCGAGGCTATGTTGGCTGATCCCACCTACGCCCGCCGGCTGCAAGCTTGCGGCGTCGGGCGATAGCACCGGCCTGAGATTGACGACGGAACCAGCCTCCCCGACTTGGTCCGTGTCAGCTTCCTGGCGAGCCACCAAGTGACGGCTCGCCAGGAAGCGCTCAAATGTCCGCTCGACCTTAAGAGAATGTCGCCTTCTCTAATCGGGCATGAGGGTCAAGCTCCTAACTTCGGACATCAGGAATGTCAGCGAGGGGGCGGAGCTTGGCTAGGGGCGCACCGCCAGACGCCAAGCAGCGACTAAAGCTGCAGCCTTTCGCGCTATGTCTAGTCGGTGCTCGTCGCTAGTTTCGAACTCGATCCGATCACGTTCGATCTCCGCGAGGTATTCGACGACCTTTGTCTCAGGAGAACCGGTTCGGACCAAATCCCAGAAACCGGGCAGATAGGCTCGATACTCATCGTCAGCCTGCCCATCCATGTCTGAGACGCCAATGGGGTCCCATTGGCGAAACAAAAGGCAGTCTAGAGCCTCGTATGCACCGGCGTCTTCCGCGCTGAGTTTCGTTCCCATGCCATCAGATTGCAGGCCGATGCCTGTGTCCGCAACGGGTCGATCCCGGTCACAGGCTTCGGTCACGACAAAGGACATTCGTCTCCGCACCCCGGAGCAGACATCTCAGAAGTCGGCAGGGGCTGGGAGCGGACCTCAGCACAGTTAAAGCGTTGGGGCCAATCTGCGGCCTCGGTGGAAAGCGGACATCACTCCGCAAGCGTGAAGTTCACCCGGACATGCGAGATCCAGTCGCGCTGCACCTCGTCCGTCACGCTGAATGACGCCAGTTGTCGCTCCGTTTCAGCAAGATCGCCGCTCCCGCCGACAACCGCGGGAATAGCTTGATCGCGCAATGGGATTCCGCCGCACCAAAGGCCGCCCGCCGGTATGGGGTCATTCTCGGCACCCCAGGTGTGATTGACGACCCACAATTCCCAGCCGAAAACTTCTACTCGATCAGCTCGGCAAGCATTCAGGAAAGACCTCACGTCGGCGAGGCATATGCCAAGCTCACCATTGGTCGCGAGAAATGCGCGAGCTTTCACTTCGTCAGGAAGAGAGGGCGGGTGCATCATTGCGATCGCAGTATGCCAAGCGCGCTGACGTCCGCAACGGGTCGGAAGCCGAAATCTCCCACTAGCCCAAGAGCGGACTTAACGCGGGTCTTCTATTGGCGGCGGGACTCGCGACCGCTCACGACCCTTAGCGGACGTTGTTGGAGCCCATCACTGGCAGGTCCCTATTGAACTGG
>NZ_DAMABV010000010.1:0-119064 GCF_031984885.1 Phenylobacterium sp.
AAACGCCGTCCTCAGAGACCTAACAGCCCCAAAAACTCAACTGACTTGATGACACGTTGGGGTGGGGGACGGCGTGAGGCTGTGGATATGGATCTCCGGCACGCCTGCGCGGCCGGGGATGACGATCGGAGGGCGATAGTCCTGATGAGTCCGCCTGGGAGAATGGGTGTCATCCCGGTTTGCGGAGCAAGACCGGGACCCATTCGCGCCGTGCCTGACGAATGAGGCGCGGCCCCGCCCCAAAAGCTCAACTGACTTGATGACACGTTGGGGTGGGGGACGGCGCGGGCGGGCGCGTCAGACCGAGATGTCGATGATCATCGGCTTGGCCGGTTCGCCGCGCTTGGCGGCTTCGGCGGCTTCGGTCTTGAGCGCCTGTTCCATGGCGTCCTTCACGAGGCGGGCGACCTCGCTCTCGATGGCGGCGGGGTCGGCGTCGGGGTTGGCGGCTTTGACCTCGGCCTCGATCTTTTCCTTCAGCTTCTCGAGCTTCTGCTCCTGGGCCCAGGCGTAGATGCCCTTCTCGCGGATCTCGTCGAGCAGGGCGCGCTGGGTGGACTTTGAAAGCTCGGCCTTGCGCGCGGCCTCGGCCGCGGCGGAGGGTTTTGCCGAGTCGGTCTTGCCGACCTGGCCGATCTTGCTCAGCGGATCGGTAGAGAAAAGGCCGCCCATGAGGCTGGAAATGCCGGCTTGCATGCGAACGCTCCCTGACTGGGCTAACCTGGAGCAAAGGCCGGGCCAACCGGCGGCAGAGGAGGAAACGCGATGAGTGCGCCGCCCAAGACGGTGTTGCAGGTCACGCCCGAGGAAGAGGCCGCGATCCGCGCGGCGGTGCGCGGGGCCGGGGGCGAGGGCCTGGTCGTCGCCGGGTCGCAGCATGTGGCCGGGCTGACGGCGCTGCTGGCCGACCCGCGGGTCTCCGACCCGATCTACGACCTGCCGCGGCCGATCAACGAGGCGAACGTCGCGCGCTGGGTCGAGGAGAGCGAGGCGCTGCGCCGGAAGGGCGAATGCCTGCTGACCGTGACCCTGGACGAGGCGGGCGAGGTCGCCGGCTATTCAAGGTTCACGGTCTGGCCGGACCGCTCGGCGGCGGAGATCGCCGGGGCGCGGCGCGCGGACCTGCAGAACTCGCACAGCGGCAAGGCGGGCGTGGCGCGCTCGATCGCCTTCATGTTCGAGCACCTGGGCGTGCGGCTGATCGCGCTGACCGCGGCGCTGGACAATGTGCGCTCGGCCGCCTCGATCGACGCGGCGGGCTTTCGGCGGCTGGGCGAGATCGACAGCGTGCGGCCCGACGGGACCACGCGGCGCTCGCTGTACTGGGAGCTGAGCCGCGAGGAGTGGGTGCGGACGCACCGGCTGTAGGGTTGCGTCCCTTTCCTCCGATCCCCGGCCGCGGATGCATACGCGCCAGGGATTCCCGGCGGAGCTCAGCGTCTATGGATGGCCGGGCGGCCCGGCCATGACGAACCATGGAAAATCCATAGGCGATCGCCCTCTCCCGGCGGGGAGGAACGTTCGAGACAGCAAAACGGCGGCTCCCGAGGGAGCCGCCGTCTGCAGTTCAGCCTATCGGGCCGATCAGCCGGCCTTGGCCGGGGCCGCGTCGCCGCCGCCCTGGCTCGCCAGCGGCGGGCGCGAGAGCGGGGTGAACTTGGCTTCCATCTTCGGAATGGCTTCCGAGATGATGGTGTCCACGGTCCAGCCTTCTTCCTTGGTCACGGTCTCGACCGGACGCGGCTGGCTGTAGAGGATGATGTTCTCGCCCGAGGCGCCGAAGATCTGGCCCGAGACGTGGGCCGCGGCCGGGGTGACCATGGCCACCGAGAAGCGGGCCGGCTGGTCGGCGCGGATCTTCTCGGCCATGACGGCGCGGCGGGCGGCGGCGGCTTCGTCCTTCACCGGCACCGACTGGGTCATGCGGGTCCAGGCGACCGGCGCCAGGCAGTTGGAGCGCACGTTGTTGCGCGCGCCTTCCATGGCGATGATCCGCGACAGGCCGGCGATGCCCATCTTGGCCGCGCCGTAGTTGGCCTGGCCGATGTTGCCCAGCAGGCCCGAGGTCGAGGTGAAGAACATGTAGGCGCCGTCGTTCTGTTCGCGGAACAGCTCGATGGTGGCGCGGGCGACGTTGAACGAGCCGCGCATGTGGACGGCGATGACCGCGTCCCACTCGGCTTCGGTCATCTTGTGGAACATCACGTCGCGCAGGATGCCGGCCGGATTGATGACCGCGTGCAGGCCGCCGAATTCCTTCTTGGCCTGCTCGACCATGCCGTAGACGGCGTCGAGGTCGGTGACGCTGTCGGAGTTGGACACCGCCTCGCCGCCCGCGGCGCGGATTTCGGCCGCGACCTGTTCGGCCGGACCTGCCGAGCCTTCGTCGCCGCCGGCGAGACCGCCGCCGAGGTCGTTGACGACGACCTTCGCGCCTTCCTGAGCGGCGATCAGCGCGCAATCACGGCCAATGCCGTTGCCGCCGCCGGTGACCAGTACAACCTTGCCTGAAAGAGCACCCATCAAACCTATCTCCCTAAAAGAATACCGTGTTTGTTATTCGAGCCGGTCGGCCTTGCGCAAGGCGGGAAACAGCCTGGCCCAGACGCCGGTGACGATCAGGGCCGCCACGCCGCCCGAGACCGCGGCCCCGACCGCGCCCATGAAGCGGGCGGCGACGCCGGTGCGGAACTCGCCCAATTCGTTGGACGCGCCGATGAACAGCGAGGACACCGCCGCCACCCGGCCGCGCATCTGGTCGGGGGTGACGATCTGCACCAGGGTCTGGCGCACATAGACGCTGAGCATGTCGGCGCCGCCCAGCACGGCCAGGGCCACGACCGACAGCCAGAAGGTCTGCGAGAGGCCGAAGACGATGGTGGCGAGCGCGAAGACGGCGACGCCGACGAACATGATCGGCCCGGCCTTGGCGCGGATCGGATTGGCCGCCAGCCACATGGCCACCAGGGTCGCGCCGATGGCGGGTCCCGCGCGCAGCATGCCGAAGCCCTCGGCCCCGACGTGCAGGATGTCGCGCGCATAGACCGGCAAGAGGGCGGTGGCCCCGCCCAGCAGCACGGCGAACAGGTCCAGCGAGATCGCCCCGAAGACGATCTTGTTGCGCCAGACGTAGCCCAGGCCCTCCTTGATCAGCGTCCAGCGCGAGCCGGCCTGGGCCATCGGCCTGGTGTTCATGGCGATCAGCGAGACGGTGAGCACGGCGATCAGGTAGAGGCCGCTGGTCGCGCCGTAGGCCACGGCCGGCGAGATCGAGACCAGCGCCCCGCCCAGGGCCGGGCCGATGATCGAGCCGCCCTGCCAGGCCAGCGAGTTCCAGGCGATGGCGCGCGGCAGCAGGCTGCGCGGCACCAGCATCGGCCCCATGGCGGTGCCGGCCGGGCCCATGAAGGCGCGGCTGGTCCCGAACAGCACGGCCACGCCCAGCAGCAGCGGGATGGTGGCGAAGCCGAACAGGCTGGCGGCCAGCAGCAGCAGCACCGAGGCGATCTCGCCGGCGTAGCAGAGCTGGAGGATGCGCTTGCGGTCGTAGCGGTCGGCGGCCTCGCCGGCCGAGAGCGCCAGCAGCAGCACCGGAATGAAGGTCACCAGCCCGATCATGCCGACATAGAAGGCCGACTGGGCGACGCTGTGGGTCTGGCGCGCGACGGCGTAGACCTGCCAGCCGAGGGCCACGCTCTGGATCTGCACGCCGAGCGTCGAGGCCACGCGCGTCGACCAGAACAGCATGTAGTCGCGGTGGGCCAGCAACTCGCGGGCGGTGGAGGGCTGATCGACAGCTTCGGTCGGGTCGGACATGCGAGCTCGGGACTGGCGCACTCGGGAACTTAAGGCCGCGCAACTTGGCCCGTCCGGACCTGCGCCGCAACGCGCGATTGACGCGGGACGCTCATGGCCTTATGCGCCGCGCTTCCCGTGAACGATCCGGAAGACGTCCATGCGACGCCAGCGACGAACCGGGCGCGCCCGCCGCGCCAGCTAGAGTCCCGCTCGCCGGCGCCGTTGCGCGCATGGCGGCGCCCCCCGTCGCCTTCCGCCCGCAAAGACGTTCATGATCGATCCCGCCGAACAGGCCCTCGCCTTCACCCAGGAACAACCCGCCGACGCCGACGCCATCGAGGCGCTGCTGGACCACGCCTTCGGGCCCGCCCGCTTCGTGAAGTCGTCCGAGCGCGTGCGCGAGTTCGCCGAGTTCCGCCCCGAGATGTCGTTCTGCGCCTGGGACCAGGGCCGGCTGGTCGGCTCGGTGCGGATGTGGAAGGTGCATGTGGGCGGGACGCCCGCGATCTTCCTCGGCCCGCTGGCCGTGCGCGCCGAGGGCCGCAAGTTCGGGACCGGCGGCGAGCTGGTGGCGCGGGCCTGCGCCGCGGCGCGGGCGGCCGGCTATCCGGTGCTGCTGGTCGGGGACGAGCCCTATTTCGGCCGCTTCGGCTTCGCGGCCGCGCCGTGCAAGGGCGTGCGGATGCCTGGGCCGGTGGACCAGCGCCGGGTGCTGGCGTGCGGCGCGGACGTGCTGGCCGGGCCGGTCACGGCCTGAGCGCGGCGCGTCAGCCCGCGCGGAACGCCGCCGCCGTCATCCGCGCCAGCGCCTTGAGCTGCTGGCGGGTGCAGCGCTGGCCCAGCACGACCAGGCGCCAGTAGAGCGGCCCGATCAGGAAGTCGGTCGCCAGCCGGCGGTCGACATCGGCGGGCAGCTCGCCGCGGGCCACGGCGCGGTCGACCAAGGTGGCGACCTTCTTCCCGCTCGCCGCCTCGCTGGGCCGCAGCGCCGCGGCCAGGGCCGGCTCGCGCTCCATGCTGGCATAGAGGTCGGCCATGATCCGGCGCACCATCGGATGGCGCATCAGCCGCCGGCCGGCCAGGCCCATGGCGTAGAGATCGGCCTCCAGCGATCCGCGATCGCCGGACTCGATGCGCCCGGGCACGGTGGCCGTCAGTTGCGAGACCAGGTCCTGCGCCATGTCGGCCTTGGACCGCCAGCGGCGATAGAGCGCCGCCTTGCCGACCCCGGCCTTTTTCGCCACGGCGTCGAGGCTGAGCGCGCTGTAGCCGACCCGCGCCCATTCCTCGAAGAACGTCCGCGCCAGGGCGTCGGTGATCTGCGGCCGCTTCACCGCAGCCCCGCTCGGCGTCGCGACGGAACTGTTGCGTTCCGACGGATCGGAGGCTATCTCGTCGAGACGATCCTGTTCCATCGACGGAGAATTATCCCGTGACCGAGACCAAGCCAACCTTTGTCAGCATCCTGAAGGACGCGCTCGGCGAGCGTATCGACCCGTCGGCAGGGAACTTCATCGAGATGATGGCCGAGGACTTCGTCATGGAGTTCCCTTACGCCCGCCCCGGCATGCAGCCGCGGATCGAGGGCCGCGAGGCCGTCGTCGCCTATCTGATGACCGTGGCCGGGGCGGTGAGCGTCGACACCGTCGACAACGTGGTCGTCCACCAGACCGCCGACCCGGAGCTGGTGATCGTCGAGTTCGAGGCCCACGGCCGCGCCCCGAAGGTCGATGAGCCCTACGACCAGCGCTACATCTCGGTCATCCGCGCGCGTGGCGGCCGGATGATCCACTACAAGGACTATTGGAACCCGATCCAGGGCCTGAAGGCCCAGGTCGGGTCGGCGGCGGTCGACGCCTTCATCCTGGGCGGCGCGGCATGAGCGGCCAGGTGCTGGTGACCGGCGCGAGCGGCAAGACGGGCAAGAGCCTGGTCGGGCTGCTGAAGGATCGGGGCGTGCCCTGCCGCGCCGCCACGCGCGGCGGCGAGCCCGCGTTCGACTGGACGGCGCCGGAGACGTGGGCCGCGGCGCTGGAAGACGTCGCCAGCGTCTATCTGGTCGCCCCGCCGACGGTGGACGATCCCTATTCGAAGATGATCGAGTTCCTCAAGGTGGCGACGCGCGAGGGCTCCCGCCGCTTCGTGTTCCTCGGCATGGCGTCGCTGCCGGCCGGCGGCCCGGCCCACGGCCAGGTCCATCAATGGCTGAAGGACAACAGCGACGACTGGGCGGTCCTGGCGCCCAGCGCCTTCATGCAGAACTTCGCCGAGGGCTCGCACCTGGCGACCATCCGCGACGAGGACCGGTTCTATTCCAACACCGGCGACGGCCGCGTGCCGTTCATCAGCGCCGATGACATCGCCCGCGCGGCGTTCGCGCTGCTGACCGGTCGAGCGACCGGGGAGTTCGTCATCACCGGCGGCGAGGCGATCTCGTATGACCAGGTCGCCGAACGGATCAGAGAGGCCTGCGGCCGCGCGATCTCGCACGCCCGCATCTCGACCGAGGAGCTGGTCGCCCGCTTCCTGAAGCGCGGCCTGCCCGAACTGACGGCCAGGTTCCTGGCGGCCGGCTACGAGACCATCGCCGCCGGCGCCCACGCCCAGACGACGGACGTCTACAGCGTCCTGACCGGCGCCCGGCCGACCACCTTCGAGGCGTTCGCCGAGGCGAATGCGCAGGTCTGGCGGCGGGCGGGCTAAGGACCGCCGCTCAGGCTTTCTTCTTTTTCTTCGCGGCGCTGTTGAGCGCGGCGGCGGCCTGCACCAGGGCCTTGAAGGCCGCTTCGTCCAGGGCCGCGCCCTGCGGGATGTCGATGGCGCGGCGGACATTGCCCTCGAGGCTGGAGTTGAAGAGGCCGGCGGGATCGTCCAGGGCCGCGCCCTTGGCGAAGGTGAGCTTGACGTAGGCCTTGTAGGTCTCGCCGGTGCAGATGATGCCGTCATGCGACCAGACCGGGGTGCCGCGCCACTTCACCTCCTCGACCACCTCGGGGACGGCCTGGTGGATCAGGGCGCGGACGCGGGCGAGGGTTTCGCCGCGCCAGTTGCCGAGCGCGGCGATGCGGGCGTCGATCTCCGCGGACGCGGTTGAGGGCTGGGGCGGGGTCATGGGCTTGTCCTTGGGCGGGCCCGCCACCTTGCGGCGAATGGAACGGCGATGTCGAGGGCGCGCCGCTTTTGGAAGAACCCCGTTGAGGCGAGGCGCGCGGGTCCTTACCTTTGCTGCATGGGAGAGACGACAACCAAGCCCGGCCTCGAGGGCGTGATCGCAGCGGCCAAGCAGGCGCCTGGTCGCGGCTTGCCGCCGGTGCACCTGTGGAACCCCGCCCACTGCGGCGAGATCGACATCGTGATCCGCAAGGACGGGACCTGGTTCCACGAGGGCAGTCCCATCGGGCGCGAGGCGCTGGTGCGGCTGTTCTCCACCGTGCTGCGCAAGGATCCCGACGGCTTCCACCTGGTGACGCCGGTGGAGAAGATGAAGATCACGGTCGAGGACGCGCCGTTCATCGCCACGCGGGTGGACCGCGAGGGCGAGGGGCTGAAGTTCCTGACCAATGTCGGCGACGAGGTGGTCGCCGGGCCGGAGAACGAGATCCGGGTCGAGATGGACGCCAGGACCGGCGAGCCGCGGCCCTATCTGCACGTGCGGCGCGGGCTGGAGGCGCTGATCGCCCGGCCGGTGTTCTACGAGCTGGTCGAGCTGGCGCAGGAGCGCGATACCCCCGAGGGGCCGCGCCTGGAGGTCGAATCGAACGGGGCCTGGTTCCCGGTCGGCCCGGCCGGAGCCCACCAACTGTGAGCCCGAGCGCCAAGCCGGCGGAGCTGCGGGAGTGGATCTCCGGGCACCTCGACCCGCTGGACGCCGAGCCGCCCAGCGCGGCGGCCTCGGACTTCGACCTCGGCCCCAACGCCTTTCCCAACGAGCCGGTGAGCCTCAAGCCCGCGGCGGTGCTGGTCGGGCTGATCGAGCGGCCGCATGGCTATTCGGTGCTGCTGACCCGGCGGGCCGACACCCTGCGCAGCCATACCGGCCAGATCGCGCTGCCGGGCGGGCGGCGCGACCCGGGCGAGACCAGCCCGGTCACGGCCCTGCGCGAGGCGCACGAGGAGGTGGGCCTGGCGCCCGACTACGTGTCGCTGGCGGGGCTGTCCTCGCCCTACCGCACCGGGACGGGGTTCCTGGTGACGCCGGTGGTGGGGTTCATCCAGCCGGGCTTCTCGCTGAGGCCGAACCCGGCCGAGGTGGCCGACATCTTCGAGACGCCGTTCGGGTTCCTGATGGACCCGGCCAATCACGAACAGCACGAGCGCCAGGGACCCGACGGGCAGCTTCGCCGTTTCTATGCCATGACCCACGAGGATCGCTTCATCTGGGGCGCGACGGCGGGGATGCTGCGGGCGCTCTACGACCGGCTGTATGGAGCGGCGGTTGCTTAGGGAACTGGCCCCGCGACTGCTGCTGATGGCGGCGCCGTTCGTCATCTGGTTCATCTGGCGCGAGGTCGCCCGGCGCACGGGACGGCCGATGGGCTCGACGCCCTGGACCTGGCTGGTGGCCATCGCCGGGGGCCTGCTGGCGGTTTCGCTGCTGGCGACCGCGCTTTTCCATGGCGACAACCGCGGGGAAACCTATGTTCCTGCGGAAGTGGAGGCCGGCGGCCAGGTGTCGCCGGGGCATTTCGAGAAAAAGGCGCCCGTAAAGTGACGCAGAGCATCGGCCAGAAGCCCTGGATGACCCCCGCCGCCCCGGTGATGGAGGCGCTGGAAGCGGCCGGAGGCCCCGGCTGCGCGCGCTTCGTCGGCGGCGCGGTGCGCAACGCCCTGCTGGGCCAGCCGGTGGACGACGTCGACATCGCCTGCACCCTGACCCCCGAGGAGGCGACCAAGGCGCTGCGGGGCGCGGGGATCAAGGTGGCGCCGACCGGGGTCGACCACGGCACGGTGACGGCGATCGTCGGCGGGGCGCCGTTCGAGGTGACGACCCTGCGCCGCGACGTCGAGACCTACGGGCGCCGCGCGGTGGTGGCGTTCACCACGGACTGGGCCGAGGACGCCCAGCGCCGCGACTTCACGATGAACGCGGTCTATGCCGACCGCGAGGGGAACCTGACCGATCCGACCGGCAGCGGCGTCGCCGACGCCAAGGCCGGGCGGCTGGTGTTCGTGGGCGACCCGGCGACGCGGATCGCCGAGGACAGCCTGCGCATCCTGCGCTTCTTCCGGTTCCTGGCCTGGTACGGCAAGGGCGAGCCGGACGCCGCGGCGCTGGCGGCCTGCGAGGCGGGCCGGGGGCTGATGGCCAACCTGGCGGCCGAGCGGGTGGCCAAGGAACTGCTGAAGCTGCTGGCGGCCTATGATCCGCGCCCGGCCGTGGCCTTGATGGCCAGGACCGGGGTGCTGACCGATCTGCTGCCCTCGGCCAGCGACCTGACGGCCTTCGAGCGGTTGGTCGAGGTGGAGACCGAGCAGCTTTTCGGCTGCGACCCGCTGCTGCGGCTGGCGACCCTGCTGCCGAACAACGAGATCGGGGCCGGCCAGGCGGCCGAGGCCCTACGGCTGTCGAACGACCAACGCGACCGGCTGGTGGCGGCGATGGGCAGGACCCCGCGCATCACCTCGTGGATGAGCCCGCGCGAGAGCCGGCGGGCGGTCTACCGGATCGGGGTGCAGACCTTCAGCGACCGCATCAAGCTGGCCTGGGCGCGCTCGGAGCGCTCGGCGGCGACGCACCAGTGGCGCGGCCTGCTGGCCCTGGCCGAGAGCTGGACCCCGCCGCCGTTCCCGCTGAGCGGCGAGGACGTGATCAAGTCGGGCGTGCCCAAGGGGCCGATGGTCGGCCAGGTGCTGCGCGAGGTCGAGGACTGGTGGATCGACCACGACTTCATCGACGACAAGTTCTCGGCCATCGAGAAGCTGAAGGCCGTGGCGCAGGGCATGGCGTATTGAAACGCTAGATCCTCCCCTCTTGGGGGAGGTGGATCGATGCGCAGCATCGAGACGGAGGGGGACCGCTCTCAAGCTGAAGAGAGTCCAAGTCCCCCTCAGTCAGCCATGCGGCTGACAGCTCCCCCAGAGGGGGAGCATCTGGGCAAGGGCTGGGGACGTGATGATGAAACTCGGCATCCTGGAGACCGGCGCGCCGCCGGAGGAGATCCGCGGGCGCTATGGCGGCTATCCGGCGATGTTCCGGCGGCTGTTCGGCGAGGGCGCCTATGACTATGCGGTGTTCGACGTGGCGGCGGGCGAACTGCCCTCCGGAGTCGACGACTGCGGGGCCTGGCTGGTCACCGGCTCGTCGGCCGGCGTCTATGATCCCGAGCCGTGGATCGCGCCGCTGGAGGACTTCCTGCGCGCCGCCAGGGGCCAGGCGCCGCTGGTCGGGGTCTGTTTCGGCCACCAGGTCATGGCCCAGGCCTTCGGCGGCAAGGTGGTGAAGTCGCCGAACGGCTGGGGCCTGGGGCTGCAGCGCTACCGGCTGGGCGAGGCGCGCGGCTGGATGGACAGCGCCGAGCCGATCGCCGTGCCCGGCTCGCACCAGGACCAGGTGGTCGAGGCGCCGCCCGGCGCCAGGGTGGTCGGCGGCAACGACTTCTGCCCGGTCGGCATGCTGGACTATGGCGCGGCGCGGGCGGTCTCGATCCAGCTTCATCCGGAGTTCGAGCCCGACTACGCCAAGGCGCTGATCGAGACCCGGCGCGGGACGCGGCTGACCCACGAGGAGGCCGACCGGGCGGTGATGAGCTACGAGCAGCCCGACGACCGCCTGCGGGTCGGCGCCTGGCTGCAGCGGTTCATCGAGACGGCGTGACCCGACGTGTCATCCCGCGCCTGGAACGCAAGATGGGGCGAGGTCGGCGAGACCTCCCCTCCATCTGGTGTTCATGGGTCCCGGTCTTGCTGCGCAAACCGGGATGACAGCGGGTGGGGGGTCAGGTCCAGGCGACCATCGGCGGCATCGAGGACAGGATGGTCTCGATGTTGCCGCCGGCCTTGAGGCCGAACATGGTTCCACGGTCGTAGAGCAGGTTGAACTCGACGTAGCGGCCGCGGCGGACCAGTTGTTCCTGGCGGTCGGCCTCGGTCCAGGGCTCGTCCATGCGGTGGCGGACGATCTTGGGATAGACGTCGAGGAAGGCGTCGCCGACGGCGCGGGTGAAGGCGAAGTCCTTCTCGAAGTCGCCGCTGTTGTGACGGTCGTAGAAGATGCCGCCGACGCCGCGCGGCTCGCCCCGGTGCGGCAGGAAGAAATACTCGTCGCACCAGGCCTTGTATTTGGCGTGCCAGTCGGGATCGAAGGCGTCGCAGGCCTGCTTCATGGCCGCATGGAACAGTCTGGCGTCGTCGGCCTCCTGGCTGCGCTGGGCGTCCAGCATCGGCGTCAGGTCGGCGCCGCCGCCGAACCAGCTCTCGGCCGTCGACAGGAAGCGGGTGTTCATGTGCACGGTCGGCACGCGCGGCGAGCGCGGGTGCACGATCAGGCTGATGCTGGCCGAGACGTAGGTCGGGTCCTTGTCGGCGCCGGGCATCTGGGCGGCCATCTCGGGCGAGAAGCGGGCCAGGGCGGCGGAGGTGTGGACGCCGGCCTTTTCGAACAGCCGGCCCTTCAGGTGGCCGCCAACGCCGCCGCCGACCCCGGTCTCGCGGGTCCAGGGGCGCATGTCGAACTTGCCGGGCTCGCCGGGATAGAGATCGGCGGGGGCCTCGTCCTCCAGCCGCTCAAGCTCGGCGCAGATCCGGGTCTGCAGGCTTTCGAACCATTCCTTGGCGCGGCCGCGCCGGGCGTCGATCTCGGGAGAAATATTGGTCATGGCGTACCGCAGTTAGGAAATTTTGGCGGGAGTAGGAAATTGACCGGTCTGGCGCAACGCCTCGGAAAGTCCGATGGCGGCCGACACCGTGACGTTCAGCGAACGCCGGCCGGGGGTGAGGGGGATGAAGACGCGGGCGTCGGCGGCGTCGTGAACGTCGTCGGGAACGCCCAGGCTCTCGCGCCCGAACAGCAGGATATCGTCGGGCCGGAAGGCGAAATCGTGCAATGGCTGCGCGGCCTTAGTGGAAAACAGCACTATTCGGCCCTGGCCCCTGGCGGCGTGAAAATCGCTCCAGCCGGCATGGCGCACGACATCGGCCGGCTGTCCGTAATCCATGGCCGCACGGCGGATCGCCTTGTCCGAAAGCGGGAAGCCACAAGGCTCGATGACGTGCACGGGGACCCCCATACAGGCCCCGAGACGAAGGGCCGCGCCAAGGTTTTGCGGAATGTCCGGTTGAAAAAGCGCGAGCAGCATTCTAAGCGGTCCAGCCACGGGATTAGCCGGGGCCAGGGGCGAATCACGGAAGGTGGGCTGCGAGACGCATTCCACAAGCCTTCCGCGGGTTTGCCCGGCGCCAGCGTTTAGTTCCGGTGGCCCTTACCAGAACCGCTGGCGGGGGTCGAAGGCAGGATCGCTCCGGAATTATCCGTAGGGGTCTGACGGGTCGCAGTCCGCGGCCCCAAACGAAGGGTAGCTTTAAGGTGGCCGACACCGTCGCGGGCGCAAATCCCGATACCCATGCCGCGGGCGACGACCCGAACCGGCGTGATTTCATTCATATTGCGGCGGCGGTCGCGGCCGGCGGCGCTGTCGCAGGCCTCGCCTGGCCGTTCATCGACCAGATGAATCCGTCCGGCGATACGCTGGCTCTGGCTTCGGTCGAGTTCGACCTGACCAAGGTCGAGGAAGGCCAGCAGGTCACCATCAAGTGGCGGGGCAAGCCGCTGTTCATCCGCAATCGGACTGGCGCGGAGATCGCCAAGGCCATCAAGGATGACGGCGAGAGCATGCCCGATCCGCAGAAGGACGAAGACCGTCACAAGCCGGGCAAGGCCCAATGGCTCGTGCTGGTCGGCACCTGCACGCACCTCGGCTGCGTGCCGACGTTCGGCGGCGGCGACTACGGCGGCTGGTTCTGCCCGTGCCACGGCTCGCACTACGACGTGTCGGGCCGCATCCGTAAGGGGCCGGCGCCGAAGAACCTGGCGGTGCCCGACTACACCTTCCTTTCCGACACCAAGGTCAAGGTGGGCTGACCCAGATGAGCGGACATTCGAACTACGAACCCAAGACCGGCATCGAGCGCTGGCTCGACACCCGTCTTCCCGTCGTGCGCCTGGCGTATGACTCGATCATCGACTTCCCGACCCCGAAGAACCTGAACTACTGGTGGACCTTCGGCGGCATCCTGGCGGTCTGCCTGGGCATCCAGTTGGTCACCGGCATCGTGCTGGCCATGCACTACGTGCCGCACGTCGACCACGCCTTCGCCTCGGTCGAGCGCATCATGCGCGACGTCAACTACGGTTGGCTGATCCGCTACATGCACGCCAACGGCGCCTCGATGTTCTTCATCGCGGTCTACATCCACATGTTCCGCGGCCTCTACTACGGATCCTACAAGGCGCCCCGCGAGGTGCTGTGGATCCTGGGCTGCGTGATCTACCTGCTGATGATGGCCACCGCCTTCATGGGCTACGTGCTGCCCTGGGGCCAGATGTCCTTCCACGGCGCCGTCGTGATCACCAACCTGTTCGGCGCGCTGCCGGTCGTGGGCGAGGCGATCACCACCTGGCTGTGGGGCGGCTTCGCGGTCGACAACCCGACGCTGAACCGCTTCTTCTCGCTGCACTACCTGCTGCCGTTCATGATCGCGGGCGTCGTGGGCCTGCACATCTGGGCGCTGCACGTCCCGGGCAACAACAACCCGACCGGCGTGAACGTGAAGTCGAAGGAAGACACCGTTCCCTTCCATCCGTACTACACGGTGAAGGACGGCTTCGCGATCGTGGTGTTCCTGATCCTGTTCGCGACCTTCGTGTTCTACAATCCGAACGCGCTCGGCCACGCCGACAACTACATCCCAGGCAACCCGCTGGTGACCCCGGCGCACATCGTTCCGGAATGGTACTTCCTGCCGTTCTACGCGATCCTGCGCGCGGTTCCCGACAAGCTCGGCGGCGTGCTGCTGATGTTCGGCGCCATCGCGGTGATGTTCGTCCTGCCCTGGCTCGACACCTCCAAGGTGCGCTCCATGCGCTACCGGCCGACGGCGAAGCTGTACTTCTTCATCTTCCTGCTGGCCTGCCTGGTGCTGGGCTACTGCGGCGGTCAGCTGCCGGACGACCACGTCATCCCGCACCTGTCGACCTTCAAGCTGCTGGACGCCGACCTGAACTCGTTCGTGTGGCTGTCGCGGATCGCCACCCTGTACTACTTCGCCTACTTCCTGGTCGTCCTGCCGGTCCTGGGCCTCACCGAGACCCCGCTTCCGGTTCCGGAATCGATCAGCGAACCTGTGCTTTCGCATCCCGCCAACGCGCCGGCCGGCGCCGCGGCTTCGCCTGAAAAGAGGGGTTGAGCCTAAGATGCTGCGTAAAGGTATCGCGCTCGCGGCGTTTGGGCTGGCTGTCATGGCTGCTCCCGCCGCCCTCGCTGCTGGCGGCGCTGCGCCGGTCAAGCATGTCGAGTTCAGCTTCGAAGGCCCGTTCGGCAAGTTCGACCAGGCCCAGTTGCAACGCGGGTACAAGGTCTATCGGGAGGTCTGCTCAGCCTGCCACTCGATGAACCTGATGTACTTCCGGAACCTCGGCCAGAAGGACGGACCGTTCTACGATCCGAAATATCCGAACCCGAACGACAACCCCTATGTGAAGTCGGTCGCCAAGGACTATCAGATCAAGGACATCGACTCCGAGACCGGGGACGTCATCGAGCGTCCGGGCACCTCGGCCGACAAGTTCCCCTCGCCCTTCCCGAACGAAGCGGCGGCGCGGGCTTCGAACGGCGGCGCCCTGCCGCCGGACCTGTCGGTGATGGCCAAGGCCCGCCACCATGGGCCGCAGTACATCTACTCGCTGCTGACCGGCTACGAGAACCCGCCCGCGGGCCTGAAGGTCGGCGTCGGCCAGCACTACAACCCCTACATGGCCGGTGACGTCACCGCCGCGTGGTCGGGTCCGCACGACAAGGTTCCGAAGGGCGGCTTCATCGCCATGGCCCCGCCGCTGGCGGAGGGCCAGGTGAGCTTCGACGACGGCACCAAGTCGACGCTGGACCAGCAAGCCAAGGACGTGTCGGCCTTCATCGCCTGGGCTTCGGAGCCCAAGATGCAGGAGCGCAAGGCCTTCGGCATGGCCGCGATGGTCTATCTCTTCATCTTCGCGGGCCTGCTGTACGCCAGCTACCGCAAGATCTGGAAGAACGTCGCCCACTAGGGCGATGCGCTTGCGACGAATTGGAAAGGCCCCGGAGCGATCCGGGGCCTTTTTCGTTGCAGGCGCCCTCGCTTGACTTCGGGCCAGCCAAAAACCAACGATACTCCAATCGGCTGATGGAGATCGGCGATGGGCAAGGGGTTGAAGGCGGCGGCGCTGGCCGGGATCGGGCTCTCGCTCACGAGCGTCTCGCTCGAGCCGCGGATGTCGCCGAAGCTGCTGGCCGCGCTCGATCCGAGCCTCCTGGCCTCGTCCATATGCGGCGCGCGCCAAGGGGGCGGCGGGGCGTTTGCGCGCAATCTGCTGGTCGCCCAGGCGGTCGCCGCGCCCTTGAGCCAGGCGGCGACGCCGATTCCGCTCTATGACGATCTGACCAGGTCGCCGTTCGCGGCCACCACGTCCCATCCGCAGGCGCGGCGCTATTTCAGCCAGGGCCTGCTGATGACCTATGGCTTCAATCATGCGGGCGCGGTGCGGTCGTTCCGCGAAGCCCAGCGCCTGGATCCGTCCTGCGCGATCTGCTGGTGGGGCGAGGCGGTGGCGCTCGGGCCCAACATCAATGCGCCGATGGACGAGCGCGATCGGGGCGCGGCGCTCGATGCGATGGACAAGGCCATGTCCCTGCGCGAGCGCGCCTCGCCGATGGAGCAAGCCCTGATCGAGGCCGTGGCGCGCCGCTATTCGCGCGACCCCGAGGCCGACCGCGCGGCCCTGGACGGCGCCTATGCGGACGCCATGCTGGAAGTCGCCCGCCGCTTTCCCGCGGACGACGACGTGGCGGTCCTGGCCGCCGAGGCGGTGATGGACACCAGTCCCTGGAACTACTGGGAGGCCGACAGGAAGACCCCGGTCGGGCGCAGCGGCGAGGCGGTCCGCCTGGTCGAAACCGTGATGTCCCGCAATCCGGCGCACGTGCAGGCCGGGCACCTCTACATCCATCTGCTGGAAGCGGCCGACGCCCAGCGTGCGGAGGCGGCGGCCGATCGCCTGGCCAGCCCGCTGGCGCCCAGCGCGGCGCATCTGGTGCACATGCCCTCGCACATCTACCAGGGGCGCGGCCGCTACATGGAGTCGATGCGGGTCAACGTGGCCGCGGCGCGGGCCGACGAGGCCTTCATCCGCAGCGCGGACGACCGCAGCCTCGTCCGCTACGGATACTATCCGCACAACGTCCATTTCATCGTGATCTCCGCGCAGATGGCCGGCGACATGGACACCGCGCTCCGGGAAGCCGAGCGGCTGCGGAACCTGCTGGACATCGAAACCTCGGCGCGGATCGGCTGGGTGCAGGTCATCTATGCGGCGCCCTATCTGGCGATGGCGCAGTTCGCCGCGCCGGAGGCGATCCTCGACATGCCCGCGCCCGACGCGCGCCTGCCCTATGCGGCGGCGATGGGCCACTACGCCCGCGCCATCGCCTACGCCCAACTGCGGAACAAGGCGGCGTTCGAGGCCGAGATCGCAGGGATGGAGGCGCTGGCGAAGGCTGACGCCTTCGCGGACCTGATCGCCCAGGACGTGCCCGCGCCCGAGCTTGTGGAGATGGCGAGCGCCGTGGCCCGCGGGCGTTTCGCGACCGCCCAGGGACGCTATGACGAGGCGGCCGAGTTCTATCGGGCGGCGATCGCCGTCGAGGGCCGCCTGCCCTATATGGAGCCGCCCTACTGGTATTATCCGGTCAACCAGTCGCTGGGCGCGGCCCTGCTGCTCGCAGGCCGGCCCGCGGAGGCGAGCGAGGCCTTCCGCGCCGCCCTGGCGCAGACGCCGCGCAACGGCTGGGCGCTGTATGGCCTAGCGCGGAGCGAGGACGCCCAGGGACGCAAGGCCGACGCCGAGGCGGCGCGGCAGGCGTTCACGAGGGCCTGGGCCGGCCGCCCCGAGTGGCTGCGCCTGGAGCGGCTCTAGGCTTAGCCGGCCGGGGCCAGCAGCAGGCGGCCGCCCGGGAAGTCGAAGCGCAGGCGCCAGCGGGTCAGCAGCGGCGCGCCGAGCACGCCCGCGCCCTGGGTCTCTGCTGTCAGGCCGCCGTCCAGGTTCTCGAACAGGGTTCCGGCGAAGGAGGCGGCGCGCAGGCGCGCGCGGCGCTCGCCATAGGGCAGGATGTCTTCCGGCTTGGCGACGCCCGGCGCGGAGGCGAGGTCCTGGGACAGCCGGACGGCCGTGTCGGAGCCGGTGGCGACGACGAAGTCGCCCGCCAGCGCCCTGGGGCCGTCGGAGACCGCCGCGTGGGCCGTGGCGACGCCGTCCCGCGTGTGGAGCGGCAGGGCCGCTCCGGCGGCCAGCCTGGGCGCCTTGCCATGGGGATAGATCGACACCTTGCAGGGCGCGAAGCTGACGTCGACGACATAGGCCGAGAGCAGGTCGGCCCCGATGACGCCGGCGATGGGCGTCGGAAAGGCGTAGGTGCGCGCGTCGAGGTCGGCGACCGCGAACGGGCGGTCGGGCAGGGTGAGGCCGGCGATGCGGATCGGGCCGCGCTGGGCCGGATCGACCAGGCCCGCGGCCTGGGCCTTGGTCTCGTGCAACTGGGTGACCGGCGAGCCGGTGTCGAGGATGTAGTCGCCGGCCAGTCCGGCGATCGAGGCCGGGGCGACGACGACCCCGCGCTCGTACCAGCAGGCCGTCTCGCCGGCCTGGGCGGCGGCGGGCGCGAGGGCGACGGCGAGGGCCAGGGCGGCGGGCTTCATGGTGTCCGTGGGCTGGAGCGCGCAGCCGCGCCTTGGGGAGCATAGCCCGGCTTTGGGGCGTCGGCGACGGCCCAGCGCGCGTGGCGGCGCAGGGAGCCCCGCCGTGCCCGCGAGGGGGCAGGGGAGTGCAGCAACCGGCCTAAACGGACGGTCCGGGGCGGGAATGGGGTCATGGGGCCTTACCCCTGCCGCATCGATCGCCTAAGTCGAAGGCCATGAGCTTCATCAAGCCCTGGCGAGATTTCCGGCGGATGCAGGACGTGGCGGTCGGCGCGGCGGCGCTGATCTATGCGGGCGCGGTGCTCAACGCCTTCCAGGTGCTGCCGGGCGGGACGGCGCTGATCGCCCAGCGCACGCTGATCTGGCCGGGGGTGTTCCTGTTCCTCTCGCTGGCCACGCCGCTGCTGGTGCCGCCGCTGAAGAAGCGGCTGGCGCGCTATGTCTGGCTGAGCTTCCAGGCGGGCTTCGGCCAGACGCCGATCTCGGTGCTGACCGGGGTGGGGCTGCTCGCGGCGGCGGCGCTGTTCATCTACTGGCAGGTCTGGGCGGTGGCGCACGGCGGCCGCTATCCGGCCGGGGTGTTCTCGGGCTATGGCGCGGGCATTGGCATCCTGGCGGCCCAGGCGGTGCTGGTGCGGGCGCTGGAGACGGTGCCGGAGGTCAGGGAGCAGATCGAGGAGCGCCCCTAGAGCCGTCCCGACCAGGGACCGTTCACTTCGGCGCGCAGGTCGAGCCGCAGGCGCAGGGTCGGCAGGCCGTCCTCGTCCAGCTCCTCGCCGACCGGGGAGAAGCCCAGCTTTTCCAGGATGCGCCACGAGGCGCGGTTCTCCGGGGCGATGGTGGCGTCGACGGTGTCGGGCGAGCAATTGGCCAGCAGCGCCTGGGCCGCCTCGGTGGCGTAGCCGCGGCCCCAATAGGCGCGGGCGAAGCCGTAGATCAGTTCCAGGCGGTTGCGGTGGGGTGTCGGGATCAGGCCGATCCAGCCGATCAGGACGTTGCTCTCGCGCAGCACCACGCCGCGGCTGCCGACCTCGCTCATCCGCAGGCTGGCGGCGGCGTTGGTGATCCAGAGCGCGGTGGCGGCCCGGCTGAGCGGCACGCCGTCGCCGACGTGCGCCATCACCTGCGGGTCGGCGGCGATGGCGCCGAGCGCATCGAGATCGGTCTCCGCCAGGGGGCGGAGCCGCAGCCTGGAGGTCTCTAGGATCACGCCGAGCTGCGGCCTCCACCGTTGTTGGCGAACAGGGCCAGGGTCCGCAGGCGGGCGAGCCGGGCGCTGTCGGCGTCGTAGTCGGCCCGCCGGTCGGAGACGAAGCCGTGGCCGGCCGGATAGAGATGGATCGGGACGTCGGGATGGCGCTGGCCGATCTCCTCGACCTTGTCGAGGGGGATGGAGGCGTCGGTCTTGCCGAAGTGCAGGATGATCGGAACCCTGGGCGTCTCGTCCTTCAGCTCGCTGATCCGGCGGCCATAGAAGCTGGCGGCGGCCGAGAGGCCGGTGCAGCGGCAGGCCGCCAGCCAGGTCGCCGCCCCGCCCCAGCAGAAGCCGGTGACGAAGACCGGAGCCTTGAGGGCGTCGATGGCGGCCTGGGCGTCGCCGGCCACCTGGTCCCAGGGCGTGGCCTGCGAATATTCCACGCCCTTGGCGATGGCCTCCTGGCTGTAGTCGGCCTGGAAGCCCGGCTCCAGCCGGTCGTAGAACGAGGGCGCGATGGTTTCATAGCCCTCGGCGGCGAAGGCGTCGGCCAGCTCGCGGATGTGGTCGGTGACCCCGAAGATCTCCTGGATCAGCAACAGGCCCCCGCGGCGGGCGTCGGTCGGCCTGGCGTGGTAGGCGCCGAGCTCGAAGCCGTCGAAGGCGCTCGTCAGGGTGATCTGCTCGCCCATGCTCTTACGCGTTCTCGAACAGTTCGCGGGTGCGGGCGCGGGCGAGGTCGGCGGCTTCCTCGTTGTAGCGCTCGGGGCTCTCGTTGTTGAAGCCGTGGCCGGCGCCTTCATAGATGTAGACCGGCACGTCGGGATGGTGCTCGTGCACCGCCTTCTCGACCTCCTCGGCGTGGATGCCGGGATCGGTGTGGCCCAGGTGGATGATGGTCGGGCACAGCGGCTTCAGGGCCGCATTGGCCTGGACCAGGCTGCCGTAGTAGCTGGAGGCGGCGGCCAGGCCCGGCAGCTTGCCGGCGGCCAGCCAGGTCAGGGAGCCGCCGTAGCAGTAGCCGACCACGAAGACCTTGCCGCGCTCGGCCAGGAAGTCGCGGCAGGCGGCGATGTCGCCCAGGGCCTGCTCCAGCGGCGTGCCGCGCGCATGGGCGACGCCGGCGGTCAGGCCCTCGGGATCGTGCTCGGCGGTGAAGCCCCGCTCGCGGCGGTCGTAGAGGGCCGGGGCGATGGCCTCGTAGCCCGCCTTGGCCCAGCGCTCGACGTCGGCGCGGACATGCCGGTCGATGCCGAAGATCTCCTGGATCACGATCACCCCGCCCTTGCGCGGCGTGAAGGGCTGCTCGTGATAGGCCGAAAACTCGAAGCCGTCCGCGCCCCGAAGGGTGATGGTCTCGCCCATGCGTTTCTCCCGTCCTGTTAGACGCGAGCTAAGCAGAGAACCACAGCCGGGGCGATGGCGACGGCGCGAAAAGATGCTCCCCCGGAGGGCAGGGCGATCGCAGATGCGCCTCGTCTTGAACCCGTCTCCCGCGATCGCCGGCAGGACTCGGCGTCTATGGATGGCTGGGCGCCCCGGCCATGACGAACCATAGGCGGAAATTCATAGGCGATCGCCCTGCCGCAGAGGGGGGCGCCTACGCCTTCTCAGACGTTGAAGCGGAAGTTCATCACGTCGCCGTCCTTGACGACGTATTCCTTGCCCTCGGCCCGCAGCTTGCCCGCGTCGCGGGCCCCGGCCTCGCCCTTGAGGTTCACATAGTCCTCGTAGGCGATGGTTTCGGCGCGGATGAAGCCCTTCTCGAAGTCGGTGTGGATGACGCCGGCCGCCTGCGGGGCGGTGTCGCCCTTGTGGATGGTCCAGGCGCGGGCTTCCTTGGGGCCGACGGTGAAGTAGGTCTGCAGGCCCAGCAGGTGGTAGGCCTCGCGGATCAGCTTGTTGAGGCCGGGCTCGGTGAGGCCGAGGGTCTCCAGGAACTCGGTGCGCTCGGTTTCGTCGAGCAGGGCGATCTCGCTCTCGATCTGGGCGGAGATCACCACATGGTCGGCGCCGTCGCGCTTGGCGCGCTCGGCGACCTGGTTCGACAGGTCGTTGCCGGTGGCGGCGGAGGCCTCGTCGACATTGGAGACGTAGAGGGCGGGCTTGGAGGTCAGGAGCTGCAGCATCCGCCAGGCCTTGTCGTCCTCGGCCGAGACCACGGCCTTGCGGGCCGGGCGGCCGGCGTTCAGCTCGGTCAGGGCGAGCTGGACCAGGCGCAGGGTCTGGGCGCTCTCCTTGTCGCCGGTCTTGGCGCGCTTCTCGAGGTTGGCGACCCGCTTCTCCAGGCTTTCGAGGTCGGCCAGCATCAGCTCGGTCTCGATGGTCTCGAGGTCGGCCAGCGGATCGATCCGGCCCTCGACGTGGGTGATGTCGTCGTCGATGAAGCAGCGGGCCACGAAGGCCACGGCGTCGCAGTCGCGGATGTTGGCCAGGAACTGGTTGCCCAGGCCCTCGCCCTTGGAGGCGCCGCGCACCAGGCCGGCGATGTCGACGAAGTTCATCCGGGCCGGAATGATCTCCTTGGACGGGATGACCGCGGCCAGGGCGTTCAGGCGCGGCTCGGGCACGGCCACGTCGCCGGTGTTCGGCTCGATGGTGCAGAACGGATAGTTGGCGGCCTGGGCCGCGGCCGTCTGGGTGAGCGCGTTGAAGAGGGTCGACTTGCCGACGTTGGGCAGGCCGACGATCGCGACTTTGAGAGCCATGGGAAGAGCTGTTCCTGAAATTCGAGCGCGCGACCTAGCACGTTAGGCCGTTTGGCCCAAGGGGCGTGGTCCGGCGGGGCCGAGCTCGGCCGCGTAGGCGCGCCGGGGATCCATACGCGCCTGGGATCGCCGGCGGAGCTCGGCCTTATGGATGGCCGGGCGGCCCGGCCGTGACGAACCATTGGGGGAGCCATATGCGATACGCCTCCCTCATGGGGAAGGCGACGCCGATCAGGCGCGGCCGCGTGGCACGTCGCTCTTGTCGGCAGGGGCCAGGCGCATGACTTCGGTCTGGTACTTCTCGTCCTCGCCCGCGGCCAGCAGGGGGGTGGCGTCGGCGAGGGCGCGCAAGAGCGCCTCGACCCAGGCCTGGTCGACCTTGTGGAAGTCCGAGAGCACGTGGCCCTGGACGCGGTCCTTGTGGCCGGGGTGGCCGACGCCCAGGCGGGCGCGGCGGAAGTCGGGGCCGATATGGGCGGTGAGCGAGCGCACGCCGTTGTTGCCGGCCGCGCCGCCGCCGGTCTTCATCCGGAAACGGCCGGGCGCCATGTCGATCTCGTCATAGAAGAGGACAAGGTCGGCGGGCTTCAGCTTGTAGAACTTGAGCGCCTCGGAAACGGCGCGGCCGCTTTCGTTGTAATAGGTCTGCGGCTTGAGGATCAGGGTGCGGACGGGGCCGCTGGGCGTCTCGATCTCCCCCTCGCGGACGAGGGAGGAGAAACGAGAGCGTTCGGGACCGAAGCGCCAGCGGCGCGCGATCTCGTCGACGGCCATGAAGCCGATATTGTGCCGGTTGCCCGCATAGCGGGCTCCCGGATTGCCCTGGCCGGCCAGGACGAGCATTCGCTGCTCCCCGAGCCGGCTGGAAGGGGCTTAGGCTTCGGCTTCGGCGGCGGCTTCTTCGGCGGCTTCCGACGCCGAGGCCGACGAGCCGGCCACGGTGGCGACGACGAAGTCGCGGTCCATGGCGGCTTCAACGCCCTTGGGCAGGTCGAAGGCCGAGATGCGGATGGTGTCGCCGATTTCCAGGCCGGTCAGGTCGAAGACCAGCTCTTCCGGGATGGCGTCGGCGTGGCACTGCAGCTCGACGTCGTGACGCACCACGTTCAGCGTGCCGCCCTTCTTCAGGCCCGGCGAGGCTTCGTGATTCTTGAAGTGCACCGGCACGGCGATCTTGATCGTCTGGTGCGCGTCGACGCGGTACAGGTCGAAGTGGACCGGCTCGTCGGTCACCGGATGCAGGTCGACCGCCTTGGCGATGACCGGCTGGGTTTCCTTGCCGTGCTTCAGGGTCACCAGGTGGCCCAGCAGCTTGCCGGTGTAGAGCGCCTTGCGGAACTCGTTCGACTTGACCGTGATGGCCACGGGATCCTTGTCACCGCCGTACAGCACGCCGGGGACCAGGCCCTCGCGACGGGCGGCGCGCGCACCGCCGGTTCCAATGCGCTCGCGGAGTTCAACGTTCAGGATGATATCGGCCATGGCCTCGCCTCAAAACGAAGCCGCCGCGCGAAGACCCGCGCGGCGACGGAACGACCCGTTAGGGCCGAAAGGTGCGCGTAGATACACAAAACCCCCGCCCGTGGCAACGGGCTGGGAAAAGGTTTCTAGCCCTTCTTAGCCGGCTTCTTCGCCGCAGGCTTCTTGGCGGGGGGAGCGGGCTTGTAGCTGGCGTTCTCGCGCACGGTCGGCACGAAGCGCGGTTCGAAGGGCTCGGGCTGGCCCGAAGCCTTGATGACGCAGCGGGCGGTGTCCATCATCGCGTGCTGGCCCAGGCAGAAGACGTCCTCGTAGTGCGGCTTGGACACCGCCAGGCACTGATAGAGGTTCAGCTTGGCCATGTTGGCGCAGGAGGTGACGTTCGGCTCGACCATCAGGGCGTCGAGCGTCGCCACGTTCGCATCGCTGGCGTGGCCGAGCACGCCCAGGGCGGCGATGGCCAGGCTGCGAATCACCACCGGGGTGAAGGGCGGGTTGGCCGCGGTGGCGGTGACGCCGAGCGGCTGGGCGCCGCTGATCGCCTGCTGCAGGCGAGTGGTCTGGGCGATGTCGCCGACCAGCGGCGTCGCGCCCAGCAGCTTGGCCTGGGACAGGCGCGCCTCGCGTCCGGCGACGTCGGCCTTGGACCAGGACTGCTTCTGAACGTCGTAGGCGGCCTGCTTCACGGTCTTGCCGGCCTGGTAGAACTTGTTCCCGTCCTCGCCGAGGGCGGCGATCACGGCGCCGGCGCCGCTGGACGAGCCGGAGATGCCGACCACATAGGCCGGGTCCTTCATGATCTCGAAGGCGATCTGCTGGCGCTGGGCGGCGGTGCCGGAATATTGCCGCACGCCGGCGACGAAGGTCGGGTCCTGCAGGGCGACGATGGCCCCGTAGGCGATGGCGCCTTGCAGGAACTGCTTGGGCTCATAGGCGGCGGCGACCTTCAGGCCCTCGGCGATCATCTGGCCGTCGACGAAGGCCGGCGAGATCGCGGCCGCCTTGTCCATATAGTAGCGGTAGGCGGCGGCCTGCTCGATGAGCTTGGGCGGCAGGCTGGCGGACGGGGCCGGCGGCTCCACCGGCTTGGGCGGCGGAGGCTCGGCGCAAGAAGCCAGAATTGTGGCGATTGCGATAGCGGCGGCCGTCAGGCCTACGCGAGAAGCCGATATCATCCAGAGCCTTCCCCAAGAAAATCAGGCGTCGGAACCTAGCCCCGACAGCGGGCGAGAATGTGACCGCGAGGGGTTAACGGGGCTTAACCAAACTTGGCCTTGGGGCGTCCGGGAAGCTCCGTGCCGGTCATATTGACGTGAGCAGGGCGGCCCGGGCCGCCCTGAACGCCTTAGTCGAACAGCTTTGAGACCGACTCTTCGTTGGCGATGCGGCGGATCGCCTCGCCGAGCAGCTTGTCGCAGCTCACATAGCGGATCTTGCCGCCGTCGCCGGCCCGCTCGGGCGCGGGAATCGAATCGGTCATGACCAGCTCCTTGAGCACCGAGCCGTTGACCCGCTCGACCGCCGCGCCGGACATGACGCCGTGGGTCACATAGGCCGAGACCTCGGTGGCGCCGGCGTCGATCAGCGCCTGGGCCGCGTTGCAGAGGGTGCCGCCGCCGTCGATCATGTCGTCGAAGAGGATGCAGCGGCGGCCGTCGACGTCGCCGATGACGTTGGCGACTTCGCTCTTGCCCGGGCCCGAGCGGCGCTTGTCGACGATGGCCAGCTCGGCGTTGAGGCGCGAGGCCACCGCCAGGGCGCGGACCACGCCGCCGACGTCGGGCGAGACGATCATGATCTCGGCCGGCTTCTCGTAGTTTTCCTTGATGTCCGTCGCCAGCAGCGGCGCGGAGATCAGGTTGTCGGTCGGGATGTCGAAGAAGCCCTGGATCTGGCCCGAGTGCAGATCCATGGTCAGGACCCGGTCGGCGCCGGCCCGCTCGATCAGGTTGGCGACCAGCTTGGCCGAGATCGGGGTGCGGCCCCCGGTCTTGCGGTCCTGACGGGCGTAGCCGAAGTAGGGCATCACCGCGGTGATCCGCTTGGCCGAGGCGCGTTTCAGCGCGTCGATGCAGACCAGCAGCTCCATCAGGTTGTCGTTGGCGGGATAGTTGGTCGACTGAAGGATGAAGACGTCCTCGCCGCGGACGTTCTCGTCGATGGTCACCCAGACCTCGTTGTCGGCGAAGCGCTTGACCTGCGCGCGGGTGAGGGGGAGGTCGAGGCGTGAGGCAACAGCCTCCGCCAGCGCGCGGTTGGAGTTGCCGGCCAGCAGCTTCATCGGTCCCCCAGGGGCAGGTGTCGGTATTTGCGCGGCTTTTATCAGGCGCGGCCCAGGGAGCAAGGCCCCAGAACACCGCAGGGCGATATCGCATAACAATATCGCGGGTCGGGCCAGTTCGTCTCGCGACACGGCCGCGCTTGGTTTACGGTGCGCGCATGCCTCAAATCGGACTCCCGGCCTGGACATGGCTCGCACCCATCATCGGCTCGCTGCTGCTTCTCGGCGCAAAGCTCGGCGGGCCTTATGACATAGCGCTGGCGGCCGGCCTGGTCGCCTGCGTGCTGGCCGCGGTGCACCACGCCGAAGTCGTGGCCCACAAGATCGGCGAACCCTACGGCACCCTGGTGCTGGCCGTCGCGGTGACGGTGATCGAGGTCTCGCTGATCGTCTCGCTGATGCTGTCCAGCGGCCCCTCGGGCGCGGGACTGGCGCGCGACACGGTGTTCGCCGCGATCATGATCATCCTGAACGGCCTGGTCGGGCTCTGCCTGCTGCTGGGCGGGGCGCGCCACCTGGAGCAGCGCTACGGCCAGGCCGGGGTCAGCGCCGCGCTGGCCACCCTGGCGGCCCTGGCGGTCCTGACCCTGGTGCTGCCCAACTACACGACCAGCACGCCCGGACCCGTCTATTCCAACAGCCAACTGGCCTTCGTCGGGCTGGTGGCGCTGGTGCTCTACGGCACCTTCGTGCTGGTGCAGACCATGCGCCACCGCGACTACTTCCTGCCGAGCGGCGCGGCCGCCCATGACGAGGACGTGCACGCCGCGCCGCCGACCGCCCTGGCGGCCTGGCTCAGCCTGGGCCTGCTGGTGGTGGCGCTGGTGGCCGTGGTGCTGCTGGCCAAGGCGCTGGCCCCGACGCTGGAGGCCGCGGTCGCCAACGCCGGCGCGCCCAAGGCGGTGGTCGGGGTGATCATCGCGGCCCTGGTGCTGGCCCCCGAGAGCCTGGCGGCGGTGCGCGCGGCGCGGGCCGACCGGCTGCAGACCAGCCTCAACCTGGCGCTGGGCTCGGCCCTGGCCTCGATCGGCCTGACCATCCCGGTGGTGGCCGTGGTGTCGCTGGTCATGGGCTGGCCGCTGTCGCTGGGCCTCGACGCCAAGGCGATGGTGCTGCTGATGCTGACCCTGATCGTCACGACCCTGTCGCTGGGCACCGGGCGGACCACGGTGCTGCAGGGCGCGGTGCACCTGGTGATCTTCGCGGTCTACCTGTTCACGACGATCGTGCCGTAGCGAAGGCGTCATCCCGGTTTCGGCATAGCCGAAGACCGGGCCCCCTCGTCGCCTGATCGTGAAGATGGCGCGCGGCCGAGAGCTTTCCTGACCCATCTGGTGTTCATGGGTCCCGGTCTTGCTTCGCAAACCGGGATGACATCCGGGGGTCGGGGCAGGTCAGGTCAGGGCGATGGCCGAGAGCAGGCGGCCGAAGTCCGGCTCGCCGCGCTTGAAGGCGCGGCGGTTGGAGAAGAACGGCGCCTCCTCGGCGCAGGTGTCGCGGCCCAGCCATTCGCAGGTCCCGACGCCGGCCTGGCGCAGGCGGTGCAGGACGTAGCCGGGCAGGTCGAACATCGCCTTGTCGGGCGTCTCCCCGGGAATGAAGAACTCGACGTTCTCGGGGGCCTGGGCGGCGAAGGCCTCAAGGAATTCCATCCCGACCTCGTAGGAGGCCTGGGCGATGCAGGGGCCGACGACGGCGACGATGTCGGCCGGGCGGGCGCCCAGTTCGCGCATGGTCGCCACCGTGGCGCCGACGACGCCGCCGAGCGCGCCCTTCCAGCCGGCATGGGCGGCGGCGACCACGCCGGCCCTGGGATCGGCGAACAGGATCGGGGCGCAGTCGGCGGCCAGGGCGCCGCAGGCCAGGCCCGGGCGGTTGGCGACCACGCCGTCGGCCTGGGGCCGCTCGCCGTTCCAGGGGGCCTCGGCGACCAGGGCCGTGGCCGAGTGGATCTGGTAGCAGGTGTTGAGCGCGCCCTCGGGCAGGCCGAAGTGGGCGGCGGCGCGGCGGCGGTTCTCGATCACGTCCTCGGCCGCGTCATGCGAGCCGCGGCCGACGTTCAGGCTCGCATAGACGCCGGTGGAGACCCCGCCCTGGCGGGTGAAGAAGGCGTGGCGGACGCCCGCCAGGTCGAGCAGCGGGGAGGTCAGGACGGGCAGGTCGGTCACGGAAGGCTCTCGAAGGCCGGCGGCTCGAAGCCTGCCGAATGGATGCAGGCGGCCTTGAAGAGGTCGCCCATCTGATCGGGGGAGACCAGGCGTTCGAGCTGGCGCTCGATGAGGTCGCCGAGGTCGGGGCGGGCGTTGGCCAGGGCCTCGGCGCGGGCGCCGATCCCGAGCCGCACCAGCAGTTCGCCCTGGGTCAGGATCTGCGGCGTCTGCGCGCCCTGGGCGCTGGCCGCGGCGAGGACGGCGGGGAAGTCGGCATGGACGGTGAGGTCGGCCTCGCCCGGATTGGCCAGCGGGCTTTCCTTGCGGTGGCGGCGCAGGGCCTGGAGGGTGTCGCCGAAGCCGGGGATCGCGCGGCCATAGTCGATCAGCAGGGCCGCGCCGGTGTCGGCGACGATGCGGGCGGCGAGCGCGTCGCCCAGCGCCGCCTGGGCCGCGGAGTGTTCGAGGATCGCGCCGACCGGGGCCGGCCGCTCCACGGCGGGCGCGCCGGCCAGGCCGAAGGCGAGGGCGCCGGCGTCGTCGAGGCCGACCATCCGCTCGGCCCAGCCCTTTTCGGTGCGCACGAACTGGCGGGCGGGCAGGCAGTCGAGCAGTTCGTTGGCGATCAGGATCAGCGGCGCGCCGGCGGGGACCTCGTCCAGGGCGGCGGCCCAGGAGACATGGTCGCCGAGGGTCTGGCGCTGGCGGTCGCGCAGGGGCTGGGAGACCTCGACCAGCCAGACGTCGGCGGCCTCGCTGAACTCGGGCGAGAGGCGCGCGGCGCGCAGCAGGTCGCTCATCAGCGTGCCGTCGCCGGGGCCCATCTCGACCAGCCGGAACTGCGCCGGGCGGCCCAGGCGGGTCCAGGTCTCCACCGCCCAGAGGCCGAGCAACTCGCCGAACATCTGGCTGACCAGCGGGGCGGTGATGAAGTCGCCGGCCTCGCCGAGCGCCGGACGCGTAGCGTAGTAGCCGAAGTCCGGGTCGTGCAGGCAGGCGTGCATGTACTGGGCGACGCTCATCGGCCCGCTGGCCCGGATCTGGGCCGTCAGGCGATCGCGCAGGCTCATGGACTCTCGGTCTTGGCTTGGGCCGGGGGCGGGGCCTCGAGCGCCAGCGGCTCGCGCAGGCCGCGCCAGATCAGGAACAGGCCGAAGACGACCATCGGCGCCGACAGCATCATCCCCATGGTCAGGCCGAACGGGAACGCGTCCAGATAGCGGTCCGGCTCGCGGAAGTTCTCCACGAAGGTGCGGAAGATCGCATAGCCCAGGAAGAACATGCCGGCGACGACGCCGCGCCGTTGCAGCAGCTTGGCGTGGTGGGTGGCCCAGCGCAGGACCAGGAACAGCACGATCCCCTCCAGCGCCGCTTCGTAGAGCTGGCTGGGATGGCGGGGGGTGACGCCGTCGGCGGCGGGGAAGATCACCGCCCAGGGGACGTTGGCGGGGCGGCCCCAGAGCTCGCCGTTGATGAAGTTGGCGATGCGGCCGAAGAACAGCCCGATCGGCACGCAGGCGGCCACCGCGTCGCCCAGCCGGAAGACGTCGATCCTGTTGCGCCAGGCAAAGCCGAGAATCGCGATGAGCACGCCGATGACGCCGCCGTGGAAGCTCATGCCGCCTTCCCAGACCCGCACGATCTGCAGCGGGTCCTGGACGATGATCGAGGGCGTATAGAAGAAGACGTGGCCCAGCCGGCCGCCGAGGATGATGCCCAGGGTGATCCAGAGGATGATGTCGTCGACCTGCGAAATGGTCGCCGGGGCCCCGCGCGGGCCCCACAGCGCCTGATTCTTCATCAGGCCCGCGACATAGCGCCACCCCAGCAGTATGCCGGCCACATAGGCCAGGGCGTACCAGCGTATTGCGAAAGGCCCGATCTGGACGAGGACTGGATCGAAATCGGGGAAGGGCAAGGCTGGCGTCTCCGAATGCTTCGCCCCCAGGGTTTAGACGAGAAGGTCTTCGCTTTCATCCCCCGGCGGGCCATATAGGGCCCATGCAGACCCAGAACCCTTTCCTGGACGAGTTCGCCAAGCTGACCAACGCCGCCATGGGCCTGGCCCAGACGGCGGGAGACGAGGCCAAGGCCGCGTTCCGCGCCCAGGCCGACCGCTTCGTGGCCGACTTCGATCTCGTCCGCCGCGACGATCTCGATGCGCTGAAGGCCGAGATCGCCGCCCTGCGCGCCGAAGTGGCCGAGTTGAAGGCGGCTGCGCCCAAAAAGGCGGCCAAGAAAGACTAGGTCCAGATACACGCGAATGTGGCTCGCCCGGAGAAAGAAACCCGGTGACGCGAGGGCCGCGAAGCAGCTTACTTTGATGATCGCAGGCGATTCGATGGCCGGCCCGGCCGTGGACGCCCTCTGCGAAAGGACCGCTGGTCTAATGGATACCTCCCAGCCTGACGAAGACGTCCTGGTCACGCTCGACCCGCTCGACGTGGTCGAGCATGTGCTGACAGCCGAGAACCTGCAGTTCGACCGTACGGAAGACGGCGACCTGGCCTTCGCGCTGACCGGCGACTGGAAGGACTACGAGCTGTGGTTCGCCTGGCGGCCGGAAGCCGACTGCCTGCAACTGTGCCTGTCGGTGGACCTCAAGGCCTCGGCCGAACAGAAGGCGGCGGCCTATGAGCTGATATCGACCCTCAACCAGCGCGTCTGGCTGGGCCACTTCGAGGTATGGGACGACGGCGAGATCATCTTCCGCCACTCGATGGCGCTGATGACCGGCGAGCGTCCGAGCCTGGCCCAGGCGGCGGCGATGATCGACGTGGCGATGGAGGCGGCCGACCGCTTCTATCCGGCGTTCGACTTCCTGGTGCGCGGGTCGAAGTCGGCGGCCGACGCCGTGGCGGCCTGCATGTTCGAGACCGTCGGCGAAGCTTAAGGACCCATCATGACGCCGATCCTGATGCTGGGCGCCGGCCGCATGGGCGGGGCGCTGATCGAGGGTTGGCGCGCGGCGGGGGCCTTCGCGGCCTCCGACCTGATCATCCGCGAGCCCTTCGCCAATCCGGCCCTGGATGCGGCGGGCGCGGCCGGCGCGATGGTCAATCCGCCCGACGGCGAGCTGGCGCGGGCCAGGACCGTGCTGCTGGCGGTCAAGCCGCAGGTCTGGCGGCAGGTGGCCGATGAGGTTTCCGCACATCTGGCGCCCGACGCGGTGATCGTCTCGATCGCGGCTGGCGTGCGCGCGGCCGACATCTCCCAGGCGTTCGGCGGCCGGGCCGTGGCCCGGGTCATGCCGACGACGGCGGTGGCGGTCCGCCAGGGCACGGCCAGCATCCACGCCGCCGATCCGCAGGCCAAGGCGCGGGCCCATGCGCTGTTCGCGCCGGTCGGGACGGTGGTGGACATCGCCGACGAGGAACTGATGCACGCGGCGACCGGGGTGTCGGGCTCGGCCCCGGCCTATCTCTACGCCTTCGTCGAAGCGCTGGAGGCCGCGGGTGTGGCCGCCGGCCTGCCGCCGGCCGATTCGGCCCGGCTGGCCCGCTCGACCATCGCGGGAGCCGCGGCCCTGATGGCCGCCGGCGGCGAGGAGCCGGCCGAGCTGCGCAAGCAGGTCACCTCGCCGGGCGGCACCACCCAGGCGGCGCTGGACGTGCTGCTGGGCGAGGGCGGGTTCCCGGAGCTGTTGCGCGAGGCGGTGGCGTCGGCGACGCGGCGTTCGAAGGAACTGGGCGGGTAGGCCTGCCCTTCCTTCAGGGGCAGGGCGATCGCATAGGGCGGAGACCGCCTGGATGCTCCCCCGCTGGGGGAGCAACTATAGGGGGCCGGGGCTAGCTTGCGCGCTTCCAGGTCTGGGCCTGGCAGACGACGGCGACGCAGCCTTCGACCTTCAGGGTGCCGTCGGGATTGGCGCTCATCTTCGAGCCGTAGGTCTTGCCGGAATTGGGATCGTAGATCTTGCCGCCCGTCCACTTGCCCGGGCCGGCCGGCTTGAAGTCGCGGATCATCAGCATGCCCATGACCGGGCGGTCGCGCAGGGACGCGTCGGGATTGTTGGCGTCCTTGGCCCCGGCGGTCTGCAGCCAGGCGATCTGGCCGCACATCCTGGCCTTGTCGGCGGCGCAGGGGGCGACCTTGACCTTGGCGGTTCCGGACTGGACCAGCCACAGCCCTTCGACCGGGTCGGCGGCCAGGGCGGGCGTGGCGAGGGCGGCGGCGAGGACCGTCGCGGCGGCGAGGCGGGCGATCAGCATCGGAAGCTCTCCTGGAGGTCGCGTGCGAGGCGGGAGACTGAAGGAACGCCGCTATCTGGGCAATCGCACAATCGCCCGCAGGCCGCCGAGCGGCGAGCGGTCGAGGACGATGTCGCCGCCGTGGCTGCGGGCCACGTCGCGGGCGATGGCCAGGCCCAGGCCCACGCCCTTCTCGTTCTGGTTCCGGGATTCGTCGAGGCGGTTGAACGCCTTGAAGGCGTCCTCGTAGCGGTCCTGGGGGATGCCGGGGCCGTCGTCGTCGACGATGATCTCGACGCCGCCGGAGGGGCGCTGGGCGGCCATCACCTCGACCGTCTCGCCGTGGGCGGCGGCGTTCATCACCAGGTTGGAGAGCGCGCGCTTCAGCGCATTGGGCCGGACGGCGGCCATCAGGTCGGGATCGGCGGCGACCCGCACCTGGGCCCCGGCGCGAATGGCGCCCTCGCTGACCTCCTCGATCAGGTCCTTGAGGTGGATGCTCTCGACCGCCTCGCCGCCCTCGCCGCGGGCGAAGGCGAGGTATTCGTCGATCATGTGCTCCATCTCGGCCAGGTCGCGCTTCATCTCGCCGGTGCGGGGGCCGGGCTCGGCGAGGGCGAGCTCCAGCTTCAACCGGGTCAGGGGCGTGCGCAGGTCATGGCTGACGCTGGCCAGCAGGGCGGTGCGCTGGTCGATATGGCGCTGGATGCGCGACTTCATGGCCAGGAAGGCCTGGGCGGCCTGGCGCACCTCGCGCGCGCCGCTGGGCTTGAAGGCCGGGGCGTCGACCCCCTTGCCGAAGGCGTCGGCGGCGCTGGCCAGGCGCTCGATGGTGCGGGTCTGGTTGCGGATGAACAGGATGGCGATGGCGGTCAGCAGGATCGTGGCCATGGCCAGCCACAGCACGAAGATGTGGCCCTGGGTGGCGAAGGCGCGGTCGCGCGGGGCCAGGATGCGGATGACGCCCTGGTCGACCTTCACCCGGATGTCGACATAGGCGGGGTAGCGGGTGGTGTCGAACCAGTAGGGGACGTCCAGCCGCTGGTTCAGGGCGCGGTCGATGGCCCGGTCGACCACGGCGAAGGCGTTGGTGCGCCGGCCCTGCGGCAGCTCGCGGCCCGGCTGCAGGGCGATGGAGAGGTTGAGCGACTTCTCGGCCCGGTCGGCGATGGTGGCCATGGTCTGGGCGCTGGGCTCGTCCTGGTAGCTCTCGACCGCCCAGGCGACCTCGCCGGCCAGGCCGTCGGAGAGGCGGCTGGTGACCGTCTGCCAGTGGGCGTCGAAGAAGATCCAGGTGACCGCGATCTGCATCAGCGCCACCGGCAGGACGATGATCAGCAGCGAGCGGCCGAACAGCGAGGTCGGCAGGCTGCGCTTGATCATCCGCTGCACGAGGCGCGGTTCGAGCCGGCGGGGGAGTTTCACCAGGTTTCCTCCCCTGCGGCGCGGGGGCGCGCGACTGGGCCCGGAACGGGCGGCCGCCCCTTCCACCATCCTGCGGATGGTCCCCCTCCCCCGTGAACGGGGGAGGAAAAGACGGCGCTGGCCATCAGTCGGGGGCCAGCAGGTAGCCGACGCCGCGGACGGTCTGGAGGTAGCGCGGGGTCTTGGGGTCGTTCTCGATCTTGCGGCGGAGGCGGGTCACCTGGACGTCGACGGCGCGGCCGGACGGGTCGACCGTCTCGCGCGCCAGCTCCAGGCGGTCGACCGGCTCGTGCGGGCTGCGGGCCAGGCGCTTGAGCAGGGCGACCTCGGCCTCGGTCAGGCGAACCGGAACGCCGTCGCGGCTGAGCTCGCCGCGCTCCAGGTCGAACTTGCAGACGCCCAGCGACAGGCTGCCGTTGCCCGCGCCGGCGGGGCGCTGGTCGGCGCGGCGCAGGATCGCCTCGATGCGCAGCAGCAGCTCCTCGGGCTCGAAGGGCTTGGCCAGGTAGTCGTCGGCGCCGAGCTTCAGGCCCTCGATGCGGTCTTCGGCCAGGCCGCGGGCGGTGAGCATCAGCACCGGCGTGCGGCCGGCCGCGCCCTTGCGCTCGCGCAGCCAGCGGGTCAGCGAGAAGCCGTCCTCGCCCGGCATCATCACGTCGAAGACGGCCAGGTCGAAATCGATGGTCTCGATCAGCTTGCGCGCCGCCGCCCCGCCGGGCGCCGAGGTCACGCGGAAGCCGTGCCGGGTCAGGTACTGCTTGAGCAGGTCGCGGATGCGATCGTCGTCGTCGACCACCAGCAGGTGACGTTCGGCAGTCTCCACCGCGGCCATCAGGCGCCTCCGCTCTTCATCCGCCCGCCGGCCAGGGCCGACAGGATGCGCCTGGCGCCGGCGACGCCGTCCAGGCCGCCCACCCGATAGGACCGGGCGAGCTGGGCGCGCAAGCGTTCTGACACGCGCTCCTCGAAGGCGGCGCCGGCCTGGGTGAGGCTGGCGGCCCGGCGGCGGCCGTCGAGATCGCCGGCGATCTTCTCGACCAGGCCCTTGGCCTCGAGGTCAGCGATGATGCGGCTGGCGGCCTGTTTGGAGAGGCTGGTCAGGTGGGCCAGCTCCTGCACGCCCACCCCCGGCCGGCGCTTGAGCAGAAAGGCCGCGCGCCAGTGGGAGCGGCCCAGGCCGAGCGCCTTTTCGGCCTCCAGGCCCGCATCGACGCCGGCCCAGAGGGCTGCCTCGGCGAGCAGCAACATCTCGAGGCCGCCGTCCAGTTCCTCGTCGCGCAGGATGAGCCTTGGATCGGCTGCGGCCATTACACTCTGAAACCCATTTTGTTTGACGCGGGGGGCAAGGAAGTCTGTAAGGGGGCCTGATTGAAAGGAGGACTTTCCCTCATGTCTTTAGCGCCCTTTGACGATCGCGACGGATGGATCTGGCTGGACGGCCAGTTCGTGCCCTGGCGCGAGGCCAAGGTGCACGTATTGACCCACGGCCTCCACTACGCCTCGGCGGTGTTCGAAGGCGAGCGGATGTATGGGGGAGAGATCTACAAGCTGACCGAGCATACCGAGCGTCTGTTCAAGTCGGCCGAGATCCTGGATTTCGAAATCCCGTTCACGGTGGCCGAGATCGACCAGGCCTGCAAGGACACCTGCGCCAAGAACGGCCTGACCGACGCCTATATCCGTCCGATCGCCTGGCGCGGTTCGGAGATGATCGGCGTGTCGGCGCAGAACACCAAGGTCCACGTCGCCATCGCGGTGTGGGACTGGCCGAGCTATTTCAGCCCGGAAGAACGCGCCAAGGGCATCCGCCTGACCTGGGCCAAGTACAAGCGCCCGTCGCCGGAGACCGAGCCGGTCCACGCCAAGGCCACCGGCCTCTACATGATCTGCACCATCTCCAAGCACGCCGCCGAGAAGGCCGGCTACACCGACGCGATGATGCTCGACTACCGCGGCTACATCGCCGAGAGCACCGGCTCGAACGTGTTCTTCGTCAAGGACGGGGCGCTGCACACCCCGACCCCGGACTGCTTCCTGAACGGGATCACCCGCCAGTCGGTGATCGCGCTGGCCAAGGCCAAGGGCGTCGAGGTGATCGAGCGTCACATCAAGCCGGAGGAGCTGGCCGACTTCACCGAGTGCTTCGTGGTCGGCACCGCCGCCGAGGTGACCCCGGTGGGCGAGATCGGCGAATACCGGTTCACGCCCGGCAAGCTCTCGCTCGGCCTGGCCGACGACTACGCCCGCATGGTGCGCCGCCAGCCCGTGCCGGCCTAAGCCACGGCCCCGGACATGAAGACGCCGCCCGGAGCGATCCGGGCGGCGTTTTTCGTTTCAAGGGACGGGATGGGGGGATCCGCCCTCCAGCCGTGGCCTGGGTCGTCGCCCGCGCTCCCCCGCAGCAGCGCCAGACTCAGATCAGCTACGAACCCCCCCGCGCCGTCGCCCCCCTTGGCGTCGACGAGGGCCGATGCTGCCAAAGCGTCGGGAGGGGGTCTAGTGCCGGGGCGCAACAGAGGGCGCGCGGCGCGCTCCGCGCCGCCCTTTCGGGCGGACGGCGCGGAGACTGCCGTCAAATCAACCAGGTATTGGGACGGGGATAGGCTTCCCCTTGCGAAAGGTAGACCAGGCCGACGACGCAGCGGACGGCGAACCAGACCGCGACCGCGCCCCACAGGAAGAGGAACAGCAGCAGGAACGGGATGCCGATCAGCACGAGCGAGAGCACGGCGCTGACGCCGATGAGGATGGCGAGCGCCACGAAGATCGCCAGCCCGATCCAGAAGGTGCGGATCAGGAACGCATAGTGCGTCCTCATGCGCGGCCCGGCCCTGTCGTGGTTCATGTGGGCGATCACCAATCCGACCAGGATGGTGAGGCCGTTGACCAGGCCAAGCAGGTAGAGGCCGTAGACCACTGCCGGCAAGGTTCGGTCTTCGGTCGCCACGATGGTGGTTTCGGTTTGGCTCAATTCAGTCTCCTGGGTGAAGGATCTGAACGAAATGTGGCCTCGTTCCGCGCGAATGCTAGCTTAATTCGCATTCATGTCGCCTCGGCGACGGCTCAGCGGGGCCTGGGCTGCAGCCACGGCAGGATCGCGGCGCCGAGGATGACCACGAACACCAGGCGCGCGGCCAGGGCCACGCCCAGCAGCCAGGCGCCGGCGATGCCGGCCGCCAGCAGCACCGCGACCGCGCCCAGCCCCATCAGTCCCATGATCCAGAGCACCGCCTCGGCGTTGGCCGAGGGGCGGCGGATCGGCCGATCGGGGACGGCGGCCGAGAGGGCGGCGAGAAACGCCTCGAAGGTCTCGGCCTGGCCCTGGGGCCGCAGCATGTCGCCATAGGTCAGGGCCGGGATGGTCAGGCGGCGGCGCTGGAACTGCAGCACCGCGCCCCGGCCGACCCGGGTGACGCTGCGCAGTTCGGCCAGCGGAAAGCGGCGCTCGCGGCCCGTGCGGCGCTCGACGATGGCGGACTTCTCGAGCGTCCAGACGGTCTCGCCCTGCAGCGGCGACAGGCGCGCGGCGTAGGAGACCATCAGCCCCGGACGACGGTGATCTCGACCCCGGCCGCCGCGGCGTGCGGCGCCAGCGCCTGGGGTTTCTCGACCCGGACCCGGGCGCGCATCACCCGCGGGTCGGCGAGGCAGGCGCGGGCCAGGCGCTCGGCGAAGTCCTCGACGAGCTGGATGTGGCCCTCGGCGGCGATCGCACGGGCGGATTCGCCAATGGTCTCGTAGTTGACGGTGTCGGCCAGGCGGGTGGCGCCGGCGGTCGGCACGTCGAGTTCGACGTCGACGACGAGCGGCTGGGCCTTGCCCTTCTCGTGGGCGTAGACGCCGATCTGCGCCTCGACCTTCAGGCCGGTCACGAAGACCTTGGTCATGACCACGCGGCCCTGCGGCTCGGGCGAGGCGGCCTCGGGCGAATTGTCCTGCAGCGATGGGAGAACCAAGTGCGCTCCGTTCCAGGGAGAAGCGGCTCAGGCCAGATGCTGGCCAGCGTCGACGGCGATCATCTGGCCCGTCACTGACCTTGCGTCAATGAGGTAGCGCAGCGCATGGCCGATCTCGACCGGATCGACCGGATGCTTGAGCAGGGTCGCGGCGACCTCGTCGTCGAAATCGGCGCCCTGCTGGTGGATCGAGGGCAGGGTCGGGCCTGGGCCGATGCCGTTGACGCGGATGCGCGGGGCGAGCGCCTGGGCCAGCATCTGGGTGGCGGCCCACAGCGCGCTCTTGGACAGCGAATAGCTGAAGAAGTCGGGGGCGGGGGCGAACACCCGCTGGTCGAGGATGTTGACGATCTGGCCGGTGCGGCCGGCGGGCAGGCGACGGGCGAAGGCCTGGGCCAGGACCAGGGGCGCGCGCAGGTTGGTCTCCAGGTGGGCGTCCCAGGAGGCGCGGTTCATGCTGGCGAAGGCGTCGTTCTCGAACACCGAGGCGCAGTTGACCAGCAGGGTCACCGGGCCGAGCTCGCTCTCGGCGGCGCCGACCAGGGGCGCGGTGGCGCCCTCGTCGCGCAGGTCGCAGGCGTGGAGGGAGGCCTTGCGGCCGCGGGCCCGGACGTCGGCCGCGGCGGCCTCGGCGTCGTCGTCTATGGCGCGGACGTGGATGGCCACGTCGAAACCGGCGTCGGCGGCGGCCTGGGTCAGCACCCTGCCGATCCTGCGCGAACCCCCGGTGACGAGGGCCGCGCCGCGCGCGGTGTCAGCCAACGAGCCGCCTTAGTCGAGCCGGCCGAACTCGAAATAGTTCAGCGCGCCGATGACGACGATGAAGGCGAGGATGGTCAGGATCGCGGTCATGAAAATAGCTCCGGCGTTGCGTGATCGGCTTTAGAGCGGGCGCGGGGCGTTCGCAAGGGCAAGGGAACCCGAAGGCGCTTTTGAGCCTTTGCTTTAGCGGGGCGTCGCCCTGGGGCTTCGCCCGACGGCAGGAGCATCTAGATGATCAAAGACCAGGAGTCCTTCGAGGCGGCCCTGCAGCGGGTGGCGGACCTTCTGGAACACCCCCCGGCGCATGGCACGCAGGAAGATCAGGAGTTCTTCCAGTTGCTGCACGACATCGAGGTCTTTCATCCGACCGCGCTGACCGCGCCGCCGGATTCGAACTTCGCCCAGCTTGGCCGCGACGCGAAGGCGCTGATGACGCGCGCCAACGACTTCCAGGCCCAGCGCGAGGCGCGCCAGAAACGGGAAAAGTGGATGACCTTCCCCGAGGACGGCGAGGGCATCGGGCCGACCACAGGGGTCTGAGGCTCAGCGCGTCCTGGGAGGCTTTGCCGGGCCCAATCCGGTCAGCACGGATTTGAGGTCCAGCGGAACCGGGAACACGATCGTGTTGCTGCGGTCGTTGGCGATGACCGACAGCGCGCTGAGATAGCGCAGTTGCATGGCCTCGGGCTTCCTGCCGAGCGTCATGGCGGCCTCGTAGAGCTTCTGGGCGGCCTGGGCCTCGCCCTCGGCGCTGATCACCTTGGCGCGGCGATCACGCTCGGCCTCGGCCTGACGGGCGATGACCCGGATCATGCTTTCGTCGATGTCGACGTGCTTGATCTCGACATTGGCCACCTTGACGCCCCAGGCGTCGGTCTGGGCGTCGAGTATCTCCTGGATGTCATTGTTGAGCTTGTCGCGCTCGGCCAGCATCTCGTCGAGATCGTGTTTGCCGAGCACCGAGCGCAGGGTGGTCTGGGCGAGCTGGCTGGTGGCCTGCATGTAGTTCTCGACCTGGATGGTGGCGCGCTCGGGGTCGACGACCCGGAGATAGATCACGGCGTTGACCTTCACCGAGACGTTGTCGCGCGAGATCACGTCCTGGGCCGGCACGTCGAACACCATGGTCCGCAGGTCGACCCGCACCATCTGCTGCACGAAGGGGATCAGGAAGATCAGGCCGGGTCCCTTGACGCCGCTGAAGCGGCCCAGGGTGAACACGACGCCCCGAACGTATTCGCGCAGGATCTTGATGGCGGCGGCCAGCAGGGCCAGCAGCAGCACGATGAAAGGGGCGTAGGCGATCAGGCCGAACATCAGGAGATCCCTTCGTCTGTGGGGGGTGCGGCGTTCTCGTCGGGCGAGACGGTGAGCGTCAGGCCGTCGACGCCGAGCGTGCGGACCCGTTCGCCAGGCTTGAGCGGCGTCGAGGAGACGGCGCGCCAGCGCTCGCCATGCGCGAAGACGAACCCCTGGCGGCCGCTCCAGGCCTGGACGACCCCGGGGGCTCCGATCATGGCCTCGCGGCCGCTGACTATCGCGCGGCGGCGGGCGGAGAAGGCTTCGCGCATGACCAGCAGCGCAAAGGCAAGGCCGGCGGCGGCGAGGCTGGCGACCAAGGGGAAGGAGACGCGCAGGCCGGGGGCGTCGGTGTCGATCAGGATCATCGCCCCGACCAGGAACGCCGCCGCCCCGCCGAGGCCGAGGGCGCCGAAGGAGGGAGCGAACGCCTCGGCGGTCATCAGCCCTATGCCCAGCAGGACCAGAGCCAGGCCCGCATAGTTCACCGGCAGCACCGCCAGGGCGTAGAGGCCGATCATCAGGCAGATCGCGCCGATCGTTCCGGGATAGAGCGAGCCCGGATTCATGAACTCGAAGAGCAGGCCGTAGACGCCGATCATCATCAGGATGAGGGCGACGTTGGGATTGGCGATGGCGCCCAGCAGCTCATGACGCCAGCCGGGGCGCAGATGCTCGACGGCCAGCGCCTTGGTGTCGAGCGCGACCTGGGCGCCGGCGACGTTGATCATCCGACCGTCGGCCTGGGCCAGGGCGTCGGGGATGTCACGGGCCACGATGTCGATCACCCCGGCGGCCAGGGCGTCGGCGGCGTCCAGGCTGGCGGCCTCGCGGGCGGCGCGTTCGGCCCAGTCGGCGTTGCGTCCGCGCAGGTGGGCGAGGCCGCGGATATAGGCCGCCGCGTCGTTGACCGCCTTGGCCTCCATCGCCCCGCGCCCGGCTTCGGGCGCGGCCTTGTCCTTGGGTTGGCCGCCCGCCGGCTCCACGCCAGGGACGGCGCCGATCTCCACCGGCGTCGCCGCCCCGAGATTGGTGCCGGGCGCCATCGCCGCGACGTGGCTGGCGTAGACGATATAGGTCCCGGCGCTGGCCGCTCGCGCCCCGCCGGGGGCGACATAGGCCAGCACCGGGACCGGCGAGGCGATGATCTCGCGGATGATCTGGCGCATCGAGGCGTCGAGCCCGCCGGGGGTGTCGATGCGCAGGACGATGATCTGCGCGCCGCGCGCCTTGGCCTGGGCCATGCCTTGGCGCAGATAGTCGGCGCTCGCCGGGCCGATCGCGCCGTCGATATGCAGCACGAGCGCCGCCCGGGCGTCCCGGGAGGGTGCGGACGCCGCCGCCATGGCCATGCCGAGCGCTATCAGCAATCCGCAGACCAACCCCAGCAGCTTGCGACTGGCGGCGCCCCCAGAAGAGGTCATCCGGCTTGGGGTCATGGGTTTGAGTTTACACCCTTGGGCGACGCCGGACCACTTGCCGACCGATGCTCTCGCGGGCCAAGGTCGCGGCAACGATAAGACTGCGAGGAAACGCCATGCCGCCATCGTCCATCGCGCCGGGCGACCTGACCAAGGTCGCCGTGGGGATCGACCGGCCCGAGGACGTGGTCGTCGGCCCGGATGGCCGGGTGTTCGCCTCCGACCACCAGTGCGCGGTGGCCGAGATCCTTCCCGACGGGTCGTTCCAGCGGATGGGGCCGAAGGGCGGCGCGCCGAACGGGATCAACATGGACCGCCAGGGGCGGGTGCTGATCGCCAACTTCGGGATCTACGACCGCGAGGACGGGCCGCTGCAGCGGTTCGACCCGGCCACGGGCGTGCACGAAACCCTGCTGACCGAAGTCGACGGGCGGCGGCTGACCAGCGCCAACTATCCGGTGGTCGACCGGGCCGGGAACATCTGGTGCGCCAACTCCACCCACGCCGAGACCTGGCCGCAGGCGCTGGACGGGCGCACCGACGGCTTCATCTTCGTGCTGCGGCCGGACGGCTCCAGCCAGGTGGTGGCCGAGGGGCTGAAGTTCCCGAACGGCATGGCGCTGTCGGCGGACGAGCGCTACCTGTTCTGCGCCCAGACCAGCGGGGCGGACGTGCTGCGGTTCCCGATCCACGCGGGCGGCGAACTGGGGGCGGGCGGCCGCTACGGCCCGGTGCTGGGCAAGCTGCAGGGCCAGGGCGAGGCGGCGATCGACCCCAACGACCTTGGCTATACGGACGGGATCGGCCTGGACGCCGAGGGGAACCTCTGGGTCTGCCTGCCGGCCGCCAACAAGGTGGTGGCGATCACGCCGGAGCTGGAGGTCGTGACGGTGATCCACGACCCCTCGGGCGAGGTGGTGAACCATCCCACCAACGTCACCTGGGGCGGCCCGGACCTGAAGGACCTTTACATCGGCTCGATCCGCGCCGGTTATGTGCTGAAAGGCCGTAGCCCGGTTGCGGGACAGCCCCACGTACACCAATTGGAGGGGCGGCTTTCCACCTGACCTGGGCGGGTTGTGAAGGTTGCCTCTTCCACAGTGATCAATGATCACTAAAATGCTTGTTTGAAGCCGTCGGGGGATCTCGTCGGCGCGCCAAAAATCCAACGAACGCCTCCGGGAGGACGTCATGCGCGAGTACCTGCAGTTCTATATCGACGGTCAGTGGGTCGATCCGGTCGAACCCAAGACGCTCGACGTCATCAATCCGGCGACCGAGAAGGTCGCGGGCAAGATCTCCCTCGGCGGCGCCGCCGACGTGGACAAGGCCGTGAAGGCCGCCCGCAAGGCCTTCGCCACCTGGTCGCAGACCAGCCGCGAAGAGCGCCTGGACGTGCTGAACCGCATCCTGGCCGAATACCAGAAGCGCTTCGGCGACCTGGCCGTCGCGGTCACCGAGGAAATGGGCGCCCCGGCCAGCCTGGCCCAGCGCGCGCAGGTTCCGATCGGCATGGGCCACCTGGGCACCGCCGCCGCCGTGCTGAAGGACTTCAAGTTCAGCGAAGACCGCGGCCCGACCATGATCGTCAAGGAGCCGATCGGCGTCTGCGGCTTCATCACCCCCTGGAACTGGCCGCTGAACCAGATCGTCTGCAAGGTGGCCCCGGCCATCGCGACCGGCTGCACCATGGTGTTGAAGCCGTCGGAAGTGGCGCCGTTCACCGGCCACATCTTCGCTGAGATCATGCATGCCGCCGGCGTGCCGGCCGGCGTGTTCAACCTGGTCCAAGGCGACGGCGTCGGCGTCGGCGTGCCGCTGTCGAGCCACCCGGACGTGGACCTGATCTCGTTCACCGGCTCGACCCGCGCCGGCATCGAGGTGGCCAAGAACGCCGCCCCGACCGTCAAGCGCGTGGCCCAGGAACTGGGCGGCAAGAGCCCGAACATCGTCCTCGACGACGACGCCTTCGCCAAGGGCGTGGGCCGCGGCGTGGCTACGGTGATGACCAACTCCGGCCAGTCCTGCAACGCCCCGACCCGCATGCTGGTCCCGCAGAAGCGCATGGACGAAGCGATCGCCGTCGCCAAGGAAGCAGCCGCCCAGGTCACCGTCGGCGACCCGAACGGCAACAGCCAGCTCGGCCCGGTGGTCTCGGAAGTGCAGTTCAACAAGATCCAGAAGCTGATCCAGGCCGGCATCGACGAGGGCGCGACCCTGGTCGCCGGCGGCGTCGGCCGCCCGGACGGGCTGGACGTCGGCTACTACGTGAAGCCGACCGTGTTCGCCAACGTCACGCCGAACATGACCATCGCCAAGGAAGAGATCTTCGGCCCGGTGCTGTCGATCCTCGGCTACGAGAACGTCGAGCAGGCGATCGAGATCGGCAACGACACCGAGTACGGCCTGGCCGCCTATGTCCAGGCCGCCGACCTCGCCAAGGCCCGGGAAGTGGCGTCCAAGCTGCGCGCCGGCCAGGTGTCGATCAACGGCGGCGGCGGCGACCTGATGGCGCCGTTCGGCGGCTACAAGATGAGCGGCAACGGGCGCGAGTGGGGCGATTTCGCCTTCAACGAGTTCCTCGAAGTCAAGGCGGTCCTCGGCTACGCGCCGAAGGAAGCGGCCGAGTAAGGCTTTCAAATATCGAAGGCTTTTGCGGGCCGGCAGGACGAGGGTCTTGCCGGCCCGCTTGCTGAGGGATCATCCTCTCCGAAAAGAAGAGAGGAGGGAGGAGCGATGTCCACGGACATCCGATGCGTGGCCGACATCGCGCGCCATCACGCGCAGGCGCGCCCGAACGAGACCGCGATCTGGTTCGAGGGCGCGCTCACCACCTATGGCGAACTGGACCGGCGCTCGTCGCAGTGCGCCCAGGCGCTGATCGCCGCCGGCGTGAGGCCGGGCGAGCGGGTCGGGGTGCTGGCCAAGGGCTGCGACGCCTTCTTCATCCTCTGGTTCGGCTGCCTCAAGGCCGGCGCCTGCCTGACGCCGGTGAACTGGCGGCTGGCGCCGCCGGAGATCGCCTTCGTGCTCAAGGACGCCGGGTGCCGGCTGGTGGTGACGGGGGGCGATTTCGCGCCGCTGCTGGACAAGGCGCTGGCCGACATCCCCGACCTGGCGACCATCGTGCAGATCGAGCCTGGCCATGAGCGATGGGCCGGATTCGCCGAGTGGATCGGCAGGTTTCCGGCCGAGGACCCGCACCTACCTGCCGCTGGCGACGACGACGTCATCCAGCTCTACACCTCGGGCACGACGGGCCTGCCCAAGGGCGTGCAACTGACCGAGCTGAACTACGCCACGGTGTTCGAATCCGCCCGCCGCCAGTGGGCGCAGTTCTCGCCGGGGATGGCGGTGCTGGTGGCCATGCCGCTGTTCCATGTGGCCGGCGCCAACCTGGGCATGCTGGCCCTGCTGCAGGGCGCCAAGGCCATCGTGCTGCGCGAGCCCGATCCCGGGGTGATCCTCAGGGTGATCGAGCAGCACGCCATCGAGCACGCCTTCCTAGTGCCGGCGCTGATCAACATGATCCTCCAGCGGCCGGAGGTGGCGGCCACGGACCTGTCGAGCGTGCGCAACGTCTATTACGGCGCCTCGCCGATCTCCGAGGAGGTGCTGAAGCGGGCCCAGGCGACGTTCCCGGCCCAGTTCACCCAGCTCTATGGCCTGACCGAGACCATCGGCGGGGGAACCAACCTGCCGCCCGAGGCGCACGATCCGGCCCGGGGCAAGCTGCGCTCGTGCGGGGTTCCGTCGGCCGGCTTCGAGGTGCGGGTCCGGGTCGAGGCGCGCGACGCCGCGCCGTTCGAGGTCGGCGAGATCGAGATCCGCTCGGCCGGGGTGATGAAGGGCTACTGGAACCGCCCCGAGGCGACGGCGCAGGCGATCTGCCCGCAGGGCTGGTTCCGCAGCGGCGACGCCGGCTATTTCGACGAGGACGGCTATCTGTTCATCCACGACCGGGTGAAGGACATGATCGTCTCCGGCGGCGAGAACATCTATCCGGCCGAGGTCGAGAACGCGCTGTTCTCGCATCCCGCGGTCGCCGACGCCGCGGTGGTGGGCGTGCCGGACGAGAAGTGGGGCGAGGCGGTGAAGGCCTTCGTCGTGCTGCGGCCCGGGGCCGAGGCCGACGCGGCCGCCGTCATGGACCACTGCCGGACGCTGATCGCCGGCTACAAGGTCCCCAAGTCCGTCGATTTCATTGCGGTCCTGCCGCGCAACCCGTCCGGCAAGGTGCTGCGGCGGGAACTGCGCGCGCCCTATTGGGAAGGCCGCGGCCGCAATGTCGGCTGAGTTTCAAGAAGAGGAAGAACCGATGCTGGATCCGCATTTCAAGGCGATGATCGAGGCGAGCGCCGAACAGGCGGCGAACGCTCCGCCGCTGGACGCCGTGCCGCCTGCGATGATCCGCATGGGCTATCAGATGCAGCGCAAGGCCAGCGACCAGAACCCGCCGCAGGACGTGGTCGCCAAGGCGCTGCAGGTGGACGGCGCGGCCGGCCCGATCCCGGCGCGGCTCTACACCCCGGCCGGCGCCAAGACCCCGAGCGGGGCGATCGTCTATTTCCACGGCGGCGGCTTCACGATCGGCGACCTGGAGACCCATGACGGCCATTGCCGGCGCCTGGCCTCGCTGGCCGGGGTGCGGGTGCTGGCGGTCGACTACCGGCTGGCGCCCGAGCATCCGTTCCCGGCCGGGCACGACGACGCCCTGGCGGCGACGAAGTGGGCCTTCGACCATGCCGCCGAGATCGGCGTCGATCCCAAGCGCATCGCGGTCGGCGGCGACTCGGCCGGCGGCAACCTGGCGGCCTCGGTCTCCATCGACCTGAAGGACGATCCGGCCCGCAGGATCGCCTTCCAGCTCCTGCTCTATCCGGGCATCTGGCCGGAGGAGGAGACCGCCTCGCGCAGGGAACTGGACGGACCGATCCTGACCAAGGCGGCGCTGGCCTGGTTCGACAAGTCGCTGGGCGCGATCGGCCATGCGCAGTCGGGCCGCGCCTTCCTGGGCAAGGCCAGGCTGACCGGCGACCTGCCGCCGGCCCTGGTGGTGACGGCCGGCTTCGACCCGCTGAAGGACGAGGGCCGCGACTATGCGCGCCGCCTGAGCGAGGCCGGGGTGGCGGCGACCCATGTCGAGTATGCGGGCCTGGTCCACGACTTCTTCGTCATGCCCGACGTCTCGCCGGCGGTGCACGAGGCGGTGAAGGAGACGGCCGCGGCGCTGAAGGCGGCGGTGGGGTAGGGGGTTGTCCCCCTCTCCCCGCTTGCGGGGAGAGGGGCGGGGCTAGGGGATCAGCAGCAGCTTGCCGGTCGTGCCGCGGCCTTCCATGTCGGCATGGGCGCGCGCGGCCTCGGCCAGCGGGTATTCGCCGCCGATCCTGACCTTGAGGTCGCCGGCGGCGATCCAGTCGAACAGCCGGGCGGTGCGGGCGCGCAGGCGTTCCGGCGTCGCCACGTGGTCGGAATAGACCCCGTAGCCGATCTTGATGCTGCGCGGCAGGCTCATGATGTCGATCGGGCCGGGGCCGCCGAGCACCGGCCCGTACCAGCAGAGCGTGCCCGATCGCGCCAGCGAGCGAAGCGTGCCTGCGAACGTCGCCGGCCCCGATCCGTCATAGGCGACCTGAACGCCCTCGCCGCCGGTGAGGGCGAGGACCTGGTCGGCGAAGTCGCTCCCGTCGTCGACGATGACGTGGTCGGCGCCGGCCTCGCGGGCGATCTGCGCCTTGCCTGGGTTCGACACGCGGCCGATCGCCGTGCCGCCACGCAGCTTGATGATCTGGGTCAGCAGCAGGCCCAGGCCGCCGGCCGCGGCGTGCACCAGGGCGGTGTCGCCAGGTTGGACCGGGTAGAAGTCGGTCGCGAAGTGGCTGGCGGTCAGGCCCTGCATCATCACCGCCGCGGCGACGTGGTCGTCGATGGCGTCTGGAACCGCGACCAGCACCTTGGCCGGGACCAGCACCCGTTCGGCGTAGCTGCCGACGCCGTAGACCCAGGCGACGCGCTGGCCGACCTCGAAGTCGTCCACGCCCTCGCCGAGGGCGACGACGCGGCCCGCGCCCTCGACGCCGAGCACCTTGGGGTCGTTTCCGATCCAGAAGCCGCCGCGCCGCACGCCCACGTCCATGAAGTTGACGCCGGCGGCCGCGACCTGGACCACCACCTGCCCGGGGCCGGGAACGGGTTCGGGGCGTTCGGCCAGGCGCAGCACCTCGGGGCCGCCGGGGCCGGTCATCTCGATGACGTTCATGGGAGTCTCCATATTGAATGATCGTTCCAAAATTGGGCGAAAAGAACGGCCGGCGCGCTAGCTCAAGGCGCGCAGGGCGACATCGGCCAGGCCGCGCAGCCGGCGCGCGTCGGCGCCGCCGCGGGCGGCCAGGCGCAGGCCGGCGAAGCTGGCGGCGAGGTAGGCTGAGACATCCTGCGGATCCAGGTCGGCGGCGATGTCGCCCTGCGCCTGGGCCTCGCGGACGCTGGCCGCGATCGCGCCGTGCAGCACGCGGCCGGCGGCGTCGTGGATCTCGGTCAGGTCGGCTCGCGAACGGCCGAACTCGCAGACGGCGGCGACGCCCAGGCAGGGAGAGCTTGCGGTCTCCACGACCCGGTCGACCATCGCCACCAGGCCATCGCGCGCCCGCGGCCCGCGCCGGAGCGCCGCCAGGTGGGCCGAGGTCTCGCGGTCGGCGTACCTGCGCACCGCGGCGCAGTAGAGCCGCCACTTGTCGCCGAAGGTGTCGTAGAGGCTCTGGCGGCCGACGCCCATGGCGCGGACCAGCATCTCGGCGGACGTCCCCTCGAAGCCGTGCTCGCGGAACACGCCGATGGCGGCGTCCAGCGCCTGGTCGGCGTCGAAGGCTTTGGGTCTGGCCATGAGGGAGGGTCTACAGGATTCTGGAATGATTGGTCAAGAATCGAGCGAGCTAATTCCTCCCTCATGGGGGAAGGGCGATCGCATATGGTCTTGAGCCCCTTTCCTCCCCTGCGAAGCGGGGGAGGAAAATAAGGCGACTACAGCTCTCCCAGAGGGGAGCTGCTAGCCCAGCAACACCGCCTGGATCGCGCCGGTGAGTTGGGCCAGTTCGGCGTCCGTCGTGACGTAGGGCGGGGTCAGGTAGACGACCTTGCCCATCGGGCGGATCCAGCAGCCGTGCTCGGCGAAGGCCATGCAGAGGGGGCCGGTCTCGACCGGATGGTCGAACTCCACGACCCCGATGGCGCCGCAGGTGCGCACGTCGACGACGCCGGGGGCGGCGCGGCAGGGCTCCAGCCCTTGGGCCAGGGCGGCGTTGATGCGCGCGACGTCGGCCTTCCACTGGCCGGACTCGAAGAGGTCGAGGCTGGCGTTGGCGGCGGCGCAGGCCAGCGGATTGGCCATGTAGGTCGGGCCGTGCATCAGGGCCGCGCCGGCGTCGTCCGACCAGAAGGCGTCGAAGACCTTGCTGCGGGCGACGGCGGCCGAGAGCGGCAGGGTGCCGCCGGTCAGCGCCTTGGAGAGGGTGACGATGTCGGGCGTCACGCCCGAACCCGAGCAGGCGAAGAGGTCGCCGGTGCGGCCGAAGCCGACGAAGATCTCGTCGAAGATCAGCAGCAGGTCGTGCCGGTCGGCCAGCCGGCGCAGGGTGCGCAGCACCTCGTCGGCGTGGAACAGCATGCCGCCGGCGCCCTGGACCCGCGGCTCGACGATGATGGCGGCGATCTCGCCGGCCTTCTCGCCCATCAGGGCGTCGAGGGCGGCTTCCGAGGCCGGATCGACCGGCAGGGCGGCGATGACCTGGGACGGCATGACCCCGGCGAACAGGCTGTGCATGCCCTCTTCCGGGTCGCAGATGGTCATCGTCGCCAGGGTGTCGCCGTGATAGCCGCCCTGGAAGCTGAGGAACCGGGTGCGCCCCGTCACGCCGCGGTTGATCCAGTATTGCAGCGCCATCTTCATGGCGATCTCGACCGAGACCGAGCCGCTCTCGGCGAAGAACACGTGGTCGAGGTCGCCAGGCAGCAGGTCGGCCAGCCGGCGGGCCAGGCGATAGGCCGGCTCGTGCGCCAGGCCGCCGAACATCACGTGGGGCGCGCGCTCGAGCTGGGCCGTCACCGCGGCGCGGATGTGCGGGTGGTTGTAGCCGTGGCAGGCGGTCCACCAGGAGGCGATGCCGTCGACCAGCTCGCGGCCGTCCTCCAGGATGATCCGGGCGCCCTGGGTGCGGGCGACCGCCAGGGGCGCGGGCGCGGTCTTCATCTGGCAATAGGGCCGCCAGACGTTGCGGGCGCCCTGGGTCAGCCAGTCCGGTGTCGGGAATGTCATGGCCGCTGGCTTTAACCGAAGCCCAGGCTCGTGCATACCGCGCGCCGTGACCGACAGTTTGACCGCCTTCGCCCAGACCAAGCTCGATGCGCTCGAGGCGCGCAGCCTGAAACGCACGCTGGTCCCGACCCATCGGCTGGACGGGCTGTGGGTGGAGCGCAACGGGCGGCGGCTGCTGTCCTTCTCGTGCAACGACTATCTCAACCTCTCGCACCATCCGGCCGTGAAGGCCGCGGCCCTGGCGGCGGTGGAGGCCCATGGGGTCGGCTCGGGCGCCTCGCGGCTGGTGACCGGCGACAACCCGATCTTCGGCGAACTCGAGGCGCGGCTGGCGGCGCTGAAGGGGACGCAGGCCGCCTGCGTGTTCGGCTCGGGCTACCTGGCCAATTCGGGGATCATCCCGACCTTCGTCGGCGAGGGCGACCTGATCCTGGTCGACGAACTGGCGCACGCCTGCATCTGGTCGGGAGCGCAGCTCTCCAACGCGCGGATCGCGCCGTTCCGGCACAACGACGTCGAGGACCTGGCCGCCAAGCTGGCCGCCTGCCGCGGCGAGGCCGGCCGGGCGCTGATCGCCACCGACGGGGTGTTCTCGATGGACGGCGACGTGGCGCCGCTGAACGCGATCTCGGCCCTGGCGCGGGCGCATGACGCCTGGCTGCTGGTCGACGACGCCCACGGGTTGGGCGTGGTCGGCGAGGGGCGGGGGACGGCGGCGATGTTCCCGGACGCCAAGGTCGACCTGGCGATGGGCACCTTCTCCAAGGCGCTCGGCGGCTACGGCGCCTATGTCTGCGCCAGCGCCCCGGTGATCGACTTCATCAAGACCCGCACGCGCACGGTGGTCTACACGACCGGCCTGCCGCCGGCGAACGCCGCGGCGGCGCTGGCGGCGCTGGACGTGATCGCCGCCGAGCCCGAGCGGGTGGCGGCGGTGCTGGCCAAGGCCCGGCGCTTCACGCGGGCGCTGAACCTGCCCGAGGCGACCAGCGCGGTGGTCCCGATCGTGCTGGGCGAGGCGGGCCGCACCCTGGCCGCGGCCCAGGCGCTGGAGGCCGAAGGCTTCCTGGTGGTGGCGATCCGGCCGCCGACCGTGCCGGCCGGGACGGCCCGGCTGCGGGTGGCGTTCACGGCCGGCCACCCCGACGACGAAATCGACCGGCTGGCGGCGGCGGTGCGCCCGCTGATGGCGTCCTGATGCGGCGGCTGTTCGTCACCGGCGCGCACACCGACGTGGGCAAGACCTATGTCGCCTGCGCCATGCTGCGCGCGGCGCGGGCCAAGGGCTTGAGCGCCGACGCCCTGAAGCCGGTGGTGAGCGGGATCGACCTGGCCGACTGGGCGGGCAGCGATCCGGGGCTGCTGCTGGAGGCGCTGGGCCGGCCGCTGGACCTGGAAGCGCTGGACAGGATCGCGCCGCTGCGCTTCGCCGCGCCGCTGTCGCCGCCGATGGCCGCGCGGCTGGAGGGCGTGGACCTGCGGCTGGCGCAACTGACGCGGTTCTGCCAGGCGGGGCTGGCGGCGAGCGCCGCGGACCTGACCCTGGTCGAGGGGGCGGGCGGGGTGATGTCGCCGATGGCCGAGGACGGCACCGGGCTGGACCTGATGCTCGCGCTGGGCCTGCCCGGCGTGCTGGTCGGCGGGTCCTATCTGGGCGCGATCAGCCACACCCTGACGGCGGTGGAGACGCTGCGCGCGCGGGGCCTGGCCATCGAGGCGGTGGTGGTCAGCCAGAGCGCCGATCCGCAGGCGCCCGACTTCGCCCAGACGGTGGAGAGCGTGGCCGCCTTCGCCGGCGGGGTGAAGGTGATCGCCGCGGCGCGCGGCGAGCAGGCCTGGGCGAGCGAGCTGGTCTAGCCTTCGCTGGCGTCGCGCTGGCGCTGGGCGTAGGCGAGCACGCCCATGCCGACCAGGGCCGAGAGGATCGAGCCGGCGATGACGCCCATGCGGACCTCGGTCTGGGCCAGGGTGTCGTTGGGGTCGAAGGCCAGGCCGCCGATGAACAGGCTCATGGTGAAGCCGACGCCGCAGAGCAGCGAGACGCCGTAGAGCTCCAGCCACCTGGCGCCGGTCGGGCGGCGGGCGAGCTTCAGCCCGATGACCACGGCCGAGAGGCCGAAGACGCCGATCTGCTTGCCGAGGAAGAGGCCCATGGCGATGCCCAGCGGCGCCGGGTTGGCCAGGGTCGCCAGCGACAGGCCCTGGAACGAGAAGCCGGCGGCGGCGAAGGCGAACAGCGGCAGGATCAGGTAGGCGACATAGGGGTGCAGGCTCTCCATGAAGTGCTTCAGGGGGCCTTCGTGGCCCGGCTTGCGCGGGTCGATGGGCACGGTCATGGCCGCGGCGACGCCGGCCAGCGAGGTGTTGACCCCGCTTTTCAGGCAGAAGGCCCAGGCGAGCGCGAAACAGGCCGCGTAGAACAGGTAGGGCGCGGACTTCCACCTCGACATCAGGGCCATCAGGGCGATGGAGGCCGCCGCGCCGCCCAGCGCGTAGAGGTTGACGTCGGAGGTGAAGAGGATGGCGATCAGCGCCACGGCGCCGAGGTCGTCGGCGATGGCCAGGGTCAGCAGGAAGACCCGCAGGGAGGCCGGCAGGCGCGGGGCGGCCACGGCCAGGGCGGCCAGGGCGAAGGCGATGTCGGTGGCGGTCGGGGTCGGCCAGCCCTGGGGCGCGCCCAAGGCCCCGAGGTTGAGCAGCAGATAGACCCCGGCGGGCGCGGCCATGCCGCCGAGCGCGGCGAGCACGGGCAGGGCCAGGCGGCGGGGATTGGACAGCTCCCCGCGCAGGATCTCGTATTTGATCTCGAGGCCGACGACGAAGAAGAAGATCGTCATCAGGCCTTCCTTGATCCACTGGTAGACCGGCTTGGCCTCGTGGAAGGCGCCGATCTGGATGGTGATCTCGTGCTTGATGAAGGCGAAGTAGTGGTCGGCCCAGGGCGAGTTGGCGAGCGCGATCGCCAGCAGCGCGGCGGTGGTCAGGATCACCCCTGAAGCGGTCTCGGTCTTCAGGAAATCGAGGGTCAATCTGCGCGCCATGGCTCCGGTTACCATGGGCGGCGGCGGCGAAATACGTCAATCGGGCGTTGCTGGCGCCGATGTGATCGCGCATCTGAAGGGCATGCCCGTTTCAGCCGCCTATCGCCCCGAACCGCATGTCCAGGACCTGGGAACGGCGTTCTTCGATCCGGTGGCGGCGGCGGACTTCCCGATGACGCGCCTGCGCTTCCGCAACGACCGGGCCGCCGCCAGCGTCGGGCTGGAGGCCCTGAGCGACGACGAGTGGGTGGCCCACTTCGGGCGGTTCGAGCTGCTGCCGGGGCAGCCTGCCCAGCCGCTGGCCATGCGCTATCACGGCCATCAGTTCCGGGTCTACAACCCCGACCTGGGCGACGGTCGCGGCTTCACCTTCGCCCAGATGCGCGAGGCCGGAACCGGGCGGTTGCTGGAGCTGGGAACCAAGGGCTCGGGCCCCACGCCCTGGTCGCGGGCCGGCGACGGGCGGCTGACCCTGAAGGGCGGGGTGCGCGAGGTGCTGGCCACGGCGATGCTGGAGGCGCTGGGCGTGCCCACCTCGCGCTCGTTCTCGCTGATCGAGACCGGCGAACGACTGGTGCGCGGCGACGAGCCGAGCCCGACGCGCTCGTCGGTGCTGGTGCGGCTGTCGCACAGCCACATCCGGTTCGGGACCTTCCAGCGCCAGGCCTATCTGCAGGATGCGGACGCGATCGGCCGGCTCATCGACCATGTGATCGCGCTCTACTATCCCGAGCTGGGCGCGGCGGCGGACAGGGGCGCGGCGCTGCTGGCCGCGGTGGCCGGGCGCGCGGCGCGGCTGACGGCGCGGTGGATGGCGGCCGGGTTCGTGCATGGGGTGCTGAACACCGACAACATGAACATCACCGGCGAGAGCTTCGACTATGGCCCCTACCGGTTCCTGCCGCACAACGATCCGAACTTCACCGCCGCCTATTTCGACACCGCCGGGCTCTACAGCTTCGGGCGCCAGCCCGAGGCGGTGTTCTGGAACCTGCAGCAACTGGCCGGGTGCCTGACGCAGGTCGGCGGGCAGGAGCCGCTGATCGAGGCGCTGAACGGGTTCGGGCCGGCCTATCGCGGGGAGCTGGCCGGGGCGCTGCTGAACCGGCTGGGGCTGAAGCGGGCAGGGGAGGCCGAGGAGGTCGCCTTCGCCAACGCCACGTTCCGGGCGATTGCGGAGGGCGGCGAGCGGCTGCGCTGGGAGCCGTTCTTCTTCGACTGGTTCTGCGGCGACGAGGGCCGGGCGCTGGCCAGCCAGCGCGGCGACATCTATGCGGGCGAGGCGTTCGCGCCGTTCCGCGATCTGCTGAAGGGGTTCGCGCCCGAGCGGCCGGAGCGGCTGGCCGATCCCTACTTCGCCGCGCCCGAGCCGCAGGAACTGCTGATCGACGAGATCGAGGCGATCTGGGCGGCCATCGCCGAGCGCGACGACTGGGGCGCCTTCCATGCCAAGCTGGGGGCGATCGAGGCGGCGCGAACGGCCTGGGCGCTGAGCTAGGCGCTGGGAACCATCCCTGGCCCGCGGGGTTGGCTCTTGCTGTCAGAGGAGAGTTCGCCATGCCTCGCGGAGACAAGTCGAAGTACACCGACAAGCAGGAACGCAAGGCCGACCACATCGCCGAAGGCTACGAAGCCAAGGGCGTGCCGGAGAAGGAGGCCGAGCGCCGGGCCTGGGCGACCGTCAACAAGGACGACGGCGGCGGCAAGGCGCCGGGCGGCTCGGGCCGCGGCAAGGACACCGGCCATCCGGCGGCGCACAAGGGCGGCAGGAAGGCCGCGGCGACCCGCAAGCGCAACGCCGAGCACCACGCCTCGCACTGAGGTCAGAGGATCGTCAGGTCCACCTGCGCGGCCTGGGCCTCGATCGCCTCCAGCCGGCCGCGGTCGGCGAGCAGGGCGCGCAGGGCCAGGCGCGCGCTGGCCCTGGCCTGCGCCAGCGGCGGGGCCGGCAAGGCGGCGAGCACGCTGGTCTCGCTGAGTTGCAGCATCTGTTCGGCGGCCAGACCCGGCAGGTCGCACTCCAGCGCGCCGCTCTCGCAGCCCGCTTCGATGAGGCCGCGATAGTGCGCGACCAGAGCCGCCCGCGCCCGCTGGGCCGGCTCGAACTGCGGCTTCTGGAGTTCGGGCAAATAGAAGATGGCCGGCAGCGCCCGGTCCACCGAGGCGACCAGGGCCGCCTCCTCGAAGAGGCTCTTGAACAGCGCCACCTCGGGCGCAAGCGCCAGGGCGTTCAGCCGCGCGTAGAAGTCGAGGGACGGCTGGGCGAGATAGACCACCAGCTCGTTCAGCAGCGCGTCCTTGGCGCCGAACAGGTTGAACAGCGAGGCCGGGGCCACCTGCAGCGCCTGCGCGATCATGCGGATGCTGGCGCCGGTGTAGCCTTCGGCGCTGATCAGCCGCGCGGCGGTGAGGAACACCTCGTCGCGGGTCAGGTGGGGCCGTCCGTCGCCGCGGGGACGGCCGACGGGGCGACGGTCTGGCGCCAGGGTCATGCCCAAGCCCATATCGTCGCCCGCGCCGTTCGTCCAATTTAAATCGATCGATCAAAATAATTGACTCCGGCCACGGCGCGGACCTATCGAGGCGGCCAGCCAAGGGAGGCGACGACATGGATGCAGGCCAACTGCCCGGCGTGAGCGCCGAGGAGATCGCGCGGGCGCGCCAGCCGCTGGAAGACGCCTGGACCCTGCCGCCGGCCGCCTATGTGCGCCCGGACATCCAGGCGCTGGAGGCCGAGCGGATCCTGCGGCGTAGCTGGACGCCCCTGGCGCGGGTCGACCAGGCGCCGCAGCCCGGCGACTTCATCGCCATGGACCTGGCCGGCCAGCCGGTGCTGCTGGTCCACGGCCTGGACGGGGAGCTGCGGGTGATGGCCAATGTCTGCCGCCATCGGGCCGCCCCGATCGCGCACGGGCAAGGGCGGCGCAAGCTGTTCACCTGTCCCTATCACGCCTGGAGCTACGACACCGAAGGGCGCCTGGCGGCCGCGCCGCTGATGGACGAGGCCAGGGACTTCCGGCGCGAGGACTGCCGCCTGACCCAGTTCCGCAGCGAGGTGTGGGAGGGCTTCGTGATGGCCAACCTCGACCCCGAGGCCGCGCCCTTCGCGCCGCAGGTCGAGACCCTGCGCCGCTATTTCGAGGCGTTCGGCGTGGCCGACATGGTGGTCGCGCGAACGCTCACCTACGACAGCGGCTGGAACTGGAAGGTGCTGGTCGAGAACTTCATGGAAGCCTACCACCATCTGGCCGCGCATGCGCAGACCCTGGAGCCTGGGTTCCACGCGCGCGATTCCTCGATCCCCGACAACGACGGGCCCTGGTCGATCCTGCACATGCCGGCCGCGGCGCCCGATCCCGACCGGCCGCGGCTGATCCAGGGTCTGTCGGAATGGCAGGCCGGGGCGCTGTTCGCGGCGGTGGCGTTCCCGCATTTCATGCTCGCGCTGCACGGCGACGGCATGGCCTGGTACCAGGTGCTGCCGACGACGGCGGGCGACCGCTTCACGCTGAAGATCCATGTCTGCGTTCCGCGCCACGTGCTGGAGATGGACGCAGCCGAGCACATCGTCGCCGAGCTGGAGCAGGTGACGGCGGCGATCCACGCCGAGGACATCGTCGTCAACGACCTGGTGTGGCGCGGCCTGAACGCGCCGGCGACCGGCCAGGGCCGGCTGTCGCCGCTGGAGCGCTCGATCTGGCAGATGAACCAGTGGTGGCTGGCCAGGATGGGCGCCTAGGCGCCGCGGTCGAAGCCCATCTCCGCGCGCAGGTCCGCGGGCGTGACGCCGCGCGCGCGCAGGTCGCGCAGGGTCTCGGCCTGGTCGCGCTTGGCGAAGCGCTTGCCGTCGGGGCCGGTCAGCAGGCGGTGGTGGCGATAGACCGGCGCGGGCAGGTCGAGCAGGACCTGGAGCAGCCGCTGCACGTGGGCGGCCTCGTAGAGGTCCTGGCCGCGGATGATGTGGGTGACGCCCTGGAGCGCGTCGTCGACGACCACGGCCAGGTGATAGGCGACGCCGACGTCCTTGCGCGCCAGCACCACGTCACCGCCCGAGAGGGCCGGGTCGACCGCGACGGCGCCATGCTCGCCGTTCGGCCCCGCGCCCTCCTCGACGAAGGTCAGCGGCCGTCCGGCCAGGGCCTGCTCGGCGGCGTCGAGCGACAGCCGCCAGGCGAAGGGCTCGCCGTCGGCCAGGCGCCGGGCTTCCTCGTCCGGCGGCAGGGGCGCGCCGCGGAACGCCTCGGCATGGCCGTGCGGCGCGCTGGCCGCGGCCTGGGCGATCTCCTTGCGGGTGCGGAAGCAGCGATAGGTCAGGTGGTCGGTGGTCAGGGCGGCGAGGGCGGCCTGGTAGTCGTCCAGGTGTTCGGACTGGCGGCGGACCGGCGTCTCCCATTCGATCCCCAGCCAGGCCAGGTCCTCGTAGATCGCGGCCTCGAACTGCGGGCGGCTGCGGGTGACGTCGATGTCCTCGATGCGCAGGAGGAAGCGCCCGCCGGCCGCGCGCGCGGCCTCGTAGGCGGTGAGGGCCGAGAAGGCGTGGCCGCGATGCAGGTAGCCGGTCGGCGACGGGGCGAAGCGGGTGACGAACACCCGGAGAGCTTTAGTCCTCGCCGGACCTGGCGAAAATGCCCATGTGCTCGAAGACCCCGCGCAGGAAGGCCTCGTCGCCGCCGAGCGCGCCCTTCAGGTGGTCGAACTGCTTGAAGGAGAACATCTCGGCCAGGCCGTGGGCGGCGCACCAGGCCGCGGTGGTGGCCAGTTCCAGCTCCTGCTCGTCCATGGGCGTCGCGCCCGCCTCGATCAGGGTGTCGCGCACCTGGCAATAGGCGCTGTCGTTGTCGGCGTGGACGTGGTCGGGCAGGCTCTCCTTGTCGCGCGAGCAGTCGTACATCACGCGGTAGAGGGCCGGATTGTCGCGGGCGAACCGCACATAGGCGACGCCGAGCGCGGTGAGCTTGTCGCGCACCGAGGCGTGGCTGGCGCGGGCGGCGGTCATCAGCTCGTTCAGCAGGTCCCAGCCTTCGTGGGCGACGGCGTCGAGCAGTTCGCCCTTGTCCTTGAAGTGGTGATAGGGCGCCGCCGGGCTGACCCCGGCCTCGCGCGCCACGGCGCGCAGCGACAGGGCGGTCGGGCCCTCGGTCTCGAGCAGTCGCCGGGCCGCGTCGATCAATGCGCGGCGCAGGTCGCCGTGGTGGTAGGGGCGATTGTCGGCGGCTGCAGCTTCTCTCATGGCGTTCACTCTAAAACTGAATCTGGACGCCGTAAAGATCATCTTGACGCCGTTCAGATCGGCGCTATCTTAGCAATGTTCAAATTACAAAATCCCTCGCTCCCCCGAGGGTTCCAACTTGAAAGGTGTGTGTCATGTCTCTCGCTCGTTTGACCCGTTTCGAACGCCTTTTCGACCGCGTCGTCCCGCTCGGGCTGATCGCGCTCAGCATCGGCCTGGCGGCGGCCACGGTCTCGGTCGGCGCGTAGGGCCGACTCCAGTCAGTGTCGAAAGGGGGCCGGGTCCGGCCCCCTTTTTGTTGCGCGGCGTCCGGGGAGGACGCCCTGACGGTTCCATGCATTTCTGCATACCTTACGATGTAAAATGTATCTGTACATCGTTTAGATGGAGGTCTATCTAAACATCGTCCAGATGGACGCGGAGCGGCGCCCGCCGCACCGGATCAACAAAAGGAACGACCCCATGTCTGCCCTGACCCAACTTGGCCGTGTCTTCGACGCCACCGTCGCCGTCGCCTTCGTCTTCATCAGCCTGAGCCTGGCCGGCGCCACCGCCGTCGTCGGCGCCTGATGTTTGAGCTGAGCGCCCCGTCCGCCAGGGAACCGCACCCCGGACGGGGCCGCCGAGCTTCATTTCATGGAGCTGTCTCAAATTTCCGCCTATAATTCCCTCGCTACGGGAATGCCCTCTGGGGGCGATTCGCCTAGCGCTCGGATCGCGAAAGGGGGCCTGTCTTCAGTCTCTACGCGTACGACATAGGGGGTTGCGCCCCCGTCCGGAGGGCCGGCCATGCAGGTGCTTAATCACCCGCCGTCCGGTTGGCCCTGCCTTGTGCTGAACGCGGACTTCCGTCCCCTCAGCTACTACCCGCTGTCCCTCTGGCCGTGGCAGGAGGTGATCAAGGCGGTGTTCCTCGATCGCGTCGACGTGGTCTCGACCTACGACCAGGAAGTCCACTCGCCGTCCTTCGCGATGAAGCTGCCCAGCGTGGTCTCGCTGAAGCATTACGTGCCGCAGGACCGGCCGCCGGCCTTCACCCGCTTCAACCTCTTCCTGCGCGACGCCTTCACCTGCCAGTACTGCACGGCGGGCGAGGACCTGACCTTCGACCATGTGGTGCCGCGCTCGCGCGGCGGGCGCACCACCTGGGAGAACATCGTCACCGCCTGCGCGCGCTGCAACCTGATGAAGGGCGGGCGCACGCCGCACGAGGCGCACATGCACCCGTTCCACACGCCGCGCCGGCCGACGGCCTACGAGCTGCAGGAATGCGGCCGCCGGTTCCCGCCGCACCACCTGCACAAGAGCTGGCTCGACTACCTCTACTGGGACATCGAGCTGGAGGCGTAGCTGGCGCGGAACCGCGCTGCGGCGCGGTTGGTTGCCTGCCCGGTAGCCACAGGAGCTGGCGATGGTCGGGCCAGGACGCAGCACCGAAACGCAGGACTTGCCGAAGGCGCGCCGGCGGCTGTCGCAGGCGCAGCGGGCGATCGCCTGGATCCTCGCCCTGGCGACCGCCGTGTTCGTGATCAGCTATGTCACGAGCCCAAAGGACGCGCCCACGGGGGACCGCAGCGACCTGGCCGGGCGCGGCGCGATGCAGGAGCACGCCGGGCCTTGAGGGCTACCTGGCCGGCAGGACCCGCATGGCCACGGCTTCGCGGCCGGTGCGGCTGATGCCGTAGAGGACGCCGCGCTCGCTTTCGTCCCAGTCGATGGCCTGGCCCTCGGTGGCCACGCCGATAGTGTCCAGGTGATCGAGCACCGCGCCGCCCTGCGTGGGCAGGGCCAGAACGTAGAGCTCGGGATGGTCGTGGCCGGTGATGTAGAGCTTGCCGTCCGGGCCCCAGCCGCCGCCGGAGGAGCTCATCGGCTTGAAGCGGTCGAGGACGGACTGCGGGAAGCTCCAGCTCTGGGTCTGGCGCCAGTCGTCATCGAAGCGGACCAGGACGGTGTTGCGGTAGTCGCGCGGGGCCTCGCCGCCCTTGCCGTCGTAGTTGGCGAAGGCCGCCCACCAGGCGCCGTCCTTGCGGTCGATCCAGGTGATCGAGCCGCGGCCCTGGCCGAGGGCGACCGTGCGCAGGTGCGTCATGGTCGCCGGATCGAAGAACTCCACGGCGCTCCAGTGCGGCACGGCGGGGAAGTTGGAACTGGCGCAGACCAGTTCCTTGGCGATCACCGCGCAGGAGTTGATGTGCGGATAGCGGGCGGGGTCGCCCTTCCACTCGGCGAGCTTGGCGCCGGTCTTCTTGTCGTACTTGGCGATGGTGGAATTGGCGACGGCGTAGACGTGGGCGGCGTCCACCGCCACGCCTTGCCGGGCCTCTGGAGCGGGGTAGCGGCGCAGCACCTCGGCGGTGCGGGACGGCGCGGCCGCGTCCTGGGCGATGGCGGGGGCCGAGGCGGCGAGCGCCCCGGCCAGGGCCAGCAGTCGGATCATGCCGGGCATCAGAAGTTCACCGCCGCACCGACCCAGTAGGTGCGGCCGTAGTTCGCCCATTCCTGCAGGTTGCGGCGCTCGGGGCCGGTCACTTCCTGGCGGCCGGTGTTCGAGAGGTTCTGCCCTTCGACAAAGACGGTCAGGTAGTCGGTGAAGCGCCACGACAGGCTGGCGTCGAACAGGTGCCGGCCTTTCCAGTACTGGTCGGAATTGGGGTTGGCGTCGTTGATCGTCTCCAACTGGCCGCCGATGTAGTTGTGCGAGACCCGGGCCTCGAAGGGACCGCGCTGATAGTAGATCGACTCGTTGGTGGTGATCTCGGGCTGCTGGTAGAGGCCGGTGGTGCGCGGGCCGGCCGAGGTCAGGAAGGTGAACTCGGTGTCCAGCCAGGTGATGTTGCCGTTGAAGCCGAAGCCGTCGAAGGGCTCGGGCAGGAAGGTGAAGGCCTGCTGGACGGCGAACTCGACGCCGCGGATCTTGGCCGACTGGGCGTTGCGGGGGGTGGAGACCAGCACGCTCTCGGGGCCGCGGCCGACATCGAGCGTCTCGGTCGAGGAGAGGGTGAAGATCTCGCTCTCGATGTCCTTGGAGAAAACCGCCAGCGAGATCATGCCGTCGCGGGGATAGTATTCGACCGACAGGTCCAGGCCGCGGCTTTCGCGGGCCTTCAGGCCGGGGTTGCCGCGCGACAGGGTCGGCTGGCTGCCGTCGAAGCTGAGGCCCTCGCTGGCGGCGAGCGAGCCGTAGTCGGGACGGCCGATGGTGTTGGTCCAGGCGGCGCGGACGATGAGGTCGGCGGTGGGCTTCCACTCCAGGTGCAGGCTGGGCAGCCAGTTGCCGTAGGAGCCGGAATTGCTGACCGGAGTCAGCACGCCGCCAGCGTTGCGCACCGCGTCGGATTCCACCTCGGTGCGCTCGTAACGCAGACCGCCGAGCAGGGTGAAGTCGCCCCACGAATAGCTGGCCTGGGCGTAGGCGGCGTAGATGTCTTCCTGCACCTCGTAGTCGCCGGTGGGGGCGTTGGTGGTGGTGACGAAGCGGCCCCGGTTGGCGTTGAAGAAGGCCATGGCCGCGCTGGCGTCGATGCGGGGCGAGAGCAGGTAGCGACCGGCGATCAGGTCGCTGGGGCCGGGCTTGTCGACCTCGGCCAGGGTGTAGACGAAGCCCGATCCGGCCCGGTAGTTGATCTGGCTGGAATTGTACTCGCGCTTGGTGGTGCGCAGCAGGCCGCCGAACTTGGCCTTCAGGTTCCCGTCGTCGTTTCCGTCATCGAAGGCGAGGTCGAAACGGACCTGGCCGGTCTTCTCCTCGGTCTCGGTGAGTGCGTCGCGGTGCTGCTGCAGGACGTAGTTGCCGGGATTGCGGACGGCCGCGTCGTCGAGCGGCGTGAAGACCGGGAATAGCGGATTGGTGGTGTCGTAGTTGAAGGCGTAGTTGGCGGCCTGGGCGTCGACCGTGCGGAACTCCACCGAATGGTTGGGCACGTCGAGGGCGGCCTGCGAGTAGACGAGGTCGCCCGAGGCGGTCCACTGCGGGGCGAAGTTCCAGGAGAACTCGGTCCGGGCCAGGCCGATCTCGCGCTTGGTGATCGGCTGGTTGAGCTGGATGACGCCGCGGCCGCGGGCGAAGAAGCCGCTGGTGGGGGTCTGGTCCGCGACGTTGCCGATCGGCTCGATGCGGTGCTCGATCCGCTCCTCGTCGTCCTCCATGCGCGCGAACAGGCCAGAGGCTTCCCAGTGGAAGGTGTCGCTGGGCCGGTACTCGATCTTGGCGTTCACGCCGCTGCGCTGCTTGGTGTTGTTGTACCAGAACAGGCGCTGGAAGGTCGGGACCTGGATGCCGTTGCCCAGGGGCGAACCCGAGGCGACCGGCGCGCCGGCGGCGGTGTATTCGCGCACCGACGGGTCCTGGGATTCGACCTGCGGAATGTCGTAGTCGAGCTGTTCGTGCGAGGCGCCGATCACCACGCCCCACTGATCCTGGTCGCCGAAGGTCGTGCCGGTGGCGAAGGCCAGGCGATAGGACGGCTTGTCGTTGCGCACGCCGCCGCTGAGCTCGTAGTCGCCATAGGAGGCCATGCCGTTGAAGAACGGTCGGCCGGCGTCGAAGGCGCTGCGGGTGGTGACGTTGATCACCCCGCCGATGGCGTTGCCGTCATTTTCCGGCGTCACCGTCTTGATGACTTCCAGGCGGCCGGCCATCACCGAGGGGACGATGTCCATGGGCACCGTGCGGCCGCTCTCGTCGACCGAGGCGACCAGGGCGCCGTCGATGGTGGTGCGGTTGTAGGTCGAACGCAGGCCGCGGATGACCGGGAAACGCGGCTCGCCCTGGTCTTCCATGACCGAGATGCCGGGGATGCGGCGGAGGGCGGCGGCGGTGTTGTGGTCAGGCAGCTTGCCGATGTCGTCGGCCGAGACCACGTCGGCGACCACGAACTCCTCGCGCTTGACCGCGATGGCGGCGCGCTGGGCCTCGCGCTGGCCGGTGACGACGAGTTCCTCGACCGCGGCCTCGTCATTGGCGAACGCCGGCGTGGACAGGGCCGTACTGGCGAGAAGAAAAACAAGGCAACCGGATACGCGCGGTACGAAAGGCATGTGCACCCCCCAAGAACTGAAACTGGGCGGAGCAGTAGGAGGGGCGCACGACGGTCGGGTGACGGGCCGGTGAACGGAATACGAAACCGGTCAGGCTTGTCGCAGGAGCACGAAGGCGAGGACGGCCTCCGCCGAAAAGATCGCGTAGAGCAGGGCGGCGAAGGGCTGTTTGCGGGTCTTGTGGCGGAAGGCCTGCTGGGCCAGCACCGCGCCGAGGCCGCCGCCGGCCGCGGCCAGGGTCAGCAGGGTGCGCTCGGGGATTCGCGCGACGCCGCGGCGCGCGGAGGACTTGTCCCAGCCCATGGCGGCGAAGGCGGCCAGGTTGGCCAGGGCGAGATAGGCGAGAAGGGCGCTCACCCCTGGGGCTGGGCCTCGCGCCACATGGCCCACATCTCCGGCGCGTCCGGCCGGGCCTTCAGCACCTCGACCACCTCGAAGCCGTGGCGCCGGTAGAGCGGCACGTTGGCGGGGCTGGAGGATTCCAGATAGGCGGGCAGGCCCTTGGCGTCGACGCGGGCGAGGCCGTGGGCGAGCAGGCGAGACCCGACGCCGAACCCCTGGGCTTCCGGCCGCACGCCCAGGAACCACAGATAGGCATGGGGCGGGGCCTTGGGATGGTGCTCGTCCATGATCGCCCGCATGGCCGACATCCGCGGGAGGCGCGAAAAGCCCGTGGCCTGCAGGATGGTCGGCAGCACGCGCAGTTCCTGCAGGAAGGGCGTCGGCCCCAGGCTCTCCGAGGGCAGCCAGATCGCCGCGGCGCCGCCGGCGGCCGGGCGGAAGACCTCGCCGTCGGCCAGGGCCATGCCGATCAGCAGGTTGAACAGCTTCCGCCGCGCGGCGTCGTGGCGGGAGTCGGCCCGCAGGAACCAGTTGAACACCGGATCGGAGGCGAAGGCGGCGGCGAGATCCTGGGCCACGGCGCCGGCGTCGGCGGGACTGGCGGCGAGCGGCGCCTCGGCTCCCCTGCGCAGGGCGAGGATCTCTTCGTCGGTCACAGTTTTTCGCTGATCTTGATGGCGGTCCGGCACCCGGCCCGGATGACCGCGGCCAGCAGCGGATAGCCCGGCGCCTCGCGCGCGCCTTCCTGCAGGGCGTGGTCGCGGTGGGCGATCTCCTCGTCGCGGAACTTGGTCAGTTCGGCGGCCAGCTCCGGCTCGCGGGTTTCGATCTCGGCGATCTGGGCGGCGTAGTGACGCTCGATCACGTCCTCGACCGCCTCGGTGCAGGCGTGGGCGGCCTTCTCGCCCAGCAGGGCGGTGCCCGCGCCCAGGGCGAAGCCGGCCACGCGCCAGAGCGGGGCCATGGCGGTGGGGCGGACCTTGTGCTGGTTCAGCAGCTTGTCGAAGCGGGCCAGGTGATCGGCCTCGTCCTGCTCCATCTCCTCCAGTTGGCCGGAGATGCGCTCGCGGCCCTTGCCGGCGCGCAGCACGGCGAGCTGGCCGCGATAGATGTGCACGGCCCCCAGCTCGCCGGCGTGGTCGACGCGCAGGATCTCGGCGAGGCGGCCGCTCATGGCGCCCATGCCGGGACGGGGCGGGATCGGCTTGTCGCTCATGACGCCTTCCTTCTTTCGTGACCCACGGCCAGGACGCTGAGGATCGCCAGAGCCAGGGAGGCCAGCGCGTTCCAGCCGGCCATCGACAGACCAAGAAACACCCAGGCGGCCTTGTCGCAAGCCGGCGGCTGGATCCTGGCGCCGTTCAGCAGGTCGGCCATCTGGCCGGCGCTGACGCCGCCCCCGCCGCCCGAGCAGGCGGTGGGGCCGGGCCACCACTTCCACTCGACGCCGGAATGATAGATCGCCAGGCCGACGCCGAAGGCGAAGATCGCGGCCAGGGCGGCGTCGAACGCCCAGCGCCAGCGGGCCCCGGCGCGCATGCGCACGACCAGCATGCCGACCAGGGCGACCGCGGCGGCGACCCAGTAGACCTCGCGGGCGCGCAGGCAGAGCGCGCAGGGGGCCAGGCCGCCGAAGGTCTCGAAGGCGTGGGCGAGCGCGAGCATCGCCAGCGAGGCGACCAGGGCGGTCAGCCGCCAGCGCTCGAGGAAGGGTCTAAGGAAGGCGCTCATCGACCGGATATGACCTCAAAAGCTTCACCGCCCCAAGCGATCAGATGAGCACCTTGAGGACGACGATCAAGCCGACCAGGGCGATCAGGCCGAGCGTGCCGTAGAGGGCCATGCGCTTTTCGAACTCGGCCAGCATGGCTGGGCCGAAATACTTCAGGATCGCGGCGACGGCGAAGAAGCGCAGGCCTCGGGTCAGGACCGAGGCCCAGATGAAGGTCACCAGCGAGAACTGCGCCAGGCCGGCGGTGATGGTCACCAGCTTGTAGGGGATCGGGGTGGCGCCCTTGATCAGGATGACCCACAGGCCCCAGTCGGCGAACCACTTCTCGAACGCGGCCTTGCCGTCGGGATGGCCCATCAGGGTCAGCAGCCACATGCCGACCGGCTCGAGATAGAAGCCGATCGCATAGCCCAGCAGGCCGCCGACGACCGAGGCGGCGGTGCAGATCCCCGCATAGACGAAGGCGCGGTCGGGCCTGGCCAGCACCATCGGGGCCAGCATCACGTCGGGCGGGATCGGGAAGAACGAGCTCTCGGCGAAGGAGACGACGGCCAGACCTGTCGGGGCGTGGCGGGAACCGGCCAGACCCATGACCCAGTCGTACAGTTTGCGAAACATGCTTATCCCGGGCCCGACGTTCGCAGCCTTGCTAGCAGGCGAATGGGCGCTTGTCTCCGTCCGCGCGCTCGGGCAATTCCTCTCCCCCGACGTGGCCCGCGCCGGGACATGTTTCCATGAAAGCCGCCGGGCTCGCCCAAACCCTGCCAAGGAGGGACGATGCGCGTCCTCACTCTTGCCGCCACGATCGCAGTTCTGATGACCAGCCAGGTTCAAGCCGCTCCCCAACCCGCGCCCAGGTGGGCCATCGTCGTGCATGGAGGCGCCGGGGTGATCGAGCGCAGCCAGCTCACGCCCGAGCAGGAGAAGGCCTATCGGGCGGCGATGACGCGGGTGACGCAGGCCGGCGCCAAGGTGCTGGAGGACGGCGGCTCGGCGATGGACGCCATCGAGGCGACCATCCACCTGCTGGAGGACGATCCGCTGTTCAACGCCGGCCGCGGGGCGGTGTTCACCGCCGAGGGCCGCAACGAGCTCGACGCCTCGATGATGGACGGCAGGACGCTGGCGGCCGGTGCGGTGGCCGGGGCGACCCGCACCCGCCACCCGATCTCGCTGGCCCGCGCGGTGATGGAGAAGTCGCCGCACGTCATGCTGATCGGCGAGGGCGCGAACGCCTTCTCCAAGGCCCAGGGCCTGGAGCAGGTCGAGCCGGGCTACTTCTTCACCGAGCGCCGCTGGAAGAGCCTTGAGAACTTCCTGAAGGCCAACGGCCTGCCGGTTCCGGCCAAGCCGGCCGGCGCCGACCAGCCCGACCCGGCCAACGGCCTGGCGCACGACGAGGGCAAGCACGGCACGGTCGGGGTGGTGGCGCTGGACTCCAGGGGCGACGTGGCGGCGGGCACCTCCACAGGCGGCACGACCGGCAAGCGCTGGGGCCGGGTGGGCGATTCCCCGATCATCGGGGCGGGCACCTACGCCTCCAACACCTCCTGCGCCGTCTCGGCGACGGGGACGGGCGAGTATTTCATCCGCCTGACCGTGGCGCGCGACATCTGCGCCCTGGTGGAGCTGAAGGGCATGAGCCTGCAGGCCGCGGCCGACGAGGTGGTGCAGAAGAAGCTGACCGCCCTGGGCGGCGACGGCGGGATCATCGCCGTGGCCCCCGACGGCCAGATCGCCTGGAGCTACAACACCTCGGGCATGTATCGCGCCGCCGCCGCCGAGGGGCGCCCGCTGACGGTGGGCATCTACAAGGACGAGCCCTAAACTAAGGGCCATGGCCCATATCGACCCGCAACTCGACCTGACCGAAGCCGCCGACGAGGAGCTGGAGCGCGCCTGCTCGCTGGGGCGGCGCGACATGGCGGCCTGCACGCCCTGGGGGGACACCTACGAGGGCTACACCCCCGGCGGGCGGGAGGTCTGTTTCGAGCGCAATTATTTGTGGGTGGATCAGCCAGGCGGAGACATCTGCGTCGAGGTCGTGGTCTATTTGCCCGAAGCCTACGAAAGCGGCGTGCGCGTGACACGTACGGTGGGCCGGGAGGAATGAATGAAGCTCGCCTCGCTGAAGGGGGGACGTGACGGCCGTCTGGTCGTCGTCTCGCAGGACCTCGCCTGGTACGCCGACGCGAGCGCCATAGCCCCGACATTGCAGGGCGCCCTCGATGACTGGGAGAGCGCAGAACCGCTGCTCCGCGGCCTGGCCGAGAGCCTGGAGCACGGTTCGGTCCCGCGCGAGCGCTTCCATGAGCACGAGGCGGCCAGTCCCCTGCCGCGGGCCTATCAGTGGGCCGACGGCTCGGCCTATGTGAACCATGTGGCGCTGGTGCGGAAGGCGCGGGCCTCGGACATGCCCGACAGCTTCTGGACCGATCCCTTGATGTACCAGGGCGGCTCGGACGGGTTCCTGGGGCCGCGCGATCCGATCCCGCTGGCCGACGAGGCCTGGGGCTGCGACATGGAAGGCGAGATCGCGGTGGTGACCGGCGACGTGCCGCTGGGCGCCAGCCGCGAACAGGGCCTGGCGGCGATCCGGCTGGTGATGCTGGCCAACGACGTCTCGCTGCGCAACCTGATCCCCGGCGAGATCGGCAAGAGCTTCGGTTTCTTCCAGTCCAAGCCGGCCTCGGCCTTCTCGCCGGTGACGGTGACGCCGGACGCGCTCGGCGAGGCCTGGCGGGACGGCAAGCTGCACGGGGCGCTGGAGGTGGAGCTGAACGGCGCGCCGCTGGGCGCGGCCGACGCCGGCGTCGACATGACCTTCGACTTCGGGACGCTCATCGCCCATGCGGCGAAGACCCGGGCGCTGGGCGCCGGCACGATCATCGGTTCGGGCACGGTGTCGAATCGCGGGCCGGACGGCGGTCCAGGAAAAACCATCGCCGAGGGCGGAGTCGGCTACTCCTGCCTAGCGGAGTTGCGCACTGTGGAAACGCTCGCCCAAGGTGCGCCCAGGACGCCGTTCATGAAGGCCGGCGACGTGGTCCGCATTGAGATGCGCGATGGCCGGCGCCATTCCCTGTTCGGAGCCATAGAGCAGCGAGTGGTCGCCCCATGACCGGACCGTACCAGCTCAGCCACGACGACCAGGCGCTCGGCGCCCTGCAGTTGGACGCCTATCTGCCCTATCGATTGTCGGTCGCCTCGAACGCGGTCAGCGGCCTGATCGCGCGGGCCTATGAGGACCGCTTCGCCCTGACCATTCCGCAATGGCGGCTGATCTGCGTGCTGGCCGAGGACGGCGGCAAGACCCAGCGCGAGATCGTCGCGCGCACGGTGATGGACAAGGTGACGGTGAGCCGGGCGGCGCGCGGCCTGACGGCGCGGCGGCTGATCGCCCGCTCCCGGAACCAGGCCGACGGCCGCTCCCACGTCCTGGCCCTGACCGAGGAGGGGCGGCGCCTGCACGCCGAGATCGCGCCCCTGGCCCTGGCCTACGAGGCGGCTCTGATCTGCGGCCTCGCGCCGGCCGAGGTGGCCCAGCTCAAGCGGCTGCTGGCGCGGCTGCAGCATGCGGCCGGGACCCTGGCGGGCGGGGCCATGCCGCCGCTCGCCGATCCGGGACTGGTGACCCGCCGGGCCTAGTGCGCCGTGGCGGCCTTCAGGCCCCAGCGATGCGAGCCTTCGCCGAAGCGCAGGTGGAAGCCGTAGAGCGCGCGGCGGGCTTCGTCGCGCCAGGTCTCCTCGAAGGAGACGATCACGGCGCTTTCGAAGTCTTCCGGGATGTTCTTCACGTCGACCCCGACCTCGCGCGCGACATTGGCGATCACGTCGCGGCGATGAGCTTCGCCGCCGAAGTAGAGAAGGGTCTCGCGGATGCGCTCGACGAGGTGCTCCGTCGTCGGACGCTTGGCCGCCTTGCGGCGCGGTTGCCTGAGAGTTTGGTCCATTCTAGTCCCCACCCAATGATGGAACGCTAGGACCGCCGGTTTATCGGAGGGTTAATCGGCGTGATTAATATCGCCTTCAGGTTGAGGGGGCGTCAGCCCCCTCCGAGCGCCACGGCGGTGTGGTAGACGATGAACGAGGCTGCATAGGCCAGGGTCACCATGTAGACGAACATCACGGTCGGCCACAGCCAGCTATTGGTCTCGCGCTTCACCACGCCCAGGGTCGGGGCGCATTGCGGGGCGAAGACGTACCAGGCCAGGAACGACAGGCCGGTGGCCAGCGACCAGTGATTGGCCAGGGTCGAGGCCAGGGTGCCGATGTTGTTCTCCGCGTCGCCCACCGCATAGACTGTGCCCAGGGTGGCGACGGCCACCTCGCGCGCGGCCATGCCGGGGATCAGGGCGATGGACATCTGCCAGTTGAACCCGATCGGGGCCAGGAGCGGCTGGATGACGTGGCCGATCATGCCGGCGAAGCTGTAGTCGATGGCCGGACCGGTGGCGCCTTCCGGGGGGTAGGGGAAGGTCGACAGCAGCCAGATCAGGACCATCATCGGCAGGATGATGCGGCCGGCGCGGCTGATGAACATCTTGGCGCGCAGGATCAGGTTGCGGACCACGCTCATCGGCTCGGGCAGCTTGTAGGTCGGCAGCTCCATCAGGAACGGCTCGACGGCGCTGCGCCAGAAGACCCGGCGGGTGACGAACGAGACCACCAGGGCGCTGACGATCCCGGCGGCGTAGAGCCCGAACATCACCAGCCCCTGCAGGCTGAACAGGCCCCAGACCTTGGTGTTGGGAATAAAGGCGCCGATGATCAGGGTGTAGACCGGGATCCGCGCCGAGCAGGTCATCAGCGGCGCGACCAGGATGGTGGTGATGCGGTCGGCCTTCGCGTCGATCACCCGCGTCGACATGATGCCGGGGATGGCGCAGGCGAAGGACGACAGCAGCGGGATGAAGGCGCGGCCGTGCAGGCCGGCGCCGCCCATGATCTTGTCCATCAGGAACGCGGCCCGGGCCATGTAGCCGAGATCCTCGAGCATGATGATGAAGAAGAACAGGATCAGGATCTGCGGCAGGAAGACCAGCACGCTGCCGACCCCGGCGATCAGGCCGTCCGACACCAGGCTGTGCAGCAGTTCGTTGGGGATGTACTCGCCCACCGCGACGCCCAGCCAGCCGAAGACAGCCTCGATGGCGTCCATGGCCGGGGTCGCCCAGGTGAACACCGCCTGGAACATCAGGAACAGCAGGCCCAGCAGGATGGCCAGGCCGGCGACCGGGTGCAGCAGCACGGCGTCGATCCGGCCGGTCCAGGTGTCGGGATGCTCGGGCGGGCGGACATAGGTGCGCACGATGCGCTGGGCCTCGGAGTGGGCCTGGCGGATCTCGGCGGCGGTCGGCTCGCGCCAGGTGTTCTCACCGGCCAGATGACCGGCGTCGACCAGGGCGTCGACCTGGGACAGCAGGTCCTCGATCCCGCGCTTGCGGGTGGCGACGGTGGTGACGATCGGCGCGCCGATCTCGCGCGAGAGGCCCTCCAGGTCGATGCGCAGGCCCTGGCGCTGGGCGATGTCGTACATGTTGAGCGCCAGCACCATCGGGCGGCCGACCTGCTTCAGCTCCATGGCCAGGCGCAGGACCAGGCGCAGGTTGGTGGCGTCGGCCACGCAGATGACGATCTCGGGCGGGACTTCGCCGGCCAGCCGGCCGAGCACGGCGTCGCGGGTGACCGCCTCGTCCGGGCTGCGCGCGCGCAGGGAATAGGTGCCGGGCAGGTCCAGCACCATCAACTGGCGGCCGGCCGGCGAGGTGACGGCGCCTTCCTTGCGCTCGACGGTGACGCCGGCGTAGTTGGCGACCTTCTGGCGGGCGCCGGTCAGGGCGTTGAAGAGGGCGGTCTTGCCGGAATTGGGATTGCCGACCAGGGCGACGCGGGCCGGGGACAGGGTCTCGCTCATCAGGCCCGCCGGTCGAGCAGGATATAGACGTCCTCGGCGTCGCGGCGACGCAGGGCCACGCGCATGTCGTCGAGCCGCACGGCGATCGGGTCGCGGCCGATCGCACCCTCGTGGATCACCTCGATGTGGGCGCCTTCGACGAAGCCGAACTCCAGCAGGCGGCGCTGCAGCTCCTCGACCCCGACCCCGTGGGCGGCGGAATTGCTCTCGGCGCGGACCTCCAGGATGACGCCGGCGTCGCCCAGGGAGGCTTCGCTCAGGCGCACGACCACGCCCTCCGTGGAGGCGACTTCGGCCCCCGGCCGGGTCGAGATATTGTTCATCCAGAAATCCCTACGCGCACTCTTGCGAATGATTATCATTCAGTGCGGGTGGCGTCGAGAGCTTCGCCGAAATTACGGGCGCCGGGCCCGCGGCGGGCGGTCGCCGGCTGGGCCTGCGCGGCTAGCCTTCGGCGTCGGCGCTTGATAAACGGTGCGCCGCACGCATGCGGGCGTGGTGAAACTGGTAGACGCGCCGGACTCAAAAGGCGATGTCTTCAGGAAAATGCTTTAAAATCAAACATTTATGCGGAATTTGGCATTTCACATGTCTTGCACATGTTGCCGCTTTTCGCGGCCTGATCGGCTCAAGGTCCGATAAGCGGGCGCAGAAGTCCGATAATCCGCCGCTGCGTCTCTCGTATCGGACTTTTCGACGCATAAGTGCTTGGCAGGAAACAGGCTGGCTTGAGCGAGCGCTTGCACAGTTTGTTGCACATGGCCGTTCGGCCGGGCGCCGAGCCGTAGGCTTACGCGCCCGGCCTCTCGATCGAGCCGCGGTAGACCTGTTCGTTCGTCGGAGGGCAGGTCGATGACGACGCGGACCCCATCGGCCGCGGCCGAGAGCCACACGATCATGGACGGGCGCGTGCACGTCTATCGGCGGCCCAACACCCGCTACTGGCAGTGCTCGGTGTTCCTGGGCGGCCGCAATCATCGCGTCACGACCCGGCAAGACAACATTGTGCTCGCGCTGGAGTTCGCACGGGACTGGTCGCTCGATCGGTTCGCTGAGGATCGCGTCCGACGGCGCGGCGGGCAGGTCGTGGAGGCTGCTGACGCGGCGCCTGCGCTTGCCGAACCCGATCGCCGGACCGCCCATGTGCGTCGGCGCGCTGGTGTTCGGACCTTCCGAGAGGCGGCCAGCGCCTTCGTTTCGGAATACGAGATCATGACGCTCGGCGAGCGGAACGCCGAGCACGTTGCCTCGAAGTCCAGGCACCTGGACCTCTACCTGCTTCCGTTCTTCGGCGATTGCGGCCTGGACGAGGTGACCGCCGGCCGCATCCAGGAATACAGGGTCCATCGCCTCAAGCCGCCAGCCGGCCCTGAGGGGCGCGCTCGCGCGCCCAAGGGCCGTAAGCGCGTCTTCAAGAGGCCGGCGCGCAGCACCCTGCACAAGGAACTGGTGACGCTTCGCCAGGTGCTGAAGAGCGCCAATCGAAAGGGCTGGATCTCGGCCCTGCCGGACATGTCGGCGCCCTACAAGGCCTCAGGCAAGGTCTCGCACCGCGCCTGGTTTTCGCCCGAGGAGTACAAACGTCTCTACGAGGCGACGCGCGAACGCGCCAGGAACCCGAAGAACGAGCGCTGGCGCGGCGAGTGCGAGCAATTCCACGACTACGTGCTTTTCATGGTCAACACCGGGCTGCGGCCCGATGAGGCCTGCCGCCTGGAGTTTCGCGACGTCCAGGTCGTGGTGGATGACAACACCGGCGAGCGCATCCTCGAGATCGAGGTGCGCGGCAAGCGCGGCGTCGGTTTCTGCAAGAGCATGCCGGGCGCGGTGCTGCCGTTCCAGCGGGTGAAGAAGCGCAAAGACGGCAAGCCGACCGACCTAGTGTTCGGGAAGGTGCAGCGCGAGCTACTGAACGCCGTCCTTCACGAGCTCGCCCTGAAGACCGATCGCGACGGCAATCCGCGCACGGCCTACAGTCTGCGCCACACCTACATCTGCCTGCGGCTGATGGAGGGCGCCGACATCTACCAGATCGCCAAGAACTGCCGGACGAGCGTGGAGATGATCGAGAAGTTCTACGCAACCCACATCAAGAACACCCTTGATGCAGCGGCGATCAATGTGCGGAAGAAACCCAAACCGCGGAAGGGACCTTCCGCGGCCAGGGCGCTGGCGAACGCCTAAGCGCCAGGATGCGAACGCGACGCTGACGATGTCTGACGTGTTTCGTCAGAGACGCCCAGAACGCCCGCGGGTGCTGACCAAGCTGGTGGGCTAGGCAAAAAAGCCATCCAGCAGGTGATGATCAAGCGGCGCGATCGCGTCGACGGGAGCGAGATACTGCTTCATGCCGTCGAAGACCCTGTCGAGATCCAGGAGGTCGGCATCGGTGTAGATCAGGGCGTAGACGCCGTGCTCTCGGAAGAAGGCCTTATGTTTCGCCATCTCGCGTTCAAAATTGCCTCGCGCGATATCGTTCACTTCTGCCTGTGTCAGGGCGGCGATGCCGGTGAGGCGTCCATGCGTCGACCATGGAGAGAGCTCAAACCCGACCTTGCGCATCGTGAACGGGTCTACGATGCAGAAGTCCAGGCGGTAGCGGTGCGCAGCTGCAGTGCCGCCATATCGGAACTCCGGGATCAAAAGCGGGACGCTCTCGGGCACGGCCGCCGCGCGAACGTATGCGACATAGCGCTCGGCAATCCCACGCTCGTGCGGCGAGAACGAGGCGCGCACAAGGACGTTCTTGAAGAACGTGAGGTAGTCGTCGACTTGCCGAAACGTGATCCTATCCGGGTCGCCAGGCACGACCAGGCCGGTCCGCAGGACGTGGCCGATCGTCCAGTAGAGTTTCGGGAAGTGGCGGATCTCGCTTCGGTCGTTGCACCACTCCAACCGGTCTTCACGCCAAATCGGCGTGACCAACAGCCCGTAGTGGGCGCGGTTCTGACCGATCCAGACCTCCGATTCCTCAAGGGGCGGCCGCTTCCGGCTCAACTCAGCGAAATGCTTCAGATAGGAGCGCTTCAGGAACAACAGGAAGTAGGCTTGAGCCGCCTTCGAGGCCCGAAACTTCTCGAAGTTGCGGCGGTTCGCATCCGGGCGAGGCGCATCGACTGGCGACATCGCCCGCTTGAAGCCACGCATATAAAGCATGACGTACTGCTCGGGCGAAAGGATCACCTCGTGGTGGAGATCAATGAACTGAGCCGCCTTGCCACCGATTGTCGCGTTCAGGGAAGCCTGGGACGCGATCTCTGTCTCTTCGAGAACCTGAGGCAGCATCGCTGCCAGGTCAGCGTCCATCTTTCCGATCAGGTTTGCGCGCGCGCGAGTGGCAGCATCCATACCCAGCCGCCCCTTTGGTCAGGCCCCAAAGCCCTCAAGATTACCGCGATTCCCTTGGCGCTCACGGGCGGCCTGCTGCGCGAAGGTCGCCCCTGGTCCTCGTCGTTGAGGTCCGGGCCCGTAGCGCTCCGCCGTCGGCAGCCCAACCCTAAGGCCGAAGGTCGCCGTCAGATCGTAGGAGCGGACCGTGCCAGATGCTCATCGCGAATGCTGTCGAGGCCGCGCCGGCAGAATTGGCGTTAGGTGCGGCGCGATGGCGAGCCAGAGCGGGCCGCACTCGCGCGCCCACCAATCCTGCTGATGCCTGAGGCAGACCGGATGCCTGGCTCTTTGGACGCCCCGCCCATGATTCACGGGGTGGCGGGTGACGATCACCGGCGCCCAGCCGAACTGGTCACCGGTGATGTCGATGGTCAGCCCGTTCCACTCCAGCCAAGCGTGGGAGGCCTGCCATCCTCCGATGTCCTCGTTAGCGTCCTGGCTCACGTAGTCAGGCCTGATGCTAAGATGGTCGATTAGATAGCGTCCCAGGAGTTCAGTGGCGTGCCCACAGGCCCCGCGCGGAAAGGGGATGAATTTCTCCGCCCAGGGCTTTGGCCCTGCGGCGTCGATGGCGGCGCGAAAATTACGGACAGCTTGCTCAACCTCCGCGTCGGAAGGGACCTGCTGGGGAGCGGCGGCCATCAGCTCTCCGCGTCCTCGTCGCCCTCGGTTGCGACGGAGGCGGCGCCGCCGAGCGCCTGGTATCGCCGCTCCGAGAGCCACTGCATGCGTTTGGCCTGGGTCAGCAGCACACGCCGCAATCCCCCTTGGACCTCTCGCTCCGAGATCACCTGGGCCAGGCGCGAAATGATCAGGGCCCGGCGCGCCAGCCGAAAGTCGGGGTGCCGCCGAAGCTCGAAGACCCGATCGGACACCACGCGGGCGCGAAACGAGGGCGGCGCGGTCACCGTCACCGCGCCGACAGGCGGGTCCTTCTCGTTCAAGATCGCCTTGAAGCGTGAGCGTTCGACGGCCTCCTCGGTGATGAGCCGCTCGAGGGCGTTCAGCTTGGCCTTGGCCGCGGCGTCCTTCTTGTTCACGCCCTCGAGCTCGGGGAGCGGCCAGACCTCTATGTCAAGGACCTCGAAGGGATCCAAGACCGACATCGCCACCGCGTCGGTGCGCTGATTGGTCAGGTGCCGGCGGATGCGCACACGAACCCGCTCCCGGGTCTGGCCGACGTAGATCGGCTCCCCATCGTAGTCAAAGAAGGCGTAAACGCCCCACTGGTAGTCGCCAACCTTCATGGAACCTCCGCTCGGATCGGCGAAGGGCGAGTCGAGAAAGCGGGCTAGCTGGGTGCGAAGGTCGTCGGTTTCGAACGGCGGGACATTGGTCGCATCCGGATCCCGGGGAAAGAGCTCGCGGGGGTCAGACACGGCGCATCGCGGTCATGTCGGACGCGTGCTGCACGACGCCTGCGCGACGGATGGTCGTGCGGCGGAAGCGCTCTTCGTCAGAGCCGGATAGCTCGAAGTCGACGTAATGGACCTCCTCGTCGAGGCCGCCGAACGCGGCATGAAACGCCGCGAGCAGTTCGACGCCGTCGAGCGATTGGGCCGTCGCGAGGGGCTTCTCGTGCGTCGGGATGTCAGCGGGGAGAACGTAGAGACAGGGCGGCGGGGTCTCGAAGGGGCCAAGGCGCGTCAGTCGTGTGGCTTCCGGAAGGCTTTTGAGCTTCGGACAGGGGCGGCCGATCGTACCGCAAATCATGTCCCAGATGACGAGACCATCGACGCGCTGGTTGCGGGCGATCATCTCGGCGCCCAGACGCGTGTGCAGGCCCGACCAGGCGTTCCGCCGCGGATCTGCGCCGACATTGGTGCAGAGGCTCCAAGTGATGAACTCGTCGGCTTCGGGCGGTCGCTCGAAAATGGTCGTGTTGGCGCCGTCCAGGCAGCCCTTGAGGTCGATCACCGCGGTGCGTCCGCTCTTCAGTCGCACATAGTAGTCGTTGCGGGCGCCAGCCTTGGTCCGATCCCAGCCCTGGATATGGCCGCCGTCCTCCATGTGGTTGAGGACGTGCTGAACAAACTCCCGCTTCCCCCTCATGGTCGCCGAGAATTCGCCGCGCACCTTCTCGATGGCGCCGCGAAAAATGGGCGAGCGATAGAAGTCCTTCTCCCCCAGGCCATGGTCGCCCAGCAGGTGAGCCTGTGTCTTGAGGACCTCGGCGAACCGTTCGATCTCGGCTCGGAGCTGAGGGTCCTGCTCGCAGGGGATGACGTTCACGCTGCCCGCCGCGCCGTCTCGCCGAGCCCGAGCAAGGGCTCAAAAATGTGCTCGGCCAGGTGCCGCACAACATCGACCGCCACGCCGTCGCCTGTCAGATGATAGGCCTCGTTGTAGTTGCGCGGCAGTTTGTACTCGTCGGGCAACCCCATCAGCCGGGCGGTTTCACGTGCGGAGATCAGGCGGGTCCGAACCTTGGGGCCGTCGACGACGATGATGACCTGACGGCTGGAGCCGCCGGCCGGCGTACGGAGGCAGCCGGCGACGTCATCGAACCGGACCTCGGTGCGCTGCACCTTGGCACCCGCCTCATCCTGGCGCGTCCGGCGATAGATGCCGCCCACCATCCGGCGGCCGGCGCGCTTGGCGGCTTCGACCTTCGCCAGGTTGATCGGCGACATCATGCCCAGCACCTGCCGAGTTTCGGCCGGCGAGTGCCACTCGACGCTGGTCGGCGCCTCCTCGATGACGTCGGCGAAGGTGGAATTGCGCCGGGGAGGTGAGGGGATGTTCCACCACACCATCCTGCGTCGCGCCGTCTTGCTGACCCCCTCGATCGCCCGGCAGAGGCCTGGTGTATGGAAGGGCGCGATCGGCCCCGGCGACAGCAGCGCGTCGTCTACGACCACGTCCTCATGCACGCCGATGATGAAGAGCCGCGGGCGCGACTGTGGAACGAAGAGCGCGGCGTTGATGACCAGGGCGCCATAACGGTAGCCGGCGTCGGCGAATGTCTTGCAGATCGCTTCAAAGTCCCGGCCGCCATGCGACGTCAGCGTGCCACAGACATTCTCGAGCGCGATGATCTTCGGCGCGCGGCCATCCGCCATCAGCGACTTCATCACGTCCCAGAACGGGTAGAAGGTTCCCGAGCGCTCTCCCTTGAGGCCGGCGCCGCCGCCTGCCAGGGACAGGTCCTGGCAAGGGAAGGATCCCCAGGCGAGGTCGGCAACGCCGGGGAGATCGTCCAGAGCGACCTCCCGGACGTCGCCGATCTTAAGCTCGCCTGTACAGTCCCAATTGGCTTGGTAGGTCAGGCCTTTCTTGTGGTCGAAGTCGTTGGCGAACAGGCAGGTCCAACCTTGGCCAAGCCCCGCGCGCGCCATGCCGCCGCCGGCGAAGAACTCGTAGAACTTAGGCATGTGACCTAAGGCCCTCCGCGGCGTTGTCTTCCGCCGGCATCCTCGCCAGCTTTTCTTCGATGGCTTCGGTTATCCAGGTGTTGCGCGAGATCGCGCCAGGCCGCGCAGCGCGGGCGGCGTCGATCGCCTCGAAGGTATCAGCGCTGAGCCGCAGATTGATGCGATCGAGTGAGCGGACATTGGTGGGTTTCGAATCGGGAAGCATGGCGCCAGGGTGGCGCCACAACGGCGCCCCGTCGAGAAGAGTTTCCATTTTGTTCTTGGGGCCTAATCTTCAAACTGGGAGCCAATGGCGAGCCGCGCAATCAGCATTACGATCAAGCGTGAACTGAGCCTCGATGACCTTGCCGCGCCGCCTGACGCCGCGGAGATCGAGGCCGCGCATGAGGATCGCTACCTCGACGGCAACCAGGCCTTCGTAGACCTGGGCGGCATGAGCTGGGCCAACCTCTCCGAGACGCTTGAGATCGAACGCCGGATTCTAGACCGTCTGGAGCGCGCTCCGGATCTCGATGAGGAGGAAGAAGCGGTCATCGAGGAGCTGGATGCGGAGTTTGGGGCCGACGCGCTTTGGGGTCTCGACCCGGGCGTGGCTTCGGCCACGATCGCCCTGTCGGCGCTTGGGGCCACCCCAGTTGCAAGCTGCAATGGCGGGGTCCTGGGCGGCCAGCACAAGGAAGCCTATCCGCTTGTGGCCTTTTACATGCCCACCGGGATCGCGGCCCGCGTTCATGAGTTAGCGACGGCGGCGCAAGCCGGCCTGATCGTCGATGACTCGGGCAGGGCCCAAATCTACGGCGGATCCTATCGCGAACTGCTGCGATTTGCTGAACTGACGTTGGAAGTGGGCGGCCTCGAAGCCGTGTAGGCGCAGACCTTCTGGCCGCGATCCTATCGCGCATCCCAGCTCTTGCGCGATGACTTTCCCGATCCCCGACGGGGCGGTGATCGGGACAGCACCAGCCTACGGTTTCAGCCGACCTCGGTGACGAGGCCCGCGCCGACCGTCCGGCCCCCTTCGCGGATGGCGAAGCGGACGCCGGCTTCGATGCCCACGGGCTTCATCAGCTCGAAGGCGATCTCGGCGCGGTCGCCCGGCTGGACGCTCGCGTCGCCGGCGATCTGAATGACGCCGGTCACGTCGCTCACGCCGAAGAACAGCTGCGGGCTGACGAAACCGCCGGCGAGTCTCGTCGCTATGCGCGCTACCTGCCGTTTTGGGCGTAGCGCCTTTAAAGCGCTAAGCCGAATTCGCGAACGAAATTACGCCGAACCGTTGTTGCGTAAGGGATCGCCATTTAATCGCAAATCGAATTGCCCACCGAATTCGGCATAAAAGCGCTAACCGAATTCGGTTCGTGCGGCTCTTAAAACGCTCACCAAAACAGCCACATCGCATTTAATCCCAAAATGGCATCGGACTATGTCTCGCTGCCATGAACCTCGGTGCTTGGCGTCGCCTAGGCGATATTCCGGTTCATTTCTCCGATCGTTGCTGGGACGGGTCTCGACGAGCCGAGCCGACCAGCGAAGCTATCTAAGCTGTGGCGAACGTCCCGTGCCTGGACGTTGACGCACCAGGCGACGCTCGCCACATAGGCGTCGTCGCGCACGATCGACCGGCGCTTGTCTCGCCTGATCAACGGACCCGTCGGCGACACTCTGTGCGACCGCCCAGAACGTGCGGCAGCGGCCTCGGAAACCGCCAGGTCCCTTCCTGGGATGTCGCCGTTCTGGCTTTCCCCTGTCATGGGCGCTTCGCCCTCTGGCGTTCGGGGGGGAGGCTTGATAAATGGGTCGCCCTCACCCGCGGGCGTGGTGAAACTGGTAGACGCGCTGGATTCAAAATCCAGTTCCGCAAGGAGTGTCGGTTCGAGCCCGACCGCCCGCACCACCTTCTCATAAGCATTCAGAGCATCGTGATGCTCTATTGGTTAGGGGAAGGCCTTCCCCTGCGCCCGAGCCAAAGATGTCTCGGCCTGCCCCTTCGAGCGGGGGAGTCCCGCAACGCCCCAGAGAAGTTCGGAGAGCGGCCGGCGGTCGCGCTCGGTCCCGCAGCTACGCTGCTCCTACGGGCGCGCCGTTTCGCGCGGCTTTGGCCGCCGCGGGCCGCTCGACGGCGCGTCCCGCCGCGCATGCGCGGCTCCTTGCAGCCTCACATGGGGATTTTAGTGTCAAGGCAGTCCCGCGACGGCCCATGTTCCGCATAGAGGGATTGGATCAGCGGACAGCCGGGGTCCTGCCCAGCGTCGCAGGCCCGCACGGAGTCAGCCAGAACCCGCTCCATACGCCTAAGGTCGGCGATCCGCGCTCGGACATCCGTCAGGTGCGATGCGGCGAGGGTTCTCACCTCGGCGCAGGAGGCTTGCCCACCACCGGCCAAGCCCAGCAGGGCGCGAACCTCATCCAGCGTAAAGCCTAGCTCACGGGCTCGCCGGACGAAGCCCAGCCGGCCAACGTGTTCACCGTCATAGCTGCGGTAGCGGCCGCGTCGCGGTGGGGGCGGCATCAGGCCGATCCGCTCGTAGTAGCGGATCGTCTCGATGTTGCAGCCCGTGCGGCGTGAGAGTTCGCCGATCTGAATCGCCTGTTCAGCCATGGAGCGCAGCTTTCGATTAGGGCTTGAGTCTGTAGTCACTACAGATGGCATGATGGTTCCTGTTGGACCAGGAGACGATCCCATGACGGCGAGCAGCGGGATTCAAGCCCGACGAGATGGACAGGGTCGGACGCCCGCCGAGACGGCTCTGAGCTGGACGGCGGTCGCCGCCGGGGCCGGCGCAGTCTTCGCCTGGGCTGCATGTTGCGTCCTGCCGATGTCGCTCGCGCTGGCGGGGCTAGGCCTGGGGGGCATGAGCCTGATCGCGGAGCAGCGCAGTTGGATCACCTTCGCCGCGTTGGCGGTGATCGGCGTGGGCTGGACCCTTACCTGGCGGCGGGCTCGGCGGTGCCGGGTCGACAGCGCCTGCGCTGCGCCGTCGCGGCTCGGGATCGGCCTGCTCGGCGCGGCCACCGTGCTGGTGCTCCTCGCCTTGATCTGGCAGCCAATCATCGAGCCCTGGGCTCTGACGCTGATCAGGAGCGCCCGGTGATGGACGCCGTGCAGATCCTGGCGCGCTCCACGCTCACCTGTCCGCACTGCGGCCATAAGGCGACAGAGACCATGCCGACCGATGCCTGCCAATATTTCTACGACTGCCAGGGCTGCGGCGCCGTCCTCAAGCCCAAGGCAGGCGACTGCTGCGTCTACTGTTCCTACGGCGACGTGCCATGTCCGCCGATCCAGGAGGACGGCGGCAAGGCATGCTGTGGCTGACAGGCGCCGCGGCGCTAGTTTGGCATCGACATTTGGAATCCAAGTCCAAGCCCGGTCCACGACCTGGCCGCTACCGCGCCAGATCAACCTCACATTCGGTCGCCACGTCACCGCGGCTGCACCCATATCCCGCATTCGCAGGTGTCGGGCTCAGAGGACGAGACCATTCTTCATTCCGGCTGATTAGGCCATGGCTGCAATCGGTTCGTCCGCCTGGATCCGTCAGGGTCGACTAGCCCTGCGGATTTCGTCGAGAGCGTCGTCTCTAGGCCTGTTGCACGACAGCTCCCTCGATGACGACGCCCTGCGTCACGTACTTCCAGAACGCCACCAGAAGCTTGCGCGCCAGCGCCACGATCGCGGACTTGCGCATGCGCCCGCCGTTGCGCTGAACGCGGTCTAGGAACCAGACGCTTAGCGCCGAGCCTGGCTGGTGCCGCGGCCACAGCCAGGCGACCTGGATCATCGTGGTCCGCAGTCGGGGATTGCCCGCTTTCGATACACCCTGTTCGTGGTCGATCGACCCGCTCTTCCAAGGGGTTGGGGCTAGCCCTGCGTAAGCTGCGAGCTGCCTTCTGTTGTCGAAGCGCCGATACAGCGCCTCCGACCAGAGTACGGCGGCGAACTCCGGCCCGATGCCCTTCAACCGGGCAAGCATTGTCGCCGGCGTCGGCGCCTCTGAACTCGCTGGCTCGACGAGCGCGTCGCGCTCCGCCTCCACCGCCTTCAGCTGGGCCAGCAAGATCTCGAGCCGGTCGAGTTCGCGTCTGATCTGGGTTTTAAGGCGGGCCGGCATCGGTCGGCCATCGCCGGTCGTCAGTTCCTCCAGCCGGGTCCGGCGGTTCCGGCGCAGGGGATCGTAGTCGAAGATTCCCTGGGCGCAGAGCAGGCCCTTGATCCGATTGGTGTGCTCGATCCGCTCGATCACCAACGTCTTGCGCTCGCGGCAGAGACGGCGGCGGTCTTCTTCTTCTGGCGTCGGCGCCCGCACCATTGAGCAGACGCGCGGCTCGCCACGCTTGTAGGCCATCAGCGTTCGGACCAACGTCTCGCCGTCGATCCGGTCGGTCTTGGCCCGCCGCCGCCGGCGGGAGGTCAGGATCGAGGCGGCATCGACCACGTGGCTCTCGATCCCTTCGTCCTCCAGCACGCGGTGGATCCAGAAGCCGTCCAGCCCGGCCTCCTGGATGGCGATGATCGGAAAGCTGCGGCCCAGCCGCGCGCTGGCCTTCTCGTTGAGCTGGGCGAACCGCCCCAGCAGTCCCGCGAGGTCGCCGGCCGGCACGACGTGCTTGGACAGCTTCTCCCCAGCGCCCGGCGACAGGGACGTGATCAGCCAGGTCGATCGGCTGAGTTCGAGAGATACGAAGATCGCGCCGAGATCGGTGCGGATGGCGCTGTGCTCGGGCGGGGAGTGATCGTGCATGGGTCGGGCTCCAAAGGGGTGAGGGTTCGGCGACCTCACTCTGCTGGAGCCAGAGCGGAGCGCACTACCCGCCCCATGGGATCTTCCTTGTTCGCGGCGAGCCAGCTCGCCGCCGTGCTTAGGGCTCCGCCCTCGGCGCGCTGCGGGGCGCCTTCCGCCCAGCTTCGGTTCGCGCTGGCCAAGACCGGCGGCTGCATCGGCATGCCCCTGCAGCCGGGTCCCCGCGAAGGCGCCCGCTCCGCTTGCACACCCGGTCTCGCCGACGGGCAGGGCTGCGAGGCGCGCCCTGCGCCTCGCAGCCCAACCCCAAAAGGAGGTCGTCATGACCACGAACGGCGAGATCGTCACTGGGACCGAGATCGAAATCCCCCTCAACAAGCTCAAGAAGTCGCCGCGCAACGCGCGCAAGGTTCCGCACAGCGACGCAGCCATCGAAGCGCTGGCGGCGAGCATCGGCGCCAAGAAGCTCCTTCAGAAGCCGGTGGTGGAGCCCGAACGCGACGACGCCGGTGGCCTCACCGGGTTCTGGCTCGTGACCATCGGGGAGGGGCGGCGGCTGGCGCTGCGGATGCTGGCCGCGCGGGGTCAAATCAAGAAGGCGCATTTGGTCCCGTGCGTGATCGATACGGAGTTCGATCCGCAAGAGATCAGCCTAGACGAAAACGTCACACGCTCGGCCATGCATCCAGCCGACCAGTTCGACGCGTTCCGCGATCTAAACGAACGGCTCGGCTGGGGCGCCGAGGAGATCGGGGGGCGGTTCGGGGTGTCGGCCCACGTTGTTCGCCAACGCCTGCGGCTCGCCACAGTCAGTCCCAGGCTGATGGGCGTCTATCGCGAAGGCGGCCTGACCCTCGATCAGCTCATGGCGTTCGCCGTGAGCGAAGATCACGAGCGCCAGGAACAGGTCTATGAGGCTCTATCCTACAACCGTTCGGCCAGCTTCATCCGGCAGGCGATGACGGAAGCCAAGGTGCGGGCCGAGGACCGGCGCGCGGTCTTTGTCGGCGTCGAGGCCTATGCCGAGGCAGGCGGCATGGTGCTCCGCGACCTCTTCACCGAGGACGGCGGCGGCTGGCTGGAGGACGTGGCGCTGCTCGACCGGCTGGTGGCCGAGAAGCTGGCCGCGCAGGCCCAGGCGCTACGGGATGCGGAAGGTTGGAAATGGGCCGAGGCGCATCTCGACTACCCTTCCGGCCACGGCCTCGCGCGTGTCTATCCGGTTCAGATCGAGCGCGGCGCCGACGATACCGAGAAGATCGCCGCGATTAGCGCTGAGTACGACGCGCTCACCGAGCAGTGGGCGGCGGTGGAGGACCTGCCGCAGGAGGTCGAGGCGCGGCTCGCCGAGATCGACGCCGAGCTGGACGCCTTCGGTGATGGCTATGCCTACCTCCCGGGCGACGTGGCGCGCGGCGGGGTGTTCGTCGTACTGGCCTGGGATGGATCGGTCCGGATCGAGCGCGGCTTCATCCGTCCCGAGGACATGGCCCCCGAGCCCGAAGTCGAGGCTGGGGAGGACGCCGTGTCGCCAGAGCGCGAGGGCGACGGCGGCGCCCAGGCGGAGGACGATGAGGACGGCGGCGCTCCGCTCTCCGACCGGCTGGTCGCCGAGCTGACGGCCTATCGGAGCGCCAGCCTGCGCGACGCCTTGGCCGAAAGCCCCGAGACGGCCTTGCTCTGCGTGGTGCACGCCCTGGTGCTGCACACCTTCTGCGGCGCAGGTACGGCCAGCTGCCTCGACATCCGAAGTGCGTCCCGCGCGCTGGCCAGCGAGGTGCAGGGCGTCGAGGACAGCCCCGCCGGACGCCGTATCAGCGAGCGGCATGACGCCTGGGCGCGGCAGGTTCCCGATCAGCCAGCCCTCGTCTGGGCCTTCGTGACCGACCTCGACACCGACAGCCGCATGGCGCTCCTGGCCCACTGCGTGGGCCTCTCCCTCGACGCCGTGCAGGGTTGGCAGCGCCGTAGCTTGGCGCTGGCCCATGCGGATGCTCTGGCGGGACGGCTGGCGCTCGACATGCGCGGCGACTGGCAGGCCGACGCCCGCAGCTATCTCGGGCGCGTGACCAAGGCGCGGATACTCGACGCCGTGGCAGAGGCCGTGGGCGCCGAAGCCGCTGAGCGCCTTGCGGGCCTCAAGAAGGCGCAGATGGTGGAGGCGGCCGAAGGCTTGCTGGCAGGGACCGGTTGGCTGCCTCGCCACTTGCGCACCGAGGACGCCGCCGCCCACGACGGGCCAGACCAGGAGGCTGCGATAGCGGCCTAGAGTCCGGATCGTCTTGCTTGGGCCGCGCATTCCCCGCCGCTGCGCGGCCCTCCTTCTTCCAGGCGGCGCCGGACTGTCGCTCAGGAGCGGGCGTTCGCGCCTTGCCGGTTTTCCCGCCGATCCGCGCCGCATGTCGATGGGGTGAGGCTCAACGCGCTGCAACCAAGCCGCCGTGAGCCGGGCCAGGGCCTCGGTGCTCAAGGGCTATCTCCACGTTCCCCTCCGCGCGCGCCCAGCGCGGCCTGCGATGGCCCGATCTGGCCGGAGGAAATGCGGCTGCGCCGCCGGCCGTCCTGGCGCAACGGCGCTGGCGAGTTTTCTTCCCCTGCCGGCTTCGCCGCCATTCCTCGCGAGACAAGAAAATCTCGCCAGCGCCGTCCTCCGCTCGCGCTGCGGGCCCTGCGGGCTGCGCGGCCGTCCGCCTCCGGACCTGCCGATCGCCATCGAGGTCGCGATGGGCGCGGCCCGAGAGAAGCAGACAGGAGACTTCCCCATGGCCACCATCGGCACCTTCACCCAGCACGAAGACGGCTCGATCAGCGGCGCCATCAAGACCCTCACCCTCAACGTCAAGGCGGCGCAGTTCCGACCGGCGGAGAAGGAAAACGACAAGGCCCCCGACTTCCGCATCTTCGCAGGCCAGACCGAGTTCGGCGCCGCCTGGAAGAAGGTTTCCCGCGAGAACCGCGAGTACCTCTCGGTCAAGTTGGACGATCCGAGCTTCGCCGCCCCGATCTACGCCAGTCTGGTCGACGCCGACGAGGGCTACAGCCTGATCTGGTCGCGCAGCCGCGCCGCCGACTGACCCCGCCAGCGCCCCGCTTCGGCGGGGCGCCGCTCCCCAACAAGACAATCTTGAGGAGGCCGCCATGGCGCGCCCCAACGAGACCGCTCGCCCGGACCTCTACGCCCGGGTCACAGCCAAGATCATCGCTGACCTCGAACACGGGGTCCGACCCTGGACCAAGCCCTGGTCCGCCGAACATCTCGCCGGCAAGATCAGCCGCCCGCTGCGCCACAACGGCCAGCCTTATAGCGGCATCAACGTCCTGCTGCTCTGGGCCGAGGCGACGGCCAGCGGCTTTTCGGCTCCGATCTGGATGACGTTTCGCCAGGCCCTAGAATTGGGCGCCCACGTCCGCAAAGGCGAGAGCGGCGCAACGGTGGTCTACGCCAACCGCATCACCCGCACCGAAGCTGGCGATGGCGGCGAGGACGTCGAACGTCAATTCCCGTTCCTGAAGGCCTACACCGTCTTCAACGTCGAACAGATCGAGGGACTGCCCGCGCACTACCGTGCTCTGGCTGCGCCGGTTCTGGACCCTGCCCAGCGGATCGCTCACGCCGACGCCTTCTTTGCAGCGACTGGCGCCGTCGTTCGTCACGGTGGCGACCAAGCCTACTACGCGATGGGACCAGACCATGTGCAGGTCCCGCCGTTCGAGTGCTTCGAAGACCCGGAGAGCTACTATGCGACCCTGGCGCACGAGTGCACCCACTGGACGCGGCATCCGACCCGGCTCGACCGCGACTTCGGGCGCAAGCGCTGGGGCGATGACGGCTATGCCCGCGAAGAGCTCGTCGCCGAACTCGGCGCGGCGTTCCTCTGCGCCGACCTTGGCCTCGAGCTTTCAGCTCGCGAGGACCATGCCGCCTATCTCGCCAGCTGGCTGGACGTGCTGAAGGGCGACAAGCGCTTCATCTTCACCGCCGCCGCCCATGCCCAGAAGGCCTGCGACTTCCTGCACGGGCTGCAGCCGCGAGCAGACTAGCGACGGTCGGAGCGTGCGGACCCCTCCGCACGCTCCGCACCGCCTAACCGCGTGCGGCCGTCTCGGCCGCCGCTTGCGCCCTGGCCTCGGCGAGCAGGCGTTCGCGGTCGGTCATGGCGAGGTCGCAGGCCGCGCCAAGATCGGAGGTCTTCGCGCAGTACCAGGCGCGCAGCTGGGCCAGGTCGTCATCCCAGGCGAGGGTCTCCAGGAACCCAACGGCGCTCTGGTGCAATCGGCCGACGTTTCGGTCGTTGGCGGCCAGGATGCGATCCTCATGCGGCGTCAGCTTGGTCAACAGATGGCCTTGCGGGTACTGGCTGCGGCTGGCCGCGAGGTAGAGCTGGAAGAGCGCGCCCTTGATCGAGGTCGCGCGGCGATGGCCGGCGGTCTCTTCCAGGCCCCGCTGCCGCTCGATCAAGGCTTGATGCAGCTCGTCCGCCGACGGGCCAGCTTCGAGCGCGTCGAGAGCCGCCACGAGTTCGACGTCGCAATCTGCGCCTTCGTGCAGCCAGCGACGGGTCCGGAGAATTTGAGCCGCCTCGACCGCCATCTGCTCGACCTCGCACGCGACGGCGAGCGCTTGGCGTTGGGCTGGCTTGCCAGGCGCCGGACGACGCCAGCGCTGGCGGACGGCGGGCGTCGTGGGCGCTGAGTGAGCTGCGTGATGATCGACGGCGATGGTCATGGTGGGAGTCCTCTCCTGAAGAGCCGCGTGCGGTTGCGGCGTTCGGGCGGCTTGCTCCGCCTGTCGCGAAGACTCCGTGAATTGGGGCGAACCCTCTGCACCCGGCTGGGGCGCCCGGTTGGGCGGGCGGGGGGGGGGAGGTGCGATGCGTAGGCTTACGCGTCGCGCCTGCCGAGGGGAGGGGGCAGGGTAAGAGCCGTGGTCGAGGGCAGGATAGCCTTGCCGGCGGCGGTGTCTTACGCGAGGCGCAACGTGGCGATCTTCAACGTCCGACTGCCAGACGATCTCGCTGATCGGTTCGACGAGGCGGCCGCCTCGCACGGCGGTCGCTCGGTGGTGCTGCGCCGCCTGATCCATGAGGCCGCCGGGGCTTCGCAGGCCGGGGTCCAATTGCTCGAACGCGGTCGTCCGGCCAAGCTGACGGTGCGCCTGGCCGATCCCGACCTGGCGGCGCTTACCGCCGCAGCGGCGGAACTTGGCCTTACGCCGAATGCCTGGGCCGCCGCCCTGATCCGCCGGCGGCTCTCGAATCGTCCAGCTTTCAGCCGAGAGGGCGAGCGCGGGCTGATGGCCATCCAGACCGAGCTGCGCCGGATCGGCGTGAACCTCAACCAGATGGCCAGAGCCCTGAACACCGAGGTGATGGAGGGGCGGGTGCTGGACCTGCAACTCACCGAGGTCAGAGCTTTCCGCGACGAGCTGCGGGGGCGGCTTTCCGACCTCCGCGCCGCGCTGGCCGGCAACCTCGATTACTGGGAGGCGGCGTGGTGAGCGATTTTCGGACGGTCGAGGGGTTTGAAGACGTATGGCGGCCGGTGGCCCAGCCCCGACGGACCCCCGCTCGGGTGCTGCGGCCAGGTCGCGACGATGCGCGCGCGCGGCTGTCGCGCATCGCGCGACGCGCGCCCGAAGTCATGGTCAAGGTCACCGGCCGAACCCGAAGCGGTCCGCACCTTAAGGCGCACCTGGACTACATCTCGCGCAACGGAATGCTGGACCTGGAGGACGACCAGGGAGCGCGGCTTCAGGGGCGCGATGACGTCGCCGATCTCGCGCGGGATTGGGCCGCTCAGGCCGAACTGGATCGGACCCGCCGGTCCAACTCTCCGATGAGCCATTCGATCATCCTCTCGATGCCGGCCGGCACTGACCCTCAAGCCTTGCGTCTGGCGGCGCGAGCTTTCGCCAGGGAGATTTTTGAGGACCGCTTCGAGTATGTCTTCGCGCTCCACACGGACGCCGATCATCCGCACGTGCACCTGAGCGTCCGCAGCTCCGGTGTGCACGGCGAGCGGCTCAATCCGAAGAAGCCCGACCTGGAGCTCTGGCGCCAGGTCTTCGCCGAGGTGCTGCGCGAGCGTGGCGTCGAAGCCGAGGCGACACCGCGCCGCGCGCGCGGCGTGACGCGGCGGGCTGAACGCCAGGCGTTGCGACAGATGGCAGATCGTTCGCGCGCCGCGGCCGCTGGCCCGAGCCGCGCGCACCGCGAGGCGATGAAGGAGGCCGCCGCCGCCGCGTTCGGCGCTGACGCCGCCTTGCGCCCCTGGGAGAAGATGATCGGGCGCCAGCAGGCTCGTGTGCGTAGCCTCTATCTCCAGCAGGCCGCCTTGCTCGATCGCTCGCCGGACGCCGGTGATCGCGAGCTCGCCGCGCTCGTGCGGGCGTTCGTGAAGGAGATGCCGGCGCCCGATAGCCGGCGGTTGGCTCTGGCGCGTGCGTTAAGGGATCTCAGCGGTCGCTTGGAGCCGCAGCCTCAGGAGAAGGGGCGCGACCGGTAGCTAGGCTGCTACGCGGCTCTCCGGCTGAAGCTCTGGCGGACGCTCTGCCCCCAAGGACGCGTCGCGTGGGGTCTTGGTCGCCTTGGCCTTGAGGGCGGGGCGTCTGGCCGCACTAAGCGGATGGAGATTCTGGCGGTCTCGTGGGAAGGGTGATGATGTCGTCGAACTCGCGCCGACGATTGTGCTCCGCCATCGTGCCCCTCCCGCAGGGAGGATAGTGCGCGCGCCCGCTCGGCCACAATCGCCTTGCGGATCGGTGGGGCGTTGCAGGTCATCCGTTAGCGGTTTCGACTGCGCTCCTTGCCGACTGGGCGCTCGCCCTGATCGCGTCCAACCTTGGTCGGCGCCGGCTGGAACCGGGCGCCGCGTTCGAGCCAATAGGCGATCCGAGCCTTGGCCGCGTCGAGCGCGCGCTTCTGGACTAGCGGGTCGGCGACCCGGCTGCGAACGACCGTCTCGATCATCGCCAGGCGCAAGCGGCCGTCGGGATCCGCCTGCTGCGCGGGAGCCTTGAACTTTTCCTTGTCCTTGGTCGCCGTCGCACGGCCCGCCTTGGCTTCCAGCCGGCGTTCGAGAGCCTGGATCTCCCGTGCGCTCGGACGGTAGCCCTTCGCCTCCAGGCCGGCGGTCCGCATCGCCAGCCACGCCTCGCGCCGAAAGGAGGGATCACCTGAAATGACGACAGTCTCCCAGCCGCGGTGCTGCGCGATCTCCGCCATATGGCGCAGGGCGGCCGGATCGGCGCGAGCGGCGATGAGGCGGCCGCCTCGGTCCCTGAACGCGGGCTGTTTGACGAGACGGTCGACGTAGAAGGCGATCCCGCCCCGTTCCGGTTCGGTCAGGTAGCGGCGACGGAGAGCGTCGGGAACATCGCCTGCGGTTCGAGAGCCGCCCCGACTAACTGGTCGCAGAACGACGTCCGGGGAGGGTTGGTCATCAGCCATTTTTCGGGCTCCTGGACCGTTCCACGCGCTCTGCAGGGATGACGCCGGCGTCGATCACCATCTCCACCCAAGCGACAAGTTCTTCTTCACTCGCCTCGGCCCTGAGGGGGGGCATGCCGATAGTCAGGGGATCGGGCGCGGCGACAGAAGGGACAACTGGGTCGTCCGGCGATCGCTGGGCGGGCTCGACGAGAACGCTGTCGCGGGCCGACAACGAGACGACGGTTGGCGGCGGACTGACCCGCCGACGGAAGGCGCTTTCACGGAAGTATCGGAGCTTGTGCCCGCTGATCGGCGCCATGCCGGCGCGAAACACGAGGAGGCGATCACGCGGCATTTGCAGGAGTTCCTGAGGCAGCATCAGGGGGCGCGGCTGATCCGTCACGGTCATGGAGCGAGCGCCGGGCGAAAGCCCGACGGGACGGCTGCGGGCCCGCCCCTCGAAGGTGTAGGTCCCCAGCCGTTGCGACAGCTCACGGGCCACCTTGAGCTCCTTGGGTGCGAAGACGATCTCGGCGCCGCAATTGGCCATGATGTCTTCGGCGAGCTCGGCGCCATAGACGAACCTCAGTTGGGCAGGGCTTTGCAGGACCGGGAGGAGGCGAAGGCCGTAGCCGGCGACGTACGAAAAGGCGTGAGCGAGGACGCTGGCCTGACCCAGGCGCGCGAATTCGTCGAGCAGGACCAGGACCGGAACCTGATGGCGGCCGCTGGAAGGTAGCGATCGGGTGTTGAGGTCGATCAGCTGCTGAAAGAGCAGCCCGTAGAGCGGGGCGACGCGATCGAGGTTGTCGGGCGAGGTGCAGAGGTAGACGGCCATCTGTCGGTCGCGGATTTGCCTCAGGTCGAAATCGCTGGTTTCGGTGGCCGCCACGACCCGGGGATTGAGCCAGAGGTTCAACCGCGCGGTGATGGTTTGTTTGATCCCCGCGAAGGTGTTTTCGGACGCCGAGCAGAAATCGGTCAGCGCCGCGGCGGCGCCGATTGATAGGCCGGGCGTTTCGGCGCGACGCCGCCTCAGGCATTCCGAGAGGCGGTTGCGAAGGTCGGCCGCCGTCATGAGGCGATAGATTTCCCCGAACGTGAAGGGTGTGGCCGGGGTGGCCGCTATCAGCGCGCCGACGCCGATGAAGCCTGTGCGCGCGGCCTCCGCCCAGAACGGGTCTGTGCGGTCGGGGGAGGGGAAGAGCATCACCGCGATACGCTGCAGCTCGTCGAGCACCGCGATCGGATCGTCCCTGTCGATGTGGCCAAGCGGATTGTAGCGGGCGGTCCGGCCTTCCGGATCCAGCGGATCGAAGCAGGTGACCTGCTGGCCGTGGGCCGCACGGAATCCTGCCGACGCCGCCCAGTTTTCCCGCTTGATGTCGAGGACGACGAGGCTGCCGGACCAGCTCAGCAGGTTCGGTATCACGACGCCGACGCCCTTGCCCGACCGTGTCGGGGCGTAGAGCAGCACGTGTTCAGGTCCCCCGAAAACCAGCAGGCGTCCGTTCTTCTTCCCCACGATCACGCCATAGGTGTTCCTGAAGCCTTCGCGCCGGATATCGGCTTCCGTCGCAAGGCGGGCTGAGCCGTGCAACGGCGGCCGCGGTCGCTTCAACATGGCGCCTGCCAGGACGAACGCCGCGCCAGCGCCGCTTGCCGCGCCGATCATCAACCAAGCCCGCACCTGCGGGGCGCTCCGGTTGTCCCAGATCCATAGCCCCGAGGCCCACACGTCGGTCGAGCTGCTGAGGCCGCCCAGGCCCGCGAGGGTGACGAGGCACCCTAGCCAAACGCCGATCAGGCTTGATGCGCTCGCCAGCGCGACAAGCTGGAGCGGCCCTAGCCGGCGCATCGGCGATCGGGCTCGAACCAGACTTCGACAACCTGAAAGCGCCCCCCGACGCGCCTGACCTGGACGACTATGTCGACGAGCCGACGAAGGAGGTCGTGAATGTCGCCGCGGGGCAGGTCGCGGCCGCCCTGGCTCTCCTTCACGAGCAGGGTCAGCTGTTCGAAGGCTAGCCGGGCGGAGTTGGCGTGGATGGTCGTGATTGAGCCCGGATGTCCGGAATTGACGTTGCGGAGGTAGAAGTACGCGGCTTCATCGCGGAGCTCCTGGAGGAGGATGCGGTCAGGTCGCATCCTCAACGCGCTCTCCAGCAGGGCCTTCGGGCCGATCTGCGCCAGGCCCTGTCCATCCTTTGCATAGAGCAAATGGACGGCGTTCCGATGCGGCGTCTGCAGCTCGCGGGCGTCCTCGATCGTGATCAGTCGCTCGGCCTGCGGAATGAGTCGTATCAATCCTTTGGCCAGGGTCGTCTTGCCGGCGCCGGTCGCTCCGGAAATGAGAATGTTGCGGCGGCTTTCCACCGCCAGCGTGAAGAACGCGCGCCACTCACGGGCGCGATGCAGGTCCAGCAGGCGCTGGTCGAGCGTGTCGGCGGAATTGGACCCGGCGGAGACTTCGTCGAACAGTCCCTCGCCGATCATCTCTTCAAGATCGGCGGCGCGGCGAGAAGGTCTGCGAAAGGTCAGCGAGATGGAGTCCGCAGCCGGCGGCAGGACGATCTGGCAGCGCTCGCCGGTTGGCAGCACGGTGGTGCAGATCGGATGCTGATCCTGGACATCTTGCGCCGTGGCGGCCGCCGCCGCGATGGCGAGCGGACCCAGCCAATCTGGCGACAATTGGGGGGCCTCGATCCAGGTCCAGCGTCCTTCGCGCTCGACTGCGAACTCGCCGGGCTTGTTCACGACGATCTCAGTCACCCGCTCGTCGTCCAGGTGAGCGCGGAACGGATGTAGATAGTGCTCGAGCACGGTGGTGTCGCCGGCGGGCACCCTTATCGGGCCTTCAGGCGGTAGACGGGGCCGAAGTCGAGATCCACCGCGGTAAAGATCGCGACTTCCTCTCCGTGGCGTTTGCGCAGGGAGGGCGGGATATCGATCGACTTTTCGACTGCGACGGCTGCTGCCGCGGACGGCTCGCGGACAAGGTACCCGTACTCGTTGCTTCCGACCTCGGCGACGCCCAGGTCGAGAATGGACAGGACGACCGCCCCGCCAAAGCGGTCCCAGAAGTGGGTGTCCAGATCGCCGTCGAAGCCGGCGCGACCAAGCGGGTCGCTCGCGGGCGACGAGAGCTGAACTGCGACGCCGCTGGGCGTCAGCGCTCGGGTCCAGAGCACGAACAGCCGTCGCTGCCCCTGGCGCATGCCCGCGCGATACTCCCCGAGCACGCGAGATCCCTTCTCCAGCACCACGACCACACCGGTCGCCGAGTAGACATCACGTGTGATGAGACAGCTGACATACCCGGGCGTGGAGCTGTCCAGGGCTGTTTCCAGAACGCAAGGAATGAGGGTTCCTGCGACCAGCATCAGATCGCGTTGGGCAAGGCGGCTGGCCTTGACGCTGGCGATGTCAGAGCCGCGCCGAAGCTGGTCGAGCTCCGTCTCGGGCGTCGGCGTGGCGGTGCTCGCCGGGCGTATGACGGGGTCGATTCTGGAAGAAGGCTGCGAGTAGGCGAGCATCGACGAAGGCGCCGGCGGCGTGTCTGGTCCAGGCGCGGGGATGGACGAGCCGGATGGCCGCTGGCGCCCCGGTGACGCGGGTTCGGTTGGCGTCGCGGTCGATGGATCAGCGAGGGGACGGGGGCTGTCGGCCGTCGCCTCCGCGCGCACCGCTTCGAAGGGGACAATCTGCTGTACGGGCCGTTTCGGCGGTGGCCGCGGCGCGCGTGGGTGTTCCTGACGCCAGGTCACGGCCGCGAACACCGCACAACCCAGGACGAGACCAGCCAAGGCGATGGCCTTGCCGCGGGCCCCGTCGGCGCGTCCAGAGACAGGCGTGATCGTGCGATTGAGATCGGCGCGAGCGTCAGGAGAGGTGCTCGCGGCGGCGACGTCGGAGACATCCTCGTTCATGGCTTGGGAGCCAGGCTGCGTTCGACTTCCGGCGAGGCCGTCAGCGTCCCCGTGGCGGCGCCCGCGGGGCCAGGCGCACGATTGCGGATGCAGAGGACCTGGCGACCCCGGCGAAGCCGGAACAGGGCCGCCCTCTCGTGGATCACTACGAACTCACCGCGGACATCAAACTGCGCGAGCCGTTCGCCGCCGTCTTCATCCACGACGTAGATCGCTGCGAGCGCCTGAGACGCCGGAAACCGCATCACCGTGAAGCGGCCGTTGTCGGAGACCTCCGAAGGCGCGAGAGAGAAGGCCCCCTGGAGCTCGTAGTCGAGGTTTCTTGGCCCTTCGATCGCGCCCCGCTCGAGTTTCAGCTGAAGGATCTTCTGCTCCAGTGCGAGGGCCTCGGCAGTCAGCGTCTTGCTCAGTCGGTCGGCTTCCTCAGACGGGTATCGAAACCGCAGGACGAAGACGGCGCGCTCAGCCGGCTTGGTCGAGAGCGGTGCAAGTTCGAAGGCGTAATGGCGACCTCGGCCCGCGCCCGTGTTGGTCGACACCAAAAGGTTCGACGTTGCTGGCGTACCCCGCGGTTTGATGAACAGGACCGGGCCTTCGGCGGCGACCTCCCATGCGGTTGGCTGGCCGAGCGCGACGTGTTGGATGGCCTCGCCGTCGCCGAAGATGACCTGAAGGGCGGCCCGCGGCGAAGCGGCCAGGCGCACGACCCGGTTCGCATCGTAGTCCACGATCCTGATCCTTGGGTCTGGCGCGGACGCCGGGTCCGCCGCTGCGACTGGGAGCGGAAGTCCGGCGAGCAGTAGGAAGATCAACGCTCGACGTTTCATGGCGCCACCTCAGCGTCCGCCCGATAGCTCGAAACCTGAAAGCCCAGGGGGTTGGCGAGCCGGTCGGCTTCGCGCATCGGCGCCTTGGCGTAGCTGAAGGCCACGGTTGCGATCCAATCGCTTTCCTCGACCTGCGCGCCGCGACGATTGATCCGATGAAATCTGACGTTCGCGACGTCGGGGGCGATGAAGCTGATCGCCCTGATCTCGATGAGCGCTTCCGCCGCCTCGCCCAGCACCACCTGCGGACTGGCCGGGTTGCTGGGCCGGAACGCCGCGGCCCAACGCTGTTGCTCTTGCGGCGTGGACATCAGCGACACCTGCCGGAAATTGGCTTCGGCGGCGCTCGGCAGCCAGCCTTCCCGGGCTCGGACATAGGTCGCGAGAAACGACTTGGTGACGGCCTCGTCATAGGCACGCTGCTGCACGTCTTTGAGCGCTGTCATGACCTCCACGGCGCCTGTCGCACGGTCGACGCGCACGACATATGGCTCGACCGACTTCAGCGGAGTGAGGGCTGCGAGCGCCACGACCGCCGCCGTTGCGAGCAGGCCGGCCAGGCCGGCCACCCCCCAGGCCAGTTGCGCGGACCGGCGGGCGGCGGCCAATCGGTCGGCGTCCCAGCTCGTGGCTTCCGCGAAGTAGGCGCGGAGGTCGGCGGCGGGCACGCCGTTCATCGGCCGCCTCCACAGGCGGCAGCAGCAGATTCTGTCGGCGCTGGGCCGTGGTTCAACACCGAGCCGTAAGGGTTTGCCGGGCGCCGTTGCCCTTGGCAGGCGCCCGAGGCCGCGCCCTGGCAGGCGGCCATGAGCAGAACGGCCACAATGCAGATCAGCGTGCGCCTGATCATGTGCTCCTCGCTGGGCGAATGGACCCGCCGCCGGTCGGCGGGCGGGTCGTGAAGGGCGCGGAATGCAATGCGGCGGCCGGGGAGCGGAAGGCGCTGGCGCCGGCGGTCGCGAAGTCGGCGATTCCCGCGCTGGCGCCGCCCGCGATGCCGGCGGCGATGGCGGGGGTTTGCAGGAAGAAGATGGCGGCCAGGAAACACAGCGCGACGAACAGGAGGCCCCCCACCATGGGATCGTGTCCGTCGATCGCAGACCATTGATCGCCGACCAGCGAGAGCACCAGCTGGAAGACGCTGATGATCAGGGCGAAGAGCACAAGGTAGTTCACCGCCTGGCTCAACCAGCCGAAGAAGTAGCGCCTTGTTCCGTCGAAGAGGGCGCAGGCGACGAAGATGGGCCCGAGCGCGATCAGGAGGGCCAGCGCGATCTTGGCGATCATGACGATGCCAAACCCCAGCGCCGCCGCGGCGGCGCCGATCAGGAAGACCGCGGCGGCCATCAGCCACGGTGCGATGTCGATCGCGCTCCCGGTGTCGGCGATCTTCTGGCCGAGATAGGCGCCGCGGGCGAAGAACTGGTCGAAGGCCGCGCCGGGCTCCTGCGCCGCGCCGCCGCTGATGGCTTGCGCCAGGGCCTCCGGAAGCGTCCGAAAGAGCGGCTCTGCGACCCAGTCGCCATACGCGACGCTGGTCGCGAGCATATAGATGACGGCGAGCTTCAGGGAGCGGACGGCGAAGTCCATGAAGGGCTCGGCGATAGCGCCGCGCAGGATCGCAAACCCGTAGAGCAGCACATACAGGACCAAGGCGAGCCGCATGGGGCCAGCCAATTCAGCCACCATCCCAGAAGCGCCCTGGGTCAGAAACTGCTCGAGCCGATCATCAATGAAGGCGTAGGCTGGACCGAAGACGGCGAATGGCATGGCGTCCTCAGAGTGCTTCTTTGTAGAGGGTGCGCCGAGCGGCGGCGCGTGCATCGCGCTCTCCCGCAAGCGCCCGCTCGCAAACTTCGCCGGATCGCTCGCCGGACCTGCAGGCCTTGAGAAGCTCGGCTCGGGCCTCGTGGCCCTGGGGCGAACACCCGGCCAGGGCCGCCCCGAGGATCAGCACCCGGATCATTGGAAGGCCTCTCGATAGAGCGCCAAGCGCGCGTCGGCCGCTGTCCGGCTGCGCTCGTGATCGCGTTGCGTTTGCAGCCGCTCCTCGGCCGCCTGCGCCATGGCCAGGCCTTGCAAGCGCATTTGATCATTCGCGATCATCGCCTGCTCAGCGGCCAGGCGCGCTTGAATGTCCATGACCGCTCTGGCGTTGGTCGCGGTGTCGAGCGCACTCGCGATTTCGGCCAGGCCGTCCAAGCGCTCGGACCCCACATCGGCCGCTTGGCGGCCAAGTGCGAGATCGCGAGCTGCGCGGTCGCCGATGCGCTCGAGCTCCTGCCCAAGCACGTCGCCAGGCTTGGCCGAGAAGAGCCGGTGCGTCTGGCGAATGAGGTCGGCCGTCTCGCCGAGTTCCCCCAGTCCTGAGAAGTCGCCATTCGACGCGGCGACGTAGGTTTCGATCTGCGGGACGAATGCGCGAAGCGCTGGCGTGGACAGGGCGGCGGCCAGGCTGTTCACGTCCGAGATCTGATTGAATCCGTCGTAGAGGCGCTTGGCCTCGATGACCTGGGACTTCAGCTCGTTCAACTGGTTGAGGGCCGTCTGCGCCTGCTGGAGCAGGTTCGCATAGGCCGTCGGGTCGTGGACGATGACCTGCGCCGACACGGGCTGAGGTTGGGTGGCGAGCCACACGCTCGCGATCGAAGCTAGTAGCGCGCGTTTCATAGGAGGTTTCTCCGAGCATTCTGGAAAGGCAGACGCCAACGATCGGGATCGTCGCCGTGCAGGCCGCGAATGCGATCGAGCAGCTCAACGGTTTGGGTCCGGCCCGACAGCACGGCCAATTCGTCGTCGAGGCCGGTCAGGTCCAGGTCGACGACGATGGAGTTGTGACCCTGTTTCACCAGGAAGTGCCGCCGCTCCGGCGACATCTCATCACGAACCAGCGCGAACTCGCGTTCGCTCAGGCCAAAGCCTTCCCTGTAGTCGCGCTCGGTAGCGCTGGAATTGGGCAGGAAGATCTTGGTCGCGCATTGCTCGACGATGGTGTGGGCGATCGGCGAGCGAAGGACATCCGCAGGCGACTGGGTGCCAAACACCATGAAGGCGTTCTGCTTGCGAAAGGTCTTCAGGCCGTCCTGCGCCAGGCCCTGGAAGGCTTCATCGCCCAAGGCCTTCCAGAACTCGTCGATGTCGAGGACGAGGCGCTGGCCATCGACGAGCACCTGCAGTCGATGCAGGAGGTACATCATTACCGGCGTACGGATTTCCGGGACGTCGAGGATGTGGGTGATGTCGAAGCCCAGAAAGCGGTTGCTCAGGTCGAGTGCGTCGGCCTCGCCGTCGAAGACCCAGCCAAGGGGATTGCCGCGTCGCCAACGCTCCAGCCGGGCGCCGATACCGTCGGCGTCGCGTTGGCCGAGCAGCGCTCGAAGCGCTGAGATGGATCTCTGCCTCGGTGGAAGGGGGCTGAGGGCCGCGAGCGCCGCATCTATCGCACGCGCCTCCCGCGGCGTGATCTGCCCGTCGGGCGCCGCCAGCTGCTGGATCAGGCGGCTGAGGAACGTCCGGTCGGCAGGCGTGTCGCCAAGCGCCTTCAGGGGCGCAAAGCCTGTCGGCTCCCCAGGCCGTAGCGCCAGATAGGTTCCGCCACAGGCGCGGACGAAAATCTCCGCCCCGCGATCCTTGTCGATGAAGACTTGGCGGGCGCCGAACTTTTCCAGTTGGGCGAGCAGGAAGTTCTGCACGACCGTCTTGCCCGCTCCCGTCGGGCCGCAGACGAAGGTGTGTCCGACGTCTCCGACATGAAAGCTGAAATGGAACGGGGATGCAGCCGAGCTGCGCAGCAGGGCGACGGCCGGTCCCCAATGATTGCCCTCCAGCCGACCGCTGGGATGGGTGTGCAGGGGGGCGAAGCTCGCGAAATTGCGGCTGGTGATCGCGGCGGGCCGGAGTCGGAAGCGGAATGCGCCAGGGAATTGGGCCCAGAAGGCCGCTTCAAGGCCGAGGTCCTCGCGCGCGACGACCAGGCCGCTGTCGGCCATCAGGGCGCGGGCCTTGGCCAGACGGTTCGCCAGCTCCCCCGGCGCGGCGCCATAGACAAGGACCGAGGCTTGATGGTCGCCGAGAACGAACCTGTTGGAAACGAGATCGTCGAGGGCCTCTTCGAGGCCCGACACCTGGGAAGCGGCGCGGTCGCGGGCCGAAACCATCTGGTTCTGCTTGCGCGCGAGGAGAGCGCGAGCCGCCGGCTTGGAGAGGAAGCTGAAGGATTGGGCCACGACGAGCGGGAAGGGCGCTGCGAGCAGGTCGTTCCAGAGCCCGGGACGGGTCGAGGCGGGGTACTCCTTGACGCCGAGGACCCCAGCAAAGGTCTCTCGCGAGGCCTCGCGAATTTCCAGCGCCTCGCGCCCAAAGATCAAGCGGGCCGAATAGATCGACGCGCCCAGGTGGCCCCGCACGAGCGGAACCGGTTCGCTGCGCCCGGTGAGGATGAGGCGCATGAGCTCCATGGGTTCTGAGAAGACCAGATCATTGCGCGTTCGCAGGCCAAGCGGCGTCGGGCCGTACCGACCGAGGTGCTGAGTCAGATTGCGCCCAGCGTCTTCGATGCGGCGTATCGCGTTGCTCTCTGCGGCCTGGTCAGCGGAACGATCGAGGCGTCCGAACAGGGCCTGCAGGCGGCTTGGGAGGGCGCGCCCGGCGTGAAGCACAAGCGTCAGGTAGAGTTCGTTGATGAAAAGCCGTTCGCATTGGAGACGGTCGCGGTAGGCGTGGTCGAGTTCGGCGGCGAAACGTGAGCGAAAGCGACCGTTGGGGTAGTCCTCGGAAGCCCTTCGGACGACGTGGTGCCAGATCGCCAACTGGTCGTCGGCGAGATTACGCCAGGTGTTGTTGAGCTTGGCGTGGAGGTCGTTGAGGTCGCGTGGATCCGCTGTTTCGAAACTCGTCCCTTCCAGCCGAAAGCTCAGCATCAAGGCGCCTGTGTCGAGGAGGACTACCTGGTCGTTAAGGTGACGGGCGAATGGAAGAGCCGCGTCAGGCTCTTGCTCGCGCTTGCGCAGCTTGGCTGAGATCGGGCGGACGGATTTAGGCACGACGCCGCCTCAGAGCCGCGTGGCGCGTGAGCGGCAACGGGGTCGCCGAGCTGCCGCCCCACGCCTGGGTGTTGCGGGCCCGACCTCTCGTCTCAAGGTGAAGATAGAGAACCCGGAAGGCGTTGGGATCGCTTCGGCAGACCGCCTGAAAGACGAGGTGCAGACCCGGTGCGATGAGAAGGTAGAGCATCGAGTCCGCGGCGAGGAAGGCCACCGCAGAGACAAGCAGGTTGACGCCCACCGCCTCCATTGGAACGCCGAGCACGGTCGCTGGCCTTGTACAGGCCAGAAAGAGAATGTCCTCGGTCAGGCGTTCTGGGACCGAGCTCATGTCAGCCCCCCGTGATCATGTCGACGATGGTGGCCGCGCCGAAGATGACGATGATCCCGACGATGACCGTGCCGGCGCGGCGCAGGTCCAGGTGGCCGAACATCCAGGCGATGCCGGTGGCGATGACGGCCAGGATGGCCAGTCCGCGAACGATGCCGCTGCTCAGCAGGTCGATGATGTTCTGGATGAAGGCGCCGATATCGCCGCCCACGCCGCTGGCCTGCGCAAAAGCCGGCGTTGCGGCGGCGCTCGCGACCGCGGCCAGCAGCAGGACATAGGTGTTGCGGGAACGATTCATTGGGCGGGTTCCGGTTGAGGGGAGAAGACGAAGCTGGTGCGCCATTTGACTTCGCGTGCGACGGCGAAGGCGTCCCAGCTCGGCGCCGGGGGCTCGGCCTCTTCGGGCGCGGGGTCCTGCTGGCCGAAGCGTTCGGCCGCAGCCACGACCTTGGCGACGTAGCCGTTTCGAATGCCGCGTTCGGGATGTCCGGTGTTGTAGTGGGATAGCGCTGTTCTCAATGCCGTCTGAGGAGCCTGGTCGGCGGCCCGGGCGCGGTCGAAGCCCTCGCGAAGGACAGCGGCCGACGCCGCCAGGTTCTCGCATGGGTCGAATGCGGCCTCTATCGAGAGGTTCAATCGATCGAGGTTGCGGCTGTTGATCTGAGCGAGTCCGAGATCGATGCTCGCGCCGCTTTCAATCAGCCGCTTCGCCGCGGCGATCGCGTCGGGGGCGTTGGTGGACCGCACCTGGCGATGTGGTGGGCCGTTGACGCCAATCGCCAGCGGATCAAAGCCACTCTCCACCTCGGCGATGCCGAGCAGCGTCGCGTGGGCGACGTTTGGCGCGCAGCGCTCGATGAGCGCTCGCATCTCCGCAAGCTCAAGCATCATGGCTCGCAAGCCCGGCCGACGATGGACGAAGGAAGGTGGGTCATCAGCGCCTCCTGACTTGACCTTGGCAGGGAGGCGGTGACGGAGGAGAGCCGTAAGGCTACTCGCTATGGGCAGGTAGCCTTACGGCCTTCGAGCGAGCAGACCGAGGTCGAGCGCTTTGAGGACCGCCTGGAAGCGTGTTCTGACATTCAGGTGCGCACACACCTTGGACAGATGCCCCTCTACCGTCCGGCTGGAAATCCCGAGAATGCCGCCAATATCGCTGGCGCTCTTACCTTCCTGAACCCACGCTAGGCATTGAAGCTGCCGATCAGTGATCGCACGCAACTCGATAGCGGAGAGGTCCGCCGTCAGTGTCGCCTCACGGGATCGGGGACCGGAAGCGCTCCTCGCCTCGATCAAAGCGCCTTGAGAATCCACAGCGTCTATCGTCATCTGATGTTCGCCTTGCTCTAGGGGAGGTCCTCGTCTTCAGCGGGGCGGCTGGGCGCTGATTCAGCGCTCAGCCATGTCTCTGCTGCAGCTCGCCGGTCGCCCAGCGAGGATGCGAGCTTCTCGAAAGTCACCGTGAATGCGCCGATCAGCGTCACGACGTCGAGCTGGCCGAGATCCTCTCCGACCTGGCCGTGAAATCGCTTCAACGCCATTGCGTGAATGAGCGTCAGCTTGTGGTCTGCGCAGCGCACCGCGAGATTGGGGTCGGCCAGATAGAGCCCCGCGACGATCGCTAGGGGATCGCTGTCCGTGAGGTTCGCAAAGCGAAAAAGACGCTCGAGACGGATTTCGCCGTCGCCGGCCTCGAAGCGCTCGTAGGAGCGCATGGACATCGCCATCGCGCGAGCAGCCTGCCGTACGCTCCATCCGCGACGTCGGCGGATGGAGCGAAGCATGGACGCCAGGAGATCGCTCTGCGTCGCCCGGTCGGGAGGTCGGGGGAACATTCAGCCGCCGCCGTCGATAATTTAAACCCATGCGGGAAACAGCGCCTGCGACGCGTCCTACGGTAGGGATGATTGCGCACGGTATCGGCTGTAATCAATAGGTAAAAGTGGAGGTATACTGACGTTATTCGAGAGAATATGCCGTCATTTTTTGTCGGAAAGCCCGTCAATCCAATAGCTTAAATGATCGCAGAATGTCGCGTTCGGACACATTCTTGCATCGTATTGATTGTGGGATGATCGGGCCTTGGTTTGGCTTGGCCCGGGCTTGTATTTCCGATGTTCCTACAGCGCGCGACTGCCCTGGGGGCTCGTTTTGCCTCGAACGCGTGATCCATTCGGTAGCGTGTTGCGTGCGCTGCGAAGCCGGCTAGCCGATGGCGTCTATGCGCCTGGTGAAGCCTTGGCGATCGTTGAACTGGCCCAGGAGTTCGAGTTCAGCACGACGCCCATTCGAGAGGCTCTTGGCTGGCTCGCGGGAGAGCAAGTCATTGAGGAGCGGCGTGGGGCCGGCTTCAGTTGCTGGCGGGTTGAGTACGATCTTCTGCTGTCGCTCTACGATCTACATGAGGCCTATGTGAGGCTGGCGCTGCAGAGCCTCGGCGCTCGTCGGGACTTGGGCGTGCTGATCGAGAGTGGCGAAGCGCCAGCAGGCGCTGAGCCAATACGCCAGGCCGCACGGACCTTCCGAAGTCTGGTCGCCGCGTCCGGCAATATGCCGCTGTTCCAGGCCCATGGCGCCCTGACGGTGAGGCTGGGAAACATCCGGCGCGCCGAAAACGCAGTCTTGCTCGATCAGCACGGCGAGCTTGCGGCGTTCGAGGCAGTCGATTGGAACTGCGAGGCGTTGAGCGCCTGGACGACGCGATATCACAGAGTGCGGCGTGATCACGCGGCGGAAACACTGAAGCATATGGCGTCAGGGCAAATATATTATCGTATCTAGGGAATATATCTTGAATGCAATTCTCACGGCGGGCCTGCTCTATTCGCCACAATGAGTGGTGTTAAGCAAGCGGAGGGCGAAATGCTCTACTTCCGTAACTTCCTTCGCCATGGACTCACCTGCTTTGGCGACGCCAAAAGGCTGACCAAGGGCTATCCCGACGGTGAGTTCATCGAGCTGGCTGGCGACCGCTACGACGAGGTCTGAGACCTCGCCGTGACCAACCCGGCGCCGGCTCGCCGGCGCCGGGCGTTCGCGACGTCAGAGGAGCGCCCTTCGCCGCCATGCACCTTTCCCCAGACTGCCATCTAGCCGTCGTTGCGGACGACCTCGTGTTTCTGGATGCACGCCGAGGCGTCTACCTTTGCCTTCCGGGCTCCGCCGGCAGCGTCGTTCGTGGCCGCGACGGTGAGATGGCGGTTTACGAGCCATCGCTTCAGGAGCGGCTCAGCAACGCCGGAATGCTCTCGTCGCCCCATCCGGGCAGCAACGACCGCTCGCTCGCGGCGCCGCCGGATCGGCCGGAACGCGATCTGCCCGACGGGAGGCCCGCGCGGTTCACCATCCCGGCGATCGCCGATCTACTCATTGTCTACTTCAGCGCAACGTGGCGCTTTCGGGTCCGATCATTTGGGGCTGTCGTCGAATGGGCGCGGCGCAGTGGCTGCACAAGGCAAGTCAGGGCCGGCGACCTGTTCGAAGATGTCCGCCTCTTTCAGGTCTGCTTGCCTTGGCTGCCATTCCAAGGACGCTGTCTGCTCCGCTCGTTTCTTCTACTGGAATTCTTGCGTCGACGAGGCCACGCCGAGATCCGCTGGGTGTTCGGTGTCGCGACCTGGCCGTTTTCCGCGCACTGCTGGCTGCAGATCGGCAGCGCGGCGCTTGATGATCAGGTGGGCCGCCTGACCCGCTATACGCCGATCATGGCGGTGTAGGCCTATGCCGGACTACGTCGCACTCCATTGGAATGTCGATTGCGAAGTCTCCCATCGGATCGGCTGGGTCCAGCGGGCGATATCGCAGGACGAGACTTGGCGGCTCGCCATCGACGAACCGGGGCGGCTTGTCGCCGTATCGGCGCCCGCCGCTCTGAATGTCCGCCGGATGTCGGACGGTGCAGTTGTCATCGGCGACGTCTTTGCGCGTGACGGAGGCGACCCTAGCTGGCCGCCGGGGGGCGCCGCGGGCTTCCCCGCGGTCTGCCGAACGCTCGTCGAAGAAGCTTGGGGGAGATACGTTGCTCTTGGACCGCCGGAGGCCGGTCGAGCCGCGGTCCTTCGGGACCCAATGGGTGGTTTGGAGTGCATCACCTTCGACGCCGCCGGGGCGCAGGTGGTCGCCTCGACTCTGCCAGACTGGCTGATTGTAGGGCTCTCGCCGAAGCTGTCGATCGACTGGAGCTTCCTGCATCGCCAGTTCGGCCGCAGAGGCATAGCTGGCGGAGCAGCGCTTTGGGGCGCTCAAGCGCTCGCGCCTGGCGAGTACCTGGACACGGTGGGCAAGGGGAAAATGCTCTGGCTCCCCGCAGATATCGCGCGGCGTGGGCCGACGGCAGATGAGACGCTCGTCGGCCTTGTCGATATGTGCATCAAGGCGCTGACGAGCGGCCGTCGCGTTCTCACTGAGGTGTCCGGAGGCTTCGACTCCGCCGTCGTGGCCAGCGCCCTTGGCGCGATCCCTTCTTCCAGAGAAGGCCCCGATCTCATCAACTACCATACCGAGGAGATCGAGGGCGACGAGCGCGCCTATGCCCGGCTCGTCGCTGACAGGACCGGGCTGAACCTGATCGAGCGCCGGAAGCCGGAGTTTGCGTTCGATGAGGCGTCCCTCAGGGAGTTTTCGGGTGCAGTAGGCCCGGCGATATGGGGCGTAGACGCTCGCTATGATCGAGATGTCGCCGATCAGTGCAGGGCTCTCGGCGCGGACGCCATTCTGAGTGGGAAAGGTGGTGACAGCGTCTTCTTTCAGATGCCGACACCGATGGTGTTCGCCGATCGCCTGAGGTCCCGCGGCCTGGCGAGCCTGACTGAGCCTATCCTTCCGAGCGTGGCGCGCTGGACGCGGCGGTCGGTCTGGTCTGTGCTTGGCTCGGCTCTCTTCTGCGATGTCACGGGCCGCCGCGTCAGCGATCATCCCTGGCTGAGCGAAATCTCCGATCTTCCGCCAGGAAAGCGTCTGCATCTGCGGAGCTTGACCCAATGCTTGAGCTTCGCTGGGCCCTCGCGTCGGGCCAGCGCGGCTCATTTCATCCACCCGCTGTTGGCGCAGCCAGTCGTCGAACACTGCCTTTCGCGCCCAAGTTTCGAACTCACCCAAGGCCGTCGCGATCGGGCATATGCGAGGACCTGCTTCGAGGCGCGGTTGCCGCCGGAGATCGCCTGGCGGCATGGAAAAGGGGACGCGACTGCCCATTTCGGCCGAGCTGTCGCAGCACATCTCCAGTTTCTACGCAGCTATCTGCTTGAGGGCCTGTTAGCGACCCAGGGCGTTCTCGATCGGCGCCGCCTGGAGCGCAGTTTGTCCCTCGACCGCCTCATCTGGAGCGGCGGCGCCGGCGACGTGCTGCAGGCCGCGGCGATGGAGGGATGGGCGCGCGGCTGGGAGCGGCGGCTACGGACTTCGGCCTAGAGCCAGATGCGTCGAGTCCTGGAGCTCCGATCGTCGCGGAGAGCCAGGAGAACACGCGATCGTACATGTCGCGAACGTTGCCGGGGCTCGATATGACGTGGCCCTCGCCCCAATAGGTAGCCAGGGCAGCCGGCTTGCCCTGGCGATAGAGCGCCGAATACACGCTCTGGGCTTGCCCGAGGGCGATCGAGTCCTGATCGCCCTGGATCAGCAGGACCGGTGCAGAGATCCGATCGACCTGGCTGAAGGGGCTGTTTCGAGCGTAGCGCTCCGGATCGGTCCAGGGGGGCCCCCCCATGCCGGCAGCCTTCTCGACCCACCCCTGTCCCCAGTTGGTCGAAGGGCCGAGGTCGGCGCTGACAGCGAAGTCTGGCGGTATCGCACCCCAATGAGCGGATAGATCGGAGATGCCCGCCGAGACGATGATCGCGCCGAACCTCTCCGAGCGCGTCGCGGCGACCAGAGCTGCGTATCCGCCGTAGCTGTGTCCCCAGATGGCGATTCGTCGGGGATCAACAAAGCCGCTGGACACCGCCGTCTCGACCGCGGCGCTGATCTGTTCGGTGAGACCCGACGCCGGCTCGGATGTGCCGACTGGCTCGGTCAGGCTGGGAACAAGGACCGCATAGCCGCGCGCGGCCAGTAGCTGGGGATTGGTGTAGAGCGTCAGGGCTCCTGGCGCGTATTTCGACGGCGGGGCCGGATAGATCGCACCCGGATAGGGGACTACGATCAAAGGCAGCCGCGCACCTTCCTGGCGGCCGGGGGGCAGATACAGCCAGTGGGCGCCACGGGCGCTGGGATTGGCGCGCAGGGCTCGGACATCAGCGAACTCGAGCTCGGCGAACCCCGAGTTGATTGTGCGCGCCACGAATGGCTTTAGCCCCCGCCGGTGCACCGAGAGACGCGATACCCCGTGCCGATCCGTGGTGGTCACGACCATCGTGCTGGCGCTCATCGCAACGACCCGCGCGCCAGAGGGAAGATCCTGAACGCTGAACTGACCGGCTCTCGCAACACGTACGACGGCGGCTCCTCGCGGGGATTCTTGAAGCGCTGGTAGCCATGACTGGCGTGACGGAGCATTGATGGCGAGCCGCAAGGGCGCGCCGACCGCGATCTTGGAAAGCGAGGCAGCACCGCTCATCAGAGATGGGCGACCTTGGCGATCGACCGACCATGCCCTCTCATCGGCGATTAACAACAGGCCTTGGTCATCTTGGGCCGCCAGGGTCGCTGGCGCGTTCGCGAAGTCAGCCGTCAGGTTCGTGGCGCCGACCCGGCCCAATGCATACCAGTCGGACCGACGCGATTGGCTTTGCCGTCCGTGCAAGACGGGCGCGTCGGCCAACCAGGCTGCCTGGACGGTGACAGTCCCGTCCCGGCCGACGTCGACTGTCGGGACCACGCCGTGGCGCGCGATCGAGGCAAGCGCGCCTGAGTTCGCGGCAATGACGTAGAGTTCGCCATCGGTCCAGGCGCTCGCCCTGGCGCGTGCGAACACCAGCAGCTTGTTCGCCGTCGGGGCCCAGGCCAGCAGCCCCGGCAGTACGTCGCAATCGGAGCAGGGCGACCTGGTGAGACCGTTTTCCAGGTCCACAAGGAGCACGTTGTGTCGTTGGAGCGTATCGCCGTCTCGCAACGTTCGGACCGAGGCCGGACTCAGCTGCTCACCCACGGCGAGGACGGCGGCATAGCGGCCATCGCTTGAGAGTTCGAGATCGGCGAAGGCGCCGGCGGCGATGGTCCTCAGTTCACCGGTTTCGGCGTCGAATTGCACGAGCTGCTGCTTGGCCGGACCTTGACGCAGCCCGCTGAAGGGCCCGCTTCCGATGACCGTGACCGAAGGTTGGCCGCGATCGGCCCTGGCCCAAAGCTCAGGCAATTTCGCCATCGCATCCCAGCCAAGGCGCAGGCGGTCGGGTAGGCCGCCGCCGGGTCGGACGATGAACACCAGCTGCCGGTTGGAGCGCCACTGGGCCAGCCGGCCGAGTATGCCGTACTCGGGCGTCACCGGGAGCCAACGCACCTCGCCGCGACCAACCTGGGCGATGCCGGCTCGCCAGCTTTCGCCTTCGAAACGATAGACGAGGACGGCCTTTCCGTCTGGCGATATCGGGCCGGCCACGTATCCTCCCGCGTCGTCCTGCGGGAAAAGGGGTGTGGCTGGGCCTGGGTGATCGAGATCCGCTAGAAAGAGCCGGCTCGTCGCCAAGTGTGCATAGTAGTCGCCTTGGAAACTGGGCGCAGCGGCGTATGGGCCGCGCTTCTCGAAGATGAGCCAGCGGTCGTCAGGGGTGATGGAGGCATCTCCCCACTGCTCAGACATGAGCAGGTCGTCAACCGTCGGTGCACGCGCCGAAGCCTCGGCCGTGATGGCGAGCATGCATGCAGCCGCGAGCGCAAAGACGCGCATGAAGTCCTCACTGCAAAATTGCGGGGGATCGCGCTGAGCGCGGCCTACCAGGTCTTGCTCAACTGAAGTGACACGACCCGGCCCATGGGGCTGGCGTTGGCGGCGTCGAAGCCGACGCCCTGGAAGGCGTCATAGAACGGCGGAGCTTCGTCGAGGAGGTTACGCACCCCCAAGCTCAAGCTCAGCCCCCGCCAGGGAGACCGCATCATCTCCGACGTGCGCCAACGCCCCTGGACGTCCACCGTCGTCCAGGATGCGACCGAGCCGCCCATGCCGTCGCTGTATCCATCGACGTAGTTGGCGCTAACCGTGGCCCCCCAGGCTCCACGGTTCCAATCCAAGCTTGCCCGGCCGCGCAGGTCTGCGGGCTCGCCTGGCGTGTCTAGCGTCTCGATCGGAGGCGATGTCGGCGTGAGCGTCTGTTCAAAGCGCCCGAGCCAGGTCGCGCTGAGCGAAACCTCGAAGCGATGTTCGTCTCGCTCGAAGCTGTAGCTCCCTGAGACGTCCAGGCCGCTGACGCGTGTCGACGCGGTGTTCACGTAGCGCGCATCGACAATCGCGCCGTAGGCTTCAGGAGGGAAGGCGCCAGGAAACGCGAACGTGGCGTCGTTGATCAGGGCTGTGACGAGGGCCAGGTCCGTGGGGTTGCGCGGATCGACGAAGCGAACAAAGGGGGCGTAGGTCGGGTCGCTCAGCGCGGTGTTGACGTGATCGAGCGCAGGCCGGGCGATCCGGTCTTCAAAGGTCGTGTCGAACCAGGTGGCGCTGACATGAAGTCCCGCCAGTGCGGCCGGCGCGTAGTCGAAGCCGGCGGACCAGGAGGTCGCGGACTCGGGCTTGAGCGACGGGTTGCCGCCGTATCGGATCACCGACAGCGTCCGGCCTGGGCCCTGAGGCAGGAAGCTAGCGCCGATGCTGCCTGCCTCGAAGACCTCGACGAGGGTCGGGGCGCGAAAGCTCGTCCCGTAGCTGGCTCGCAGATTGAGATCCTCGTTTGGCTTCCAGATGAGACCAAGCTTCGGATCGGCGGTCGAGCCGACATCGTCATAGTCTTCGATGCGGCCGGCCAAAGAGAGGTCAAGGCGGTGCAGGCCAGCGCGCGAATTGGCGTCGCCGATCAGCGGAATGCGCAGTTCGGCGAATGCGGCGCTGACACGTCGTTCCGACCCCGGCCGCTTTGCGCCACGCGGCGTCGCGGTCGAGGTGAAGATCAAGTTCTTCTGGTCGAAGGACTCATTGCGCAGTTGGAGGCCAACGGCGAGCCGGGCCGGCCCGCCAGGCGCCCTAAACAGGGTTCCATCGGCCTGAAGAGCCAGGGTTTCGACGCGGCTGCGGCTGGTTTGCTCGGAGAAGCCGGAGCCGATGAAGTCGAGAACGGCGCGTCCATTCGCGCCGCCTGCGCCGTAGGGATTGAAATAGCCGTCGCGCGCGGCGCTGTAGCTGGTCGCGGGATCGTCGGGGATCGCTCCCAGCGCCTCACTGAGGAGGCGCGTATTGACGGTGTTGCTGAAACGCCGGGTGCCGACCTCCTGCGCGAATGCCAGGTAGGCCTCCGAGCGCCAATCGCCCCAGAGGTCAGCCTTGAGCGCCAGCGTGGCGCCGAGGCTCTCGGCGAGGCCTGAGCTCCTGACGGGCCCGAGGTCGTCGCCATAGCCATAGGCGATCTGCTGGGATGTCAGGCCGGGCAACGCCACATAGTAGGGATTGGTCGCCCGCACGGTGATGACTCCGGTCGAGGCGAGAGTGCGGAAGTCAAAGCGACGGCGAGTGTAGCGGGCGTCGGCCTCTACCTCGAGCCACGGCGTGAGCGACTGGCCGACGAACGCGTAGAGGCTGTCGCGCCGATCGTCGGGAAGGAGGTCGAGGCCCTGACGCTGGTTTTCCAGGTTGACCTGTCCGGGGACGAAGTCGGACGGCGAGGTCGCGGCGCCGTTCGCGCCCGGTCGGATGGCGTAGATCGGCGTGTAGTTCGAGGTCGCGGGGTCGAGCTGCACGACATTGCCTGGAGCGCTGTAAATCACGCGGTGGTCGGTTCCGCCGAATGGGCGCAGGTCCGATGAGGCAGCGTAATCGCGCGCGGCGGATGGCAGATTCTGCCGGTGGTATCTCTCATAGGCGATGAGGCCGTGGCCCCCGGCCCAGGTTTTGCCGAAGACCTGCGAAAACTGGGTTTCCTCAGCTTCGCCGCCGGAGGCGACGCCGTACCGAAGCCGGGTTTCTGCGCCGTCCAGGTCGCGGCGCAGCCGGATGTTGACGACCCCGCCTACGGCGTCAGAACCGTAGAGGGCCGATGCGCCGTCCACCAGCACCTCGACGCGTTGCACAGCCACCACGGGGATGGCGGAAAGGTCGGCGAAGTCGCCCTTCGAGCCTGTGCCGGCCATCCGCCTGCCGTTCACGAGCACCAATGTAGCGTCGGTTCCGAGGCCGCGGAGGTTCACGCCGGTGGAGGCGAAGCTATTGGTGCCGAGAGGATCTGCGCCGGTCAGCAAGGTGGTCGGTGAGCCGCCACCGCCGCCGAAATTCTGCGGAAGGCTGGTGACCGTTTCGTCGAGGGTGGCGAATCCGCGCTTGGCGATGGCCTCGCTGTCGAGCACCACGACTTGCGAGGGGCCATCTTTGACGCCACGCAGGTGGCTACCAGTAACGACGACCTCGGCGATTTCCTCGGAAGCGCGGTGCGCGGGGATGATGGCCTCCGCTGACTGGACCGCCCCTTGTGGCTCGACCGACGACAGTGGCGTCAGCCGGCCGGCGGGGTAGGGAGCCGCCTTTGCGCGCAAGACGATGGAGCCGCGCGTGGTTCGATCGATCACGAGGTCGCTTCCGGCGATCAGGCGCTTGAGGGCCTCATCGGCCGTCAGCCGCCCCTTTACCGCTGGCGCATTTCGGCCGCTGACCAGCGACGCCGAATAGAGAAGCTGGCGTCCGCTCTGGTGCGAATAGCTGACCAGGGCTTGGTCGAGCGGTCCGGCGCCGATATCGAAGGTAATTTGGGCCGGCGCGGCGAGCGCAGCCGCGGGGGCTGCACTGGCGCACAACGCGAGCAGAAACGCCTGGGGGGCGTACGACTTACTGAACGACATTCATTCCCTCACCACTTGTGCAGCGCGTTGTCAGACGGCGAGCCGGCCTGATCGCGATGCGTTGTGAGGGATAGACACGCGGGCCCCAGGCAAACCCTGACGACCACCGCAAAGAAAACTATGGCTTCACTCCATTCGGGCGCGAAGCAGCAGATCACCGTCCTGCTCGGTGCTGAGGTCCAGCGCATAGAGGTGCGCGACGGCCTCGGCCAGGGCGTCGATATCTCCCGTGTGGAAGACGCCGTTCACATGGGCAGCGGCGATGTCGTTCGACGCGGCGAGCCGGATCTTGCGACGGCTGTAGCGGTTGGCTTCCTCGACGGCCGCCGAGAGCGGCAGGTCCCGAAAGACAAGGCGGCCGCTCGTCCAGCTAGTGACGGCGCTGGTGTCGGCCAGCACGCGCGGCCCGTCCTGGCCGGTGGTGATCTGCTCTCCTGGCCTCAACGTCCAGGCTCGGGACGAGCTGTCGTTCACGCGAACCTTGCCCTCGAGCAAGGTCACCCGGACCTTGTCCGCGTCGCGTCGAACGTCGAACTGTGTGCCGAGGGCTCGAACTTCGACCTTGTCGACCGACACGACGAACGGACGCTTCGCATCGCGAGCAACCGCGAACATCGCTTGGCCGCGAGCGAGCTCGACCCGCCGTTCGTCGCCTCTCATCCTCACGATCGCTCTGCTGTTGGTGTCGAGCGTCAAGGTCGAACCGTCGGCAAGGCGGACGGCGCGTTGCTCTCCGATCTCGGTTTGATAGACTGGGGCGTGCAGCAACCATCCGGCGGTCAGGGCGCCTGAGAGCGCGAGGACGGTCGCCGCGGCGAGCGCGAAGAGGCGGCGTGATGGTTCAGGCCGCCGAGTCGTCGTCCGATTGAGCGCCTCGTTAGCGGCGGCCCGGATGTCCGGATCTGAGTGCAGGGCGTCGCCACTGCGCCACAACGCCTCGACCTCAATGTAGGCCGCTTCGTTTGCGGGGTCGCTGCGCCATGCGAAGAAGGCGTCGAGGGTTTCGGCGCTGACGGAATGGGTGCGCAGCCTGGAGAACCAGGTCGCGGCGTCTTCCAGCACCTGTTCGTGTGAGTTGGCGGCCATGACGATTAGTCCGCGAGCTGTTGGGCGCAGAGAACCAGCGCCTTGGCGAGGCGCCACTCGACAGTCTTGATCGAGAGACCCAGGCGCTCGGCGATCTCGGCGTTGGTCATTCCGGTGAAGCGGCTGAGGATCATCACATCCCTGAAGATGACGGGGAGGGATAGAACGGCCTGCTTGAAGACAAGGGATTCAAGCTGACTGGGCGCATCGACGCCATCCACCGTCTCCCGTTCGAGCGTCTCGGCCAGCCGCCTGCGGGTCGCCTCGGCGCGGATCTGATTGCGGGCGAGATTGGTGGCCACCCGCAACAGCAACGCCTGAGGATGGCGTACTTCCTGGGCGGCATGAAAGGGGGCCACGCGAATATATGTCTCTTGGACAACGTCTTCGCCATCGATGCCGTAGCGTCGGCGAAGCATCGCCTTCAGCCAGCCTGAATAGCGTCGATAGAGGACCGACAGGCTCTCGACGTTGCGTTGGTCGGTGTCCACGCCGTTTGGCGTCAGGACTTCGCCCGAGGTGGGTTGGTGGGCCATGGCCTCGCCTTGATGCTGCGAGGCGCACGCCCGGATGTCCGGGTGTTGAGAACATGCTTGACCATGCGCCGACGCCTTTAGCCGCCGCTGGCGACCTGGACATGCGCGTCGGCCACGCCGGACAGAGGGCGTCGTGGACTTCTCAAGCGAGGTTCTCACGCCTCGGCGCCGCGGCCGCGGCGCAACCCTGAGTCTAAGTCGCGAGGTTCACCGAACGCAAGAATCTAAAACGTCCGAGGCGCCCCGTCCTGCTGCGACGCATTCGGTGCGGAGCCGCATTCTAAGGCTCAGCTTCGCGGGGCGCGAGGGGGGCCTAATTCCTGAGGCGGTTGCGCAGTCTTCGGAGCTCGCGCTCGTCAAGGTCGTCCGGATAGGCGAGGCGGGTGCTCCACTGATGGTCGCAGCACTTCGGACAGGCGTGCTTCACCTGGCTCGCGACGCGGGCGACAGGCGTCGTGAAGCCACCGTCGCCGCGCGCGTATAGCCGATCGATGACCCGCGCCACGTCATAGCCTTTGGACCAGCCGCACCGACCGCAGGCCAGCATCAGCCGGCAGCCGGGATACTTCTGCGCCTCCTCCAGCCGGGCGTCGCGAGCATGGGCGATCGGCAAAAGCATCAGCCGTGCGGCTTTCCAGAATAGAAGGCCGTGTCTCGCGTGAAATGGTAGGCGGCGGTTTCAAGCGCCTTCTGTGCCGCGGCCAGGATGAGGTAGTCGGTCCCGAACGGTCGGCACTTAGTCTGCAGGGCGATCAATGCGCGATGATATGGGCGCAAGGTCTCGAAGGCGGCCTTCGGATCGGTGACGCCGAGATATCGGATCTTGGTCAAAATGGGCTCCTAGCGAAAAATGAAGAGGGCAGGGCTTGAGGCGGCCTTCGCCGGTCCTGCCCGGATTTCTAGCCGTGCGGCTCTGGAGCCGCAGATGCACCGAACGCGGGATGCGAGGGCTGTCAGCGGGAGCTGCTCCAGGTGCTGGTGCAGCCAAGGGCTCGGGTCGCAAACGGCGCTACGCCGGCACGGCGGCGACAAGCACAAAGCGACGATGTGTCGATCTCGCGCCAGCGCATCGCCGAGAGCCTGGCTGGCCGCCAGCTTCGTGCGTTCTTCTTGAAGAGTTGATCCGTCTGCCATGTCTGCGCTCCCGCGCGAACAAAAGCAGAACATTTGGCGCTTGGCGACTCCGTTCCGGCTGTGGCGGCGGCGCCCCACTCCCGCTCAGCGCGAGAACATCTGGCTGCAATCCCGTAGCCAGGCGGCGCGCAGCCGGGCTAAATCCGTGGCTTCACAACGGAAGGGGCCGCCATGTCGCAAGGCGTCGTCAAATTCTTCAATGCCGCGAAGGGCTTTGGTTTCATCAGTCCGTCTGACGGGACGCCTGATATTTTCGTGCGTATCTCCGCCCTGCACGACAGCGGCATCGAAGGCTTGAACGAAGGCGACGAAGTGAGCTTCGAGGTCGAGCGTGATCGGCGCTCTGGCAAGTCATCGGCCGTGGCGCTCTCAGTTCTGGCCTATGCGCCGGCGGGAGGTGGTCGTGGCCGCGGCGGCGGTTCCGGCCGCTCTGCGTCGCCGCCGCCGCGGGGGGTGAGCCGCGAGACCCTCGGTTCGGGCGCTGGTGTCGTGAAGTGGTTCAACCCGGCGAAGGGCTTTGGCTTCATTCAGCCGAACGACGGCGGCACCGACATCTTTGTGCACATCTCCGCCGTCGAGCGTGCAGGCCTGCGTGGCCTTGATGATGGTCAGCAGGTCAGCTTCGACCTGGAGCAGGACCGGCGTAGCGGTAAGCTGGCGGCGACGAACCTGAGGGTGGAGTAGGGCGCTGCCTCAGCAAGGCATCACGGTGGCGGCCCCTTGCAAGGCAGGGCCCTCACCATGAGCACTCCAGTGGCCCCACCTCGGCCGTCCCTCCGCATTATCCATCTCTCGGGGGGGCTTCGCGCGTTCGACATTGGCGATGCCGACGTTCGGGTTGGGCCCGACTACGGCTTGCATCTCCTGCAGTTCCCGACACAGCCCTATGCGCGGACCTACGCTGTCCTACAGGACATTGGGCTTGAGATACTCGGGGTGGACTTCATCAGTCATAGAAGTGCGCTGGTCGCTGGCGAACCTCCAGACTTCCAGGTCTTTTGGCCCCAGGCCGGTTTCGCGGAAATGGCGTGCGAGCGAGCGTGGTCGCAGGTGCGCCACGTGCCAGAGCAACGAGGGCCGGAGATCGTCGACATAGCGGGGCGATTTGCGACCTATCTTCGCCTGCTCAACCTACGGGTCCGCGAACTCAGCGATGCCTATCGAAATTGCCTCCGGTCGAAGCTCATTGACTTGGATGGTTCATACAAACGACCGCAAGACCGAACGCTCTTCGCGAATGGCTACCTCGTCCACATGGAGGCGGCGATCCATGCATTTCTCGCCGATGCCGCAGGGCTGCGCGATCTGATCGCGGAAGCCATTTGGCGTCTCGTGCTAAAGGAGGCCTCGCAAGACGTCACGACACTGGCTTCATTGCTCCGTCGAACCCGTTCGCGCTCAAATGCGGCTCCGCTGCTGACTGAAATCCATGCCGCGGGCGCCGACGGCGGCTGGCTCAGGGCCCTGACGGACCTTCGCAACGCCATTACCCATGTCGCGCCGCTCGCAAATTCGCACGAGCTACACTCGACGCAAGTACGGTTGCGGCCGCTACGAGGCGGCTCGGCGCCAATCGTCCACTATCCTCTGACAACAGCCGAGGGCGGACTGAGGCCACGCCCGTCGCCGGTTGATTTTGAGCAAGAAGCGATCCTCAAGGAGCGGCTCGAGGAGTATCGCGGCTTCGTCGACACAAGCGGCGACGCCTTGACCTATGCGCACGGTACTCTCCACGCCCTAGTCGCGCTCGCAAACAAAGTGCGCGAGACGGCCGGTCTCAAGCATCAAATGCTTACGATCACCGATGCGGACATCATTGGTCCGGTCCGTTTCTATGGCCGAGGTCACGATAGCTCGCCGGGCGATCCTCCAGAATAGGGTCGCGGACGTCCGCACGCATCTGCGCAACCCCTCGTGGCAGTAATCCCTTGCTACGCAAGGCAGTCCTTCAAATTTGCGCTGCGAACTTCCGGGTGGTGCTTGCCCTAGTTGCTTCGCCCAGCCCAGCTTGTTTAGCTTCGGCCGCGATGATTTTCGACAGCGTCCCTTGGAAAGCTCAACTCGCGAAAGACGCCGCAGAGATCGATGCGTCCGCAGCTAAGCGCCCCTCGGCCAAGCGTTCGCTCCTCATTGAGCGGAATGTCTTTGTCGGGGCCTATGCCATTCGGAAGCTCGATGAGTCTTTCAGACTGTCGTCAGCGTTCCTCGATGAGCCAATCACTGTGAAGCACTATCCGGTGATCCGGAGTGGCTACTCACCGATCCGCCATCCGGACTTTGAGCGCTTCTTTGCAATGGAGCAGCCGCAAGCGCGATCGCTGACGCGTCGTCGCTTGCTGAACGTGTTGATCCACAGTGCAGTGTTCGTCGAAGTCCTCGGACCCCGCGGGCGTTGTCAGGGAGTCTTGGTCGCATCGGACCGTACCGTGAGGCACGGACTCTACGAAGTTGAGCTGCCGGACCTCACCAACCTGATGCGCCTTGTCGCGGCAGAGTTTCCGACTGTGATGACGATCAGAACCGCTGAGGATGGAACCTGGACAGTGTGGACGGGGCATGATCCGCCCACCTTACAGGACGATTAAGCGCTGGGCACTTTTGGCTAACGACATCCGCGCTGGCCTCGCGAATTGGCCTTTGCGAAGTCCGGTTAGGTAGCCCTAGAAGCCCGGGCCGCGATACGGGATCGTAGACAAATCGACCGGGATATCCGTGTATCCGTGGTGGTCGAGAAAGGTTCGGACGGAGCTGGCGATCAGCTCTTGGTGTGGCGATGGGCCGACCATCACGTTCTCAATGCTGACCGCGTTCTCCAGGCGATCTCCCGTGCATAGGTAGGGTACCAAGCCCAGCGGACTGGGGCGGAACTTCAACCCTCCAAAGTCGTCTGCTTCGGCGTGCGAGAGAACGACCCTGACTTCTGCTTCATGGCCGAAGGCCAGATTCTTAAAGCCGACGATGGCTCCGGACAGCGTGGAGGTAAGGCGCTCGACATAGTGCTGGTCATGATCGTCGGGCCAATGACCGCGCATCGCCTCCATGTCCGTGCGGTACTCGATTTCGAAGCGGCGTAGGAGCGACAGCACGAGCGCCTGCTTGGCTCGGGCGGAATAGAAGACACGATGCGGCAGCATCGATGATCCGTAGAACATCGGAGCTCGTTGTTTCTGGTGGTTCACGCCAACGCCGATGCACACGCCGCCACTGCCGCCGTAGCCGCGCCACTGTTCCAGGCTGTCGCGCAAAGTGGAAAAGCACGCAATCAGGTGTCCGACCTTCGGGGGGCGCAGAATGTTGTCGCGAACCGCCTTGGCGATGGGGCGGAAGGCGGGCACGCGAGAGCGACGAACAATCTGTGACAGCACCTCGGCCGCGAGTTCGGCGCCATGACGCATCTCGTGCGCATCGTTCAGGAAGCGGCTATCGCTCGCCCAAAATCCCCTGGATTCGATGATGCCCTTGAAGCCGCTGAGGCTGGTGTAGTGGTAGAGCGGCGGTCCCCACACGAGGATGTTCTCGCGGCGAGCCACGCGTTTCATCGCAGCTTCGTCATGCCGTTCCACTGGCCAGAATTGGGCCCGTAGGAACCCGGTGCGATAGGGGCGATTGCCAATGTACTGGACGTCGCCCAATCGAATCGTGCGCTCGGTCAACGCAGGCCTACAGCGCCAGGAGCCATCGACCGAACATGTCGCCATACCCGTTAAGGAGTGTGCCGCAGACGATCATCACGACGCCAGCCACGCGTTCGGCTATCACGGAGCGTCGAACTTCGGGGCGCCGTGCTTCCGCGCGTTTAAGGCGATCGGCCAGATCGGACATCGGAAAGAAGGCATGCACACGAGGCATTTGGCGCTGCACCGTGCTGGCGACGCCGTCGGTCAAGATGGGCCGCGCGGTGACAGCGATGCCCCATACCGTCAGCCATGACCCAGCTCGCTGCAGGACAACGACGTCCCGGGTCGCTTCAAACCACCATGCATGAGTAACCAATCCGACCCCGCCGACTATCAGCAGCAACAGATAGGCAAGGCGTCTGATTGGTTTCGTTGAGGCCTCGGTCAAACTGGTCATTGACTAGGCTCCAGCCTCTCTCTTGAGCGCCTCAAGCCGCTCCTGCGAAACCTCCTCCACGATCTCGCGCAGGCGGGTGGCTTGGGCGGCGAGCGCTTGCAGATCCTCCGCAGTGATATCGTAGCTGGTGGAGTAGCGGGCCTCGACGTAGGCGCGCTTGAGGGTTTCGAAGCGGCTGCGGTCGGCGCGATGTTCGCGCGGCCAGACGGCGATCAGGCGCGGCTCGTTCTGTTCGGCGAGGGACCGGAGGAACTTGATGTTGTGGGAGCGCGGGAAGTAGAGCGTCCGCACTAGCAGGAAGCAGGCGTAGGCGGTTTCGACGGCCTGGTGGAGATTGAACGCTGCCTTGTTAGGCCAATCGCCGACTTGGCCTTTTGAGCGGGCGTGCTCCGCCAACTCGAGCCACGACGCGATCGAGGTCTGCTGCCTCTCAAAGTACCCCTTCGCCAGGTCGTAGGCGTCCCGCGGCGTCGGCGGAGCAGGCATGGCGAGCGGGTGGCCGGGCAGCTCGTAGAGGACGACGCCGTCGCGGGCGATGTCTGTGAAGAAGTACTGACCTTTGGAGAGGGCGTCGTTCACCTCCTGCCGAGTGTGGACGATGATGTTGACCGTGCGGCCGACCTCCGGGTCGCGCAGGATCTTGTCTTCGGCGACGTACCAGTAGTCGGCGATGTCGGTCAGCTTCTCGTGGCTGACGATGACCAGCAGATCGTAGTCAGACTGGTAGCCGTTCTCCGGTTCGTCGACCCAGTCGTTGCGGGCGTAGCTGCCGAACAGGATGATCTTCAGCACCTTGCCCTGCTTGCGGAACGGCTGCGTGCCGCCCGCCACTGCTGCGTCGAACTCGGTGAGCAGTGTCTGGGCCACGCGCTCAAGTTCGCGCTGTTGCAGAGCGGGGAGGTGATCGGGGTCAGTTCTCATTCCGTTCGAGTCTCGCCAAAGCGGGGCAGTGTTGGCAAGCCCTATTGCAGGTAGAATAGCGCTGTCGGGTGGTTCGACCGCGAGGGAGACGGCAGACAGCGGGCGCTTCGTGTTCTCCCGGGCAGGCCGGTTTTTGGAGAGCCGGGTGTTGAGAACGTGCTTGAGACACGCGCCGACGCCTTTGGCCTTTCGGCTTGGACATCCGCGCCGGCCACCCGGCCGATCTCAGCCATAGCACGCCATCGGCGGCGAGCTACCCGGCGCCCACCGCGCGGTGGGCGTCCCTCGGCCGGCGTCTGCTCGGGCCTTCAGGCCCTGCGGATCACCGTGCTCGTGGAGACGCTTCTCAAGTTACCCGGCCGATCCTATGTGCATTCAAGCGGAGGTCGCTGACGCGGCGCCACGAATGGGGCAGGTTTGATGAAAACTCAGATGCGTCGCCAGGCTTTCGAACGCGAGGCTGCGGCCGCAAAGCGCGCCTTGGCCGTCGGCGACCTCGATGAAGCGTTTCGCCTGCTTGAGAGGGCCCACATCTTGGGTCAGCCCTGGGCAGGGCCCCATAGCTGGGCGCATTTTGAGATGCTCAAAATCGGATGGCGCAGGAGGGATGCTCGCGAGGTGAGCGGTCAACTGGTTCGCTTGGCGGCTGGCGGACTGTTGTCCTGGATGGGGCGGCTGCCCGCAGGCAACACGGGTGGCGCGAATGTGCCTGCCGAACAGCCGATGCCGCTGCCCGATGATCTCGCTGATCTCTGCCGCTGACTGCGGGGCCTAACAGCGGATTTATCGCTTGATCCTCGATTGGCTGGAGGAAGTACGCTGCTTCTCAGAATAGAGGAGCCGCACATGGACGAAGCACTGAAGGCCACCACGCTCACGGTTACGGGCATGACCTGTTCGGGCTGTGCGAGCAAAGTCGACACCGCTCTGCGCGGTCTCGAAGGCGTGCAAGACGTTTCGCTTCATTATCCCGATACGACGGTGGGCGTCCTCCATGGCGCTGCGGTCACGCCGGAGATCCTCCGGGATGCCGTGACCTCGCTGGGCTTCGAAGTCGCGGCGGCCTAGGCGGAATCGACATTCAGCGCAGCCAGATCATGGTGGCGGCGAGGTGTACGA